>CASEBV010000001.1 GCA_949286415.1 uncultured Bacteroidales bacterium
GCCAGCCTGCCCGATTATCCAAAAGACAGCGAGTCCGTTCCTGAGTACAGTTTCATGGTGCCTGAAAACTTCCCCGATGGTATATGGTACAAAGTATCCGACATTACGTGTCTGAACTGGCAGGAAGGCTTTTTATGGTCTGACTGCGATAAGGATGACCCTGACAACAGTGGCTCACATCCAGGATACAATGACGGCAATATGTGCTGGGCGGCGGGCGCGTCAAATCTGCTGCATTGGTGGACACGGCTCAATGAACCGTATATTGAGGCGTATGATGCAAGGTACAGTTCGAATCCATGGCCGGCATATCCGCGTCCCTCTTTCGGGTTTTCCGATACTGAAGGCAGTGAAATTTTCGACTTTTTCAGAGACATATCCAGAAACAGAGGGGGTTCGGATGCCGTCGGAATTAACTGGTTTATCTGCGGGACTCCGGGAATATCATCTCCGGATCCTGATATTGATGACAATTACGGAGGATATTTCACGGAAATATTCGACAACATAGATGTTGCGGTCAGCCCTGAAGACGTCATGAATAAAGAAAGTTTCAGCAGGATTATCAAAGGAGCTCTGGAAAATAAGCAGGGTATAGGTTTCGTGCGGGGTGGGGTAGGAGCTACACACGTCATGACAATCTGGGGTGCGGAATTTGATGATGAGGGTTATGTCTCCGCCATCTATTATGTGGACAACAATGACCATTTCCGTTTCGAAGTCAATGGAGGGTCCAACGATTTCCAGCATCACCGCCTGATCCGGGAAGTGATCACATATAAGGACAGCGGATACTGGAAAGTAATCCTGGGGACTGGCTCGTACGCGATAACTAGTTTAACGGTTGTGGATTTGAAACGGGATATCTGGCAGAAGGCATTTCCCGAAGTTGAGATTAATGAAAGTTTTATTCAATAAGTTGAAATAACGATGAACAATACAACGAAATATCACAGTTTAATTATAGCAGTGGTTGTCCTGTTTGCAATGATGACTGTTTCCTGCGAGAAATCCCCTGAGGACAACGGCAACGGTACAGATGAGACTGACAGGATGATAGATATCCGGACATCCATCGAGGCCCTGACCAAATCACCCGCACTTGACGGGAACGGAGAAGGAAATTTCTCCAACGGGGATATCTTTACGCTTGTGGTTTCGGGAAGCGGTTTCCCGAATATAAGCACAAGCTACACTGTCGGGACGACTGAGCTCTCATGGGCTGATCTTAATCTGCCGGAAGATGCCGGGAACGTATATTTCTCAGGTTGCTATCCTGTCCAGGATACGGCAGTGGGCGGAATATTGACATTTACCGTCTCCCCGGCGGAAGAAACCGACCTGTTGCTTGCCGAGGCGGTGTCGGTTGAGAAAGACTCAGAAGAAGCTGTGAGTCTGGTCTTCAAGCATGCTCTGCACAAACTTGTGGTAAAGTATGTGTCCGATGATTTGACGGATGCGCAGCTGTCTGAGATATCCACATCGGTCAAGGCTCTTTCCTCATGCGGCATAGATCTGGCAAAAGGGGCAATACAGAACGGTACGGCCTCCGGACTGTCAGAGGTGGGAACCATGCAGGGCAGTCAGGTATCATGCTTTATGGTTCCTCAGGAAAAAGACAATGTGACGCTTGAAGTAAGTCTCGATGACATGGTGCGTACACTAAGTATTCCCGACTATGATCAGGACGACAATCCGGTCAATATGCTCGAAGGAGGAAAATGCCTGACAGTTCAAATAAATGTATCCTCCGATAAGATTGAGCTTGACGGAGTGCAGATAGAAGGATGGGGGCAGCAGGGCAGTGTTGACGGAGAGATTGAGTTATAGTTTGTATTTCGCCTATTTTAACGCACTCGGTTTAATGACTCCCTGTAGGCATTGGGGGAAATGCCGAAATGCCTGGATACGTACCTGCTGAAATAGGAAAAGGACGAGAAGTTCAGTTTGGCGGCTATCTCCGACAGCGGCAGCTCCTTCTGGCACAGGAGGTTCGCAATCTCATGCAGGGTGAAGCGGTCTATCCAGTAGGTGGCCGGCCTGCCGCAGGCTTTCCTGCAAATCTCGGAGAGGTAGTGGGGAGTGACGCAGAGGCGGGAGGCATAGTAGGGGACATCCCGGTGCTGGATGTACTCTCCGTCGTAAAGCATTCCGATAAACTGCTGCAGCAGCCTGGCGGTATGTTCCGAGACCTGCCGGACAGCCTGGCCGCGTGCGTGGATGTCGTACAGGTCCAGGATGTGCGCTGTCATAAGGCAGCCCAGCATTTCCTCGCGGAACAGATGCGGCCCTCCGTCCGTCAGCCTCTCCCGGAGCCGTTCCATGTCGCAGACGCATTTACGGAAGTCGTGGGGCGAGAGCTTCATCACCGGATTCTGCAAGAGGCTGAGGTGTCCGATGATGCCGTAGTTGTTGCGTATGGCCATCGACATCACGAACTGTGCGGACAGTCCCATCGTAAGGGCGCTGTAGTCATCCGATTCGGAGAAACCGGAAGCCAGCGACATATTGGTCAGTATGACGTAGTCGCCCGCAACGATGTTGTAATTGACATTCTGGAAGCGGAAACTCATGCTTCCCCGCGTGCAGAGGATATGGAGCACGCTCTGGGGATGCTCCCTGACATCGAAGTCCCTGATCGAGCCCATGAAGAATATCCTGTCCTTTTCCTGCTGTTCCATACGTTTTCCCTGTTTGCCGGTCTGCGGTACGAATGTAGGCAAAAACCACGAAATGTGAAAATATATCCCCCGATTTTGTAACATCCGGATCACCTGCAGCATGTAATTTCGCAGCGTGATTCAAAACAAGACAACAGTATGAGACAAGTAAGACTGAACAACGGAGTGATGATGCCGTCCATCGGTTTCGGCGTCTTCCAGATTCCTGTGAATGAAACGGAACGTATCGTGACCGATGCCCTGGAGGCCGGGTA
>CASEBV010000002.1 GCA_949286415.1 uncultured Bacteroidales bacterium
GGTTGCCTGCGATGCCCAGAAGCCGCACGGTGGCGGTCCATTTGCCGGCATCGTCACCCTCGGTTATCCTGGTGAAGTGCAGGGCGACATCGGATGCCGCTCCGTAGGTTCCGGTGGCGAAGTCCAGCGTGCCAGCCGCTCCTGACAATGCGCCTTCGATGCTCTCTATCCTGTCCGCCGCATCGCCTGTAGGCTCGATAACAAGGGTAAGCTGGCGTACCTGCTGGTGCATCGCAGCTGTCAGGTCATAGTCGGTGTCGGCCTCGACGGTAACATCCTGTACGGAGGTCATCAGCCAGCCGGGGGCGTTGCTGATGAATGTTCCGGTTCCTGTTTCTTGAACTACGGTGGCGGTGGTGCCGCTTATCGTAATGTTCTCGGTGGTGTTATACACTGCGAGGGTGGAATCGCCGGGATTGAAGAGATAATCCGGCGCATGGGCCTCTCCGGTCTCTGTGCCGGTATATCCGCCCATTGTCACCGTCCACTCCGCAGGGATGTCCACACCGTCACCACGGTCGGTCCAGTCGGCGGTGACGGTGATTTTCCCATAGTCGGGGTGCGGCGTGTCGTGAAGCTCGTCCTTCACGCAGGAGGTCGCGGCAAGCAGCAGAGCTGCCGCTAAAAGGGAGGTCTTGTATATGCTGTCTGTCTTCATCGTCTCGTCCTCCTTTCTTAAAATAGTTTCCAAACCAATGTCACTCCGGCATTGACCGGGCCGATCCAGTGCTTCGTCTCGTTGCCGCTGCGCACCCGCACTCCGTCGATGACCTCGTATTTCTCCGTATCGGCGTTCAGGTAGCCCAGTCCGAGTCCGAAGTCCATGTCAAGGGCATCGGTCAGCCGCAGTCTGTAACCTCCTGTAATCCCTCCGCCTAAGAGGTCTCCCTGCCTTCCTGTGCCGGAGAGTTTGTAGTTGAATTGTCCTGCCTTGAACATCGCGCCCATATACCAGGCTTTCTTCTCGCCGAGATACCAGCGCGCTTCCGGAGCCACCTCCCAGAGTGCATAGCGGCGGGCGGCATTGTTCCATCTCCACGAGGTCCACGAGCCGTTCACCATGATGCCCACGGACGGGCTGATGCGCCACTCGATACCGAGGTCGGGAGTGAGCGTGGCCCAGCGCAGCAGGTTGGCACGCAGGGAAAGTACAGAGGAAGTCTTTGACAAAGAATCATCGGGCTCTTCAGTAAGCGGACATTTGGTGTCTGTTCGGGAAGAGTCAGGGAAGTCCGGGCATGCCGGTTGTGTATGGATGATTGAGTCCGACGGAAGTCCGTAATAGACTCCGAGCCATTCGGGATCAAATGCGGCTATTGAATTGCCTGCATTCATCGTCCTGTCCTGTGCGGCCAATGGCTGGAAAGATGCGGACAGAAAGAATAATATAAAAGAAACGGAGATGGAAAGAATGTTTCCGGACTGGAATAAACTTTCAGCAAAGGATTTTAGGCTGGAAATTTCCCCCCCCATTCGGCTTTGGTCTGTCCCAAAATAGCCGGACAGTTCACTTCCGGTGTCAGCGAGACATCTGTTCTTTCTGAATATGAGATTCATATAATGTAAGTTTGGTGGCGGCAAAGATAAGGATTGGCACGGAATCATACAATGAAAATTTGTGCCTGGCTTTGAAAAAATGTAATTTTGTCTTCCCGTATGACGGATTTTCAAATTTTGACGGAGGAAGAACTGAAGATGAAAGTATGTATAGCGGAGAAGCCAAGTGTGGCGAGGGAAATAGCAGATGTGCTCGGTGCGAAGACAAGGAGGGACGGGTATCTTGAGGGAAACGGCTATCAGGTGACATGGACATTCGGCCATCTGTGCATGCTGAAAGAGCCTCAGGACTATACTCCGCAATGGAAATACTGGTCGCTGTCATCCCTTCCGATGATTCCGGGACGATTCGGCATAAAGCTGATAGACAACGAGACATACAGGCACCAGTTTTCAATCATCGAGGGACTTATGCAGAATGCCGAGATGATAATCAACTGCGGGGATGCCGGGCAGGAAGGCGAACTTATCCAGAGATGGGTGATGCTCAAGGCAAAGGCCAGATGTCCTGTCTACAGGCTTTGGGTGTCTTCCCTCACGGAGGAGGCCATCAGGGAAGGATTCGCCAGTCTCAGGGACCAGAAGGAATATGACCGCCTGTACGAGGCCGGGCTTTCCAGGGCCATCGGGGACTGGATTCTGGGCATGAATGCCACGCGGCTCTATACCCTGAGGTTCGCACAGAACAGGCAGGTCCTTTCCATAGGCAGGGTCCAGACACCGACTCTCGCCCTCATAGTGAAGAGGCAGGAGGAGATAGAGAATTTCAAGCCGGAGCCATATTGGGAACTGAAGACAAAATACAGGGGCGTGCTGTTCTCATCAGTCAAGGGAAAGTTCCAGGTGAAAGAAGACGGGGAGGCTCTGCTTGAAAAAGTCAGGACATCGGACTTCACGGTCACGGACATTTCCGAAAAGAAGGGGAAGGAGTTCGCCCCGCGGCTCTTTGACCTGACTTCACTCCAGGTGGAATGCAACAGGAAGTTCGGATATACTGCGGACGAGACACTGAAGCTCATCCAGTCCCTGTATGAAAAGAAGCTGACTACCTATCCGCGCGTCGACACGACTTTCCTCAGCGATGACATATATCCGAAGGTGCCGGACATATTGAAGGGCCTCAGGGGCTACGAAACTCTGACTGCCCCTCTTGCGGGGAAAAAGCTGCCGAAAAGCAAAAAGGTGTTTGACAACTCGAAGGTGACTGACCACCATGCCATAATCCCGACAGGCGTTCCTCCAACCAATGCCGACGCAAGGGAAATGAGCGTCTATGACCTTATAGCGAGGCGTTTCATTGCCGTTTTCTATCCCGAGTGCCAGGTGGCTGTCACCACAGTGTCCGGACAGGCTGCGGAAATCGGCTTCAAGGCTACCGGAAAGCAGATTCTGGATCCGGGGTGGAGAGCCGTGTTTGCGCAGGACGCTCAGGATGCCGATACGCAGCCGGAACAGGAGGAGGAAAAGGTCCTGCCGGCATTTGCAAAGGGCGAAACCGGACCTCACGAGCCTCTGCTCAAGGAAACATGGACGACACCTCCGAAGCCGTATACCGAGGCAACGCTCCTTCGGGCTATGGAGACTGCAGGCAAGGCCGTAGAAGATGAGGAATTGCGTGATGCATTGAAAGAGAACGGTATAGGCCGTCCGTCCACAAGGGCGTCCATCATTGAGACCCTATTCAAGAGACGGTACATCAGAAAGGAAAGGAAAAGTCTTTTCCCGACTGACACCGGCAGGGAACTCATCGGACTCATCAAGGAAGACCTGCTGAAAAGCGTTGAACTGACAGGCCAATGGGAGAAGAAACTCCGGATGATCGAGAAGGGCACCTACGATGCGAAGACATTCATCGATGAACTCAAGGACATGTCGAAGGACATCGTGATTTCAGTGCTCTCGGACAATTCTCTCCGTGCTGAGAAAATCGGAAACAAACAATGATATTATGGAAACTCTGACAAACGGTGTGCTGACAATAGAAGTCAGCAGTCATGGCGCAGAACTCTGCAGCATCAGAAAAGGCGGGACCGAGTATTTGTGGCAGGCAGACCCGGTATTCTGGAAAAGGCATTCCCCGGTGCTTTTCCCGATAGTGGGGAGCCTGTGGAACGGAAAATACAGGGTCGGGGACAAGGAGTATGAAATGTCCCAGCACGGCTTCGCAAGAGACATGGATTTTACTCTTGTTTCAAAGTCAGACAATGAAATATGGTACAGGCTCGAGTCCTGCGGGGAGACTCTTGCCCGCTATCCGTACCCGTTTGTGCTTGAAATCGGATACCGCCTTGACGGCAACAGGGTGGAAGTGCTCTGGAAGGTGTCCAACCCGTCGGACTCGGACATGTATTTTCAGATAGGGGCTCATCCTGCTTTCTATTATCCGGACTTTGACCCTCAGGCTGAAGACAGGGGATATTTCCTGCTTGAAAGACAGGCATCAGCGCATTCAGAGAGGCAGGATGGCCGTTCATCCGTCGGGACAGACAAGGATATCCATGACGGGGACATCTTCCTGTATGACCTCATAAGTGAGAAGGGATGCGCCGACCCTGACACGAAATATGAAATACCGGCAAGGATTCCGCTCGATACGCATACATTCGACAGGGATGCCCTGATTTTTGAGGATTCGCAGGTCGGGAAAGTCACTCTGCTCACGAAGGACGGCACTCCGTGGCTCGCCCTGTCCTTCGATGCCCCTTTAGTCGGCCTCTGGTCTCCTGTCGGCAAGAATGCTCCGTTCGTATGCATCGAGCCGTGGTACGGACGCTGCGACAGAGCAGGTTTCGAGGGGGACTTCAGTAAAAAAGACCGGATACAGCACCTCGGGCCGCACCGGTCATTCAATTCAGTCTATACAATAGAAATTTATTGATTTTTCAAAAGCTGCATTTTGAAATTGTCCTATTCGAGGCACATGTCAAGGTCGCGGACAATCTGCTCCTTGTCCATGTTCTGGCCGATGAAGACGATTTTCTGCATCCTGTCTCCGAATTTTTCGTCCCAGTCCCTGAAGAAATTCGGGTCCTGGCGCATGAGTTCAAGCCTGTCCTCTTCCGGCGCGGTGGCATACCATTGGCCGGCCTCGCGGAGCAGTTTCTGTCTTCCGGCCTGCTCGAAGAGGTATGACATGTCGGGGTTTTCGCTGAAGTAGCAGATGCCCTTTGCCCTGATGACGCTCTTCGGCCATTTCTTTGCCACGAAATTGTCGAACTTGTTGAGGTCGAATGCCGGCCTGCGGTAGTACACGAATGTGCCTATGCCGTATTCCTCGACTTCACCGCCCTCATGGTGATGATGGTGATGTCCGTGTCCCTCGTGGCTGTGGCTTTCTCCTTCATGTTCATGTTCATGTCCCCCGCGGTTGTATTCGAGGTGCATCCCGTAGTTCCTGGCCTCGAGTTCCTCTTCGGCCGTGGCCTGGTGCTCGATACCCTGAATCCAGCCTGCGGATGTCGCCACTTTGTCAAAGTCAAACAGTCCGGTCCCGATCAGTCTGTCAAGGTCGACCCGGGTGTAGTCACATTCTATTATTTCGGCGCGCGGCTGGATAGTTCTGATGATCTGCCTGATTCTGGCAAGTTCCTCGGGCTTCACTTCGGATGCCTTGTTGAGCAGGATGATGTTGCAGAACTCTATCTGCCGGATGATGAGATTCTCTATGTCCTCCTCGCCGATGTCCTTGCGGGTGAGGCCGTCTCCGCATCCGAACTCGCTTTCCATGCGCAGGGCATCGACGACGGTCACGATGCAGTCGAGGCGGCAGATGCCGTATTTGCGGTATGCCTCTCCGAGAGTCGGGATGGTGCAGATGGTCTGGGCTATCGGCTCCGGCTCGCAGATGCCGCTGGCTTCGATGACGATATAGTCGAAGCGCTGCATCTTCATGAGTTCATATATCTGCTCCACAAGGTCGGCCTTGAGGGTGCAGCAGATGCATCCGTTCTGCAGGGCCACCAGACTGTCGTCCTTGCTTCCGACGACTCCTCCCTTCTGGATAAGGTCCGCGTCAATGTTGACCTCTCCTATGTCATTGACTATTACGGCGAACCGTATTCCTTTCCTGTTGGAAAGAATGTTGTTGACAAGGGTTGTCTTTCCGCTTCCGAGATAACCGGTCAGAAGCAGGACCGGAATTGTCTTGTTTTCCATCGTGTCTTATCTCCTTTTCCCGGGCTCTGTCCCAATGCTTGTCCGGGGCATTCAATTTTAACTTGCAAAAATACATTATAATCTTTAATTTTGATGGAAAACTTATGGAGGCTATCGTATGAAGAACTATGACAGGTTTCTTGCAGCACTCAAAATCTCAGGTTGTATCCTGTCCTGGCTGCTGTTCTGTTCCATGTTCACACAGTGCGAGAAGAACCGTGCGCTTGCAGAGGGGAATGATGTGGAATTTTCAATTGTGCAGACCGGAAGACCGGATGTAGCGGCAGAATATTATTCTGATTATGTGGACAATGTGGTCTTCAAAGAACGCAATTTTTCCTTTGACGCCCCGCTTCTCCTGTCTCCTTCTGAAGATGGCGCTTCCATAAATCTTCTTGTCCTTTCAGTTGATCTTTGGAACAATGAGCCATTGGCGGCCCAAAAAGTGTACAGCGCGGGGGACGGACTTACTGATCTCAATATTTCCGTTTCATATCAGGTTAATGGTTCCGGTGAGACATTCATCGCCAGGCTTGAGGATGCCTCCCTCAAGATATCCCTGCTGAGCGGCAGATATGCGACCGGTATCTTTTCCGGTGTGCTAGACACCGGTTCTGAAAGATACCGGATAGATGACGGGTATTATAATATAAAGTTGACAGAATGAGAAGGACAGTTCTTATATTTGCTCTCATGTCGCTACTGGTTGTCCCCGGATATGCGGGGGACGATGCCGATATGGCCTATGCCAGGCGACATGCGTTCAGCAATGTCGGGTTGAGTGCGGGTGTTTCAATGTACGGAGCAGGGGTGTCCGTCTCCACTCCTTTGGCCCGTTCGGTCAATCTGAGGCTTGATTATCACCTCCTCTGCCTGTCTTCTCCATTAAAACGGAGCAGCAGTCCCAATGTTGCGGTCATTTCTGACAGCAGGTCCTTTGAAATATATCCTGACGGCGGAAAGGAGACCTTGAACTCGCATGTGCTCCGTCTGCTGGTGGACTGGACTCCTTTCAGACATGGTGCCGGAAGTGTTTTCCTTACAGGAGGACTTCTGTTCCAGAACAGGATTGCATACCGCTATTCGGAAATGTATGACAAAGCCGTATTTGCGGATTTTGGCCTGACAGGAAAGGATCTGTCACAAGTGGAGATTATCCGCCCCGGAGGCAGGTATGGCCTGAATGAGGATTGTGCCGTAGGATGTTATGCCAGTCGACCGGAGGTGGGAGTATATGTCGGACTGACATTCGGGCGCCCTGTTCCAAAACGCAGGGTGGGTGTCAGAGGCGAAATCGGAATGCCTGTATATTCCGGATATTGGTCGGTTCACGGGGATGCTCCTGTCTTGAATTTCAGGCCTTTTTCAACGGGTCTGATGAGCAACTCTCCTGTTACGGCAAGTCTTTACCTTGCAGTCCATGTTACTGTCAGACTCCTGAAAGACAAATGATGCCTGAAGACAAAAATTGCTGAAGTGTCATTTGTGAATTGACAGGAAGAGCCAGATGGAGCACACAATCATGACAATCGCCACCGTACGGCGGTAGATTTTTCTTTTTATATTCTTTATTTTCTTGAGGGCAATCCAGTTGCCTAAGACCATTGCGGCTCCTGTGACAAGCCCTTCCCAGACTGTATGTCCTGAAATCAGACCGAATCCTCCGTATGCTGAAATCTGTATTATATGCATGACTGTAGATGCTGCGGCCTCGCTGGCGATATAGGCGACAGGAGAGAGTCCGAGAGTAAGGAATACAGCGCTGCTGATTGGTCCCGAGAGGCTCAGCAGGCCGTTGACTATTCCGCAGATTCCGCCGCCGGCAAGCATCGTCCATCTGGAACGGGGCAGCCTTAATTTTTCTGCCATGTCAAGAAAGGCGAAGATAATCAGCAGCACGCAGAGAATACGTGTCATCAGTTCTTTCGGGACGATGACAAACCAATATGCTCCGAGGGCTGTCAGTGGGGCGGCCGGAATGAGGAAGAATGCGACTTTTCTCCATCTGATGGATCTGAAACCTGATGCGACACGGAAAATGTTGCTCAAAAGCTGTGATATGGTGCACATCGGGACCGCGACTTCTATTCCGTAGCATGATGTCATGGCAGGGAGGAGTATCATGCCTCCCCCGAATCCTACTGTCCCCGACAGCAGTCCCGCCACAAAGCCGGCGATTGTCAGGATGATTTCTTCAGTCATGCTATGCCGGAAAGACTTTCTTGATGTTATGTTGCAAAGTTATTCCGTAATATCTCAAACACAAAAATTTTTCTAAATTTGTACATACAAAAACATTTGATGCGATAAAAGAAAAATATATGATGAGAAAACTGGTTTTTATTACGGTCTGCATGCTCCTTGCCGGCTGCACGGCTTCCCGGAAAAATGAGGTTGTCAAAGGTGAGGTGCTTGATGCTACGATGAATACACTCATTATTGTTTCAGAAGAAGGTGACACATTGTCTTTCGTGACAATGAATGCCGACCGGGAAAATCTTCACGCTCTTCTGATCGGAGATACCATAGAAGTTCATTATGCCGGCAAATACAGCCCGGACATGGAGGCTTCAGCCCTTGTTTCCGTACAGGATGAAGCGGAATGATGCCGGACTGAAATTACCCTGTTCTCCGGAATCCGCCGGACAGAGATTGATGTCGTATGAAGAAATTCATTTTGTCGGCTCTGCTGCTTGCGTCCGTGCCGATGCAGCTTGCGGCCATATCCCTTGAGGAATGCTATACCCTGGCACGGAACAATTATCCCCTCGTCAGGCAATATGAACTGACCGAGGCCATGTCCCGCTATTCTTTTGAGAATGCGGCAATGGGATATGTCCCGCAGATATCGCTCGGAGGGCAGGCTACCCTCCAGAGTGACGTGACGGAATTTCCCGAAGCCTTCAACAATCTTCTGGCTCTCGCGGGGGTCGACATGAAGGGGCTTTCGCATGACCAGTACAAGGTGCAGCTGGACATCAGCCAGACCATTTGGGACGGCGGTTATTCCAAGGCTCAGAGAGAGGCTGTAAAGGCGCAGGCGGAAGTCTCCAGACTCACTCTTGACAAGGACATCGATGCACTCAAGACAAGAATCAACCAGATGTATTTCGGCATCCTTGTCATGGAAGAGAACATCAGGACGAGTCTGTATATGGACACGCTGATGACTGCCAACCTGGAGATTGTGGAGTCCGCCGTGAGGAATGGCACCGCGCTGGCGAGCGACACGGACAATATCCGCGTGGAACTGCTTTCACTCAGGCAGCAGCGCAGGCAGCTCGAGAGTGCCGTCAGGACTTACAAGGACATGCTCGCAATAATGATAGGACGGAGGATAGAGGACAGCGAGGTCTTTGAGAAGCCGGAAGTCATGCTCGTGGACACAAGTCTCAACAAAAGGACGGAACTCCTTCTCTTTGATGCCAGAATCCGTGAGATAGGGCTTCAGAAGAAGATGCTTGATGTGGCCGTGATGCCGAAGTTCGCCTTCTTTGCGCAGGGGTGGTACGGGAAGCCGGGGCTTAACATCTTCGACGACATGGTCTATGACAGGATGTCGTGGAACGGGATAGCCGGCATCACATTCAAATGGAACATCAGCGGCTTCTACACAAGGAAAAATGATCTCAGGAACATAGATCTCTCGCAGAGGTCGGTTGAACTCCAGAGAGATGCATTCAAATGGAATACCGACCTCCAGCAGACGCAGATTCAGAATGAAATTGACAGGATGTATGAGATGAAGGCATCCGACGATGAGATTGTCAGGCTCCGCGAATCCGTACGGAAGGTCTCAGAGTCAAAGTACAGGAACGGAATCATCACGGTGAATGACCTTCTCCGGGACATAATGAATGAGAACAAGGCAAAGGTGGAGCGTTCAAGGCACGAGCTGGAGCTGCTCAGGAATATCTATGACCTGAAGGTGATGCTGAACCAGTAGGACGCGAAACTAGGCTTGCATGAAAGTCACGAAAAATTCAACATGAAAGTCACGAATAATACAATATATGGACAAGAGGATTAAATTGGCGGTATTGGGCCTTGCTGCTGTATCTTTGGCGGCATGCAATGACAAGATGGGCGGATATGACGCCGAAGGATATTTTGAGTCGACGGAGGTGACTGTGTCGGCCGAAGCCAACGGCAGGATTCTGTTTTTCAATACGGAAGAGGGGGATTCTGTGACGGCCGGAGCAATAATCGGGTGCATTGACACCGTCCAGCTGTATCTGACAAAAATGCAACTTGTCAAAAGTTCAGAGTCAGTATTGAGCGGCAGACCGGATGTGGCCAGCCAGGTCAGGGCCCTCAAGGAGCGGCTGCAGTCAATGGAAACTGAAAGGGAGCGCGTGGCAAGCCTGCTTGCGGACGGGGCTGCGACACAGAAGCAGATGGATGACGTGAATTCCGGAATTTCCCAGCTGAAGGCACAGATTGCAGCTCAGGAAAAAGCTTTGAACAATTCTGTTTCAAGCATTGACGCACAGAGTTCAAGCATAGATATGCAGATTGCGCAGATTGATGACAGGCTTGCAAAGTGCCGCATCGTGTCCCCTGTGTCGGGGACCGTGCTCACGAAATATGCCGAAGAGGGGGAATTCGCTTCTGCCGGGCGGCCTCTGTTCAAGGTGGCCGACCTTGGCCGTGTCTACCTCAGGGCTTATGTCACTTCCGCACAGCTTGCGGGAATAACCTTGGGTCAGGAAGTGCGCGTCTTCTCGGACTACGGAGGAGACCATGTGCGGGAATATCCCGGGACAGTGACATGGATTGCGTCACAGAGCGAGTTCACACCAAAGAATATCCAGACTGATGACGAGAGGAAGAATCTTGTCTATGCGGTCAAGATAGCGGTCGACAATGACGGCCTGATAAAGTTGGGCATGTATGGTGGTGTCATATTCTGATTCCGCCGGTGTCTGCATGAAACGGACCATTACACGGGAAGCAAGATGAACGGAACGGACTCCATAGTGATTCGCGGACTGAAGAAGAGCTACAGGAAGGATTTGCCTCCTGCCGTCGATCTTCAGGGGGAGGTCCGTATCCGCAAGGGCGAGCTGTTCGGAATCATAGGTCCGGACGGGGCAGGGAAGACAACCCTGTTCAGACTGCTTGCGACCCTGGTGCTGCCCGACGGGGGAAGCGCCACCCTCGAGGGACTGGACATCGTGCGCGACTACAGGAAAATCAGGACTCTGCTCGGCTATATGCCGGGGAAATTTTCTCTTTATTCCGATTTGTCGGTAAGGGAAAATCTTGAATTCTTTGCTTCCGCCTTCGGACAGGACATTGAGAGCAACTATGCGCTCATCGAAAACATCTACGGGAGACTCAAGCCGTTCGAGAAGCGCAAGGCCGGCAAGCTTTCGGGAGGAATGAAGCAGAAGCTCGCCCTGTGCTGTTCCCTGATACATTCTCCGGCCGTCCTGTTCCTTGACGAGCCGACGACAGGGGTAGACCCGTCGTCAAGGCGCGAGCTTTGGGAGAATCTTGCAGAACTGAAGGAGTCGGGGATGACGATAGTGGTGTCGACGGCATATATGGACGAGGCGAACAGATGCGACAGGGTGGCAATGATGAAGTCGGGGCGTTTCCTTACCGTGGATTCGCCTTCGGATATCATATCGGGATTCGGCAAGAGACTGTTTGCCGCACGCTCGGATGAAATGTTCCGCCTGCTGCAGGACCTGAGGGCTGTCCCTGATGTGGAAAAATGCTATACATTCGGGGATACGCATCATTTCACCCTCAGGGACGGGTCTCACGCCGATGCGGCAGGGCTTGCAGCGCAGCTGGCATCCTGCTCCGGCCACAGGAATGTCTGCGTCAAGGAAATCCGGGCGTCACTTGAGGACTGCTACATGAATTTAGAGGACAAATGATGGGAAAGGGAGGAGACTTGCTGTACAGGATGACTCACGGAGGCCGGCACAGGGACCTGCATGAGCATGCCGTGCGCGATCCCCGCAATGTGATAGAGGTGGATCACCTGACGAAGAAGTTCGGGGACTTCACGGCCGTGGATGACATAACTTTCGATGTCCGGAAGGGAGAAATTTTCGGCTTCCTCGGAGCCAACGGGGCCGGAAAGACAACGGCCATGAAAATGCTCACAGGCCTCAGTTTCCCGACTTCCGGTACAGGACAGGTCGCGGGCTTCAACATCTGGACGCAGTCCGAGATGATAAAGAAGCGCATAGGCTACATGAGCCAGAAATTTGCCCTGTACGGAGACCTGACGGTATATGACAACATGCAGCTTTTCGCAGGGATATACGGGGTGCCGCCCGCAGAGGCCGACGCACGCATCTGCAATCTGCTTGAAAGGCTGTCTCTGGTGCAGGAGAAGGATTCAAAGGTCGGGGATCTCCCGCAGGGCTGGAAACAGAAGCTTGCCTTTTCCGTCTCAATCATACACAGGCCTGAGATCGTGTTCCTTGATGAGCCGACGGGAGGTGTCGACCCGGCCGCCCGCAGGCAGTTCTGGGAACTGATATATGAAGCCGTGGACGAAGGCATCACGGCTTTTGTGACGACACATTATATGGACGAGGCGGAATACTGCAACAGGATATCGATGATGGTGGACGGACGCATCGGGGCCCTTGACAGCCCTGCGGCCCTGAAGAAAAGATACGGGGCGGGCTCGATTGCCGAAGTCTTCGACATACTTGCCCGGGGAGCGAAGCGCGGGGAGTAGTCATAAACTGAACAGAAGGAAAACCGGACGGGAAAGTTATGAAAGAGTTCAATGCATTTCTCAGAAAAGAGTTCCTGCATATTTTCAGGGACAGGAGGACATTGCTGGTGCTGATAGGGCTGCCGACAATGCTCATCGTCCTGTTCGGCTTTGCCATTTCCACGGAAATACGCAATGTCAATGTCGGGTTCTGCGCGCCGGACGGGGACATGACGGCATTGCGCCTGATGGACAAGATAGACAGAAGCCGGTATTTCACATATGTGGCATCATATCAGTCGGAAGAGGACATAGACCTTGCCATGAAGAGGGGAGAAATTGATGTCGCGCTGATGTTCGGGGAAGGCTTTTCGTCCGGCCTTTGTTCACCAGACGGTTCACAGGCCTCCGTCATAGCCGACGCCACCAATCCGAACAATGCGTCGATGGAGGTCATGTACCTGTCATCAATCATATCCGGGTATTTCAGTGAGGAGTTCTCTGCGGAGATGTCCGGACAGACGGCAGGGGGCCTTGTGCCCAACATGCGGATGCTGTACAATCCCCAGCTGCGCAGCTCCTACAATTTTGTCCCGGGCATCATGGGACTTATCCTCATGCTCATCTGTTCTCTCATGACATCCGTCTCCATAGTGAGGGAAAAGGAGACCGGGAGCATGGAGGTCCTTCTTGTATCTCCGGTCAAACCGATAAATATAGTGCTGGCCAAGATGATACCTTATCTTGTCATCAGTTCGGCCGTGCTTGTCATCATACTTCTGCTGACGATTTTCGTGCTGAAGGTGCCTGTGGCCGGAAGTTTCTTCTGGATGATACTTGTGTCTCTGATATACATCATCCTTTCTCTGGGGCTCGGGCTTTTCGTGTCCACAGTCGTCAAGACCCAGATCATCGCAACGCTCATCTGCGGAATGATATTCCTTGTCCCGGTGATGATGTTCAGCGGGATGCTGTATCCGATAGAGAGCATGCCCGTGCCGCTGCAGTGGTTCGCCCAGATAATCCCGGCTAAATGGTACATCGAGGCAACGAGAAAAATAATGATAGAGGGAGTCTCCGTGCGGTATGTCTCCACTGAAATTCTTATCCTTGCGGGGATGGCGGCCGTAGTGTTCGCTGCCGCGGTAATCAAATTCAAGGACAGGCTGGAATAGAATAGGAGGAGTGTCATGTCATCATTCGGATATCTGTTCATAAAGGAAACAAAGCAGTTCTTCGGCAATCCGTTCATGCCGGTTGTCCTTGTGCTTCTGCCTGTGCTGCTGATGCTCCTTGTGCCGCTGGCAGCGAACATGGAGGTGCGGGATGTCAGCCTGTCGATAGTTGACCGGGACCGCTCGTCCCTGTCCGCCAGGCTTTCTGACCGGATTTCAAGGTCGGGGTATTTTGTGCTGAAATCCGTGGAGGATACCTACGGGAAGGCCATGGATGAACTCAGCCGCGGCAATGTCGACATCATCCTTGAGATACCGGCCGGGACCGAGAGGGCAGTCAGCAGGGGCGAAAGCGTGGAGATATTCATTGCTGCCAATGCCGTCAACAGCACCAAGGGCATGATGGGCGGAGGGTATCTCTCGTCCATTGTCTCCGACTTTTCCTCGGAGATGGCTGCCTCCGGCGGAAATCTCACTTCTGTCCCGCTCCGGATAACGCCACAGTACCGGTTCAACCCGCATCTTGAATACAAGCTGTTCATGGTGCCTGCCCTTATGATTGTGGTGATAATTCTTGTCGGCGGCTTTTTCCCTACCATGAGCATTGTCACGGAGAAAGAAAACGGCACGATAGAGCAGATGAATGTCTCGCCCGTGCGCAAGCGTGACTTCATCCTTTCCAAGGTAATCTTTTATGGAATCCTCGGCATCTTTGCCTTTACCTTGTCCTATCTGATAGCGCATTTTGTCTACGGGCTCGCCCCTCACGGCGGCCTTCTTGAGATTTATGTCAGTGCAATGATATTCCTGGTGTTCATGGGCGGCTTCGGGCTCATTATCTCCAACTATTCCGACACACTGCTCCAGTCCGTGTTCCTGATGCTGTTCTTTGTGCTGATTTTCATGCTGATGAGCGGCATCTTCACTCCGGTCAGCTCAATGGAGACATGGTCGCAGTATGTCACATATATTCTTCCGACCAGATATTTCGTGAACATACTGCGTGCCGTCTGCCTAAAGGGCAGCACTTTTGCGGACCTTGCCTTTGACTACATAATGCTTTCCGTCTTCGCCGTGGTCATAAATATCATTGCCGTAGTGACATACCGGAAGCAGAATTAGATAAGAGTATTGCATGCAGAATCAGATGAGAGTTAAAAATAATTGAGGACAATTTTATGGAAATAATTCTTGCCGCCGCTGCCGGGCTGATTGTCGGCGCATTGGCTGCCGTTCTTTTTGCAAAGGGCAGGCAGCAGACCCTGAAAACTGAAGCCGCTATCCTGAGAAGCCGGCTTGACGATGCACTCAGGAAGGCGGAGTCCGACAAGGAAGAGGCCAGGGCCCATTATATGGAACTCATTGCAGAAAAGGAGCGTGCGGCCCGGGATGCCGCCGCATCCCAGGAGAAAAGGCATTCCGAAGCAATGGAAGCCCAGCAGAGAAGACATGAAGAGGCTATGGACGCCCTGCAGAAGAGATTTGATGAGACTGTCCGGAAAGTGTCGGCTCAGGTAAAGAGCGCGACAGATGACATGCTGAAGCAAAGGCAGAAGGAATTTGCCGAGTCAAGCAATACCAATCTCGGACAGATTGTCAATCCTCTCAGGGAGACCATTGACAAGATGAAGAAGGCGATGGACGACAGTACTCTCAAGCAGACGGAGATGAGCAGCGCAATGAAGGTTACTGTGGAGAATATGATGCGTCAGAGTGAAGCGGCGAAGAAAAGCGCGGACGAATTGACAAGGGTATTCAGGCACGGGACAAAGGTCCAGGGGGACTGGGGCGAGACCGTGCTGACTGAACTGCTTGAATCGCAGGGACTGACCCCAGGCATTCATTATGACATACAGTCTGTCATCCGGGATGCTTCGGGAAATGTAGTCAAGTCGGATTCAGGAAGCATGATGCGGCCGGACATCATATTGCATCTGGACATGCACCGTGAAGTGATTGTTGACTCAAAGGTGTCCTTGACTGCGTATATGGACTATGTCAATGCGGAGACTGAGGAAGACAGACAGAAATATCTCAAGGCACATATTGACAGTATAGTCAAACATGTCCGGGAACTTGCCGCCAAGGACTATTCGAATTATATCCGGCCGCCAAAAGTGAAGATGGATTATGTGATAATGTTTGTCCCTCATGCCGGAGCACTTTGGACAGCACTGAACAGGCAGCCTGACCTGTGGCGCAAGGCCATGGAACAGAATGTCTTCATTGCTGACGAGCAGACTCTTTTCGCTGCATTGCGTATCATAAATCTTACATGGACCCAGATAGCCCAGGCCCAGAACCATGAGAAGGTCTATGCCCTTGCTGAAGAAATGCTGGACAGGGTGGGGCAGTTCATGAAGAGGTATGAGGCCCTCGGGAAATCTCTTGATGCGGCTGTCAAGTCATACGAGGACGCCGGCAAGAAACTTTCTCCGACAGGGCAGAGCATTCTCCAGACATGTGCAAAGCTTGAAAAGCTCGGTGCCCGTCCAAGCAGGACCAATCCTCTGCCCCAGCTTGAAGAAGCTGACGCTTCCTGAGTGAAATTGCGTACATTTTTCTATATTTGCGCCCTTAAATTCTAAGGAAATGGGCAAATTCAAAGGGATTCTATATGGAATGGCGACATCAGTCACATTCGGGCTGATACCGTTGTTTTCCCTTCCTCTTATCGGGAAGGGGATGGAATATGATTCCATTCTTTTCTACAGATTCTTTTTTGCTTCACTGGCACTCGGGTCTGTGATGCTTCTCAAAAGGGAGTCTTTCAGGATTACTCTGAAGGACCTTCCGGTCTTTGTCCTTTTGTCGGTATTCTATACCTTTTCATCGCTTTTCCTGCTGTGCGGCTACGGGTATATGGGAGCCGGAGTGGCAACGACTCTGCATTTCACCTATCCGGTCTTTGTGTCTCTGCTCATGTTTTTTCTCTTCAGGGAGAAAGCTTCCTGGCTGACTTGGATTGCCATTGCCCTTGCAGTGTGCGGCGTGGCGTTTCTCTCCCTGCCTTCCTCCGGGATGAGGGCTGATGTGAAGGGCATTGTCATTGTGCTCCTGTCTGCTGTGGCTTACGGAAGCTATATTGTCGGAGTCAACAAGTCCCGGGTCAGGAGCATGAACAGCCGCAAGGTGGCTTTCTATGTATTTGTCTTCACGACAATAATATTTGCGGTCAAGGACATTGCCTCAGGAAGCCTGCAGCTGCCTCCTGATATGGCCTCTGTTAGTAATCTGATATTTCTTGCGGTGCTGCCGACTGTTGTGTCGAACATAACGCTTGTCCTTGCCGTGCAGAATATCGGCGGAACATTGACTTCTGTACTCGGGGCTCTTGAGCCACTGACTGCAGTCTGCATAGGTGCCCTTGTCTTCGGTGAGGATTTCACTCTGCGGGAAGGTCTCGGGATTCTGCTGGTGCTTACTGCGGTGACTGTCATCATTCTGACGGGCACAATCCAAGGCACGATAAGCAAAGTGTTCCGTAAAATACGCCCGAGACACGCTTGAGACATGCTTGCAGAGACTCGTCAAAGGGTATCTCTCTTGAGTTTTTCGACGAATGCGTCTATCCTGTGGAGTTCCTTAGGGATGTCTATGCTCTGGGGACAGTGCGGAGAGCATTGGTTGCATCCTATGCAGTGGTTTGCCTGCCGCAGTTTCGGAACGCTTCTGTCATAGCCTATGAGAAATGCACGGCGAGCCTTCCTGTAGTCCTCGCTCTGGGAAGAGGCGGGTATGTTGCCTTCGTTGAGACATTTGTTGTAATGCAGCAGCACTCCCGGTATGTCTATCCCGTAAGGGCATGGCATGCAGTACTTGCAGTCGTTGCACGGTATTGTGTCATACTGCATCATGAGAGTGGCCGTGTCCTGCAGAAATGAAAATTCCGAATCATCAAGAGAATGGAGAGGGGAGTATGTGCGTATGTTGTCCTGAAGATGCTCCATCCTGGTCATTCCGCTCAATACAGTCAGTACGCCCGGAAAGCTTCCGGCAAACCTGAATGCCCATGAGGCTACGCTCTGCTCCGGCTCCCTTTCCTTCAGCCGGACCACAATATTGTCCGGAACATTGGACAGGCGGCCTCCGAGAAGAGGCTCCATGATGACGGCAGGAATGTTCCTTTTGGAGAGTTCCCCGTAGAGGTATTCGGCATTCGTATTTCTGTCATTGATGGCCTTGGCGTATCTCCAGTCAAGGTAGTTGAGCTGGATCTGCACGAAGTCCCATTTGTAATAATCATGTTTTGAGAGCAGATAGTCAAATACTTCGATGTCCCCGTGGTATGAGAACCCGAGGTTGCGGATGCGGCCGGCCCTGCGCTCTTCAAGCAGAAATTCCAGTACTCCGTTGTCCAGATATCTCCCGTGCAGCGCCTCCATGCCTCCCTGGCCGATGGCATGCAGGAGCATATAGTCTATGTAGTCCACCTGCAGTTCCTTGAAGGAGTTGTGATACATTTCCAGAGAAGCCTCTCTGCTCCATGTGGAAGGGGAAAAATTGGACAGCTTTGTGGCAATGAAATAGCTGTTTCTTGGATGGCGGCCCAGTGCGATGCCGGTGGCTCTTTCCGAAAGACCCTGGCAGTATGCCGGAGATGTGTCGAAATAGTTCACGCCATGACTCAGGGCATAGTCAACCATTGTGTTCACCATTTCCTGGTCAATCTCTTCGTTGCCTTCTCTGGCACTTCTGCCCCCGACACTCGGCAGCCTCATCATGCCGAAGCCGAGAATTGACACCCGGTCTCCAGTTGTAGGATTGGTTCTGTATGTCATCTGGCCCTGAGGAACCGCTTCAGGTGAGGAATGCCCGTCCCCGCTGCCTCTCCCGCAGGCGGAAAGTCCTGCCGCAGCCAGTCCTGCGGCTCCCATTGTCTTAAAAAATGACCTTCTGGATATGTTGTTGTCAGATTTCATGATTTCATTTTTTTCTGAAATGTCCGTGTATGTTCCTGCCTGTCGTCAGATTTCTCCGTGTACCATGTTGCCTTCGACATATATTGCGGTGAACGGCCTTGCCGGGCAGAGATTCTCGCAGGCGCCGCAGCCGATGCATCTTTCAGTGTTTATCACAGGAATGCGTATTTCCGGGCTGTCATTGCCGTCTTCCCGTCCGCCGCGGTATCTGTGCCGTCCGCGGAAAGGAACCATCTGTATTGCTCCGGTCGGGCAATGCCGGGCGCAGTTGCCGCATTTTACCCCGTCTGTGAGAGGAATGCAGTTTTCCTTGACCCAGACGGCGTGCCCGATCTGGATTGACGACTTTTCTTCTGCGGAGATCGGCAGGATGGCTCCGGCAGGGCAGACTTTGGAGCATTTCGTGCATTCCGGTCTGCAGTAGCCCCTCTCATATGACATCTCAGGCTGCATGAGGGTGTCAAGCCCGGCCGACGGTCTCAGCACCTGGTTCGGACAGACGGACACGCACAGCTGGCATGCGGTGCAGTGCCCGTAGAAATTTTTCAGGCTCAGGGCTCCTGCCGGAACTATCCTTGTCTGCCTGTCCGGGATTTCCTTGTCCTCAATTACTGCCAGACCTCCGTCGACTTTCTTTTCCTGGGCTTTGATTGTCGCTGCTGCCGTCAGGGCTGCGCCTGTCGCAAGGAATCTGCGGCGGGACAGGTCCGCTGCTGCCGTATTGGTGCCGGCAGGGTCTTCAGCTGTGACAGTATTGCCGGATTTTCCCCGGAAACGGAATGTCCAGCCGATGGCCCCGTGGGTGCATGTGTCTATGCAGTCAAAGCAGTCCACACACCTGCTGTGGTCTACGCTGTGGTTCTTGTAGTCAATGCATGAAGACTTGCAGGCACGGGCACAGAGGCTGCATGACTTGCATTTTTCGGCGTCTATTCTGACTTTGAAAAGGGAGAACCGGGAAATGAATCCGAGAACTGTGCCGACAGGGCAGATTGTATTGCACCATGTCCTGCCGTTTCTCCAGGCGAGGACGGCTATGACAATGAATGTCACTGCTGCAATGATGAATGTCGGCAGGCTTCTCAGCCATACCTCTGTCTTGTAGAAGGCATAGCTGTCAATGCGTTCCGCGAAGAATGCAAGCAGGTTGTTGCCCCATTGCCACAGAGGGGCAAAGAGATTGGACGCGATGCGTCCGTAGGCGCTGTACGGGTCAAGCAGGGCCACAAAGGAGCCGATTCCTGCCGCAAGGGCGGCAATGAACAGCACGAGCATCCCGTAGCGCAGCCAGTTCTTTGCTGGAGAATAAGTGAATCTCATCCTTGCCTTGCGGCTCCTTCTGCCGTTAATCCAGGAGACAAGGTCCTGGAATACGCCGAGGGGACAGATTACGGAGCAATAAAGTCTTCCGAAAATCAGTGTCAGCAGCACGAGGAAAATGATTACACCAGCATTGAGGGCAAGTACGGCAGGCAGAAACTGTATTTTTGTCATCCAGCTGAGCCATGCATGCGTAAAGTCAAGGAAGAGGAGGGTGATGGCCGCAAAGAATATTATTGCAAGGGCCGTTCTGATTTTTCTTAACATATTTGTCAGTGTCCGTTCTCTTTTTATCCGAATAATTAATTCCTCCAAAATTAAGAAGTAGCTTTGAATTTTCATAAAAATATTGATTTTTCTAAATTTGTCCCCGATATGAAAAGATTGTTTTGTTTGTTTCTTGCATTGTTGCCGGTCATGACTGCGTGCACGACAGATGTTCGGGACCGTTTTTACAGGGTTGAAGACGGTCAATTTAAAAAAGACGGAAAACCGTACCGCTTCATAGGTGCGAACATGTGGTACGGCGCCCTGCTGGCTTCTCCGGGATCCGGAGGCGACAGGCAGAGGCTGGCCGGGGAGCTGGATTCTCTCAAGGCCATGGGGGTCACTAACCTTAGGGTACTGGTGGGCGCTGAGGGACAGGAGGGGACTCCCTATAAAGTGGCGCCGGTCCTTCAGCCCGAACCGGGAGTGTATGACGAGGCTCTTCTTCAGGGGCTTGACTGGCTGATGGCAGAGCTCGGGCGAAGGGACATGTCGGCAGTCCTGTATCTCAACAATACCTGGGAATGGTCCGGCGGCTACGGTACATATCTCGAGTGGGCCGGGGCAGGGAAGTCTCCGCTTCCGATTCCTGACGGATGGAAGGCTTTCAGTACTTTCGTCTCGAAGTTCGTGACCGACGACAGGGCCAAGTCCATGTTCGCCGACCATGTCAGATACATCGTGTCAAGGACGAATTCCGTTACCGGGGTCCCATACAGGGATGACCCAGCCATATTCTCCTGGCAGATTTGCAATGAACCCCGGTGCCTTTCCGCTTCCGACAGTGTCAGGGTAGTTTTTTCTGAGTGGATATGGGATGTCGCATCCCTTATAAAATCCGTAGACCCGAACCATATGGTCTCCACCGGGAGCGAAGGGTACTACGGCTGCGAGGCCGACCTTGCTCTTTTTGAAAAGATACATTCTTCACCGGACATAGATTATCTTAACATCCATGTCTGGCCTTACAACTGGAAGTGGGTGGAAAAGGAAACCCTTGTCGACAGCCTCGATGCTGTGGTCCGGATGTCAGAATGGTACATTGACATGCATCTTCCTGTGGCGGAAAGGCTCCGCAAGCCGATAGTCATGGAAGAATTCGGATATCCCCGCGACGGCCTCGGCTATTCCAAGGATGTGCCTGTCACTGCCCGCGACCGGTATTATTCGTATATGTTCGGGAAGGTGCTGTCTTCCGCAGCCTCAGGAGGCATGATTGCGGGAGCCAATTTCTGGGCATGGGGCGGTACTGCTGACCAGTCTGCGGACAAGCTGTGGTGGAAGCCGGGCGACGACTACTGCGGCGACCCTGCGCAGGAGCCCCAGGGATTCTATTCCGTATATTCCTCCGATGTATCTACTCTGAAAATCATAAGGGACGCTGCAGAAGAGCTTCAATGACCGGGATGTCAATTACTGTAACTGTCGGTGGCCTGAGCATCGGATGCGCGGAGCGGCCGGTCAGCCGATGTCGTCCTTCAGATGTCCCTTTTCTATCTGAGGCCTGATGAAATGCTCCTCAGCATAGTTCCAGAGTGTCTTGGAGCCCTCTGCTGTGCGGGCATTCCTTCTGAGGACTTCGCTGAGCCTGCGCCCGCCTTCTCTCCATGCCCTCCCGTCTGAGGCAGCCTGCAGCATCATCGGCTGGAAATTGTCAAGCGTATGGGCAAATTTCGCCTCGGCGGTTTCTTCCGACTCGAATTCATCCCAAAGCCCCCGGAAGCGGGAGGCGAGGTCATCGGGCAGCATCGGGAACAGCCTGTCGGCAGCGGCAGATTCCCTTGCCTTCTGTGTCTTCATTCCCGCTTCATCATAGGTGAAGGTGTCGCCAGCATAGATTTCCACGAGGTCGTGTATCAGCACCATGCTCACCACGCGGAGAAGGTCAATCTCCGCATTTGAATATTCCATGAGGAGCAGGGCCATCACCGCCAGATGCCATGCATGTTCCGCGTCATTCTCCAGCCGTTCTCCGTCGGTCAGGTATGTCTTTCTTTGAATGAATTTCTCCCGGTCGATTGTCCGGCAGAACTCCACGATTCTTTTGAGTCTGTCCATAGTCTGATTTTTATGACAAAATTACAGAATTATTATTTTGGATTGAGTGTCTTCCGGGATAACAGCATTATCTTTGTTGTTTCATTGCGTCTGGTCAATCTGGCCGGACTTTCTGTCGTTTTGTCTGCAATTCTGATATCTTCAGGCTATATTTTAAGGGAAATGAGCTGGGATCGCCATAATTCTGAGGCGGACAGGATTTTCCGTCTGACTTTGGCCGACCGGGGGCAGACAGCAGACGGAAGGATATGGGGGAATAGTCTTGATGATGTCCTGCGGCAGATTTCCGAGGTCGAATGTGTGGCAAAGCTGCACGAAGTCTATCGGCCTGAATTCGAGTATCAGGGGAAATACATTGTGCCGGAAGAGAAAACTTGTCTTGTCAACAGGGATTTTCTGCGCACCTTTGACATAAGCATGACTGGCGGCGACATTTATGACAGGCTCGCCTCTCCGGACTGTGTCGTCATCAGCGAGAGCCTTGCCGGAAAACTACGGAGCTATGGGGGAGACATGGCATCGGAATTAAAATCAGGGGGCACCGCATATCATATTGCCGGGATTTTCAAGGATATTCCGGAAACCTCACATTGGCGTGCGGATGTGCTCTCTCTTCTCCCGGACAGCATCGATGTTTTCTGCTATACCTATCTGCTGCTCAGGGACGGCAGCGATGCGGAGTCCGTACAGCAGAAAATCAATGCCGCTCTTGATGGTATGGAACTGGAAGATTTCAGTGATCCGCGGGCTTCTCTTATGCCGCTGACGGATATACATCTTCACAGCTGCAATCTGCGGGAGTTGGGCGTAAACGGCAATATCGTGTACATCTGGCTTGTTACCGGAGCCAATGTGCTGCTGCTTATTGTCGTGTTGTTCAATCTGTGGTTCAACTCCACTATGATTTTTTCATATAACAGCGGCATGTACCGGCTGCTGCGGCTGCACGGTGCTCCGGTGAATGTGATATTGAGGACCGAGGCTCTTCAGGGGCTTGCCATGGCATTGGCTGCAACTGCCGCAGGACTTCTGCTGACTGCATACATTTCAGGCACAGGTGCGGTCCAAGGGGAGATGCCCCCGTGGGCAGTCTGTACAGTCTGCATGGCTTTTATCGCCGTTGTCGTGGCCGTGTCTGTTGTCCCCGCTGCCGGCGGGATGTCCATGACATATTTCCTGGATGGCCAATTCAGCGGCAGGCCGGTCCGGTTTTCCTATAAAAATGTGCACCGGATGATTTCCGTGCAATATGCGATTGTCATTACGGTGCTCGTGCTCTCTGCGGGTATCTGTCGGCAGATGAATATGATGGAAAACACCCAGACGGGAGGGGACAGTAGGGATGTGATGGTGATGCACGGCCTTACGGAGCCCTATATGGAAAAGTTCCCGTTGCTGCGCGATAAAATTGCCGGCAGCACGCTTCTGCAGGGGATGACAACATGTTTTCAGATTCCGGGCGAGGCGATAAGGGACCACATCAATGTCAGACGCGGCGGCGGATCCGATTGGGTTGACCTGCCCGTTATGGTGGCCGGGGATGATTTCATCGGTTTTCATGATATTCCGCTGCTTGCTGGGGACGGCTTTGCTCCATTGCAGTATGATCTTCAGCAGGAAGTCTCAATGATGATGGAATTTTATGAATCTTCTGCGCCATCAGACCGCCGGGAGGAATATATCATCAATGCCGGCGCAATGAGGGCACTCGGCTTCAGTTCTCCTGATGATGCGGTCGGCAGGCCGCTGGAAATCAGGCACGGCTCGCTCGGGTACATCCGCAGGGGAGTGGTTGCAGGAGTGACGGATGATTATAACTATACCGGATTATTTGAGGAGACGACACCTCTGGTTATGCTGCACCGCAATCTCTTTCAGTTTGTGCTTATGGTGCGTCTGGATGCCTCAAGGCCCGAAGAGGCCATGCGTGCCCTGGATGCTGTGTGGGCAGAGGTCTATCCTGACTGTGAGAGCGATTTTGTGCCGATGAGCGACATCTTCAGAAGCCAGTACCGCAATGAACTCAATGCGCGGAATCTTGTCCTGACATTTGCTCTGTTGTGTTTCCTGGTCGCTGACCTTGGACTGATTGTCTTCATGGCATTCATTATCCGCCGCCGTACCCGTGAGATAGCAATAAGGAAAATCAACGGGGCCACATCCTGCGGCATTGTCGGAATGCTGAATTCCGAATTCATCCGCAGCATTGCCGTTGCCTTTGTCGCGGCTGCCCCTGCGTCATGGCTCATACTTCACATCTGGCTCCGGAGATTCGCATACCGCATCAGCCTTGACTGGTGGCTCTTTGCCGGAGCCGGAATCGTCGTCCTGTCCATTTCGTTGCTGTCGGTATCGGTCCAGAGCTGGCATGCAGCAAGAGCCAATCCGGCCGACGGTATCAGGAAATAGCATCTTCATGTCAGGCTTCAGGGACTTCTTGCCTTCTGATGTCAAGTCCCAAGGTATTCTCTCAGCAGATGCCTGACTGCAGCCATCGGATGGTACAGCAGCATCCTCGGCCCCGTCCACCGCATGACGGCCCGGATGCGCTCCCTCATGTCTGGACTGTAGCAGTGGACAGGGCATCTGCGGCATGTGGGCTTATTGTTTGAGAATTTGCATTTGTCAAGCCTCCGGAGAGAATATGCCAGCAGGTCCGAACACTCCCTGCAAAGTGTTCTGTTGCCTTCCTTGTGCCTGCAGTAGAGCCGTATCATGAGCTCCACGGTCTTCTTTTCCTGTGCTGTCCTGGATGGGTTCATAAATCAGATGTGCAATATCGCAAAAATAAGATGAAAATCTGTATTTGCGGCTGCTTTCTTTTTAATTTTGCAATAATAGCAGCCAAACGATGGAATCAATGGATTTAATGAAAAATCAATCATGAGTTTTGGAGAATTACTGCCGAATATAAATGTCACAGAATCTACTAAACGGGATAACCGTTCAATATTGTTTCTGAAGATGTTTCTTCCGGACAGTCTTGTTGACTGCCGTCAACTTCAGGCAGGTGGTACCTTGCCGAATATAGACGGTTATATTGATATTCTTTGCCCTGATGGAACTGCAAGAGAAAAGATTGTAGTCCAAGTTAAACATTTGACATATCCGGAAGCAGACGGAGATGCATATTATGATATACCACAGTCAATATATGCATATGCAGAACGGCATAAAGGCGAACTCGTCTTTTTTATAGCTTGTGATTATGACAACAGAAGGTTCTATTGGCGGAATATCGATGTCGCAGCCATTGAAGAATTTAAAAATAAGTCTGACCATATTCAAACCAAGGCAAGATATCATTTTAAGGATAGTGAAAAATGTTCTGAAACAAATGTTGAAGCAACTATTGAACTATGGCGTAGATTATATAAACAGAAGATGGAATCCATCAGGGATGAGAGGCGTATGGCCGATCTGTTCGCTTTGCGTCAAAGAATGTACTTTAACTCTGTTTCTTCTGAATTGCACGGAGTAAGGGATTCGCACATTGCTCGACATCAGGTAGATGAGATAATGCAATGGGTCGGCAAGGCTACTGACGAACAAGAAAAAAACATTTGTCTTTTGGTTGGTGATGCCGGAGTCGGAAAATCCGCTGTGTTGAAGGATTTGATTTTCATATTATCGCAAGCCGGCATCAAGTATTTGAGTGTCAAGGCTGATTCTATTGATGATAATGGTAATCCTGTCTCTTTGGAAGAAATACGGGATGCGTTGGCATATTACAGCGCAGAAGCTGACAAGGTGATTTTGATAATAGACCAGATTGATGCTCTATCACAATCCCTTGCGAATGACCGGGCGCACTTGAACATGATGATGGCTGTATTGTCATCATTGGACGACTGGCCTAATGTCAGGGCTGTTGTTTCTTGTCGAAAATATGATCTTGAATATGATGCCGTACTTAATGGCCTTAAGGATAAATCAACGGTTATTGAGATAGGGGAATTAACCGAAGATGAGGTTACAACAGCACTCGAGAAACTGGAGGCGGGGCTTGGTGAGAAAGTGGACCGAGTGACTGCCAAGGTGCTGCGGACAGTTCATATGCTTGATGCTTTCTCTTTTGTGTTTCAGCGGAACAAATCAAGAATAAACTATAATAGCCGGATTGAATTGTATGATGCTGTCTGGGATACTGTCATTTGTGACTCATCTTCACGGAATGACATAGATTTACGGGAACATTTGATGTATAAGATTGCAGAAACAATACGCATTGCAGGAACATTGAGTCCTCAGTTTACTCCTGTTTCCAGCCAGAAGCAGGCATATGAGTATTTGGCAAGCAACGGGCTTATCAGGAGAGAGAGGTCTTCGGTTTCATTCTTTCATCAGTCTTTCTATGAATATACTCCTGCCCGTCATTATTCAGAAACAGGCAATCTATTTGTGACTGACATCAAAAAAGAGATTCAAGGATTGGAAGTAAGGTCTATGGTCAAGGCTGTGCTTGATTTCAAACGAGGTCATGATATCTTAAAGTTCGAAGAAGAAGCCCGCAGTATTCTTCAGGATCCGGATATTCGCTTTCATTTGAAATTATTGACATTGTCCGTGTTGGCCTTTGTGGGAGAACCATCACGCAAAGAGAAAAAGCTTATTGAGGACATTTGTCAGAAGGACGGAAGGATGTTGGGATATTTTCTTCGTGGTGTCAGTTCCTCGAACTGGTTTCCTGCAGTTCGTAAACTCTTGAATTGTATAATGCCTGGACTCAAGAAAAATGACAACCTGTTTTTTCCAATAATATCATGTCTGTCTCGCTATGCTTTTAATAATCCGGACGAAGTGTATGGTCTGATTGATAGAATCAATGATCAGGAATCAAGATTATTTGCCTTGGCATATACAATACGGGAGCATAATGACTATAGCAAGCCTTGTGTACTCAAAGTATATGCGGAAACCAAGCCTGAAAATACATTATTTGTTGTCAGCCTTATACAGGATGCTGTCAAAAGCAATAGTCGCTTCGCTTTGGATGAGACAAAGGGACTGATTTCGGATTATCTTAAATCAGATGAATCATTCAGGATTCAAAACGAGTACGAATTGACAGAAATTCTGTTTCCGATGTTGTGTGCGGAATATCCTGGGGAAATGCTTGAGATACTGCATGAATGTATTTGTAAATCAGTATGTAGTGCAGTACAAGCCGAATATTGGTTCTATTCAGCAACCGGAGTACTCAAAAGGATTGCATCTGATAAGTTTACCGGAACAATATTCAAAAGATATGAAGACCTTTTAGTCTTGTATTCTTCCGATGAAACGACGGCACGACCTTTAATCGTTGAACTTCTGTCCATGGACAATGTGTTTACTTTATCTATGGCTTTTGGAACTATGTCTGCCTCTCCAGTCTTGTACGATGATTTGATCCGGTCATTTCTATCGGAAAATGACAAGATTGGCAGATATCTTCACGGAGATGTCGCATTCTTTTTCATGAAAATGTTAAGGGCATGGTATAATACATTGAATGAAAGTGGTACTGAATGGTATCAGAGTCTCTTATTGTCTTACAAATCTGAACTTGATTTTAAATACGATGCCGAAAGAAAGTGGAGCCGATTTCTTTGCCCGCATTTATGGAAAGAAAAATGGATGCTGATATGCAATACGCTGCCTGTGGATTCTATGATTCCTGCAATGAAAAAATGTTCCCAGGAACTTATGCGCAGATTCGGAAAAAGATATACTATTGAGAGGCCGGATCATTCTGCAAGTGCAGCATACTACTGTGGAGGTGTTGTGGGTGATACCATATATTCCAGATGGCCGATTTCAAATTGGATGAGTTCTTTTCTTAAATTAGATGAACATAAATGGCTTTCTGGCAGGAAACCAATAAGTCTGAGTGTTCATGCAGATGCTTTTAAGAAATGCGTGGCAGCTAATCCGGAGAAATTTCGTAATTTCATTCTGGATATAAGTTCCAGGATAGACATTCCGGATATGTACAAGGTTGCAGGGCTTGAAGGTCTTCTTTCCGGCGGAGTCTGTCCGGATTCTTTATGGCATTTGGCAAAACATTATATAACTGAAGAGTATGCCCGGCAAGACAGCTATAGTTTCGGTCAAATTGCTGAATATTATATCAAAGAGGAAAGCAAGCGCATTGATGTAATCATAAAGCTCTGTAAAGCTATGGCAATTTCTCCTTTTCTTGAAAATAAAAATCAATTTGATGAAGAAGATAGTTTGAATGATATCAGCAGACGCGCAACTTACATGCTTTCAAAAGGTATCAATTCGTATCAGGGCCGTGCAGCGGAACTATTGGTGCATGTCTGCGCAATTCCATCTCGCCGGTCGGAGATATACCGTTATTTTACTGAAAACAGTTCTCTTTTGCATGAATGTGTAAAAATGATACCGCTTCATTATCTGAATGTTGAAGGTTACTTTGATGAAGAACTGTATTTCCCGATGATGCAAGCACTTCTGTCAGCTGTCGGAACGGAGGCTCTTTATATTCAACCAAATGTAATCCAATGGTCTTTCTACCACAAGAATGACATGATAATCAATTATATCGACCGTATTGAACTTGATGTTTCAAGCCATGAGTTGCTTGCTCAGATATATTTTTACGGCATGGCAGGACCGAATAATCCCGGAGAGTGTGCAAAACGGCTTGAAAAGATATTGTCATTTAATAATGAAAATGTTGTCGCAACAATTGTTGAGACAGCCATGAAATCATATAATGATGCAGAATATCGGGATATGAGCATTAAATATCTTGAACGCTTTACGTCCGATAATAGGGATAAAGTCATAGATGCCTATTGTTTGCACTGTGAATCTCTTCCGGTAGATGCCTTTGGTTGGTATTGTGGCATTGTCAGGATGCTTAAGGGAAAGACGCATCAACAAATCTTTTATCAGCTTGAATATGTAAAGAGGTGCATCACAATCTATCCTGTCCTATGCTATCATTTTATATCATCGCAGATAAATCCTGATGCGGGGGATGCGTTTCGGGTTGATGATGAGGTCGTAATGATTTTGCTTGAAATATATAAGAAACTAAGATTTGACGAGGATACGCAGTCTATGAATGAACTACTTGATCTGTTTGATGAATATATTTATCAAGACAACAGAGTCATGAAGTCTGCGCTTTCACAACTCCGATGAATTCGACGGCTTCAGGGGCGAGGTCAAGATATTCGAGGCCGTTGGTCTTTTTCTGGTTGAATATTATCCTCGTAAATTCTCCCTGCTGAAACACGTCACGCCATTTCAGCCGTTCAATATCGCTCCGGCGCAGCCCCGTAAGGCATGAGAACAGGAACGCCCGCTTGACTGACGGATAGTGACACTCCGTCTTGGCGAGCAGCCGGACTTCTTCTATTGTCAGGTACATCCTTTTTCCTTCTTCTGCCTTTATGCCTTCAATTCCTCGGATAGGATTGTAGGCTATTATTCGCCCGTCATAGGCTTTGTTGCAGCAGGCCCGCAGCTTGTTGAAATACGATACTCTGCTGTTCCGGGCGAGCGGTCTGTCTTTGGTCCTTTCCCGGCTGTCCTCCGACCATGCGCAAGCCTCATTTTCGAGATATTCTTTGAAGCCTGTGATAAAATCCCTGTCAATGTCCTTCCATTGGAGATGCTTCAGTCTGGGCTCATATTTAAGCAGGTGTTTCAATGCCGATCTCCAGTTCCCCCAATTTCCCATTGTGTCAGACTTGAAACGCTCCTTGCACATTGTCACATAGTACTCGTAGAAGTTACTATCCTCCTTGAACGGGGACTTGAAACCATATTCGCTGTTCCGAAGCTCCACGAGCCGTTTCGCCCGGATAGCCTCGGCAAGTTTCAGCGTTTCCAGATTCTTCTGCCTGTCCTGCCTGTTGGTTTCGGGGACAAGATACAGTTTGAGGTATTCGTATGAGCGCTGCCCGTTCAGGTAGATGTCAAGGTATAAAGACTCCATCCCGGACGGGGTTTTTCGTTTCCGCAGTTTGATAGGTTCTTTGGACTGTCCCATAAATTTGTTGCTTTTTGTTGCTTGAACTGACCGAGCAACAAAGTAGCAACAAAAAAAACGACAATTCCAATACAAACCAAGCAAAATAACCCGCTGTTCGATTAGTTATCTAAATCGTTGGTATTACGCAAGTTATTTGACATTATTTGTATTCTTTTTGTATTTGAGTTGTCATAGTGAAAATTCGAGTCACTTGCCTTCCCTTATTTTGACTTTACTTTAATGAACGTATATATGAATACGGGGATAAAGTAAAGGTAGAACATAATTTATTCATGATTGTTTCCTATTTTGGAAACTTTGCTGTATATTTGTTGACGTATAAATATTATACTATATGGCAAATAGCTTGGAAAATATAGGTCCGATGATTCGTAACGAGCGTCTTCGCAAAGGGCTTACTCAGGAAGAACTAGGTGAACGAGTAGGAGTCGGAAAAGCCCAGATTTCTAAAATAGAGAGTGGAAAGGGGCTCACAATAAAGACTGTTACAAGAGTACTGGATGCTCTTGGTATGTCTGCTTCTGTTGTTTTGAAAAATGAGCAAAAGATTGATAATAACGTGATAGCATATATTGTTTCTGCTATTAGTGAATTTGCCAAAAGTCACCATCTTTCTGTTCGTGAAGCGAGTAACTATTTGATACGCTTTAAAGGTATTGATTTTATTACAGAGCATTACGATGCAGAGCATTTACTTTCATTTGATGATTGTGTTCAGGATCTTACACAAGTTTGTCTGAATAATGGAGGAGGTATTCGATGAAACTATACCATGGTTCGAATATAGTAATTGATCAGATAGATCTGTCAAAATGTAAACCTTATAAGGATTTTGGACAAGGTTTTTATCTGACAGAGATTAAGGAGCAGGCGGAACAAATGGCCAGACGTACATCTGCTATTTATAGTGGAGAGCCAATAGTTACAGAGTTCGAATTTGACGAAACAGCCTTGGACACTCTTTCAATCAAGATATTTAAAGAGCCAAGTGAAGAGTGGGCCTTGTTCGTTATGGCTAATCGTAGCAGGAAGAACTTGCAACCGACACATAGTTTTGACATTGTCATAGGCCCTGTTGCCGATGATACCATTGCAACCTTGTTCCGTAATTTTGATGATGGAATTATTGATTTGCAAATGCTTGTGAATGGTCTAAAATACAAAAAAGTTTCATCACAATATTTGTTTCATTCGGAAGAAGCCATTAATTACTTGCACAGATTATGAATAAACGAATGCAATATTTGGTAGAAGGTATTACCAAAGATATAATAGCTTATCTTATGGAAGATAGCGGATGCGATTTGCCAACTGCTCTCAAAGAATTCTATAACTCAGAAACTTTTGCAAAACTCTCTGATGAATCTACGGGGCTCTATATTGAAA
>CASEBV010000003.1 GCA_949286415.1 uncultured Bacteroidales bacterium
CGTTGAAAGACACTTTAAGTTCAAGAGAGGAGTTCACTTCCTGCGGGAGAATGATGACTTGCGAAGTGGTGGCACCGCCCAGCTGCATGGTAATCGGCGATTCGGCGGCTGCGGTTACGGCAGTCGTTCCGGTAGCCGTGTCGAAAGTGCCTTCGTGCTTCAGCCCGTCCAACGTGTAGTCAGCAGGTTCCATTCCGTTGAAAATGAGGCCGTCGCCTGGCTTGAAGGTGAACTTGGTGAGGCTCATGCAGTGCTTGAACGCATGGTCGTCGGTGAAGCTCACCGTCGGGTTGTAGGTGTCGCCTGTGGCTCCCGAGGCAAAGAGGAAGTCGATGCCGGGGCCCTGCTTGTCGGCTGCGGTGTTGACGGTCACCGTTCCGCCGTCAGACTGATACGGATAGTAGGCATTAAAGGTCTTCGTTTCGGTATCATTGAAATAGATGGTCGTACCGTCGGTCACGAACTTACCGTTCTCTCTCTTGTAGGGCACGTTGGTGAAGCCTGCGCCGGTGACGCCGATGCGGTCGCCGTCGGTCCAGTCGGTTCCTCCCGAATTGACGCGGGTGGATACAGATTCATAGATGTCGGCGGTGAACTTGGCGGCCACGGGGCCGTCGTTCAGGTTCTCGGTGTCGTTGGTGCAGGCGGCCGCACAGAGGGCGAGCACTGCGATTGGAAGTAATCTGGTATTCATCGTATCTTTCATTTATTGTTTCTTTCCCATATTTCTTTTCCCATTGTCATTCTTTACATTTCGGCATCCACATTGCCACCGTCCACTGTTTCCCATCCGGTGATTTCACCGGTGAAGCCCGCCTCGCCCGGGGTCTCGGCTATTGTGCCGCCGAGGGTCAAAGGCGAGGTCTTGCCGTCGTTGAAGCCGTCGAGAGCAGACGTGAGGTCGCTATTGAGAGATGTAGGCTGCGGGTTGCCGTCAGTGTAGGTCAGTGTAGCGGTGAGCCGCTGCGCGTCGCCCGCAATGCCGAGCAGCCGGACGGTTGCCGTCCACTTGCCCGCATTGTCACCGTCATTTATTTTCGTGAAGTGCAGCTCCACTTCCGAGGGCGTGCCGTGGGTGCCCGTGGCGAAGTCCAGAGTCCCTGCCGCTCCGCTCAGCGTGCCCTCGATGCTCTCGATACGGTCCGCCGCATCGCCCGTCGGCTCGATGACGAGGGTCAGCTGCCGCACCTGCTGATGCATTACAGCGGTCAGTTCGTAATCGGTGTCGGCTTCTATCTCCACCTCCTGCACAGAAGTGAAGAGCCAGCCGGGGGTGTTCACGATAAAGCCGCCGTCTGCAGCGGCCACCGTAGCCGTCGTGCCGCTTACCGTAATGCCGTCGGCAGGGTTATACACCGCAAGGGTATAGCTGCCCGGATTGAAAAGATAGTCCGGCGAGTGGGTCGCACCAGTCTCTGTGCCGGTATAGTCGCCCATGACAATATGCCACGAAGCGGGGATGTCCACTTCTTCGCCACGGTCAACCCAGTCGGCAGTGACGGTGACCTTCCCTGTGTCGGGATGCGGTGTGTCATGCAGTTTGTCCTTGACGCAGCCGCCCGGCGTAAGCAGCAGCGCAAGGGAAAGAATCGTTGTCGTATATCTTGTCGTTGTCTTCATATTTTCCTCCTTTCGCTAAAACAGCTTCCACACCAAGGTGACACCCGCATTAGCCGGGCCCCACCAGTTCTTCGTCTCCGTGCCGGCACGCACACGCACACCGTCAATGACCTCATATTTCTCATAGTCCGCGTGCAGGCAGCCCACGGCCACATTGAAGTCCAGCGACAGGGCATCGCTGAGCCGCAGCTGGTAGCCGCCTGTGATGCCGCCGCCCAACAGGTCGCCCTGACGGCCTGCCACGGAGAGCTTGTAGTTGAACTGCCCGGCCTTGAACATTGCGCCCAGATAGCCGCGCTTCTCCTTGCCGATATACCAGCGCACTTCCGGCATCACTTCCCACAGAGCGTACCGCCTGTCCTTGCCGTTCCACGACCACGATGTCCACGAACCGTTTACGGCTATGCCCACGCTCGGAGCGATGCGCCATTCAAGTCCTAAATCGGGTGTCAGGGTTGCCCAGCGAAGAAGGTTAGCACGCAGGGAGAGGGTGTAGCTGTCGGCGAGGGATGCCGAGGCTTTCTGCGGAGATGCCGGTTGCCCTCCGAAGTCTTCGGCAGAAATATTTTCCTGCATCTTTCCAGACACATGACCGGACGGCCAATCATAACCGTAATACTTGGCCAGCCATTCCGGATCAAATGCAGCCATTCCGAGAAAGACAGAGTCCTGCACGGCTACATCGGATGCCGGCGGTCTTTTCTCTGCCTGTTCATCAGCAGATAAAGACACCATCGGCAGACACAGAAGCATAATAACGAAGAAGATTTTTTTACCCATATCCAATCACTATTTTATGTTCCGGTTATTGCTCGGAAGCGGCATGACACGCGCTCCACGCATAGATTTCAGAATATAAATTAAGTGAAAAGAATCCGCTTTCCGTGCATAGGAAAAGTCATAATTGCCAGAATGACACATCTTTGTCATACAGGCAATTCCATTTTGTCGTATAGACTATTTTTGTTGTTCAGAACATTTATCCCGAGCACAGTCGAGAGGTCTTGTCAATCAGATTTTCATCTCCATTTTCCGCCATCTGGCGGGAGAAAAGCCAGTATTTTCCTTGAACAGCCTGATGAAATGGCTCGGGGTCTGGAATCCAGACCTCTCTGATATGTCGGCAATTGTCAGCTCCGGATTCCGGACAAGAATGCGTTTCGCATAGCTGATGCGAAGCCCTGTGATCCATTCACGGAATGACACCCCATAAGCCGTCCTTATGTATCCGGACAAATATGTACGGTTGGTGTGCAGGATGTCGGCAAGCTCCTTTATGGTGAGTCCCGGACGGACATATCCTTCCGAATCAATCCAGCCTTTGATTTTCCCTTCCAGCTCCGAATGCCAATACGGAACCGCATGAGGCTGAAGCGCTACCCGTTCCACATCGCCCGGAACTTCCTCCACGGAGGATATTTCGCTTTCCATGGCAATTTCCACCTGCTCATAAAAAAGCATATAATTCATGTAGCAGCAGAAAAGGTAAATGTAGAACGGGATGGAGGAGAGAATCCATACGAAGACCCAGCTGTCCGGAAGGAATGTGAGCAGTCCGCAGCTGATGCCGAATATGAGAGCCCAGTATGTGAATATGGACAGCCACTCGATGTATGCCCCGATGTCATCGGATTGCGTGTCATTGAAGATGCGTACAGCCCTGCGGTAGGCAAGGATGAGCCTTCGGGCAAAAAAAAGTCCGTAGAACAGCAGCCATACCGCCATTGCTGCCAGCCCAACCTTCTGCATCGTCCCGTCAGGCAACAGAAGCAGTATCGCTCCGGAGAGAACGGAGAAGAGAGCCCACAGGCCGAGGTGAGTCCACAGCCGCCTCCTTGTGATATAGAAACGGTCAAGCAGCGTGGTGAGGGCTGAACTGAAGAGCCAGTAGCACAGAAAGTATGTCGAAAGGTTCATCAGTATGGCGGCATTTACATTCATGAACCTGGGCTCGAGAAAAAAATGTACCGAGTAATTGGCGGACAGTATCAGCAAAGCCCCCCCCATGATGCGGCGGGAACGGACATAGTTGTCGAAGATGGGCTTCTCCGGTGTCTTGCCGAACAGGGAATAGAAGCCGATGAACAGCATCAGCGGCAAGGCTATCAAAAGCGAGTATTCATATATTGTATAATTCACTTTGTTTCTAATTTGATTCTAAATAAAAAACACAAAGACTACTCCCGGCCTGCGCTTTGCACTTTGCATGCAGAACACAGAGAAATAATTTTCGGCACGAGCATGGAGATGACAAACTCCTCCTCCATGAAATGCGTTCCGTCGTATACGGTGAACGAATCCTTTGGTCCGAAGAAGCGTTTCCATGTCCGCACGCTCACTATTCCGCTGCGCCTGTAATGGTCATGCATTCCGAAAAAGGCATGAAAGTAATCCTTGCCTCCGGCTGCAGGAGAATTCGAGAGAGCCCGCCTTCTGAGGGCGCGATACTTTCTCATGGTACGGAAAGTAAAATGGAGCTTCTGTCTGTCTCCGTCCTTCGGTCTGTAGACTCTGTCAAGAATAGGTGTCACTCCAGGCAGCAAGGCAAGAAACGCAAGATAGCCGACATACAGCGGAGCATTCAGCGACGGAGAAACAAGAAGATGCGGCACCCCTGAAATCCTGATGGCATTCAGCGCCCCCAAAGACTCCCCTATGACAAGAGCAGGCTTCAGTTCTTCAAGCCATGAAGATATCTGTCCCCACGCAATTTCCGGGTCAAAACTGTATGTCCTGACAATCACGGATATGTTTTCAGGGACATGTTCATTAAGAATGGAAGGTATGCGGCTGTCGCCGCCACCTCCCATTCCATGAATATATAAAACATTTATGTTATCACTCATAACATTTGTGTTTCACCACCTCTCCTCCGGAGACTGCTGGTGGAGTGGACCGGGTTCGTTCAAGTTTTAATACCACATCCAATATGTCAAAGACCCGTCAGGGTCGCAGCGGAGTGTCAGCGAGACTTCCGCGAAGTCGACGCAACGGAGCTGCCGGCCGTCAGGCCGCACGCCCCGCCGGGGCTGTCACCTCCGGTGACTGGGGGTAGACCGGATTCGTTCAAGTTTTAATTCATTAAAACTTGAACGAATCCTTCAATGACGTAGTCTTGTTGAATACAAAATGCTCCGTAGTTGAATCCGGATCCTTGAAGAAATACCCCACTCTCTCGAACTGCACCGCGATGCCGGAATTGTCCTCAAGAAGCGCAGGCTCCGCATATCCCTTGGCTACGACCAGTGAATCCGGATTGAGATAGTCCTTGTAATCCTTCCCTTCCGGAATCGAGTTCATCTGAGCTTCGGTGAAGAGCTTGTCATACAGCCGGAGCTCTATTTCCTTTGCATGTCCGGCAGAGACCCAGTGGATTGTTCCCTTTACGGAACGCCACTCTCCGGATCCCGGCCTTGATGCAGGGTCATAGGTACATTTGATTTCCACTATATTGCCCTCAGCATCCTTTACAACCTCCTGGCATTTGATTATATAGGTGTATTTCAGACGCACCTCTCCGTCAGGCTTCAGCCTGAAATATTTCTTTGGCGGTTCCTCCATGAAGTCCGCCCTTTCGATATAGACTTCGCCTGTGAAAGGCACCTTGCGTGACGGGCCGTCAGGGGCAGCGGGATTAAGAGGGGCGTCAAACCATTCCACTTTACCCGGCTCCCAGTTGGTTATCGTCACCTTCACAGGGTCCTGAACAGTCATATATCTGTTGGATCTCTCGTTGAGGTCCTGACGCACGCACCACTCCATGAGCTGAAGATCAATCAGCTGCTCTCTCTTGGCCACACCGACCTTCTCGGCAAACATTCTCACTGATTCCGGAGTATAGCCCCTTCTCCTGATGCCGCAGATAGTCGGCATGCGAGGGTCATCCCAGCCGCTCACATAATGGTTCCTGACAAGTTCAAGAAGCTTTCTCTTGCTCATGACGGTATATGTGAGATTGAGTCTCGCGAATTCGTACTGGTGGGACGGGAAGATTCCGAGCTTTTCGATGAACCAGTCATACAGAGGCCTGTGCACATCGAACTCCAGCGTACAGATTGAATGCGTTATGTTCTCGATGCTGTCGCACTGTCCATGCGCGAAGTCATACATCGGGTAGATGCACCACTTGTCGCCGGTGCGGTGATGGTGTGCATGGATAATCCTGTACATCAGAGGGTCGCGGAAGAGCATGTTCGGATGCGCCATGTCTATCTTTGCCCTGAGGACTTTCTCTCCGTCCGCATATTTCCCGTCACGCATTTCCCTGAAGAGCCTGAGGTTCTCTTCCACGGAACGGTTCCTGAAGGGACTTTCTGTTCCCGGAGTCTGCACGGTTCCCCTGCCCGCCCTGATTTCCTCCTGCGTCTGGTCATCGACATAGGCAAGGCCTTTCTTTATCAGATCTTCGGCCCACTGATACAGCTGCTCGAAATAATCGGATGCGTATCTTTCGTTCTCCCACTCGAAGCCGAGCCACCTGATGTCATCCTTGATGGAGTCGACATATTCCGTGTCCTCCTTCACAGGATTGGTATCGTCGAAGCGGAGGTTCGTCTTTCCGCCGTATTTCTTCGCCAGACCGAAATTGAGGCAGATGCTCTTGGCATGGCCGATATGAAGATAACCGTTCGGCTCCGGCGGGAACCTGGTCATTATGCTTTTGCATTTGCCTGATGCGAGATCCGATTCAATGATCTCTTCGAGAAAGTTAAGATTCCTGGTCTCTCCAGTCTCATTCTTGAGCTCTTCCATATATGCAATGATTAGTTTTCAGATATGTCATGATTGGTTTCAAATGTGCAAATATAACACATAAATGCTATTTTTCACTATCTTTGCGCCGTTAATAAAAACTGACGGCAATGATAAAATCAATGACAGGATACGGCAAGGCCGAGACACAGATAGAGACAGGCAAAATCTGCGTGGAAATCAGGACTCTGAACAGCAAGAACGCTGACATCAACATCAAGACACAGCTCCTTCCCAAAGACAGGGAGATGGAAATCCGCAGAAAGCTCGCCGAAAAGCTCCAGAGGGGTACGATTGACTTTTTCATGACATACGAGCCGAATGCCGCCGACAACGCGAAGGAAATCAATGCTTCTCTCGCAATGAACTACTACAGGCAGATTTCCGGCCTGTCGGACATGATTCATGCCGAATTTCCTTCACACGGAGCACCGGATACTACAGCCGTGCTGACAGCAATCCTCAGGTTCCCAGATGTACTTGAGACCAGAAAGCAGGACATTATCAATGAGGAGAACTGGCCGGCAGTCGAGAGCTGCATCATGGAGGCAATTGACCGCGTGAACGAATTCCGCAGCCGCGAAGGAGCAGTCCTGTACAATGATGTGACAGCCAAAGTCTCTGAAATCCTTTCATGTGTTGACGAGGTAGAGACTTTTGAAAATGAGAGAGTCGGGACTATCCGTGAGAAAATCCTGTCACGCTTTGACGAGCTGAAGCTTGAAGCCGACCAGAGCCGTCTGGAGCAGGAAATGATCTACTACATTGAGAAGCTTGACATCAATGAGGAGAAAGTCCGCCTCCGCCAGCACTGCCATTATTTCTTGGAAACAATAGACACCGACCCTCTTCCCGGAAAGAAGCTCGGATTCATTGCCCAGGAAATGGGCAGGGAAATCAACACGACCGGCTCAAAGGCCAACCATACTGGCATACAGAAGATTGTCGTCAGGATGAAAGACAATCTTGAAAAAATAAAGGAACAGAGCCTGAATATACTTTAGTGTCCGGCATGGACTCAGGCCATGGCAAGACTTTAGTTTCCGGCAAGCGTCACCCGGAAAACATATTTACCGTCCTTGGGAGCATCGGGGGTTGAGACAAAGGATATTCTCGCAAGCCTTTCGCCCCAGACGGCCGTCATCCGCGGGTCATCTATCGTCCTGTATGCCACAGACGGCTTCAGTGATGACGGATAATGCAGGGACACAATAACTTCCCCGGCCTCCACCAGCACTTCCCGACGGTTTTCCCCTATTGTCACATTGCCGTGGACAAGAAAATTGACCGTATCTGCCGCAACCCTTGCATCAAGGGAGAATTTGTCCGAGATCTCAAGAAAGCCGTCTCCGAGCCGGTAGCTCCTGACCCAGGAACTGCATTGCGAGGCATCAGAATATGCCCCGGATATGTCAGTCGAGAACATCCGTCTGCGTATGTCGCATATAGTGCCGGAGGCACGGAATTCATCTCCGAAAATCTGCGCACATCCGTTGATTTCCGGGAGATTGTGCCAGCTGCTCTGCATCGACCATATCGTATACCTCTCGTGACTGAATGTCATCTTGGTATATGTGCCTACTCCGGCATCCACGAACACGGGATCATCATTGATATAGAGGATGAAAGTGCCGATGTCATTATGGTTGTGGCTTTCGTTGTTGTATCCTCCCTTTGCGGCAAGGAACCATCCGGAGCCATTCCTCATATAGGCAAATTCCGTCTCGGGATACCATGTGCACGCCGGCACATCTTCCCTCAGGGAAGCAAGCGTCTGAGACCCTGATGGACGGCTTCCATCGTACTCCGGCGCAGAGGAGCCGGCCAGGCCGCACAGGGCATTCAGGGAATCTGCGGCTTTGGAAAGAGTGCCATGACAGCGGACACTTTCAAGAGAACGCCAGATATCGTTGCCCGGAGTAACGGAAGGATGACTGAAGGATTCGCCGTCATACAGGAGATACAGGGCAAAGTCTGTCATTTCCCGGCTTCCGCAATCCTGTCCGAACCTGTAGACCAAAGAATTGTCAGGTGTCATCATGGCACCGGCATCCGCGAAATTCACTACCCGGCCGTTGCCTATGTATGAGCGGGAAATATATTCTCCCATGCTGCGTACCAGAGGATGCCGTAGCAACATTTCTGTCCTGCCTGCGGTCGCATACGACAGTATTTTCAGATAATCATACAGTTTGCCTGCGGCATGGCCCCAATAGGCCGGACCTTCTTCGCATGCCCCGTCGTCTTTGATATAATTGAGGTAACGGTCGACTGACTGGGCGGAATATCTCAGGATCCGTTCCAGAACGGCAGGATTCTTTTCTGTAAGGAGAGCACAGAGGAGAACATTCGAGTTACACCATGGATTCCAGTTGTTGACAATCTGCCCCGGCTTCCAGTCCTCGGCAAGCCACCAGTGCGCCTCATGGAGGTTTTCATCAAGATACGGGTCAATGATATTCCTGTACAGGGATGAATCCACTGCCGCAGAAATCGACGGGTCGAGGGCATCAAGCTCATTTTTGAAGAAATGGCGTATCATGGCCACGGAAGCGCCCAGACCGCCGGACCCCAAATCAATTATCTGTTCTCTTGCATCAGGCAGAGCCCTTGCCGAAGATTGTTTCGGCTGATGTGCAGACAACACCCAGGATGTCATCTGCGTAGTGTACCACAACCCGTTTGCAATGTCATCGATGAATCTCCCCTTCCCTTCCGCGAGCTCTGCGAGAGCAAGCATGTTCAGGGCCATGCGGTTTTCGTCATAGGGTCTCTCCATGACCTGCCTGTCTCCGCTTCTTTCATACTCGAGATAGGCGGTAGCAGGAATGACCTTCCACCGGTACCCGAGGTACTTTTCTCCTTCTGCAATCATCGTCCCGGCGGCATCTCCGAAAAGAGCATCCCAAGCTTTCCTGTCATTATAATCGGGATACGGAAGCCAGCCCTCTCCGGTGACAGGCGACAGGTCAAGCCGGAGCGAGTCAATGGCCGAGGTTATGATATTCTTTTCCGAATATGCACCAGACGGGACGGACAGGGAAATTGTCGCCACGAAAAGTAAGGATGCGGTCAATGCTGTTTTAAGTGTCATGACTGTAGTCTCAATATGTTAAGGATTCATGAAGCGGCAGGCCTGCTGCCGAGCCTGAGTATGGACAGGACCGCTCCGACGACGGCAAGGATACCTCCCAAAAGCATCGAGGCGTGCGGTGCGCCTGGGCCGAAGAAATTGAACATCATGGCGACGAGGGCAGCACCTGAAGTCTGGCCTACGAGTCGTGCCGAAGCAAGCATACCGCTTGCGCTGCCTGTGCGGTGAGGCGGAGGCGAGGACAGCAGTATATGGTTGTTCGGTGACTGGAAGAGGCCGAAACCGGCTCCGAAGCACATCAGGCGCAGCACTACTCCGGTCGGAGTGATATGGTCTCCTCCGAACGCGAAACTGAAGCAGGAGACTGCTATAAGGGAAATGCCTATGCAGCCGAGGATACCCGGATGTATCCTTCCGATGAGCCATCCCGCAAGCGGGGCGACAAACATTATCACCAGAGGTGATGCCGTCATCAACAGTCCGGTCCCGGCTGCGTCATATCCGAAATTATGCATCAGCATAAACGGCAGGGAGACCATTATGAGCTGCTGCGCAGTAAACGAGATTATGCTCGTGCCCACAGACATGGAGAAAATAGGGATTCTGAGCAGGTCAAACGGAAGCATAGGATATTTCTCCCGAAGCTGGATGCGCACATATACAAAGGCAATGAGAAAGAACACAACTAAGGCTACGGCAACTTCATGCCAGTCCATCCCGTGCGAATAGGCTTCTATGCACCCTATCATCAGACCGAAGGTACAGGCATTGAGAACAGTATCCCTCCAGTTGAACTTTCTGCCTATGACTTTTGTCGGATTGTCCGGAAGATATTTCCGTGCAAGGATGAATGTGGCGACTCCTATCGGCAGATTAATTGCAAAAATCCATTCCCATGTAGCCACGGACAGAATTGCTGCAGCCAGGGAAGGTCCCGCAACAGACGCGATGGCGACGACAGTGGCGTTCAGGCCAATGCCTTTTCCGAGATGTCTTTTCGGATAAATCAGCCTGATGAGCGAAGTGTTGACGCTCATTATCATGGCTGCCCCGACGCCCTGCACGACCCTGGACGCCACAAGAAAATGAAAGCTTCCTGAAAGCGCACACAACAGGGAGCCCACAGTAAACGAGGCCACCCCGATGAGATACACCTGTTTGTAGCCGATGAGTTCTCCGAGTGATGCAAAAGGAAGCAGGAGCATCATTATCACGAGCTGGAAAGCATTTATGATCCAGATTGAATCTGAAGGAGACACTCCTATCTCCGCAGCCATTGTCGGCAGGGCGACATTACAGATTGTCCCGTCGAGTACGGAAAGGAAAAGCCCGCAGAATGTAGTTGCGACGGCATAGAACAGCGCCGGGCGGTGCAGTCCGTCCCAGTTCAGGTCGCCGGTTATCTGTCCCTTGTCCTCCGGCATCTTATGCTCCCCTTATTTCCCGGAAGAAATTTTCAGATTGCCGACATACAGTCCCCAGCACCCGTCAGTGACTACTGTCACCGGCATTCCGTCAATGTTATTGTGGACTTTTTCCGTTTCAAGGAATGTATGAGAATGTCCACCTATGACAATATCGACATTTCTTGTGCCTTCGACGAGATCAATGTCAGTAAACGCCGATTTCTCGTATCCGAGATGCGACAGGCAGATGACAAGGTCACAATGCTTCACATTCTTGAGATAATCGGCATATCTGTTCGTCACTTCTATAGGATCCAGATATTGTATCCTGTCAGCTATATGACGTTCCACGACGCGGGTAAGATCCGTAAGAAGACCGATGACCCCGATCTTATATCCTCCCCGGCGGACAATCGCATACGGCTTCACCTGTTGTGAGAGGTCCGAACCGCAGAAGGCGTAGTTTGCACACACGGCAGGACACCTGAGGTCGCGCAACCGCCTTGAGAGTTCTTCCAGACCATTGTCAAATTCGTGGTTTCCGAGGCAAACGACATCATATCGCATTGCATTGAGGAGATCTATTTCCAAATCCCCGTGCATCATCGTAAAATATGACGACCCCTGGCTGAAGTCGCCGGCATCAACGAGCAGAGTGTGTCTTCTGCCATCTGCCCGACGCACGCTGTCAATGTAGGCCGCACGCTCGATGACTCCCCCGAGTCCGGCATCCGCACCGGAACGCAGCGGATCTATATGGCTGTGCGTGTCATTCGTATGTATTATGGTGAGACGCTGTGCATTCAGGCAGAATGCGACTGTCATCAGAAGTATGACTGTAAGTGCTGTCCTTTTCATTTTATCATTCTCATTTGAAGCGGGATGACATGATGGCGGCCGTCACCTGATTATGACGCGTCCGTCCGTTCCGTATGTTATATCCCTTCCTGCCGCCGTTTCTGCTGTGATATAGTCCATCATTGCATCATAGATGTCCACCGGATATTCAACGACCGTCTCAACATTTTCCCCGAGGAAAAGGTCGTCCCCGCCGTGAAGGAGAAATGTTATTGTGGCAAGGCCATATATTTTCTCATCGTCAAGAGGCTCGCCGCCGACTTCAGCGGACACAATCCGGCCGTTTTCAGCCACTACCCTGATGCCTCCGAGGACCTGAAAGCTGCCCGCGGCCATCGAATCAAGAATTTCCCTGAGTCTGGAGCCTCTGAGGCTGACATGGACAAGGCTGTTCTTGAAAGGAAACATCGACATGATGTCATCGACAAGGATATCTCCCTTGGGCATATCGACTCTGATACCGCCGAAATTGACTATCCCGACATCAACATGCTTCCCCGATGCCTTCTCGACAGCATCCATGATGGTATCGACAAAAAGATTGGAAAGGCCGCTTTCCGGATAACCGGCTGTCATCACCTCCGGAGAATGTCCTACCACCTGCTTCACTGGCGCCATTACCGGCTGGGCATCAATCACAAGCGCTGCAGCCGCTGTAACGGAGCCTCCTTTGAAGACTCTCCCCGAAGGAGCAGTGTATTTATTTCCCGAAACCGAACCGAGTGCTTCTGTGACATTGTCCGCAGACGGACAAGTGACACCAGTCCGCCCTCCGTCAATACGGATCCTGTGCCAGCTGCATGACACCCGGCTTGTATCAGCACAGCCGGCAGCTGCTTCAGGAACCGTCGCCGCAAGACATACGGCCACAGCTGCGAGAGCCGTGAATTTCATTGCAAAACCTGTCATTTCTGTCTCAGCCATTTGTAAAGATCCCTGAAAGTCGTCTTTTTCCCGAACATCAGGATTCCAATCTTATATATTTTGGCAGACATCCATGCTGTACCGGCAAAAGTCAGCAGCAGCAGGACGACCGACACAATAATCTCCCAGACAGGCACACCGAACGGAATGCGGGCAAGCATCACAATCGGAGATGTGAACGGGATCATAGAGCCCCAGAAAACAAGCTGGCTGTCGGGAGCCTTGAAAGCATAGAATGCAATGAAGAAAGCCAGCAGAAGCGGGATTGTCACCGGAATCTGCAGCTGCTGGGTGTCAGCCTCGTTCTCTACAGCAGAACCGATGGCGGCGAACAGGGACGCATAGAGCAGGTATCCGAGCACAAAATATATCACAAACGATATCAGGAGCATCGGATAGTCTATGTCTCGCAGCGTCTGGATGACTGCAGCCATCTCATTCTCTCCGGACGGCATCTCCACCTGTGCTGTCATGCCGCTCTGAGCCATTACCTCCGGATCGACTCCGAGTCCTTCGGTCATCTGTGCCATCTGCTCAGTCTGGACTGTGGCGCTTCCGGCAAGGGAATCAAAGCCAATCACGGCACCTGCACCTACGACAAGTATGCCGGTAAGCACGACCCAGAGGAAAAACTGCGTGAGAGCCACACACGCCACACCGATAATCTTGCCGAACATGAGTTCCGTGGCCTTGACCGAAGACACAAGCACCTCCACGACACGGCTTGACTTCTCCTCAATCACACTCTGCATGACCATTCCGGAGAACATGGCTATGAACATGTATATGATGATGGAGAAAATCAAAGAGACGAACATGTATACCTCCGACGAAGTGATTTTCTCTTCTCCGTCATCCTCAAGAGTATATGTTGACACCGGAATATCAGCCTGTACATCCTCCATGATCTGCTTCAGCCCGTCGATGTCATATGTAGCCAGCCTGTACTCCTCAATCGCCTCATTCACATTGCGGCTGATGGCATCTTTCATGTCCATGCTTATCGGCTTGGATGAAAATGCCGACACGGACACTGTCCTGGATACGGAATCAAGCGGAGACACAAGCACAAGGGCATCCAGTCCAAGTTCATGGAATCTTGTCTTGAGGCTGTCTGCCGACTGGCCCGAATAATCCGTATAGTCAACTGCATCAGTGTCAATCATATACGGCATGACTATGCCGGATTGGTCAATTACGGCCACCTGCTTGCCCTTGTCCTCGGCCATAAACATTATGACCGACGGCAATATCATCATTGCGGCAAGGAAAATCGGGGCAAGAAAAGTCGTCAGAAGAAATGATTTCTTCTTGACTCTGGTCATGTATTCACGACCTATTATTACATTGATTATATGTGGATTCATGGACTATTCCTCCTCAGTTACAAGCTTAATGAATATGTCATTCATCCTCGGCACGAGTTCCTTGAATGAATTCACGGCCAGCCCCTGTTCAAGAAGAGACCTGAGGGCGGCGGTATTGTCTGCTCCGGACTCGAGTGCGAGCACCGCAGTATGCCTTCCGGCGTCATCGGTGTCGGAAAGTACCCTGAATGCCCCCGGGACAGAAGTCACAGGGATACTGTCCGTGTAGACGAGTTCCACATTGTTGTTGCCGTACTTGTGCCTGATTTCATCCACACCGCCTGTAATCACAAGCCGAGACTTGTTTATGAGGGCAATGTCATCGCACAATTCCTCGACGGACTCCATATTATGCGTAGAGAGCACTATGGTCGCCCCCTGCTCTTTCAGGGAAAGGATTTCCTCCCTTATGAGCTGGGCATTGACCGGGTCGAATCCGGAAAACGGCTCATCAAGGATAAGCAGAGAAGGCTTGTGCACGACTGTAGTAATGAACTGTACCTTCTGCGCCATTCCCTTTGAAAGTTCCTCTACTTTCTTGGACCACCAGCTCTGTATGCCGAATTTCACGAACCATTTCTTCAATTCTGCCGCAGCATCCTTGGCACTCATGCCTTTGAGCTGTGCCAGATACATGGCCTGGTCTCCTACAAGCATTTTCCTGTACAATCCCCTTTCCTCAGGCAGATAACCGATGCGCGCAACATCGGACTGTGTTATCGGATGTCCGTCAAAGAGGACGCTTCCTGAATTGGGGATGGTGATTCTGTTGATGATACGGATGAGGGTCGTCTTGCCCGCCCCGTTAGGCCCGAGAAGACCGAAAATCTTTCCTCTCGGAAAATCAAGGGACACATGGTCAAGAGCAACCTTTTCTCCGAAGCTCTTGCATACTTCCCTGCATTGGATGATTCCCATAATCGTCTATGTTTTGTATAATCAATTTCTTGTGTCATTTGTCTCACTGTCCGGCCTGGCAGACATTCTGAAATCCATCAATTTCAGACATTCAGGAGTCTGGCAGTCAGCTCCACCAGAAGCTGCTCGGCTGTGGCTTCCCCTGCTTCACCGCCTTTTCCCTTATAATCGTAGTCCCTCAGAAGAGCAATCACCGTCATGCACTTTTTCAGAGGGTAGTTCGCCACCGCAATATCATATTCCCGGAAAAAGTACGGGTTTACCCCAAGTACCCGGGCTTTGGCATCATTGGAGGGGCGTGGTGTCTTCATCAGCAGCGCCTCATACTTCAGAATCCTGTAGAAATGAGTGAACAGCGCGCTGACTGCCATGGGCATTGCAAACTTCGGAGATGCCCCGATATATGCAGCTATTCTCAAGGCTTTTGCGGCATTGCGCGATGACAATTCCCTGGTCAGTTCAAAAATACTGAACTGACGGCTTACCCCTACATTCTTTTCTATGTCTGAAGCTGTGATACGGGTACTCCCCTCAGGGAGATTCATCATGAGCTTGCCGGTCTCCAGGGCTATTTTACCCAGATCGGTACCGGCATATTCCCCGAGAAGTTCCGCCGCATCCGGGTCAACCGAGAGTCCAAGCCCATTGCAATACGATGATATCCATCTGGAAATTTCATAGTCCCGGACGGCATTGGACTCCACGACCACTCCGATTTTTGACACTGACTTGTAAAGTGATTTCCTCTTGTCGGCAGATGCCCCGCGCATGTATATCACCAGGACGGTCGACTCGAGGGGACGCGTGCAGTAGACGGCAAGTTCTTCCAAAGACTTCATCGCCTGCGCCTCCTTGACAACGACCAGCTGCCTTTCGGAGAACATGGGATATCTGCGGGCCGTCGTGATGACAGCATCCGCCGTGACATCGGCCCCGTAGCATATCGTCTGGTTGAAGTCCCTCTCGCTCTCGTCAAGGGCATTCTCTATGATGGCATCGCAGACCATATCAGGATAGAACGGCTCTTCGCCCATAAGAAGGTATACGGGCTTGAACACTTTTCTGCGGGCATCGGCGATTATCTCTCGGCACAATGCGTCTGTCTCTGCATATCCTTTGGCCATGACGCGCAAAGATAGAAATAATCTTGCTTTGTATAGCCGTAGCGGAAAATAATTTCAAGTTTTATTTCTATTTTTGCCGCGCAATATGTCCTGCGTCTGCCGCGCAATATGTCTTGCCGCGCATCATGCAGCCGCAGCGCATACAGGACCAACACGGATGACAATGAAAAGACCGAGACGCCCATACGGCAATGCCGTCCCGATGTCCGAGAGGACGGAAGGAAGAAAATACAAGGTGGAAAATGACACGACTCTGCTTGAATACCTGTTCTCAAAATGCAGAGGAGAAAGCCGGACGACCGTGAAATCATACCTTTCACGCGGACAGATTCTGGTCAACGGCCGCAATGTAACGGCCTTTGATTTCGGCCTGCACAAAGGAGACTTTCTTGTCATCCTTGACCAGGCCACGAGATTCAGGAAGCATTCCGGGGAAATGGACACGAGAGTAAGAATCGTATATGAAGACGAGCACCTGATTGTCGCCGACAAACGCCATGCGGTCCTCACCATGTCCACCGGCCGGGAAGGAGAGGTCACGGCATATTCCCTGCTCACCGGCTATGTCAGGAGACAGGCAGCCAGGGCCGGAAGGAAAACCGCCCCGGGAGAGCCGAGGATTTTCATTGTCCACAGGCTTGACAGAGACACTTCGGGTCTAATAATCTTCGCCAAGGACGAGCAGACCCAGACAAGGCTCCAGGACGGGTGGAACGAAAACATCCTCGAAAGAAAATATGTCGCCGTCGTGGAGGGCGCTCCTCAGGAAAAGAGCGGCACCTGTACTTCCTGGCTGAGCGAGAATCCCAAGTCCCTGAAAATGACTTCAAGCCCCGTTGACAACGGCGGGAAGAAAGCCGTGACGCATTACAATACCATTTCTTCCGCAGGAGGCTACTCCCTCGTGGAATTCGAGCTTGAGACAGGAAGGAAAAACCAGATCAGAATCCATGCCTCGGAAATGGGCTGTCCGGTCGCCGGCGACAAAAAATACGGGGCAAGGTCAAATCCGCTCGGCAGACTCGCCCTGCACGCCCAAAGCATAGCGTTCAGCCATCCGTGGACGAGGAAAATGATGCGCTTCGACACGGGCATCCCGCGTATATTCAAAAGCATGTTCCCAGAATAATGGACTATGGACGGCGTACTTTCCTGTCCAGCACGCATATCTGTTCGCCGAGGACTTCAAAGGTCGCAGGCAGCTTCCCTACTATTTCCCCGTCCACTTCAACTATCTCCGCGACATTTCCGGCCGGAGCCACAGTAAGACGACAGCATCTTCCCGAGGCAAGTTCCCTGACTTTCAGAAACGACCCGTCAAAAAGGCGCCTTATTTCCGCCGCTATCTTCATGAACGGCAGCGGAGGAATAACAGTCACATCCATAAGTCCGTCATCATAAACGGCTTCCGGAGTCTGCCTCATGCCGCCGCCCGAATATCTGCCGGTCCCGACAGCCACTGAAAAGCAGTCTCCTGAGAACAGAGACTTCCCGTCCAGAGAAATTTCCATAGGCGAAGGCTTGTAAGTAAAAAAGTTATGCACAAGAGACCAGATATAGAGCATCCGCCCCCTCTTTCCCTTGTCCTTACATCTGTTGACCCGCTCGCAGACCCGTGCGTCGAAGCCTGCGCCGCCGATATTCACCATATAGGTCACACCGGCATCCGTAGTCACCCTGACCACATCCTGCCTGGCAAAGGACCCGGCTCGGATGAGACTTACGATATCTTCAAGATTCTCAGGAATATCGTGGCAGCGTATCCAGTCATTTCCTGAGCCGACAGGTATCACGGCAACTGAAAAATCCGCAAGAGAAGGCCGTGGGGAACGGGCTTCAGCATCATCAGCTGAGCCGGATGCAGGCAACAGAGAGTCCAGATAAAGCATTATTCCGCCGAGCACCTCATGTATGGTCCCGTCGCCGCCGACGGCGATGAAACGGCGGAATCCCTCCCGTGACGCATCATGGACCATTTCAGTCGCATGATACTTGCAGTCGGTCATCCTGAACTCATAGGATATGCCGTTGCGGTCAAGACAGTCCCTTATCCTGCCCCACTCCCGTGCGGTCCTTCCGCTCCCGGCATGAGGATTGACTACTATGAACCAGCATTCACTGATATTTCCTGTTTCTTCCGGACTCTCCATTATATTTTGTCAAAATGGGAACAAAAGTAACAAATAACGGCAAGTAATGAAATTTTTTTATAATTTTGCCGTGATTACATCGTAAACAACGGAGACGGATATGGGAAAAGTCATAGCTATAGCAAACCAGAAAGGCGGAGTAGGCAAGACCACCACGGCCATCAATCTCGCAGCTTCTCTGGCTGTCCTTGAAAAGAAAGTGCTCATAATTGACGCAGACCCGCAGGCCAACACTTCCTCCGGCCTGAATTTTTCTCCGGAAAGCGACCAGAAACGCACATTGTATGAAGTCATGATTGGCGAGCTCGACATCCGTGACGCCCTCATCCAGACTGAGATGGCCAATCTTCAGATGATTCCTTCCCATATCAACCTCGTGGGGGCCGAGATTGAAATGCTTGAGAGCGAGAACAGGGAATCGGCCCTGAAAAACGCCCTTGCTCCTATCAGGGATGACTATGATTTCATCATCATCGACTGCTCCCCATCCCTCGGACTGATTACGGTCAACGCACTGACTGCAGCTGATTCTGTCATCATCCCCGTCCAGCCGGAATTCTTTGCCCTGGAAGGACTCGGCAAACTCCTGCAGACAATCAGGCTTGTACAGAACGGAGTCAATCCGTCACTGACAATAGAAGGATTCGTCGTGACGATGTTTGACGGCAGGACAAAGGTCCATTCACAGGTTGTCAGCGAACTGAGGGAACATTTCAAGGACATGGTCTTCAACACCATAATCCAGAGGAACATAAGGCTCAGCGAAGCCCCTTCGCACGGAAAGCCGATCATTCTCTACGATGTCATCTGCAACGGGACCACGAACTATCTCAATCTTGCAAAGGAAGTATTGGACAGAAACAGTTAATTTCAGGAAAATGACGAAGCAGCCAAGAGGACTCGGCAAAGGCCTGGGTGCATTGCTCGGAGACGGGGATCTCACCCAGATAAGAAAGCCGGTGGAATACATTAACAAAAGCGTAAATTCAGGAGAGCCGAAGAACAGGGCTGACATAATGCTCATCCCTGCCGATATGATTGAGCCCAACCCATTCCAGCCGAGGATGTCATTTGACAATGAAGCACTTGAGGAGCTGGCAGACTCAATCCGCACCCTTGGTCTCATCCAGCCGATTACAGTGCGCAGGAAAGGCAATGAAAGGTATCAGATAATCAGTGGAGAAAGAAGATTCCGTGCTTGCAGACTTGCCGGGATGAATGAAATCCCCGCATACATCCGCGACACCGACGACCAGGGCATGCTCGAAATGGCGATAGTGGAGAATATCCAGCGCCGCGATCTTGATCCGATAGAAATCGCCATGAGCTACCAGCGCCTCATTGAGGAATGCAACCTTACTCAGGAGCAGATGGCATTCCGCGTAGGAAAGAAAAGAGCATCGGTCACCAATTACCTGAGGCTTCTCAGACTTCCGGCCAAAATCCAGCATGACCTCAAGGTCGGTCTTCTGTCCGTCGGACATGCAAAGGTCCTGCTCGGAGTAGAGGATCCGACTGTACAGGAAGGACTTTGCGACATGGTAATCCGTGAAGACCTCTCCGTAAGGCAGCTTGAAGAACGCATACACAGGCTGACAGGAGACGGGAAAAAGAAAGAGACTGTGGTGAAGGACTTGCCTGACGACTGGTGCCGTCTTCTTGAAGTCATGGGAAGATACATCTCATGTGACATCAGCCTCAGAAGGAGTGATTCGGGGAAAGGCACAATGACAATAAAATTCACCTCTGACGAAGAAATGAGAGCCTTTCTCAAGGCAATGGAAAACATCAACGGCTGAAGAGAGTGATACGAAGACTTTCAAGATACATTGCGGCCATTCTGGTATTTGCCATTGCATACGCGGTGAATGCCCACGCCCAGTTCAAGGAGGAGGCGTTCACGCAGACATACAATGACACAAGCATCAAGACCAGTGCCGCCGACACTTCCGACAAGATGTTCTCGTTCAAGGAACTGTTCGGAGGACTTGCCCACAAGCAGGATCTCCGGATCGGCACCATGCTCGGAGGCTCCATCTTCATGCCGGGAGCATCACAGATCTACAACAGGCAGTATTGGAAACTCCCGATAATCTATGGCGGGATAGGTGCACTTGCAGGCACCGGGGGCTACTATCTCCATAAATACAATGTCTCGAAGAAAAACCATGAGGCAGCGGCGGCCCAAATTCCCGAATATGCAACTGACATCAATCTGCCGCCAATAGACTACAGGGCCAAACAGACAGGAACATGGCTTCTTGTCGGGGCCGGACTTGTGTACTGGGGAGCACTTCTTGACGGGGCAATCAACTATAAGCCGACCGAACATCCCCATCCGGGACGCGCCACCGTATATTCCATACTGCTTCCGGGACTCGGACAGGCGTACAACGGCGAATACTGGAAAATACCGATATACTGGGGATGCCTGATAGGCTCGGTCCACTATCTCTACACAAACAATATCAACTATCAGAGATTCAAGCGCATACACAATGAAGCAACGACCAATCCCGAGTCATATACCGGACCTATTTCGGCTGAAACAGCCGTATGGTACAGAAATGTCTACCGACGGTACAGGGATTACTCCATCGTTGCCACGGCCCTGTTCTACCTTCTGCAGGTCATTGACGCCAATGTATTCGCATACATGCATGACTTCGAAGTCTCCGATGACATCAGCATGAATCTGGAGCCGGCAGTCATAGCCCCAAACAATGCATACGCATTCCACAGCATGCCTCCCTCCGGGATAGAAAATGCCGTAGGCATAAGGCTCGGAGTGAGATTCTAAATTCACTGGACAGATGAAAATGAATATCAGTATAATCGCCGCAGGAGCGGCAGCACTTATGGCACTTGCAGGCGCAGAAGCCGCATACAGTGCAGACAAGGCATCAGTGTCTGGCAGACAGGACAGGGAGCGCCAGAGCAGAATCTTCCTGCAGAACGAAAACAGAAGGCTTGCCTCAGTAATAGACTCCCTGCAGGCTGTTCTTGAACAATATCAGTCAGAGCTTCAGCTGGAAGACAGCATTTCAAATGAAATGATGGAGCTGTACAGCGAAAACGAAGACAAATTTGCCGCAGGACTCAATCCTGAGGACTATACGCCGGAAGTCACTGACAGTCTTCTTAATATATGGTATCTTCACAATCAGGCCAGCCGTGAGGAACTGCCGGAATATGACATGGATTCAATGAAATTCGAATCCAATGTCCCTGATGCAGTATATGTTGAGCGGCTCAAGGCGATGAATTCGTTCATTCCCCTGCCTTACAATGATATAGTCAAGAATTATATCATCCTGTATTCCGAAAAGATGCCGTCGGCAATGCCGAAGATAATGGGACTGTGCAGCTATTATATGCCGATCTTCGAGGAAATATTCACGGAACATGATGTCCCGGAGGAACTCAAGGCAATGGCTCTGATAGAATCGGCAATGAATCCGACCGCTGTCTCTCGCGCCGGAGCTAAGGGGATGTGGCAGTTTATGTACAGCACAGCAAAACTTTATGGCCTGCATATAGATTCATTTGTGGACGAAAGGCTTGACCCGGTGAAGTCTGCACATGCTGCAGCTGAGTATCTGAAGGACTCATACAGGATTTTCGGGGACTGGAACCTTGCCATAGCGTCATACAACTGCGGTGCCGGCAATGTCAACCGCGCGATACGCAGAAGCGGAGGCAAGCGGAATTTCTGGGACATATACCCATACCTCCCGAGAGAAACAAGGGGCTATGTGCCGGCATTTGTAGGCGCGCTCTATACAATGACTTACTACAAAGAACACGGCATTGTGCCTGAGAATGTTGAGATTCCAGCGCACATCGACACTTTTCACATCAACAAGATGCTGCATTTCAAGCAAGTCAGCGCACTTACCGGAGTCCCTGAAGAAGAGCTCAAGGACCTCAACCCGCAATACAGGCATGAAATCGTGCCCGGAAATGACAGAGAATATATCCTGAGAATCCCCTACCAGTACGCAAACAATTTCATTGACAACGAAGATTCTCTTTATGCCTACAAGGCTGACGAGTATTTCAACCCTGTGGTCATAAAGAAAATCAAAGACGGGGGCGACGGCGAAAGAATCATCCACAGGGTAAGAAGCGGTGAAGTCCTCGGCCGCATCGCCATAAAGTACCATGTGTCCGTCAGGCAGATAAAAAGATGGAACAACCTCAGGAGCGACAATATCCGCATTGGACAGCGCCTTGTCATCTATCGTGGCGGCAATGGCCCGGCTGTCGCATCATCATCTGCGGCTACAAAGCCCTCATCCCAACAGAAACCTGCCGTCCAAAAGAGCAGCATTGACAAAAATGCCTCGTATACAATATATGTAGTCAAAAGCGGAGATTCTCTATACAACATTGCAAAGAATTATCCGGGAGTCAGTGCCCAGAACATAATGGACTTCAATGGCATCAGCAGCCGGATAAAACCAGGCATGAAGATAAAGATTCCAAAGCTCTGACATCAGAAGTCAAACACCGCCTGAAGTTTAAGCTCGGCTTTGCCGGGCTTTTTCATTTCCGTGCCTGCATCCGCCCACGGATAGTCAAGATATGATGCCCTGAGATAAATCCTGCACCAACGGGAGCACTTAAGGGCCAGAGTCATGGCTGTCCAGAATCCCCTTCCATAGTATGCCGGCACATTGAAATTGCCCGGGGCATCGCGCTCATAGACATATATCCTGTCATCCCAGTTGTCGATGCGGAATATTCCGCCCCGAAGATACATCGAGACCACGCCGGGCTTGTATCCGCCTTCCCAATAAGCCAGAAGGCCAAGCCCCTTGGAATGGACAGCACTCAGCCTTGAAGTGAACGAGAATATTCCGGAACTGTATTTCACATCAGCCCTGAAGTCAGTCTTGTTCTTTGAGCCCCATGTTCTCAGACGTTCCGAAAGTCTTGCCGAAATACTGACAGCTGGACTTATCTGGCAGTCATAATCCAGGCTGACCTTAAGCTGCGAAGTCGGAGAGTCCGCACCTGTACGCGGAGCCGGAGCATGCGATGCGTCAATGCTGAAAATCCCCCGGTGCCTCATGACAGAGGAGCCGAAACCTTTTTTCCCCGCGAGAGGGACATACTTTCCGGATGAAAATGCACCGCTGACTGACAACCCGTACTCGTTAGTGCATTTCGTGCCGCTTCTGACGGCTCCGGACCTTGAGGCAGAATATCCGGACGGATAATATCTTGCCGACACTGCCATTGAAAGACGCTCGCCCAAAGTGAAGCGTGCTCCGGCCAAAGCCGCCGCTGACAATGAAATCCCGTCCAAGGCAACTTCCGAAAACAAATCAGTGCCACGCACATTCCATCTGATGTCCGCAGAACATTTCAAGTCTGCCAATGAATTTCCGGAAAATCCATATGCAACAGGAGCAGTCTGCGCATAGCAGGTAAGCGACATCTGCCCGTCCTTCCCATAATATCCGAAATTCAATGCGGGGATGACGGATATGCCGTCCCGTGAAAATTCACCGGAAAAGATCTCCCGCAGACCGTCGGCTGCAATGAACGAGGACAAGGTGAATCTGCCGAATGAGAAATCTGCGGCAATTCCGCGCAGACTGCCCTCCCCTGAATACGACCTGTACGGGGAAATACCGGAAGGTCTTCGTGTATATGACTCCGGAGCAGAAAGGCCTCCCATTGAAAAGCCGCTCCACAATGCAAGTCCCTGTCCGAATCTTGCATTGAAATCTCCGGCGACAATTTTCCCGAGCCTGCCCTTTCCATAATACGCGACACAGAATGAGGTCACTTCAGGAGGAAAATGAGAAGCATCATATCCGCTCCTTGCAACAAATCCCAACTCATATCTGCCGGAGACATCAAGACAATACCGCAGGGCATAAGAACAGTCATGCCGCTCATTTTCCTTTTTTCTGAAACCGGAACGAAGTGTCACGGAATTGTCTGTGTACGGCCGTGATGCCGAGGAATTGCCGGGAAGAGCCGATGATGCAAATGACACGAAATATTCCAGAGCCGCAGCATATTCATATCCGAAGCCATCCACCGCAGCAAGTTCAGCCACAGAAAGCACATCTCCGTTCCTTGATATATAATCCAGCAGCGATGCCGTCTGATAGGGAGACAGGAGACCGCTCTCCGTAAGCCGGCTGCGGGATGAAAGATTTATTTTGAGAGGACGGCGAAGCAATGCCATGAACTGCTCTGCGGTATGGCTGTCAACCGACTCTATGTCCGGGGCCCCTGACAAGAATACCATTGCCTGCATCCATCCTGCCGCCACGGATGAAGTCCCTTTGTCTGAGGACTTCGTTTCTGCGGCCCCCGGGCATAATGCTCCATTCAATGCAATGAAAAGACAGACAAGACATCTCCACATATTCCCTCCCCTCATAATTCAGATTTGATGATGCGAAAATAACTGACACAATCCTGGTAGACAAGACGTCATGCAGTTGTTTTACTCTTTTCTGCGATTGTTTTACTCTATCCATATTCAAATTGCCATTTTTAATATTGGATATATCTGCAGTCGGCTGTTTCAATTCTTTGTATTTTGTGTTATTTTTGCAGGATGCAAAACATGAAGTGATGGAAAAAGTCAGATTATTCGACAAGACATTCAGGACATTCATCCCATACGGGAAAATATCCGAAGCCATAGACAAGGTTGCAGACAAGATTAACCGGGACTTCAGAGGATGCGATGATATACCCGTACTGCTATGTGTACTGAACGGCTCAATCATGTTCACGGCGGAACTGATGCAAAGGCTTGAATTCAACTGTGAACTCGTGTCTGTCAAGCTCAGTTCATATCAGGGGACCGGATCGACAGGCACAGTCAAGCAGGCCATGGGACTGACTGCTGACATTTCAGGCAGACGCGTCATCATCATTGAGGATATCGTCGACACGGGCAATACGATAGTGGAACTCAAGAGAATCATGGAGGAAAACCATGTGGCGGAATCCCGGATATGCACTCTGCTATACAAGCCTGACTCCTATAGGAAAGACATTCCCCTGGACTACATAGCAATGGAGATCCCGAACGATTTCATTGTCGGATTCGGGCTTGACTACAATGAAATCGGACGAAATCTCAAAGACATATATGTCCTTGACGAAGAATAGACTACGATGAAATTCCTGTCCCAGCCTGTTTCAACACAGGCAGACAGACAGATCTACAACAGGATTATTACGGACTTAAATAACAATATAAATGAAATATTTTATTCTTTTCGGGCCTCCAGGAGCCGGCAAAGGCACACAGGCTACATCAATGGTTGAAAAATACAATCTCAGACATATCTCCACAGGCGCACTCCTCCGCAAGGAAATTGCAGCGGGCTCGGAACTCGGGCTGAAAGCAAAGGCTCTGATTGACGCAGGCTCGCTCGTTCCGGACGAAATCGTCGAAGGCATGATAGAGTCTGAATTCATGACAGCTACGGATGTCGCCGGATTTCTGCTCGACGGCTTCCCTCGGAACACTGCTCAGGCCGAAGATCTGGACGCCATACTGGCGAAAAGCGGGAACGAGGTCACAGCCGTTGTTTCGCTTATGATTCCAGATGAGACAATAAGGGAACGTATACGGCACAGGGCTGCCATAGAGGGCCGCGAAGATGACGCCAGCGAGGAGACCATCAGCAACAGAATCGCAACATATCACGGCAAGACAGAACCGCTCATCAATTACTATAAAAAATCCGGAAAATACAATGAAATAGACGGCCTCGGGACAATCGAGGAGGTGCATGACAAAATCCGGGAACTGATGGACAGATTCTGAGCATCCTGACGGAGCCGAAACTGCCGGCCATGAAAACAGAACTGAAAAAATATCTGAAAGTAGCTGTTGCCCTCCTGGCTCTGTTAATTTTTGACAGAGCCTGTTCAACGAGGGATTTGGAGTCGGCCCCGCCTTTTGACGGGAAAATGATTGCCGGCCAGTATGATATCTACAAGCCTTCTGTTTTTGCCGAAGCCTGCAGGCAGTTCGCAAATATCAGGGCAGAAGACCCATACAAAGGAGGCGGCATGAAGGCCTTCAATGACAGATTCAACTATTATGCTGATTCCGCCATGCATATTGAACTGAAGTATCAGATGGCCATTCTCATGCCGTTCATCATATTGTTTTTCATTCTGTCCGTATTTGTCGTGAACAGAATACTTCATAAGACAGGACTGGATCTGAGACTTTCCGGAAAGACGGAGAAAGGGACATCATTCCGCAACAGCTGACATGGCCGGGTATTTTGCAAACAGGACAGTACGGATGACATCTGCCGAAGAGAAGAAGTTCCGGCAGATGCTTGATGCCTGGTGCGACATGGAGTCCGGCTATGACGGGAAACACTTCGGCAATGATGTGGAAATTATTGAGGTCCAGGACTCCCCTATTTACAGGGCCCATCTGAGAGTTCAGTACGACGACCGCACACTGGATTGGCAAAGGGAACCGACAACACTGCAGAAGACAGCGTCCGTAACCGCATTCTCACAGGTTGACACCAAGGCCATGGCCGCCGAACCTACTGATTTCCGCACAGATACGATTCTCAGAAGGATACCGGGCTCTGAACAGACCCTCACATGCGAGACTTGCCATGGACATGGCACTGTCAGATGCCCGGAATGCAATGGCTCCGGCAAAACAACCGTCCAGCGCGAGAGGAAGGTCACTTGCAGCTCATGCGGAGGAAGCGGGAAATACAGCTGGACTACAACGGAAAGCTACTGGATGGTTCCTGGCCGGCCGGCGACAAAAGGGAACGAAGGCCCGGGGAAACAATTTTACACCAAAACCGTAACACATACGGCCAACTGCGCCCAATGTGGCGGAAGCGGAAAACTCACTGAAAAATATTCCGAACAGGTAACATGCAGCAAATGCAGGGGCTCCGGAATTGTTTCGTGCAGCACCTGCGGCGGCACCGGCAAAATGTTATGCTCCATCGTGCTCAGGCAAGAGCTGTATCAGAAAGAACGCGGCAGATATCTGCTGCCCTCCATGCTGACAGACAATGAACAGAATGAATTGATGCGCTTCCTTTCCGACACATCATGGAGCAGGACAGAGGGATTCCGTATTAAGGGCAACAAATTCTCGGAATGTGAAGCCGGAAGCCGTCCTGTCATCGGAGCCATGGCCAGAAAACTCGGCAAAATCATGGAAGGATATCCAGGCACAGCATGTTTCGGACAACTGGACATCTATGTATGCCCGGCACGGGTCATAAAATATTCATATCAGGGGAAAGAATACAGATGCTGCATCTATGGCGATGACAACAGGCTGTTTGCAGTAAGTTCTCCCATCTCCGACTATCTGGACAATATCAGAAACGATCTGAGAGACACCTTAGAAAAACACAACTTCGGAGATGCCCTTGAAAAAATCAGAAAGATTCAGGAATTTTCCCAGGCGACAGAAGAGGACAAGGCTGCTGCCGAGAAAATCAGAGACCGCATGAGGCTGACCTCATTCTGGGGGAAAATTTTCGGTTCATTTGCCGCCATGCTGGCAATGTTCCCGCTCATGCTGTGTCTTTTCTCCACATACAATATTGTAGCACCATGGACAGAAATCATATATGATTATTTCTATCCTCCGACCTTTGACGCAGCATTCAGAATCATTGCAGGCTTCAGCATCGCCTTTGTCTTTGTAAAAAATGACTGGGTGCTGAAGATGCCCGCATGGACAAGCCGCAACAAATCAGCTGCGGCAAGGGCGCTTCTCGGTTTCCTGTGGGGACTCTCTGCCACTCTGATTTATATGATACCGATTCTTGCCCTCAACTATCTGGGGATACTTTGGGTGATTACGGCAGCCATCCTTCTCCTGTTTCTTGTTGCAATCGGAGCCATCGGCTCTGCCGTCACATTAATCATAATGCTTTTATATGCTATTTTCTGATATGAAACCTCTCAGCCTTACACTCTCCCGGCCTTCCGGGAAACTGTCCCAATGCTGTTCGCGCTTCTGGGGCAATCCGGATCTTCCGAAAGGATATGCCTACCCGATGTACACCGACAATGAAGGCGACCCGTACCCCTATTTCTTCATCTGTCAGATAAGACTTGAGGAACTGAACATTCCGGACTCCCCTCTTCCTGCCAAAGGACTGCTGCAGTTCTATGCAAAAATAGACCATTACCTCGGCTACGATGCGGCTGCCGACTGCATCTCCGGATATATCAGTTCACCGGATGATGTCAGAGTGCTGTACTTCCCTGATTGTGATGACATGGAAGAAACCGTGCTACTTGACGAAGACGGAGAAGAAACCAGCCCATCAGAGATGCAAGTCACATTCACGTCCTCTCCTGAAAAATACCAGGATGAACACATCCTCTTCGCAGCCCCGACCCACCGCGAGTGGGAGACATGGGACCCTCCGTTCGAAAACTGGGAGATTCTCCTCCAGATAGATTCTTTCAGCGGCATCGACTTCAGCCTGAATTTCATGGACTGCGGAGTCATGTGCTTCCTGATTGCTCCGGAAGACCTCAAGGCAGGAAAATTTGACAATGTGAGGGGAATAGTCCTGTCAACATGATTTTGTAAAAAGAATAATTATCTTTGCGCCAATATACGAAAATAATCATGCCAGACAGCAATTTCATAGACTACGTGAAATTGCCCGTCAGAACAACAAGAGACAAATCCAATATAATCCACTGATAATCATAAATATCAGTGGTTTTATCTTTTTCTTGCCACTCTATTATTTTATCGATTTTTACACATTTTCAGTCATATTTTGTTACCCGTTTGTTACTCCAAGAAATATATGAAATCCCCGATTCACGCACATATAATTGCTATTTAGTAACAAATCATTACTCGCATTCTTCAATATTTGTTACTCTATTGTCTATTTAGTTATTTTTTCCTATATTTGCTTTCGGAACTATATGATTGATAATGAATACAACCAAAGACGACAACAACTTAAAGGAACCTGTAAAATTGCGGTACAAAGCACTCAAGGACGGAAACCAGTCCATCTACCTTGACTGCTATGTAAACGGCATCCGCGAATACAAGTTCCTCAGTCTCTACCTCAGGCCCGAAACCAGCCGCGAGAACAAACTGTGGAACAGAGAGCAGTTGAGACTCGCAAACGCAATCAAAGCCCAGTACATTATCGACATCCAAAACGGAGAATACGGATTCAAGGACAGAAACCGCAGCAGGAAACTCAACTTCATCACCTACTGCGAGGAGATGGCAGCCGAATATGACGCCAACGGCCAGAACTCCTGCGCCGTTCTGATGCGCAGTGCCATCAAGCGAATGACCGACTACAAAGGAAAAAACATCACATTCAATCATATAGACAAAGACTTCCTCATAGGCTTCATAGAATACCTCAACTCCGACATCCGGGACTTCGACAAAGCGTCTAAAGACAAGAACCGCAAGCCGAGGCCACTCAGCAATGTCTACAAAGAAGCCCTCTTCGCCAGAATAATGGTTGCCCTGAACAAAGCCGAAAGAGACGGAATCATCATCAAGAACCCAGGGAAAGACATTGACCGGAAATTGAAGCCTCACTCCGAGCAGAAAACCCGCTGCTACCTGACCCTCGAAGAAATCCAAAGAATAATCGAGACCGAATACAAGCCCGACAACGACATCAAGCCTGCATTCCTGTTCTGCTGCTTCAGTGGCCTCAGATACTCCGATGTCAGTAAACTCACATGGAAAGAGTTAACTGTCAGCCAGGACGGCTATGCCCAGATAGAAACCACCATGCAGAAAACCGGGAAAAGCATCACCATCCCGCTCTCCGACAATGCCCTGAAGTGGCTTCCGGAACGGGAAGGCAGCCTGCCCGAAAGCCGCATCTTCTACAAACTGCCCGACCAGGTCAACAATGCCGATGTCCGCCTCCGGACACTCATCAAAAAAGCCGGCATATCCAAGCATGTGACCTTCCATGTCGCAAGGCACAGTTTCGCCACTCTCACCCTTACATACGGAGCAGACCTGTACACCGTCTCCAAACTGCTCGGCCACGCCAATATCCGCACCACCCAGGTCTACGCCAAGATAGTAGACGAAAGCAAACGCAGGGCAGTCAACCTCATCCCAAAATTGTAACTACATACACACGATATGGACAACAACACCCCGACAGTAGTAAAGATTCACGATGTGAACATAGACAAGGATTACATCAACTGGATAGAAGAACTCAAATCCAGATACCGCAGCGCACAGATAAAAGCGGCAGTCAAGGTCAATGCCGAAAAACTGCACTTCAACTGGGAACTCGGCCGCGATCTGGTAATCCGCAAAGCCGAAGAAAGATGGGGATCAGGAGTGGTGGAGCAGGTCAGCCTCGACCTTCAGGCCGCATTCCCGGAATCCAAAGGATTCAGCGCATCGAATTTATGGAGGATGAAGCAGTGGTATCAATTCTACTGCAATGAGGCCGGGAAACTATCACAAGTTGCGCGAGAATTACAAGCACATGACTATCAAAATGTAAGAAAACTCGCACAGGCTGCGCGAGAAAATCTCCACGGCAACAACATGCAAAAAGAAGGAACTGATTTTCCAGAGATCCTCGCCTGCGTTCCATGGGGTCACCATATTGAAATCATCGCCAAATGCAAAAATATCGATGAGTCGATCTTCTATATTCTGAAGACCATATCCGGAGGCTGGAGCCGCAACACCTTGACAAACTGCATCAAAGCAGACTACTATCACACATCCGGCGGAGC
>CASEBV010000004.1 GCA_949286415.1 uncultured Bacteroidales bacterium
ATCTGGGGTATCATTTCCTGCCTACCTGCCATGGTTTAGTGAGATTTTGTTGTCAGGTGATGCGATGGATGTACTACCTGCCGCGAAAATTGGCGAAATCGTGTCAGGTGGGCAGTGTAAAGAGTCGTATCATGCCTACCTGCCACGGATTACTCAATAAATCGCGTCAGGTGTGCAGCCAGAATTATCGTATCTTGCCTACCAGCCACGGGTTAGCAGATAAAGTGGGTCAGGTGAGCAATCTGGGGTATCATTTCCTGCCTACCTGCCATGGTTTAGTGAGATTTTGTTGTCAGGTGATGCGATGGATGTACTACCTGCCGCGAAAATTGGCGAAATCGTGTCAGGTGGGCAGTGTAAAGAGTCGTATCATGCCTACCAGCCACGGATTACTCAATAAATCGCGTCCGGTGGGCAATCTTGGATACATTCTTCTGCTCACCTGATAAATTGCGTCAGATGGGTAGAAAGAAGCAATTTGACAGGACAGAAGCAATTTGACAGGACCGAAGCAATTTGGCGGAGCAGAAGCAATTTATTTTTCATTAAAGCCGCCGACATATTGGTTTAGTCGTTTATAAAAACTAAATTTGGCATGCTGATAACCGACCGCATTATGGAAGAAACACTGAAAACCACATGCTTGCACGACAGGCATGTCGCACTGGGGGCTCAGATGAGTCCGTTCGGAGGCTTTGACATGCCTATCCAGTATTCAGGAATCATTGAAGAACACAATGCCGTGCGCCATGCGTGCGGGATGTTCGATGTCTCGCACATGGGGGAGATTCTTGTCTCCGGTCCGCAGGCGGAAGAATTTGTGGGATATATTTTTACAAACGATGTCCGCGGATTGGAGGACGGCAGGATCCTGTACGGCATGATGCTGTATCACAGCGGAGGTACGGTGGATGACCTGCTCGTCTACAAATTCTCGGATTCAAGGTGGCTGCTTGTGGTCAATGCGTCCAATATCGAGAAAGATTTCGCATGGGTGGTTGAGAATGCCGCAGGATATGATGTGCAGGTTGACAATCTGTCAGACTTTTACGGGGAGATTGCCCTTCAGGGACCTGATTCCGAAAGAATCGCGAAAGATGTGCTCGGACTGGACCTGTCCGGACTTGAATTCTACGGTTTTGTCCGGACTGTGCTTCCTCCGGAGCGGGACGGTATGCCTGATGAGGACCCCGAGGCCCGGCCTGCGGAAGATGAGCCACTGATTGTCAGCAGGACAGGCTATACGGGGGAGGACGGATTTGAATTCTATGGTTCTTTTGCGGCAATAAGAAATATCTGGGACAGGCTTATTGCTGCAGGTGTCACTCCGTGCGGGCTGGGATGCCGGGACACCCTGCGCTTTGAGGTGGGGCTTCCTCTTTATGGGCACGAGTTGAGCCAGGACATCAGCCCGGTAGAGGCCGGACTGGGGATGTTCGTCAAGATGGACAAGCCGTCCTTCATAGGCAAGGAAGTCATCGGAACACAGAAGACAGGGGGAGTGTCAAGGAAGATTGTCGGCATAGAACTCAGGGACAAGGCCATTCCGCGTGCCGGATATCCGGTGGAGTCAGAAGGGGAGCAGATAGGGGAAGTGACTACCGGCTACAATTCCATTTCAACGGGCAAAAGCGTGTGCATGGCCATGCTCCGCAAGGAATTTACGGCACAGGGGACGGAAGTTCAGGTCAGGATACGCAAGAAACTCTTCCCTGGCGTAGTCTGCAAGAAAAGATTTTATGACAAGAACTATAAGAAATAATTAATTGACAACAGCTATGTCTCAGACAGTTGAAGGGCTGTATTACAGCCAGACCCATGAGTGGGTCAAAGTCGAGGGCAATGAAGCCCTGATAGGAATTACTGATTATGCGCAGCATGCCCTCGGGAGCATTGTGTATGTCGATATGCCGGAAGAGGACGATGAACTTACGGCCGGAGGCGATTTCGGGGCCGTGGAGAGTGTGAAGGCGGCGAGTGACCTCATTGCCCCTGTCAGCGGAACGGTGTTGTCCGTGAACGGCGACCTTGAAGATTCTCCTGCCCTGCTGAACAGCGACCCGTTCGGCACATGGATAGTCAGGGTGAAGTTGTCGGATTCTTCAGAGCTTGAGCTGCTTATGACGGCATCGGAATACACCGCATTCTGCGATTCTCTGAAATAGTAGCAGCTGGATTATGGCATTTGCTTATTTCCCGCATACCGAAGAGGACATCAGGGAGATGCTCGGGAAAATCGGAGCCTCGTCCCTGGATGAACTGTATTCGGATGTATCTCCCGAATTTATTTTCAAAGGAGAATTTGACCTGCCGGAGGCAATGTCCGAAATGGATATCCGCAGACGCTTCTCGGAAATGGCCGGCCGCAACAGGAGTCTGACAGTCTTCTGCGGCTGCGGCGCGTACGACCACTATTCTCCGGCCGTGATTGCCCCTCTCATCTCAAGGGCAGAATTTCTGACTGCCTATACCCCGTATCAGGCAGAGGTGTCGCAGGGAACATTGAGATATATCTTCGAATATCAGAGCATGATAACCATGCTGACAGGACTGGACTGCGCCAATGCCTCGATGTATGACGGCGCGACGGCTGCAGCGGAGGCAATGATGATGTCGCTTGCCTGCACCAGGAAGAAGCACAGGGTCCTCCTGTCAAGGACATTGCTCCCGCAGGTGATGGAGGTGGTAGAGACTTACGCCGGATATCACGGGGTGGAACTCGGCTATGTGTCTGAAGACAAAGGGGCTACATCTTTGGAAAGTCTTCGGGAACAGTTGGCCGCGGAGGATGTGGCAGGAGTGCTCGTCCCGTCCCTGAACAGATATGGCATCATAGAGGACCTTGAGGGCTTTGCCGATGCTGTCCATGCCCGGAAGGCCCTTCTGATGGTCTATTCCGACCCGTCGTCACTTGCAGTGCTCAGGACTCCGGGAGAATGGGGAGCGGACATAGCCTGCGGAGACTGCCAGAGCCTCGGCCTTCCGCTGTCTTTCGGAGGCCCTTATGCAGGCTATCTTGCATGCCGGCAGGAATTCGTACGCAAGCTTCCCGGCAGAATCGTGGGACGGACCGTCGACATGGACGGCCGCCGTTCCTTCGTGCTGACCCTGCAGGCGCGGGAACAACATATCAGGAGGGAGAAAGCGACGAGCAACATCTGCTCCAACCAGTCTCTCATGGCCCTTTATGTGACCATATACCTTTCCCTCATGGGGCCGGAAGGAATGCGTGAAGTCAACAGCCTTTCTTATGGAGGGGCGCATTATCTTCATGACAGGCTGCTGGGGACAGGCCTTTTTGAGGAGGCGTTCGACCGGCCTTTCCTCAAGGAATTTGTCCTGAAGACCTGCCTGCCGGTGAAAGAACTCCAGCAGACATTGTGCGACAACGGCTTTTTCGCCGCTCTGGAAGTCGGGGAGGGGCTTGTGTCCTTCTGTGTCACTGAAAAGCGCACGAAAGAGGAAATCGACGCCCTTGTGTCCTGCGTGGAAGCCATGAAGCAGCACGGGAATCGGAGTTTGAGAGAATCAGACATTTGAGAGAATCAGGATTTAAACGGGATTCAGATGAAATATTACGATAAACTCATTTTCGAATTGTCCAAAGAGGGACGGAGGGGATGCTCCTTGCCGCCAGACGGCTGGACGGGAGACCTCGGGGACATCCCGCAGAATCTCAGGAGGCAGAATCGGCCGGCTCTCCCGCAGGTGAGCGAACCGGATGCCGTGCGTCATTATACCTGCCTGTCGGGCATGAATTTCGGTGTCGACAACGGCTTTTATCCGCTCGGGAGCTGTACCATGAAATACAATCCGAGAATCAATGAGGAGGTGGCGTCCCTGCCGGGGTTTGCTTCAGTGCATCCGCTTCAGCCGGATTCCACTGTCCAGGGATGTCTGCAGGTGTACCATGAACTTGCCAGGGCCCTGTCTTCGATAACCGGAATGGAGGAATTCTCTTTCGGCCCTTGTGCCGGAGCCCACGGGGAACTCACCGGACTGATGATAATGCGGAAATACCATATCTCAAGGAATGACCTGCGCAGGACGAAGGTGATTGTCCCGGACAGCGCTCACGGCACCAATCCGGCAAGCGCAGCCGTATGCGGACTGCAGGTGGTACAGGTGAAGTCACGCCCGGACGGCACAATCGATGTGAATGACCTGAAGCCTCTTCTTGACGATACCGTCGCCGGCATCATGATGACTAACCCAAATACTCTCGGGCTCTTTGAGACCGAAATCAGGGAAATAGCGGAACTTGTCCATGCCTGCGGCGGCCTTCTGTACTATGACGGGGCCAACATGAATCCTCTTCTCGGAAAGGTGCGGCCGGGAGACATGGGCTTTGACATAATGCATCTCAATCTGCACAAGACTTTCTCGACTCCTCACGGAGGCGGAGGCCCGGGGTCCGGACCTGTTGGGGTCAGGGCTTTCCTTGCCGGATATCTCCCTTGTCCACGCGTGCTGCCTGACGGCAAGGGCGGATTCCGCATCGGGCGAGACGGGGAATTGTCGGCAGGACGGGTGTCGGGCTTCATGGGGAATTTCTCCGTAATGGTGAAGGCCCTTGCCTATATATGGACACTCGGCAAGAAAAACATCCGTATGGCAGGCCCGCTTTCGGTCCTGAACGCCAATTATGTGAAGGAATCCTTGAAAGACAGTTACAGACTGCCTGTAGACAGGCTCTGCAAGCACGAATTCGTGTTTGACGGCCTTGCCGATGCATCTTCCGGCATCACGGCGCTTGATGTGGCCAAGCGGCTGCTTGACTATGGCTTCCATGCCCCGACAATCTATTTCCCTCTTCTGTTCCATCAGTCCATAATGATAGAGCCTACAGAGACAGAGTCGAAGGAAACTTTGGACGGATTCATAGAAGCAATGAGGCAAATAGCACGGGAGGCGGCCGCAGACCCGGAAATGCTCCGTTCGGCCCCGCACAATACTCCGGTGCGCAGGCCGGACGAGACATTGGCCGCAACCCGCCCTGTGCTGAGGTATGTCCCTGAAGTCCGGACTGAATGACAACCTGGCAAATATACGCAACAGTATAAATGGTGCAGCCAAATATATGCAACAGTATAAATGACGGAGTCAGATACAACAATTATCGGGAATGAAAATAGTGATAATCGGAGCCGGCCCGGGCGGTTATGAGACCGCTGTGCTGGCAGCAAAACGGGGGGCGGATGTGACGCTTGTGGAGTCCGGTACTGTGGGCGGGACATGCCTCAATGAAGGCTGCATACCGACCAAGGCATTCTGCCGCAGCGCCGCCATGCTTGAAGAACTCGGGTCAGTTTCCGCGCTGGGAATCACTGGCCTTGCATACGGCTTTGATTTCAATGCGGCTTCTGCAAGGAAGGATGCCATAGTGTCGCAGCTCAGGGACGGCGTAATGGCCCTTCTTTCTCATCCCCGCATCCGTCTGGTGCATGGAAGGGCATCTTTTGCGGACAGCACGACCGTCAGAGTCAGCTCTGACTCCGGATCTCCGTCCGGGAACGGAGAAGAACTGATTTCCGCCGACTGTATCATCATTGCCACAGGCTCCCGGCCAGTCTTTCCTGACATCCCGGGCAAGGATCTGCCAGGAGTGGTGACTTCGCGGGAACTGCTTGGGACTGAATCGGTTCCCCAGAGGCTGTGCATCATAGGAGCCGGAGTTATCGGCCTTGAATTCGCATCCATATTCAGAAGCTTCGGCAGCGAGGTCACCGTGATTGAATATTGCCGGGAAGTCTTGCCGAGATTTGACGCAGACATAGCGAAACGCCTGCGCCAGAGCTTGTCAAAAAGAGGAATAGATTTCCTGACGGGTACTCAGGTGACAGAGATTGTGCCGTCATCCATGTCCGGACAGACATCGGATGACGCTGGCGGGGAACTCTCCGTTCGGTTTGAGAAAAAAGGTTCCTGCGGGACTGTCGGGGCAGACAAGGTGCTCATGGCGGTCGGACGCAGGCCGGCTCTGGACACCCTCAATCTGGATGATGCCGGGATTGAATATACACCGCGCGGCATCACTGTCGATGCATTCATGCGGACAAATGTCCCCGGGATATATGCCGTCGGTGACATAACCGGAGGAGTGATGCTCGCCCATGCCGCCGTGATGCAGGGAGTCAGGGCCCTCGACCATGCCATGGGCATAGAGGACAATGTCAATCTGGCTGTAATGCCTGCGGCCGTGTTCACGATGCCCGAGGTGGCGGCAATCGGGAAGACGGAAGAGGAATGCAGGGATGCCGGCATTGAGTACATCTGCCGAAAATCCTTTTTCCGGGCAAACGGCAAGGCTCTTTGCCTCGGCGAGACGGAGGGCCTGTGCAAACTGATTGCGGACAGGGATGGAAAACTTCTCGGCTGCCATATTTGTGGCCCTCATGCCTCCGACCTGATTCATGAGGCGGCTGCCCTTGTCGCGTCAGGGGCCGGACTTGATGACCTGAGGAGTCTGGTGCATGTCCATCCGTCATTGTCGGAAGTCCTCAGGGCTGCAGCCGCCGACTGACAAAATGCCGTCCTTCCGGATGACAATTTTTCAGTTTCCGGCATGTGGAACGGCATTTGTCCGTAAAGGTTCAAATTGAATTTTTATGGACGATAAGATTAAAGACAAAGGCAATCCCCAGGGCGTGGAGCCGCAGAAGCCGAACAATACACTCTGGGGATTTTTTCTCGGGCTTGTGCTCGTGTTTCTGCTCAATGCTCTTGTTTTCCCGAGAGTCTCCGGCAACAGGATCATATCCACTGACTATGGAACTTTCATAGCCAAGGTGGATTCCGGGGCTGTCCGCGAGGTGGTGATGGAAGGAGACAAGATTTATTTTACAGCCGATACTGCCTCAGCCAAGACTGCAACATTCCAGACAGGGTCAGTGGATGATCCGGAACTTGTGGACAGGCTTCTTAACGCATCCAGTCCGAGTGATGGGGGCAAGATTCTTTTCACCAAGAAAATCCCGAGGGAGAATTCCGCTATCCTGGACTTCATATTATGGTGGGTGCTGCCTTTCCTCCTGATGTATATCGTCTGGAAGCAGTTGGCGCGGAGCATGCGTTCGCACATGAGCGGCGGAGGCATGGGCAATTTCATGTCCTTCGGCAACAGCGGGGCGAGAATATACGCAGAGTCTGAAGTGAAGACCACATTTGCGGATGTGGCAGGACAGGATGAAGCCAAGGATGCCCTGAATGAAATCGTTGATTTTCTTCACAATCCGGACAAATATGCCTCCATCGGTGCCAGTCTTCCGAAAGGCGCTTTGCTCGTGGGGCCTCCTGGGACAGGAAAGACATTGATAGCAAGGGCGGTTGCCGGAGAGGCCAAGGTGCCGTTCTTTTCTATTTCCGGCTCTGAATTCGTACAGATGTTCGTCGGAATGGGCGCAGCCAAGGTGCGGGACCTTTTCAAGCAGGCTTCAGAGAAAGCCCCTTGCATAATTTTCATTGATGAGATTGATGCCATCGGAAAGAGAAGGGACAATACCCTCGGCGGCGGAAATGACGAACGGGAACAGACGCTCAACCAGCTTCTGACAGAAATGGACGGCTTCGATGCCCGCAAAGGAGTAGTTATCCTGGCTGCAACCAACCGTCCTGACAGTCTGGACAAGGCGCTGCTCAGACCCGGGCGCTTTGACAGGCGGATACAGATGGAATTGCCGGATCTGGAAGGCCGCAAGGCTATTCTCGCCGTCCATCTGAAAACTGTGAAGCATCATGATGTGGACCTTGACATTGTGGCAAGGGCGACTGCCGGATCTTCAGGTGCCGAACTGGCGAATATTGTCAATGAGGCAGCCTTGCGTGCAGTAAGACAGGGCAGGCATTCTGTCGTGACATCTGATATAGAGGAGAGTGTGGAGACAGTCATGGCAGGAGCGCAGAGAAAAGGAAAGGTGCTGTCTGACAAGGAAAAGAGAATAGTGTCCTATCATGAGGTCGGACACGCCCTTGTCGCCGCCATGCAGACAGATTCTGCACCTGTCCATAAAATCACGATTGTCCCGCGTACTTCAGGCGCTCTCGGATATACCATGCAGATTGATGAAGGGGAGCAGTATCTGATGAGCAAAGATGAAATGTTCAACAGAATAGCAACCTTGACCGGAGGCCGTTCAGCCGAAGAAATAATATGCAATACTGTTACAACAGGCGCGTCCAATGACATAGAGCAGGCTACCAGACTTGCCAGAGCCATGGTGACCGTCTACGGCATGACCGACATATACGACATGATGCAGCTTCAGACAGTTTCGGACAGGTATCTCGGCGGGGATGCCTCTGCGGCATGTTCCGAAGCGACTTCGGCGGAAGTGGACAAGACAGTGCTTGACATCATAAAGGCCGCGCATGAAAAGGCCCGCAGGATAATTTCAGACCATCTGGACATAATGCATGAGGCCGCTCAATATCTTATTGAAAAGGAGTCGATTACGGGCGAGGAATTCATGGAGATTGTACGGCGGCATTCATGATTGCAGGAGGCCTGCGGAGATGAACATGTTTCTGTAGGCCTCCGCCTTTTTCTCAAGCGAGAGGGGATAGGCCCGTGATGATGAAGGCATTCTCCAGAACGTAATATGCCTTGCATGGCATGGACATTTGCCGTTTGCCGGGTCTTCTTGCCCTTTGGATGAATTGCTGCCGTCCATGATTATTTCAATGCATTTGCCCGTCGCAGGAGCCTTGTATCCGAAATGTGCGGCTGCAGCTTCCGCCGCCTTTTCTCCTGTAGCCACTATGGCGGTGCACTCCGGGATTCTTTCAAGCATGGCGGACAGGTCCGTCGGTGTGACTATTTCCAGAAATTTGTCGGAGGCATTGTCCTTCAGACGGCGCACTTGCTCTGCCGTATCATACAGGGCAATGCCTTTTTCTGCACAGAATCCGGCAATCTTTTCCTTGTCAAATCTTTTGGCCGCTGTCCTTGCAGACATTTCAAAATGGCTTTTGTCCCCGAAGAATATCAGCCCGATGATTCTCCACATGTCATTGTTGAAGTTCGGGTAGAAGAAATCCATTGACCATCTCTCCTTCTTTGGAGGAAAACTCCCGAGCATGAGAATCCTGGCCCCGCCCGGAAGAAATGGCTCAAGCGGGTGCTGTTCCGTCATTCCCGCTTTTGTGTCCTGACTGCATGCCTCTCTTCGATTCTCCATAATATGTAATATTGCTGTTTCCAAAGATAGGAAAAATTGCCCACATGGGGATGGCTTTTGCCTTATACTATTATAAACTATAAAAAAGGTTGTATCTATACAACCATATTCAAAACTTTTTTGTATATTTACATTATTGATAAAAATGTTCAGGCATATGAAGTACCTAAATGTCAAGAAGGCATTGGCTGCGTGGCAGGAGTTACAACCATTATCTGAGAAGGACAGGGAAAGGCTTAGCCGTCGTTTTACAGTGGACTTCAACTACAACAGCAACCATATTGAAGGTAATACACTGACCTATGGCCAGACGGAAATTTTGTTACTCTTTGGTAAAGTGATTGGCGAGGCTGATGTGCGTGACGTGCAAGAAATGACAGCAAGCAATATTGGCCTCCGTATGATGACTGAGGAAGCAAAAGTGAAAGAAACTCCTTTGACTCAGAATTTTATCAGAACTTTACACAAGACTCTGCTTCGTGAAGATTACACAGTACATCATAATCTTTCTGGTGGCGTGCAGACAAGTTATGTAATACACGCCGGTCAGTATAAGACAAGACCAAACAGTGTCATTACACGATACGGTGACAGGTTTGAGTATGCTGCACCAGAAGAGACTCCAGGGCTGATGGCTGATTTGGTGGATTGGTATAACAAGGCGGAACAGGAAGGGAAACTCTCTCCTGTGGAGCTGGCCGCGTTATTCCATTACCGCTATATACGCATTCACCCCTTTGAGGATGGGAATGGCCGTATTGCCAGACTGATGGTGAACTTTATTCTGACCCGCCATAATTACCCGATGGTCGTTGTCCGCAGTCGCAAGAAGAGTGAATATCTGGAGGCTCTGCATCAGGCCGATCTTGAAGTAGGGCCTGTCCCTGGTGATGGTGCCCACGCAGAGATTAAGGATATCCGTCCGTTCTTGAAATATTTCAATGATCTGGTTGCAACAGAGGTTTATAACGATGTGCTGTTTGTAAGTGAAAAGAATGAAAATGTGTGGTGGTATGACGGTGAACGCATTGCATTCCGAACTCCCAATTATACAAAGATTCTGAATGCCATGCGGACTGAACCGATACTTACTTTGGCTGATATGAAAGAAATCACAGGCATCAGCATCGCAGCCATTCAGAAACTGCTTGATCACCTCATACGGAACAAATATGTCGAACGAGGAGAGAAGGATGGTCGCTGGAGAGTATTTGTGACGCAGTAACAATATATGTTAAAATGCGTAAGACAGGGGCTGACGATTGTAGCCTCACATTCACTCGCTGTCAGGCTGATACAATATGACTTCCCCTCGATTCTCTATAATATGTAATATTGCTGTTTTCAAAGATATGGCAATTTGTCAACATGGGGATGGCCACGGAGGAAATTGGATTTTATTCGGGCTGATACAGACGCAGTCTAAGTCCACAGTCTAAAGCACTGCTGCGTACTCGCGAATTTTCTTCAGACGAGCCATAAAAGTCTTGTCAGCAGAAGTCTTCTGCATATTATACCTCAGTTGCATCCGCATCAATGTTTCGGCAGAGATACCCAATGCCGCCTCGAACATCATGGCAGTTGAAGCAGTCAATGGACGATGACAATTAAGTATGTCATTCAATGCTTTATATGACATTCCCATCTGCTTCGCAAGTTTAGTCTGAGAAATTCCGCGATACTCGATTTCCTCTTTCAGCACCTCTCCGGGATGAGTAGCAAATGCTGGAGTAAGATTATTCGCTATCATGTTCGGGTCAACGCCATTTATTGTAATCATATTCCTGTTATTTATAATGATTTGATAAATCGATTATATTGCATATCGTAGTTACTGTCTCTCCGTCTTTCATCCGTTCTTCAAACTCTATACGGTACTGATCGTTCACTCTCACTGAAGAGAGCCCGATCTTTTCACCCTTGAGTTTCTCATAATTCAATGAATTATACTGCAGAAGTTCCAATATATCTTGAGCATCTATCATCAGGTTTATAACACGGATATATTTTCGTATTATATGCGGCTGATACCGATGCTTCTTATCAGTATGTCCAGTAAGATACATCTCCTGCAAATACCGTTCATTAAAAATAATCTCCATAACTATCCCACTTCACATTTTATGCAAAGATAAAACAATAACTAAAAATATCCTCAATTTTTGAGGATGTTTTAAATGTCGGTTATTTCAAATACTTCAACTTCTTCCGTGCAGAGTCAAAAGACAGGGTAAGCGAGTAACCTTTCAGCGAATATTCTTTAAAGATCCTATTCGCCCATTGGCGGAATTGAATACCTCTTTTGGTATTAACGCGGAAGCCGATGGATATAATGGCATCCAGATTATAGTAAGTGATGATTCTCGCTACTTGCCGTCCGCCTTCTTGCCGAACTGTTCGGAAATCCCGAACCGTTGAACTCGCTTCCAGTTCTTCTTGCTCGTATATGTTTTTGATGTGCTCACTGATATTAGCCTTGCTGGATTGAAACAATTCAACTATCTGAGCCTGCGTCAGCCACACGGTCTCGTCTTCAAACCGTACTTCCAGTTTGATTTCATTGTCAGGCTGATACAATATGACTTCCCCTCGATTCTCCATAATTACAGCATGCTCATGACGGCCTCGGCCGGGATGTTCAGTCTTGAGAAGGCGAACATCTTCTTGCCGAGGTCTTTCAGAGAGGCACCGATGTGCCATACCTCCTCGGAGTCGATAATCATGAAACGGTCGTGGCATTTCCTGCAGGTATGGATGTCTATCGGAGGATATTGGCTGGTATGCTTCTGCAAGTCCAGTTGCAACTGATGGTTGACGGTCTGTGTGTAGATGTCGGCTTTTACGGCGGCATTCCGTTTGCTGAGCATCAGCAGCACAGACTCGTCGACATAGTTGTCTATCAGCAGGATTGATTTCTTCGCAGAACGTATTAAATCGGTGGCGAACTTGTAAGCGTCGAATATCTGTCCGTCATGGAAAATACCTTCAACAGGCGGCAGGGATGTGCGGACGAAGAAGTCTATCTTATCTTCGGTACGGGACACTCGTTGCTCCAACTGGTTCAGGCGCTGATTGACAGAATAGCCTTTCATCAGGTATTCCTTCAAAACACTGTTCGCCCAACGGCGGAAAAGTGCAGCATTCCGACTGTTCACACGATAGCCGACAGAAAGGATGGCATCAAGATTATAAAACTTCGTGACATACTTTTGTTTTCCATCGTTACCCATATGTTCCAAAATGGAACATGTGCTTTCCGGGTCAAGTTCACCACTATTGTATATGTTATTCAGATGTTTGGTAATAGCCGGACGCTTTATCCCGAATAATATGGCTATTTGCTCCTGCGTCAGCCACACGGTCTCGTCTTCCAGCCGTACTTCCAATTTGACCTCGCTGTCAGGCTGATACAATATAACTTCCCCTCGATTCTCCATAACATGTAATATTGCTGTTTCCAAAGATAGGATTTTTAATCTGCAAATCAAATGACTTGAGAAAGCTACAGCAAAATCTGTTTTACAAACTGCCGGAATGTTTTGTGAACGACCAGATTCAGAGAAAAAAATAACGGCAATCTGCGTAAGAAATGCAGATTGCCGCGTATATGCTTGCCGTTATTATTGTACCCCGTTCTGATATGAAGTGCCGTTAATGACCACGCCTTCCCAAGGGCCTGAACCATCTTGATTAAGAATGGTCGGAAAATACGTATTTCCATGTGACCCTACGCCTATCCGTTGCGCATACGTGGCAAACGATGAATTCGCTGTACCGCCAGCAGTCAATTTGGACAAGAAGGTTTCAAGATTGTCTGTGGTAATGATTATCTGCCCTACCTTGTAATCCGGCTCAGCACCGCTCATACCTTCTGAATACGGCAAACCGATGGCAGATGCATAATCCCCTGCTTTAGCCGTTACATCGGAGTTGGTGATGGTAATCTTGCCAATAGACGGCGAGGTAGTATTCCCATATCCTAAACCGATGCCTGGCGACCAAGCTCCACCATTGGCTTTGATAACTGCATCCGTAATGGTGATGTCTCCGCAATTCCCGCTACTTGACGAACCGATACCGGCACCGCCGAGATAGGGCTGACGCTTTCCGCCTCCTGTGGCATTGACTGTGACGTTCGTGATAATTACATTGCCAGCGGTCGCCCCACTTAACGGCGAACCGATCCCTGCGCCTCCATTGCTTCCGTTTGCGGTCAGCACGTCCGACGTGCTGTGGCCTGTTATCGTCACGACCGCTCCATTGGATACGGCGATACCGGTGTTATTACCAGAAGATACAGAATTGCCTTCTCCAATAACATATATCGTAGGCGTTCCGCCTGTGATGCTGATAGCCGGACCATCGCTAACATTGATGCTGGCACCTTTCAGATAGATCGTCGGCTTGCCTCCGGTGATATTGATTTGCTGGTTGAATGTGCCGCTCACCCGGTAATATCCATCATCGCTGATTGTAGTGTTATCCTTGATGTCCGTAATCTTTTCGCCTACGGTAAGGTCAATGGTGTACATGTTGCCGCTTATCAGTGTGGTGGGGAAGTCGTCATTTATCTTGGCAGTTTGGCCGTTTATCCGGACAAAGTTATCAAGGGTTATATTGCCCGGCACTACGTTGGCCTCCCAGCACTCGGTGTTGCCGTAAGTCTGTTTCTTCATCTTGAGCCAGCCTTGCGTACTGCCATCGGTGACGGGAGCGCCTTCACTGTTCGTGCAGGTGGTGTAACCATAGACTTCCACGCTCTGCGCCAGAGAGGCCTGCGTACCGCTGAGTACCACGCGCACTTTGGCAAGCTGGTGCTTGAAGCCAAGGGTGATCTCATTGTCGTAGGTGGCATTCGGCACTTCGGCTTTCAGCATGTATGCAAGACCTTCGGTTTGGTCGCTGAGGTTAACCGTCTCATCCGTTGGGTACCAGGCGGTGACAGTGGTGGGGGCGGTGCTTGTCCAGTAGAGCTGTCTGTCTGTTATCAAGTTTTTATCGGCATTCAGCGTATAGGTAACGGTTTCGTTGCCCAGCCGCACGCCTATCATTTCCGAGCCGTTCCATTGCCATACGCTGCTCTTGCCGTCGGTATTATCCTCCGTAACACGGGTCTGCGGTTCCTCTGTACTCCACGGTTCCGCACTGCTTTCCACATCGAGGGTGACGCCACTTATCTGCAAGGGATATTCGCCGTAAGGCAGTTCGTTGCCTTGTCCGCCCGGTTCATCCTGCGTACAGGCAGAGAGCAACAGGAGGGCTGCTGCAGGGAGTATGCTGAGTAATGTCCTTTTGTTCATATCGTTATCGTTTAATTGTTCGGCACGAGGGTCGGTGGAGTATCCGGGGCATCGGTATGCCACAGGTAGGTGGCATCTGTGCCGAGGGCGGCGTTCATGGCTTCAGTGGCCTGCGCCCAATTAATAGCTTCTCCATCTACCTTGTAGGCTCCGTCCCACTGATTGTTTTCATTACAATAACCTACACCTACACCGTCGAAGTTGCTCCAATAGCAGGCGTTAGCCGTGGTGTTGATTTGCAGGAAACCGACAACTCCTCCTGTTCTATATGCAGTTGTTGATAGATTAGATAATTCTCCTACAGAATAACATCCAATCATGTCATTGAAGAACCTACAATATCCTGCAACGCCACCAACTGCTCTATCACTGGTAATTGAACCCGAAAACGAGCAACCTTTGATAACTGTTGCCGTGGCATATTCGCCTCCCAATACTCCGCCTACATAAGTAGAGTTTCCTCCTTGAATAGAAGCCGAGGAATGGCAATATTGTATAACTCCAGAATCCATCCTTCCGACGATGCCTCCTACATAGAACAATCGAGAATTTGTAGAGATGTTTCCAGAAACATTGCAGTTCGAGATGATACCTTGATTAGACCCAGCCAAAGCTCCTATTGCAGCAAGACCTTCATTAGAACTAACATTCAGGCTCACATTCTCAAGGGTCAGATTTTTTATGGTTGCATTTGTTCCTACACTACCAAACATTCCACAATAATAATTGAAATACAGATTTGTTATTGTCAGATTGCTAATAGTATGTCCATTACCATCGAAAGTTCCAGTATAATATGTATTATAATTCCCAAAAGCCACCGGTTCCCAATTCACGCCCGAAAGATCTATGTCTGTCATCAGGGTACAATTGGTACTCAAATCTTGGTTTGCCGCTTCCGCCCATGCGTCCAGTCCCTCGGCTGTATAGACGGTGTAAGTATTAGAGTTCTCATCGTATGTGTAATCTTCCAGGGTGATGCTGCCGCTGCCTGTAGCACCGTTTTCCCAATTGATACCTTCCGATACCTGCACCTCAAGCCCGTAGTGGAAGACGGTGATGTCGTAGGTATAGACATAGCCGGGGTTCCAGTTTACATTATTTTTCAGGGTGTAGTAAAACGGACCGTAGGAGGTGCCGTCCTTCTCGGCGGTAAAGGTAAACAGCCTTGAGCCTGCCGCCACGGACTGCGGGATGACAAAGGCTTCGTAAGTGGCGAAGTTGTCGGTCTCCGTGGTCGTGGCAAGGTGGGGCTTGATGCTGCCTTTGGTGCTACCGGATGCCCATGTGCCGAGCCAACGGTCGTCACTGTCCGCTGCCGTTGGGAGGGAGAACGAGCCGTCCATCGTGAGGATGTCACCCTCACCGATGGTCAGGCTAATGTTGTCTGCCGTGGCGCCGATGCTTGTGGGTAATCCTTCCTGCTTGATGTTTACCACCACCTTGGCGGTCTGGTGGTAGAAAGTGAGGGCGGGCGTCTGGGCGAAGCTCACAGCCTTGGATTCACTGCAAAGCAGGTCGCCTGACTGATAGGCTTCATCGCTGCTTTGGTCTTCCTCCACGCTCCATGTCCAGTCGTTGTTTTTCACCATGATATTCGGGTAAAGGCCCTGCACGGTGATGGAACTTGGATTTGTCCAGTAGTAGTCGCCGGACAGGTTGCCTTTATCGTCCACCGTGTAGTCGTACCACTCCGTGCCGTCCCCGTCGGTTACTTGCAGGGCTATCGTCTCATTGCCGTTCCACCGGTTGTCCACGGTGGCGCGGGTGTCGGCACTGCCCTCTATGGCGGCGGTCAGCGTCAGCGGCTGC
>CASEBV010000005.1 GCA_949286415.1 uncultured Bacteroidales bacterium
GCCTCGAAGGCAACCGTACAGGATGCCACCGTATCCGTCCCCTATCCCATCCACATCCGCTTCCTTGACCTGAAGAAGACCCGCTCCGGCAAGAAGAAGCGCAACTACACGCCGATATACAACAGATATGTATACGGCTACTTGAAGTCGGACATCTGGCGGATGCTCATGGCTGCACTCCCAAAGCAGATGATCCGCACCATTGAAGACAACATCAAAACCTTGAAATGATATGGAATCTTAAAATATGATCAGAGATACAACAAATTAAAAGCATAATAAAATGGACGGGAACAACAGAAAATTTCTGAAAAGATTATCTATAGTAATAGGTGTCATAACATTAGTGTTGAGCCTGCTATGCCTTGCAATTATTCCTCCGGCCTCAATAATAATACTGGTTGGCGGAATTGTCATTTTGGCAATATGCGCATTTTTTACTTTTCTGTGTGATTATCTTTTCCGATAGTCGGAATAATATACAGAACTTTTAGGACAGCATTTGCTGTCCTTTTTTCGTATATGACCATGACATACATTTGCCGAAAAGAGACAAGTCATGGCCATAGAAAACGAAATAGTGCGTTTCATCGCCGAGATGGAACTCGACCCGCAGGATCAGGCAAAGTTCGTGGAAGGACTCCGTCAGGCCGAAAGCCAGTGTGAATCACTCCGCAAGGCAATCTCTGACACCGGCAATGAGATGGCGAAGATGAAAGCGGAAGGCAAGGAAAATACTGCAGAGTACGAGAGGCTGTCAAAGCAACTGAAGAACTACAACTCCGCCCTGAAGACCACCACCAAGGAGACGGATTCCTATACTGCTGCCCTCAGCACCAACCAGATGTCCATCAAACAGCTGAATCAGCAGGCCAAGACTCTGCGTTCTGCCCTGAACTCTATGCACAAGGAAGCCAATCCCCAGTTGTGGAACAAATACAACAATGAACTGATTGCCGTAAACAAGAGACTGGCAGAACTGAAAGTCGGCACGGAGCAGACTAAGGGCGGATTCAAGTCATTCTTCCAAAACATGACCAAAGGAATTACTGTTGGCAACCTATGGTCGCAGGCGTTGACAGGAGCACTAAGCCTGTTAAAAAAAGGTCTTAGTGATGCTGTAACCCAAACTATGGTCTGGCAGGACAGGTGGGAGATGTTTACCACCAAGATGTCTGCCGGTTGGAACCAGTTTATTGCAAATATGTTCCAGGGTAAGGATGTCATCAAGGGAACAATTGATGAGGCAGTCCGGGCCGCGGAAGAAGCAAAACTCATGATGGACGAACTCTTTGAGCGGAATAACTCACTCAAAATTCAAAATGCAAAAGCGCAGGTCGCAATAAATGAGCAGCAGTCTATTGTCCGGGATGTGACTAAATCAGAAGAAGAAAGACTTGCCGCAGTTGAGAAAATCCTTGAGATTGAGAATGAACTTGCCAGGACAAAAGAGGAGATTGCCGCGCAAGAGCAAGAGGCTGCTTACCGTCGATTATTAGCCCGTACCGGACTCGGAAAGGAAGAACTGAAAAGTGTTATAGACCAGTATAATTTAAACAGAGACCTGTTTCTTCAAGCAGAAAAATACAATGAACTTCTTGACCGGAGAACAGAAGCAGAAAAAGCCATCAAGAGGACTAACAGACTTATTGCCCGTCAGGGAGGGTCTGGCGGCGGATTAGAAGAGACTCTTCAGAACGAAAAGCAAGTACTGCAGTCTGTCAAGGAACAGATTGCAGCCCTATCTACAGAAGAAATACAGGAAGCAGCAAAGATTCTTCGCCAATACAACCTTTCCAACGATGACATGGTACTTGCCTATGTCAATGCTACAGAGAAAATGATTATGGCCCGGGAAGAGCAGTCCAGACTTGAAGCCACCATGGCCACCCGCCGTGGCCGCCTGGTCAACCAGATGAACGCAGCCGACCAGGAGGCGGCGGACAAGGCCTACAACGATGCTAAGTCCGCGGCCGAGACGGCATATCGCCAGCAGCTGAACGACCTGAAGCGTTCTCTCCTTGACAAGGAGATCTCCCAGGAAGAATACAGCGACAAAGCACTGCAGGCGGAGGTGGACAGACTTGAGAAACTCAGGCAGATCAATCTCCAATACGGCAAGGACATCACCGAGATTGACGGGCAGATTCTTGATGCCAGGCTGAAACAGCAGGAGAATGCAGAGGCCAGTTCTTCCAAGAGGTCATGGATTGGAGTCAAATCCATTGACTCCAAGTCCTTCATGAAGTCGCTGCATGAGAATGGAGGTGCTGCAGAGTCTTCCGGACAGGGAGGCATCAAAGTCCCTGAAATGACATCCGGGGAAGCAGGCGACAGCCTTCTGCGGGCGGAACTTTCCATGCTGGATACCCTGCATGAGATGAAGCTTATATCTGAAGAGGAGTACCTGGCACGGAGGCTTGCCCTCACTCAGCAGTACAACGAAGAGAGTTCCGAAAGTGACCTTGAAAACTGGGAGGGACGGCTCCAGATGGCCAACAACATGCTTTCATTGATGTCCGGGGCAGTCAGTTCTGCGAGGGAAGCCGAATATGCGTCTCTTGATGCCTGGAAGGCAAAGGAACTTGCTGCGGCCGGTGACAATGCCGAGAAACGTGAGCAGATTGAGAATCAATATGAGGCAAGGAAGTTGGACATACAGAAGAAATATGCCAATGCCGATATGGGCATCCAGATAGCAAAGGCATTGGCCGCCGGTGCCCTGGCCGGAGTCCAGGCATGGAATGCGGCCGGAGGGAACCCCATATTGTTTGCTGTCATCGCGGCGCTTATTACGGCCACCACCGCTGCTCAGGTAGCCACGATCATTGCGCAGCGCAATGCCATCATGAATGCCTCCCCGTCATCGTCCGCCTCATCCGGGTCTGTCACCAAGGTGAGGACCGTGAGCGGCTTCTCTGAGGGAGGCTATACCGGAGACGGCGGAAGACTGGAGGTCGCCGGAGTCGTACACCGTGGAGAGTATGTTGTCCCTCAGCCGGAACTTCGGGATCCGGCGGTCGCGGCCATGGTCGCGGACATTGAATCCCGCCGCAGGCGCAGGACATCCTCCCATGCTTTGCCGGGATTTGCAGAAGGTGGCTATACGGATGGCGGCGTCTCTGGCCATGGCGTCAGAGATATTCTCGGACAGATTCTCAGGGCAGTGGAGAAATCATCGGGCCGGCCTGTCAAGACTTATGTCGCATTGACGGATCTGGATGCGCAGCAGCGTCTCAGGGATAATTTCAGAAAATCCACATCATTAAGGAGATAACGGGAGATGAAACTTGAAACGGAAACAGGCAGTATAGTGCTGCCTGATGACTTCAGCTTTGAGATTGAAAGCAACAATCCATTCTTCAGCGACAACGGTACGGCTTCTGTCCCTGCGACACTTCCTGCAGACAGCAGAATCCTCGGGATGTTGCAGCATCCCGAAAGATGCGGCATGGCCAGACGTCCGGTTCTGTCTGTCCCTGCAATCCTTTCGCATGACATCTTCCAAAGGAAATGCAATATGATAATGGAGTCGTGCGGGATAGATGACGGAGTTTCAGTGTCGTTGGCATTCAACGAGTCAGAGGCTTATTCGTCTGCCAAGGAAAAGCAGCTGAAGGATGTGTTCTCGGAAAAGAAAATAAGATTTGAAGGCCTTGATACAATCGAGGATCTTGTCAAGGCTTTTTATGAGAGGATGTATATGAGTCAATCGCCTGACTTGCTTGAGGACGATTGCCTGAGAATATTTCCCGTTGCAGTGGAACTGGAAGAGAATGACGGCCAGAGCACTGTTCAGATAATCAATGAAGTGAATGACGCCCAGGATGGCTTTGTGTATTTGCAGCGGACCATTCATTCCGGGTCTGATGATGTCAAGGTCCCCACCGGCTACGGGATATCTCCGTTTCTTCTTCTGCACAGGATGATTGACATGCTCTTTTCTTCTCTGGGCTACAGGGTGGTCAGAAACGATTTCAGTTCCCTGCCATTTTCGGATATAGTTCTTGTGAACAATTGTTCTGACACTATATGCAATGGACCCGAGATCAATATGTCGGATCTTGTGCCCACGATGACTGTCGGAGATTTTATCACATGGCTTAAGGACAGGTTTGGGGCGGCAGTTACCGTATGTCATGATGAAATCAGGATAATATTCATCCAAAACGCTTTGTCTGAACCCCCTGATCTGGACTTGTCCCGGATGATGCGCGAAAAGCCGGTCTTTTCATATCCGGCTGCATCCCGTGTTGTGCTCAGTTGCCAGACAGATCTGGATTCGGCGGCACCGGCGGCGGATTCTCTTGCAAAGCTCCGGGAAAAGCATCTTGTGGTCAGAGAAATTGGCCCGGCCGGGGACCCTAAGTCAAATTGCCTGATATTACGTCGGGAACTGGGGAAATATTACTCGGTGAAAAGTTATCAGAGCGCAGAGAAATTCAGTGAGACCCTTGTCGGAAGCAATTGCTTTACATACGATCGTGAGAATTCCGAAAATTCCGAAACCTATTCGGCGGAAGACAGATTTGTCCCGGAGATAGTTGTCGGGGACAACAAGACGCTTGACGGAGACGGATTGATTATGCCATACATAGGTGACAGATTGCATTATCATACGATAATTGCCGGAGAGGACGAGGAGGATGAACAGCCGCTGCAGATCTGTTATGCTTTCTGGGATGACCTGTATGCCCGCCCTGCTTCCCATTGGTTCGGTTCTACGCAGCCGTATCAGCGTTTCGGATGGTTGATGCAGTATTATGACGGCGCCTCTGCTTTTGATTATCCTAAGCTGACTCCTGACGGCATGTATCCGTATTGTTGGGAGGCATATAATGGACTGCTTCTCAATTCAGCGCCGGAGATAGAGGCCCAGATAGATTTTTCTCTGCCGCAGCTGTTGGCTCTGGATATGATGAGGCCCAAGTTGCTGGAGGGCCAGCGGGTCATGATTAAATCTCTGTCATATGAGATAAACAGGAAAGGAGTGGCGTGCGGCAAATGCAAGCTTCAGCTGATACCTTGCTATTCGGATGCCATAAAGGATGGTCCTGTGATATTTGAGACGGAGGTTTTCGGGTGGAAACTGGTTGATACCTTCCTTGATGAACTGAATCAGGCTGTGGATCCGGGTAATGAAGACTACGAAATTTTGTCCGAGGACGGCCTGACGGACTACACAAAGGCTGATGCTCCGTCATACAAGCCGACGGAAACCGGAATAATTGTCATGAAGCGCTCGCGTTGGATGCGAATTAACATCTGGGATGCCCGTGTCCCGGAGGAAGAGGCAGTGAAAGTGGAGCGGACTGTAAACTGGGAAGAATACTTTGAATCCGTATATTCTGATACATATTAACCTGTCCTTTCCTGTCAGGATCATTCTTGCGATGTTTGCATCATGAGACTCGAGACGAACATATCTGCACAGATTCTGTATCTTTATGAGATGGAGGATATCGTCATTGTTGCCGAAAATTCCGAAGAGACAAAGATTCCGGTGCCTATAGTCCTCCGCTCGTCCGGTCAGACCATTCTGGACGAATCATATTGGTTTGATTTTTCAGGAAGAATATCCTTGCACATCAAAGATGTCATAGAGAATATGTTTTCCATAAGCCTCCCGGATGTCGGAGAAGAGATTCATTTTGCCTCAATCTTCCTCAATTTTGAACTTGATGTCAATGATTCGGAGCTTGATTTGGAATTTCAGGTCTGCAGCCTGAGCAGTCAGTCATTGGAAAAGATGTCCGATATAGATGTGCTCCGGATTCCTGAAGATTATGTTATGCCGTTGTGCAGATGTGCGCATTTGCCGGGTTCGGGAGTGGATATAGTGACTCCGTACCGCAGATATTCCAAGCCGTCATGGCTTTCCGTGTCAGGAACTGACGGGAACTCCGCCTTGAGGCTCGTTGATTTGTCATATTTCCCACATGAGATTGTGCGTTCATTTCATGTTGAACTGTCGGGGACGAATCCGGTCATCTGTAGCCCGCAGTTCAAGGTCTGTGCGGGACATTTTGAACAGTATCTTTTTTCAAACAGATACGGTGGATTTGACAATGTCGCGATGTCCGGCAGTCTTCAGCTTGAAGCCGAGACAGAGCATGAAACAGGAGTCTATTCCGGTCATCTGCAGCCGATATCCGCAGACCTGCAGCCACTTTGGACACAACACAGCGGCTATGTGTCCTGGAGAACCGTCCTGGCGATGCGTGATCTTATATGCAGCCGTGACATATATCATTTGAACGAAGGTAAGCTTAAAAAAATAGTAATAACGGAATCCAGCCTGTCGTTGTCCTCTGATGAGACCGTGCATTCGTTCTCATTCAAGTACAGATATGCTGAAGACTGAAAAGAATTGGCTATGGTAAAACTGAGAATTGGTAACGATATATCTGTGGCCTGGAATGTCAGGATTGCGGGCGCCGGCTACTTTCTTGAAGGAAAGGATCTGAAGCTTTATATTACCTCTCCGTCAAGAGTCAGGACCGAGGTGGCGGACTTTTCGGTGTCAGGCAGTATTGTCGGTTTTACATTCCATGGGGAAGATCAGCATGAGCCAGGCATATATACATTGACTCTTATTGAGAATAAAGGAGTATCAGGGATGCTGACATTTGACTGCTGTGATGCACTGCAGCTTGTGGAGTGGTCATGTCTGGCCGGGGACAATATCCCGGATGAACTTACGCTTGAGTCCGATGCCGTCGTCAGTCTTGTGCATCCGATTGTCCCTACGATAGGGGAGAACGGGCATTGGTTTGTTGACGGGGTTGATACCGGGAAGCCGGCATACATGGAGGCCGGCATGTCGGCGTATGAGATTGCCGTGGTGCACGGATTTGAAGGCACAGAGTCGGAATGGCTGGAAAGTCTTAAGGCCGGTTTCGGGGATATCTCGGCAGAATTGGAGGATTCTGATGAACCTGCGGTGACAGTCCAGAAAAGTGGCACCGATATGGCTGCGAATCTGTTGTTCCGTTTCTCATTGCCACTTTCAGGCAAGGATATATGTGATGTCTTTGATTTTTTCAGATTCCTGTCCCTGGATCCTCCGATTGAGTTGTCAAGCGGAGGATCATTGTCGGGGGCACGGATATTTTATTCTGACAATGCTGTTATATGTCTTGACGGTTTTCAGGCTTACGGGGATGGAGATGAGATTGTGATTCAGAGGCAGAAAGGCTTCAGAATAATTTCGTTGGACAACATAATCAGAATGATTGAATTTGTTGTTGACGGGGCGGCTTTCCCGTCATCGGCCATAACCCCAGACACCGGATTCTTTTCCGCAAGTGGCGTATGGCACGGTTACTCTTCGGCGGTAGAGTTCTATAATACATCTGTGGAATCCATCGCAATGAAGAGAATTGTCATTTCACAGGAGAGATCTGCCTCCAGGTCAAAGTCCGCTTTTGATTTTTCACGTCCCGCAAGTCTAAATCCTTCTCTGCCGATTCCCGGAACAAACACACATGTCCCAATATCTGGAAAAAAATTTACATCAAGGGGTGTCTCTGTCACATTTGAGGATGCCGAACTGGTCAATACCGGAGTAATCACAGTAAATTCTTCAGGAGGGATTACGGTGTTGACAAATATTGGAACAGCCATCCGAATGATACTGTTGAAGGATGTTTCAACAGCTGATGTCTGGATGAGTGATGTGACTGTAAATGGTGTATCAAATGTATTTGACAAATTTTGGGTATTCGAGCCGACATCACTGACATTGACCACTGCAGTCATAGACATGGCATCAGATAAAATTCTTAAGTTCACATCTCTTATTGTTGTCACCGAAAGTGTGGCTGCAATTGCGCCAGGACCTCCCGCTGTTGTTGTACCTGGTGACAATGTTGAAGTCGCCGCCCCATCCGTTCAGAATCCTAAAATATGACAGATATGAAAAAAATCAGAATAGGAAACGATGTCGCTTTTGCGTGGACAATAAAAGTGGGTGGCTCCGATCATGATCTTGAAGGAAAAATATTGAAATTGTATGTGTCTTCAGGATGCCATTCAGAAGAAATAACAGATTTTACGGTAGATGGCAATACTGTATCCTCCGTTTTCCCTGGCATCAGGCAGAAGTTTCCGGGAATATATGCATTGACTCTTGTTGAGAATCCTGGATCGTCCGGAATGATGACAATAGACTGTTGCGGAGCTTTCCAACTTGTGGATTGGACCTGTCTTGAAGGATGCACTCCGGACGGTTCCCTTGTCCTTGAGTCAAATTCAGCCGCGTGCCATATTGTTCCGGTTATCCCGACGATAGGAGAGAACGGGCATTGGTTTGTTGACGGGGTTGATACCGGGAAGCCGGCATACATTCCTACCGGTCAGTCAGTCCCTGTGTTTGATTTGCTGCGCTCCAGACAATATATAACGGAATATAATTTCCCGGGAACGGACCCTGAATCGTCAGGCTATGTTCGGGATGTCAGGCCATGTCTTCGTTTCCTTGGACAAGTCCCCGGCCCCGGGTGGAGTGTGGATGTGTATATATACAGGAACAAGAAAAACAAGGGATTCAAGAAAGTGCTGTCATCTTCAGTCTCGGAATGTGAAGCTCCTTCGGATTGGATTGGAGGCGGATATCAGACGGTGGTACTTCCATGGTCACTTATGCGAATCTTTTGGGAGATGTTTGACCCTGTGGCCAATGGGAACAACATATTTTTTCATGACAATGATTATGATGTTTCTGCTATTTCTCAGGCATGGTTTACCAAAAGTAAGAATGGTGCTGTTCTGGTGAAGAGAGGAGGTCTGGCTAATACCTGTTCCTCAAGGTCTACGGGAGCGCTCTTCAGCGGTACATTCGGCATTCGTATCGGGAATGAGACAGCCGGCTGTTTTGGGGAATTACGAATATTCAGAATAACGTTGAACAGTCTTAACAAGCATGACACGGAACTGATATTCAACATGAAGATAGATTCCGGAACGACAGTACAGACATCTCGATAGAAATTTCAATGGGGGCATGGCAGTCTTTTAAAGAAAGGCATGAAAACCGTCTCTAAGACGACTAGTATGACAGCCCCCTTTTTTATTGACAATACAATGGAATACATAGCACCGATTATCAGCGCGATAGGCGTGATCATCACGGCCTGGTTCGCGTACAACCAGAAGACGAAGGACAGGATGACAGACCTGAAGATAGAGAGGATGCGGACGGAGGAGGCCCGCAAGGGCAAGGTGCGTTCGGACAACACCGGCACCATCTACGGCGTGCTGTGGGAGGTGCTGCACGAACTGCACGCCGACAGGGTCTATATCCTGCAGCCGCATCCGCTGAGCAACAACATGTTCCTGAGCATCTCGATGGAGGTGAAGCGCAGCGGAGTCGTCGGGATGAAGCCGTACATCCGGAACATGGAGATCGGTAATGTGGCCGTGTTCGCCTCGGAACTGGCCAACAGGGACTGGCTGCAGTACCGGAACATCTCGGAGGAGGTGAAGGACAAGCGTGCCCGTGCCATTCTGTCAATGAACGGCTCCGTCTCGGCTCTCATCAGGCGACTCTCGGACGACAGGTATGATTGGATAGGCAGCGTGTTCGCAGAGTTCCAGCAGCCGGTTGCCACGGACCTCATATATTGCAAGAAGGTGCTTGGCGAGGCAGCCGACAAGATACAGTATATACTGCCCGAATACGGGGCGGAATAGTCTTTCAATGCAGAAAAGTTGGCATGACATGCCAATAAGTTGTAATAATTAATACATCGTATCATGAAAAAGAAAATCATCTTCTGGGCAGTCGTTGTCGTACTGCTCATCGGTCTGGGCCTGTGGCTCAAGTACACCTCATTCGGTGTGACGGTAGTGACCATCCTTGTCGGACTCGGCGGTATCGTCCTCGGCTGGATAGCCAGAATGCTGTATTGCAAGTACATCAAGGAGTAAGTCATGAAGATCCTTGCAGGAATACTTCTCTACATCTGGCAGCTCCCGCAGAATCTTGTGGGGCTGCTTGCCGTCCTGTTCATGAGGCCGGCGGCCGTCATCCCGTCAGATGACGGGGATGTTGTCGTGCGCTCCTCGTACAGAATGCGGGGCGGCATCTCGCTCGGGAGGTATGTCATCATCAATGCCAGACAGTGCACCACCGACACCATCCGTCATGAACTGGGGCACTGCCGCCAGTCCCGGATGCTCGGATGGCTGTACCTCATGGTCATCGGCCTGCCGTCTGTCCTCTGGGCATGGCTGGGTGAGACGATAGCACCCGGGAAGTCTTACTACTGGTTCTACACCGAAAGGTGGGCCGACCGCCTCGGAGGAGTGGAGAGATGAATCCGTAATGTAATATGATAATATGCGCAATGCCGTTTTGTCCATAATAGTTTTTGTGTGCGGGTTCGGAGCGGGGGTCCTGCTCCGGCCCGTTGTCCTGCCGAACCGTGACGGAGGGACATCCGTCATCACGCGCACCGACACCCTGACGGTCAGGGACACTGTCATTGAGAGGATGACAGAATACATCGACAGGACAGTGCTGGATACCGTGCTGGTCGCAGTGTCCGACACCGTCATGAGCCGTGACACCGTCTACATCCGGGCGGCAGCCGTCCAGGAGCATTACAAGGGCGAGGACTATGACGCATGGGTCAGCGGCTGGGAACTCTCCGGCCGTGGCCCGGCACTCGACAGCATCTATGTGTATCCGCAGACCCGCTACATCACGACAGAGACCATTTCCGTGGAGCCACGAAAAAGGTGGGGCATCGGCATCCAGGCAGGTTACGGCATCGGTATCTCCTCCGGACAGGTCAAGGCGTTCCCGTACATCGGCGTGGGCATCTCCTACGACCTCGTCAGATGGTGAACACCATGATATAAAGTTGCATAAATTGTAAACTTTTCCTTATATTTGTGCCGAAATAAGTTAATGATGGAAATTCAGCCGAAATTTCAGATACTATATACCGAGGAAGCCATAGAGTTCCTTGAGTCGCTGGAGGAGAAGGCCAGGGCCAAAGTAGTGTATAATATCGGCAAGTGCCGGTATTATATCGACAGGGAACTGTTCAAGAAACTTGAAGGCTCGGAAATCTGGGAGTTCCGTACATTGTATGCGGGTATCCAGTACCGGCTTTTCGCTTTCTGGGATACCGACAATGAGACTGTTGTCGTTGCGACCCACGGGATAGTGAAGAAGACACAGAAGACCCCGGCAAAGGAGATTGCCAAGGCTGAACGGATAATGAGAGAGTATTTTGAGGACAAAAGGGAAAAGATATGAAACTGTATTCACATGACCAGATGCTTGACAGGGTGCTTGGTCCAAAAGGGACACAGGCACGGGATTCATACGAGGAGGAGATGGATCTCTATCTTGTCGGGGAGGCCATAAGGGCTGCAAGAAAGTCCCGACATCTCACCCAGGAGCAACTTGGCGAACGGATCGGGGTGAAGAAGGCTCAGATTTCCCGCTTTGAAAACGGCAAGAGCATTACCCTGTCTTCCGTGTCGAAGATCTTCCGGGCACTCGACATTCCGGTGAACCTTGAAGTCGTCGGTGTCGGCAAGGTGTCCCTCTGATAAGCCGGGGCAATCCCGGTCATAGAATTTTTGACGCGTTCGGGCGGCCTCCGGGTCGCCCTTTTTTCGTATTCCCAACAAAACATTTGCATATCGCCTATGCCCTTGTCCAAGGCAGACAAAAAAACCGGACCAGGAAATCCGGTCCGGCTCAATCTCCGGGAAGCATCTCTATACATGATGTTGCAGTTTCTTATGATCTCGCCTGCGGTATTCAATAAATACCCATACAAGCAATATCATTGCGACGACATCGATACCAAGCAAAAACCAAATGAATGCCATATCTATTTCTTTTTATTGTTAGAGAAGTTTATGCAGACAAAACCGGCAACAGCCATCAGCAATACCGACAATGAGCCCAAAATGAACAATGCGTAATAATTCACATCCAGATTCATTATCCCGGCAAGTATCACCCCGCCGAAAACCAGTTTGGAGATGTCGAGACAATATTTGCCGATTTCTCCGAACATCATTTCTTTGCGTGTCCTGTCATCTTCCATATATGCAAATATAGTGAAACTTAAGACAAATGTAGTATTTCATAAAAAAATTGTTGCATATCGCAAAACTTTTCCTACCTTTGCTCTTGCTCAACAATCATATATCATTGTCTATCTTTTCTGCCGTGGTGTATTTTCACGAAAGAAATAGATGACTGCCCTGCATAAGGTGGAATCCGCCCGGGAAACCGGCGGAGCAAATACGGCAGAGATGTTGTGATTGTTGAGCCCACCTAAGTGCAGGGCTTTCATCATAATATGTTGTTATATGCTCAACAATCACAACACCGCCACCACCGGCCTGAAGGGGCTGGTGAGATGCAAGACCGCCGTCAAGGCGCTCATCGACGAGACCCTCAGCCTCTCCGTCGCATTCGATGTCTTCCGCACCGCCGCCGACGAGACGGGAGTCCCCGTCGACCCCCAGGCACTGGAGGAGTGCCGCCAGATGCTCATCACCATGAACCGCCTGATGTACCGCCAACTCTCCGACCTGAAGCACCGGCAGATGCTGCAGATAGCCTCACGGGTGGCAGAGCGGGAGATGAATGCCATCCGCCCGGCAGGGTTCCGCAAGGCGGCCAACGAATAGACTGGAGGAGCACCATGGAAGAGAAGATGATACCAGCCCGGGCGGACTCCCGCCTGACGGAAGTGCTCTCCATCTTGCACAGGGCCTACGAACTGTTCAACAGATGGGAGGAGTCCTCGTCTGAGGGCCAATTCTACGACGAGAACATAGAGACTGTAGACAAGGTCAGCGAGGGGTTCGGGCTCCTGGAATCCGACCTCGCCCGCCTCATCTCCGACAAGATGCTCTTTGACCTGGAGATGGAGTACCGGCAACTGCCAGAATCCGACAATTCGCACAAATAATCTATTGAAAATTTGCATATTCCGATATTTCGTACTATCTTTGTATCACATTAATGAAAGAGATATGAAAAGATTGAACGAAATTGAGAAAGACCTGATTGAAGCAGTCAGGAATTTCAGAGCCTCAAAAGGGCGAATGGAAAAAGAATCGGAGTATGAATGGATGATTTACTTTTATCTTCACAAACTGATGTACGATTGATAAGGGAGGCTCGCAAGAGCCTCCATAAAAAATAAATGCCATGAAATCAAAGGAAATCAAGCAGAAATATATTGAATTGCTACTTGACATCAATATAGCAAGACTGGCGCGGCGGTACTTTGGCAAGTCCTCCGGCTGGCTCTATCATAAACTAGACGGGATTGACGGCAACGGAAAGGAAACCGATTTCACGCCGGAGGAGCGGGAACTGTTCAAGGGTGCCCTGTGTGACCTTGCAGACAGGCTGAGGCAGGCAGCCTCGGAAATATAATCTCCATATTTCTTTCATTAATGTACCGGCCGTGAATGGAGACACGGCCACGGGGCGGCCTCCGGGTCGCCCTTTTTTCGTGCCAAGCCCTCCGATGGGGCATAATACTTACAATCTGTAATCAGAGTGCCAAAACAGCCCCTTTCCGGCACTCCGCATTCAGAGCCGGAGTTTTCCTCATTCCGGCCGGAAATCCTCTCAAACCGGGCATTTTTTGTCCTGTTTTTGCCCGAAAATCGGCCGAAATCAGTGCCCGCACGAAATTCCGCACGATTTTGTACGGATTTTTGTACGGTCATTTCTGCACTTTTCCGCACGATTTCCCCCGCTTCCCCCAATTTTTCATCGAAAAGAAAGAACTGTACGGAGACAGCACCATATAAGGCAATGCAAAGAGTGTCAGAGCCTTATATATATTATATATATTTTTTCATCTCTTTTTACAGGAGACCTTATTGAAAATGGTAAAAAAATCGTGCTTTCGTACGGCTTGCCCGTAATATGCTGACATACACCGCATTGACCCCGTACGAAAATCGTACGAAAACGCACGGATGCGTACGAAAATCGTCCAAAATCAAATCGTACGATTTTTGTACGGCTGTAAATTCCATAACATCAAGTAGTTAACATTCATAAAATCCCCTTCCGTACGAAAGCACGAAAATTTTCGCGTTTTTGACAAGGGGGGGTCATTTTTTCTCATCGGGAGATGAGTGCCGACAGCCTGCCGGGCTCCGCCCGGAAATCCATTGAAAACAGGAGTCCCTTTCAATCTGAAATATTGGCTAATTCACATATTTTCACTAAATTAGCATAGTCGGAGATGTCCCGTATCCGGACATCGTAATAACTATATTTGCATCATGGGAAAAGAGGACAACATCATGACGGTGGATGTGAAGGTCAGCAGGCCCATCCGTGAATATGTGCTGAGCATCAATGACGGCAGCGACCTCATAAAGCCGGAGCGGGGCTCCCTGCTCTGGGGGCTGATCAAACTGCATCTCGACCTCGTGCCGGAGACATACCGCCCTGTGCCGCCTGACAAGAGGCAGGACTACATCCGCATCGCCCTGTACAGGACGCGCAGCACCAGGAGTTACAATGTCAACACCGGACGGAACATGGAGGTCAACACACTCTTCCGGAACTACCTCAATGAGGAGGGGCAGAGGGCGGTGTCCGACCATATCGCCCGCGGATTCAAGCAGACATTCCGGGCCTATATGGGCGGGGCGCTCGGCAACAACCCCGACCTTACCATCCATGACGCCGTCTATGAGTTCTGCAGCGACTACAACATCTCCATGGACAGCATCACATACGACATGCTCCGCAAGGACTGGTACCGCTTCAAGAAACGGTGTCCCGGTCCCGGTCTCATCCCTGTCGAGAGACAAAACCTGTAATCGTTGCCGTCTCATATAAAACACTGATTTTCATAAAAATATATAATCTGTAAAGTCTCGTGAAAATGAAAGAAATCGCAGCCAGATTCTGCATCATAGAGCCGGAGGATATCCGGCATCTCCTGCTCACCGGAGAAAAGGTCGAACTCACCCACCGCATGCGCCAGTTCGCAGCCTCCGGGCGTGTCGAATTCTCGCAGGAGCCGGACACAGGGGACAACGGCACATCCTGGTCGCAGAGTTTCAGGGCTGTCGTGAGAGAGCCGGAGATAATGGAGTACCAGAGAAGAAAGACATACATAGGCGTGTTCCGGACAGACGGCAGCATATTCGTCATCGGTTCAGCGACCGAGACCCCGGTCATCACAGTCACGCCATACGAGAACGCCTTTGTCGTGGAATGCTCATTCGACACCGCCGAACCGGCCATAATCTGACCCCGGATGGCTTCCTGAGGCTGTGCAGTCCGGCATTCTGTCCTGTGTCCGCATCTCTGCAAGGCATATATTTGCCTGAAAAGTGAGTATATGCCAGAGAAAAAGCGAAACTGCAGGATAGTGTCGGTTGCGGATGCCCCAGTGATGACGGTATCTTCAGGATGTCTTGACCCGTCAAGAGCGTACAGGGCTTCTGTCTGGCAGCCGGACATCAACCCGCTCGTATGGCCTGACCAGGAAGATATCCGGGAGGGCTCCATCGCATTCCATCCGATATGCGGTGACATTGCGTGGAAGTCCTGGTGGCGGTTCTCGACGGATGAGTTCATCACCGGACTGAAGGCTGCCGATGCCAACCCTGCCATTGCGGCTCACCTCATCAGGGTGGACAGCGGAGGCGGAGAGGTGTTCGGATGCCATGAGGCATTCGAGGCGGTCCGCGGCCTTTCCAAGCCGTGCATTGCCGCAGTGGATTCCATGTGCGCATCTGCCGCATACTGGCTCGCCTGTGCTGCTGACAGGATATACGCCACATCGATGTTCTCGGAGACGGGCTGCATCGGTGTCATGGGCGTACTCTTCGATGACTCTGAATGGATGGAGAAGAACGGGTTCAACAAGGTGGTGCTCTATTCCTCCCTGTCGGATCTTAAGAACAAGCCGGAGCGTGATGCCCTTGCGGGTCATCCCGAAGAGTTCATCAGCAGTCTGATTGATCCCATCGCAGCCCAGTTCATCGCGGATGTCAAGTCCGCCAGGAGCATCAGCGAGGACTCCGAGGCCCTGCGCGGCAAGATGTATTTCGCCACGGAGGCACGGGATGAAGGACTCATCGACGGCTGGCTGCCTCTGGAAGACTGCCTTGACGCACTGGCGGACATGATAGCCAGGCAGAAGGCAGATACCACACACGATATAGACATCAACGACCTTAACATCAACTTATAGACATGAACAGGTTTCTTGAATTTCTCAAACAGGCTGTAGCCAAACTCGGTCTTGAATCCAAGTTCGCAGCCAAAGAACTCACCGCAGAGGAGCAGAAGTCCCTCATCGCGGCTTATGAAGAGGCGTCCGGCACCAAGTTCGCGGAAGACCTCGCAGCATACCAGGCAGCCCAGAAGGAAGCAGCCGAGACACAGGCCATGGCTGAAGCCTTCAAGGAACTTGCCTCCATCTTCGGCAAGGAGGTCACTCCTCAGACCAACGCCGAGGAAGTGATCAGCAACATCAAGGCCTCCATCGACGAGATGAAGGCGACTATCAGCAGACTCGGCAGCATGAGTCAGGGCGAGGAGCCTCAGAAGACACTGAACGGCCCGCGCATCAGCATCTCCGGAGCACACACCAAGGAGTTCGCATTCGGCGTCCAGCATCCTATGTTCGCATCCGGAAAGAGGTGGAACCGCATCGCCATCACAGGCAGACGGGACAACGAGGCGTCCGACGAGGAATCCGCCGAGTTCAAGAGAGAGTTCAACAAGTATGCGTCGTCCCTTGCCGACCGCTATTCGTCCCTTGTCAGAAGCAACGGGCTTGAGAGCGTCAGGAAAGGCACTGCAGACTATTCGCTCCTTGACGATGCGGAGATAGGCACGCAGTACTTCGTCCGCAGGCAGGATGCCCTCATCGCGAGGATTGACTCCTTCCCGTCTCTCTCCGGCATCTTCCCGACACGCTCCAACATCCAGGACGGGGATGTGCTGACCAATGTCCTCTTCCAGGAACTCTCGCAGGCCTACCAGAAAGGCCATCTGAGCAAGGGCGGATACACCCTCCAGCCGGAGAAAGCCAGGGTGCACAAGGTGATGATGAAATATCTCATCGAGGACATGACCTGGATAGAGGAAAGTTACCTCGGCTACCTGAACACTTCAGGCTCAGACCCGGTGAAGTGGTCCATGATCGAATGGCTCGTGCTCTGCATCGCCGAACAGCTCAATGCCGAACAGATCGAGCGCCAGGTGCTCGGCTACCGCGTGGAGCCGAAGGCGGGCGAGAATGCCAGCGGGATGTTCGCATCCACAGGAGTAGTGCACAGGCTGCTCTCATACTTCGACAACGACCGCAAGGTGCTCCCGTTCTTTGACGAGGAACTTGCGGAGTACGGCAAGGCCGACATCGGAGATGTGCTGGAGGCATTCATGGACAGACTCTCGGAGAGGGTCAAGAACTCAGGCCAGTACACCGTATATGTCAACGCCAAGCACAAGCCTTGGTTCAAGGCATGGTACACCGCCACCTATGGGACCAATGCCGACTTCAGCGGCGTGCAGTTCAAGGTGCCGAACTATGACAACCCTATTGTCTTCGTTCCTGGCATGAAGAATCTCAAACTCATCTTCGCCACCATCCCAGGCAACATCCAACTTCTGGAGTTCGTGCCTGGAGAGCGCAACAAGATGCGCTTCCAGCAGGATCTGGAGGAAGTATGGGTAAGTTCCTACTGGAAGGAGGGCGCGGGAGTCACCTACTCCGGCAAGAAGTTCAACTCCCTTGACGAACTCAAGGCTGCAGACGCCACCGAGCAGATCATCTTCATGAACTGGCCAATGACGGAAGTAGATCCGGACGCCACCACCATCGACGGCAAGACGGACATGTTCTTCAAGACCGGAGTCAATACCAAGGCTACAGCCCTCACGGACATCACCAATGCCCAGGAGGATGTCATCTACCGCATTGAGATCGGAGATGATGCATACCCTACCACTATCGCCAAGTCCGGCAAGTTCGACCAGCTGACCGCGGCATGGAGCCCGACAAAGGCCGGGGAGTACATCAAACTCTACAGCAAGGACGGCAAGTTCTACGATGTGGAGAGAGGATAGTCAGAGAGTGTATAGTCATTAATCCGGGGCCGGCAACGGCCCCTTAATATACCTTATATCATGGCAATCACAACATTTGCAGACATCCCGGCAGTAACCGACAAGGATACCCACGGGAAACGCATATACCACAAGGTCTTCCTGCTCAGGGAGGAGGATGTGGACTACAGCGCGTTGCCTCAGGTCACTGACCGGTCATGCGGGGCATTCACACTCAAGTCGGACGCCACAGGATGGAAGGCGTTCAGTTATGTCCGGAACACCATTGAGGACACCTCCGAGTCAAGCAAGGGTGATATCACATCAACAGTCACCAACACATTCGTCGGCACCCTCGGCGGGGCAAGGTCGGTCATCAACGACTTTCTTGAGAACCACCAGGGCGACAATTTCTTCATCGTATATGTGGACATATACGACAAGAAACGCTATCTGCTCGGCAGACCATACTCCCCGATGCAGCTGACGGCATTCAGCCGCAAGAACGGCAAGGACAGCGCCTCATGTGATGTCACATTCACCAACGAGGCTTTCTTCCAGCCGGTGGAGTACTCCGGAACACTCCCGTACATCGATGAGGATGACGGAGACATCTGATGAAACCATAGTAGTTTTTTGAAGATATTTTATGGTGGGGCTGTCAATACGGGCAGCCCCTTTGACGACAGGACAACATGTACAGTCTCAAAGAGAGGAAAACAATATCACGGCAGATAGCCGACCCCGGAAAGATTGACATCTACAGGCAGATGCTCTCAAGGCACAGATGCAAACTGTCCGGGACAATCATCCTGGACAGACGGCAGCTGGCGGAAACGCTCGTCTATGCGCTCCTCGGCTATTGCTCCGTTGGAGACATAGTCGCTGCCTGCATTCCTGGTACCGCAACTGTGGCGGAACCAGTGTCTGAAAGTCCGTCCGATGCCCGCAGGCGACCGGAACAACGCAAGACCCGCAACAAATTTGATGAATACCCCGCCATCAGATGGAAGAATCTCGACAATCCGGTGATCAGGACGGCCGACAGCATCTATTCTGACCGCATCAGGTGCTGGAGCCGTCTCAAGGAACTGGAACAGCAGATGGAGGACGAGACTGACAGAAGCCTGATTGCCGAATATGTCGACCTTTCCGTCCGTCTGGAACTCTGCTTCGATGAACTGCGCAGCCTCAATGACAAGGGAGCCTTCCTTGGGCGGCACCCTTTTATCACCATGAAGAGCGAAAAGGAACGGATTGATGAACTTCTGAGGACAGATCCCGAAAAATACTTCGAGGAGCGCAAGAATGTGGAGATGAACATAGCCAGATACTCATCATATCTTAAAAGTCCGAAATACGATGAACCCAAGAAGAAGAAATTCCGGGAATTCCTTGAAAAATTCCGGGCCATGCTCAATCTCTATAAGGACAGGCTTGCCGAATCAATGAAGAATCTGAGGACATGAGAAGACAGTACACGGAAGAATTCCTCCTGAAAGTGAAAGATCTTGCGGTGATCCAGCTGACCCCGTCTCAAATCGCGGAGAGACTCGGACTTGTCGGCTCCGATCGCCGCAATTTTCTCATTGACATCAACCAGAAACTGCATCCTCTCTATGCCGCCTACTGGACAGCCCTGAAAGACGGGCTTGCGGACATCACCGATGCCCTGCACAACGCTGCAGTCTACGGTGAGACTGACGCCATAGAACTTGCCCTGAAGGTCCGCAAGGATACGGAGACGGAGGAACTGAAAAAAGCCCTTTTCAATGTATGAAACCTGACAGACTTGAAACCCTCAGATCCTATTCCGTCGAGCAGGTGCAGTCATACCTGAAGACACGGGAAAGCAGCACCATCCCCGCCGAGATGCAGGAATACATCCTGAAGATGAACTCGGCGGTCAGCATCATACACCACAACGGGACCAACATCACCCGTGCCTGCAAGGCTCTCCAGTTGGAATATCCGGAACTGACATATGCCCAGGCACGCGGCATCTATTATGACGCCCTCGAATTCTTCTATATCGACGAATCAGTCTCCGCCCGGGCATGGGACATGGTCTTTGCGGACCAGTTCGAGGATCTGAAGAATCTCGCAATCAAAGAGGACAAACTGAGTGTGGCGTACAGGTGTATGGAAAAGGCCCACGAACTCCGCACCATGAACAGGGAATCCCTCGACTATGACTGGACTCCGCCTGTGTTCCTCATCTCCACCACCGTCAAACCGGAATCCCTCGGATTCAAGTCCCAGAGGCTGATGGACATTGCCCGGAGGGCTGAAGACCAGGAATTCAAGCAGATGATTGACTCATTGGAGACCACGGAGGCTGAAAGGCAGCGCCTCTACAGGGATGCGGGCATCAAGGATGTTGAATTTGAGAAAGCACAGGAGGATCCGGAGGATGAACTCTAATAAAGAACTCCCTGACGCCCTGGAACTGTACCAGAATTCGGCACAGGCTCTCGCCACTATCATTGACCCGAACAAACTGATTGTAGTCGCAGGGCGAGGAACGGGCAAGACCACACAGATCACGGCACCGCGTATCCTTCGGGTGGCAGGTGAGATGCCGAGGGAGACATCAATCATCAGCCACAAGTCATACATTGCCCTCTTCACCAATGTCATTCCGGCTGTTCTTGAATTCTTCAGGAGCGACGGCAGAGACGGACATCCACTCCTGACAGAGGGGATGGACTATGTCGTCGGGGAAAAGAACCTTCCAAAGCATTTCCGGCAGCCACGGTATCCGATACTCTATCCGGAGCGGTCCATTGTGTTTGCGAACGGCCATGTGCTGCAGGCGGTAGCCATCGACAGGCCTGACTCCATCGCCGGATCATCCATCGTTCACGCCTTTTTCGAGGAGATGAAACACTCTGACGGGGAGAAACTGCGCTCAAGGATTATACCTGCCATACGCACCTCCCGTCTCGGGGGCGGCTCAGATGCCCACAGGTCATATCTCCATGGAGGAATAACAGGAGTGTCAGACATTGGCCGCGTCTCCATCGGGGAGGACAACTGGTTCACAGAATATGAGAAAGAGGTGGATGACCAGTTGATACAGGACATCGTCACACTGAGCCTGTACATCAACAAGGCACAGATCAACATCCGCAATGGGGAGAAAGTTGCCATGAGCCGGTCGGCAATAGACAGATACGGTCCGGTTCTGGCCGCATTCCGCAAGAAAGCCACCTATTATATCCGTGTCAGCACATTCGTCAACAGGGCAGTACTCGGCTTTGACTACTTCAAGACGCAGCAGGAGATGCTGTCGATGTCCGAGTTCCTGTCTTCCATCTGCTCCATCGGGGACAGGAACATGGACAATCTCTTCTTTGAACTATGGGATGAAGACCGGCACACCTACGAAGACTCGTACAAGTATGACACAGTGTCGAAACTGGACCTCAAGCAGACTTTCAGGCTGGATTCATCATATCTGAAGCATTACGACCCGTCAGACAAGATTCTGATTGGCTACGACCCCGGTTCATTCGCGTCCATGGTCGCGGCACAGGAGAAGAAGGACGAGAACACGCTGCGCATACTGAAGGAGTTCTTCGTGTATCCTCCCCAGGATATCCCGGATCTGGCGGCTGCATTCAATGCCTTCTTCTCGTCTGCCAGGTTCCGGCGGATAGACCTGTACTATGACCGTGCCGGGAACAAAAAGAACAGCCGCAGGGTGAATGACACTGATGCCAAGGAACTGAAGGCGGAACTGGAGAAGTACGGATGGACTGTCACCCTGAAGAACCTCGGGCAGGCGACCATCTTCCACTGGCAGCACCACCGGCTATGGAAGAGGCTTCTGGCGGAGAACGAGCGTACGGTGCCGAAAATCCGTATCGATGCCAACGAATGCCCCAACCTGGTAAGTGCAATGTATTGCTGCAAGAAGGTTCCGGGCTCGTCTCCAGTGGAACTGGACAAATCACCTGAAAAGAAGGTGGACATCCAACTGCAGGCCGGACTCACTCCGCAGATACCGTCGGCAATGACATACCTGGTATGGGGGCTGTATGAGAAGTTCTTCCCCGGGCTCAGAAACGGTCATGTCGCAGGCGGAGGCATCACGAATTTCGGACTTTAATCCCCCGGGAAAGGCCGTTTCACATAAAAATCCGGCAAAAATTTGGCTTTTCTGCAAGTTTTTTGCCGGATTTTTTAAAGATTTACTCTGAATTTGCACCGCTCTGGACATTTATGAATCGGCCATTCAGGTGAGTCATACCATATTGACATGGAAATTTTTATGCCCGAAAGGCCTTTTGCGGATGAAGAGCCCGTCGCCGCTGGTTTCCCGGCGTGCAATGCACGGCCCCGCCCGCCGGAAATATGATTGAACCGTTTTTGCCGGGAACACGCCGGAAGACAGCCCTTTTCGATTATTTGATGATTTTCGTCTTTTTCAAAGTGTCGTTGGCCTTGCTTGTTTGTCCAAGGTAGACTGTGGTCATGGCGAGGCTGTGGTGGTCTGCCTGCTGCTTGACGAAAGAGACCGGTACGCCGCTGCCGAGCATGTTGGTGATGCCTGTATCCTTGAGGCTGTAGAACTGGACTTCCATCGGAAAGCCGCATGCAGGGCGTATGACATCACTCCAGTATCTGGCGATGTGCTGCGTGAGGGCTTTCTTCCGTCCCGGTCTGAAAGTGTAGTCAGGGGTGCCGGAGAACACATAAGCCTTGGGGTCTGACAGATCGATGGCCTTGATGTAGGGGAGCATGTCGTCAGGTATGGTCCGGTATGAGTCATTGTCATTCTTGGCTATCTCTGGGCGGATGTGGATGGTCTGTTTCTTCAGGTCAATGTCTCCGCATCTGAGCAGGGCGATTTCTTTCGGGCGCATGAAGCAGCAGTAGCAGCACAGGCAGAGGGCAAGGTAGTTTGTGTTGTTTCTGCGGAGGAAGTCGGTCAGGGCAGCAAGTTCCTCGTCAGTCATCATGCGCCGCTTCTTCTTGATGAGCCGCTTGCTTTTCCTCTTGATGCCTTCGAACGGGTTTCCGGGGACATATCCCTTCTCCTTCATCCAGTTGAACAGGATGATGAAGAAGCGCAGATAGTTGTTGTATGTCTGGGCTGATACCTTGCCGTTATCCTCGATGTCCCGCATGAACTCTAGGGCCATCTGGTGTGTGAAGGACATCACAGGGAATTTCCCTCTGCAACAGCCGTGGCTTGCCATCCATTTCCTCATGGTGCCGATGAACGACGCATAGTTCCTGTAACTGTTCTCCTCGGCGGTCTTTTTCTTTGCCTGGAGGAAGGCATCGAATGCCTCTGAGATGTCGGTTCCGGAGTTCGGGGCGACTTTTTCCACGAGGGGATTCCATCCAAGGGCGAGGCGTTCGTTCAGGGCGTTGATCATCTGCCTGGCGATGCGCAGTCTCTCCCTCTTGTTCTTGATGCGGTTGATCTTCATCCGGATGCGGCGGAGCATGCCGGTGGCCGGGTCTGTGACATAGAAATAGACACACCACTCCACACCTTGGGAGAGTTTTGCCGGGACATATTCAAGTCCGGGGGTTGGTTTGAAAAAATGCATTTTTTTTTCTTTGCACAACTCCAAAAGGGCGTCGTACAAGGAAAAACAGTTTGACATGGGGCCTTCACGGGGCTGTCCCGTTTTTGACCCGGTTTTATATGAAAAATCGCCTAAATCCGTGTAAACCATAGAGTTAGGCGATTGTAGTTGAGATACCAAGATTCGAACTTGGACAGACAGAACCAAAATCTGTAGTGCTACCATTACACCATATCTCAATTCCGCTGCAAATTTAAGATTATTTTGGCTTTCTGCAAAATATTCAAAACAGGCCGTAGATGAGATTCCAGACGAGGAAGCGGCCGAATTTGCCGACAAGCATGAGCACTATTGTCCAGAACGGCCTTGTTTTGTAGAATCCGAGTGCGATTGCAATGACATCACCTATTATGGGAACCCAGCATGCGATTGCAAGCCAGACACCGTATCTGTCGATTTTTTCCTTTTGTTTGTGCAGTGTCGCGGGCTTGACCTTGAACCATTTCTCTATCCATTCCCATTTGCCCATCCAGCCTATCCAGTAGGTGAATACGCTGCCGAGCCAGTTTCCGAGGGTGCCGACTGCCAGACAGCCGAGAGTGTCACCGGTGGCTGCCAGTACTGCCATATACAGGACATCGGAGCTGAACGGAAAAATTGTTGCAGCCAGAAAGGTGCCCACGAACAGGCCGATGAGACCGAATTCTTCAAGTCCGAACATCGCGAGGTTTGCTTTTCTTGTCAGGTCTTTCCCTTTCCTGATACTATTGTTTTCTTTTCTTTTTGAAAAAATCGGATACAAGTGCCCCGCATTCTTCGGCCAATACTCCGGCAATTATTTCTGTCTTGGGGTGAAGCAGACCGGGAGAGAATAGGGAAAAGCCTCTTTTGGGGTCGATTGCCCCGTATACCACCTGTCCTATCTGTGACCATGCGAGAGCTCCGGCGCACATCGGACATGGCTCGACAGTCACATAGAGGGTACAGTCGGTGAGATATTTGCCGCCCGTGGCTTCTGTGGCTGCTGTTATGGCAATCATCTCGGCGTGTGCAGTAGGGTCTTTGAGCCTCTCTGTCATATTGTGTCCTCTGGCGATGATGCGGCCGCGGCATACGACTACTGCGCCGACGGGCACTTCGTCTTCCGCGGCTGCTGCGGCTGCTTCCCGCAGGGCTTCTTTCATGTATTTCAGATGTTCTTCCATCGGAAAATGGAGGTAGTGTAAAATGCTATTCCCGCTGGCTGATATAATCAAAGAGGCTGGGCCAAATTTTGTTTGACACAGCCTCTCAATCTTTCTTCCCTCAAGACAATGAAGACATGTCCCGGGTGACAATGAATCAGATCAGTATCTGTCTTCTGATGACACTGTCAGTTTCTTGCGTCCATGACGACGGCGGGAAGCCAATACGCGACGGCCGTTTGGTGTGGACATTCTCTCACGGAATCCGTGTTTGTTGCGACGCTTGCGCTGTGATGGTTGGAATGTTCTTTTCATTATCTTATGCTTTTATATTTCAGATTTTTATGCCTGGCCTGTTTCAAAATCCCGGCTGAAATCAGGTTTGGGAGTGCAAAGGTAGTGTTTTTCGTATTAATTGCAAATTATTTTTCATTTCCTTCAATGAAAATGACGAGCTTCCCTTCAAAATATGGGTCGGGGATGGCTTCGCCTATTTTCCATACATGGATTGTCCCGGACGGCAGCCTGCTTTTTCCCATGGCGGCGGCAATTTCTTCGGAGATGTCCCCTCCTTTCAGGTAAAATATCCCGCGGCGGTATTTGCCTCTGGTCCATGGCATGAATCTGTCCAGAGAAGTTACGGCCCTTGACACTATCCAGTCAAATTGTCCGGGAAGAGCTTCGGCTCTTGCGTTTGCCGTCGTGACATTGTCAAGGCCGCATGCCCCGGCAATCTCAGAAGCGACCCTCACCTTTTTCCCGATTGAGTCGCAGAGCGTGAAATGTGCTGACGGGAACAGAATGGCGAGTGGGATCCCCGGAAATCCACCGCCTGTGCCGATGTCCAGGAAAGTTGCAGCCGGGCTTGCTGCGGATGTGATTCCAGACTCTGTTCCGGGCTTCTCCGCCGGCAATGCTGAAATTGAGCAGTAGAGCCCTGGCATATTCCGTCTGATGTATTCCGCTATCGCGAGCGAATGCAGCACATGGTGAAGGTAGAGGCTGTCTATGTCTTTGCGGGAGATTACATTTATCTTTGAATTCCATTCCCTGTAGAGAGGACCGAGCATTCTGAATTTCTTGAGCCGGCCCGTGTCTGTCTCCGGGAACAGCCGGAGTACTGTGTCTTCAAATTCCTGATATTCCATGATTGTGCGGTTTTCAGGGCTGTGTCGGTCTGTTGCCGGACTGCCCGGGTATTCTACTGAAGTTCGTCGGACATTTCCATCATCTTGAGAAGCTGTGCCTTTGCCCGGCGGATTTTTGTCTTGACCGTATTGATGGGGAGGTCCAGCTGTTCGGCGATTTCCTTGTAGCCGAAATGGTCTATGAGATTCATCCGGGCCACAATCCTGTAGTCGTCTTTCAACTTTTCAATGTTTGTCATCCATTTGTCGTACTCCTGCTGCTTGATGATGTCATCTTCGGGATTGTGCATGGCAGCAGCCATGTCATTGATTTCAGCCAATGTGTCGCTGATGGATGTGGTAGGAAGATTGTTCTTCTCCCTGTCCCGTTTGCTGATATGGTCCAAGGCTGTGTTGCGTGCAATCCTGTAGAGCCATGTGGAGAACTTGAATTCAGGATTGTATGAACTTATCTGGCTGAAAGCTTTCTGGAAACTTTCCAGTGCCACATCTTCCTTGTCTTCTGCCTGGGCGATGTATTTCGAGATGTGGTTTTTCACTCCGGCATTGTATCTTGTATAAAGTACGATGAATGCCGCCTGGTTCTGCTGGAGAGCCAGGTCCACGAGTTCTTTGTCTGACAAATCAGTGAGCTTCAAGCCAGTTCTTTCCATAATTGCATTCTACGGTCAACGGTACGGATAATTTTACTACATTTTCCATTTCTTCGATGGCTATTTTCCTGAGCGTTTCCGCTTCTTCTGCCGGTGCGTCGAAAACAAGTTCGTCATGGACCTGGAGCACCATTTTGCTTTTGAGCCCCGCTTCGGCGATTTTCCTGCTGACATTTATCATGGCAAGCTTTATGATGTCGGCCGATGTGCCCTGGATAGGAGCATTGATGGCATTCCGTTCCGCCAGCGACCTGACGGTGGCATTTCTTGAATTGATGTCCGGAAGGTATCGCTTCCGGCCGAAGATTGTCTCTACATAGCCGTTTTCTCTTGCCGATGCAAGGACATCGGTAATATATGCGGATATGGACGGGAAACTTGCGAAATAGTCATCTATTATTTTCTTTGCCTCAGCCCTCGGAATCATCAGCCTCTGGGCCAGTCCGAAGGAGGAGATCCCGTACATGATGCCGAAGTTGGCGGTCTTGGCTATTCTCCTTTGTTCGGGCGTCACATCACTGATTTCTTCCCCGAAGATTTTGGCGGCGGTAAGGGCATGGACATCCTGTCCGTCCCTGAATGCTTCGGTAAGATGTCTGTCCTGGCTCAGGTGCGCCATTATCCTCAGCTCAATCTGGGAATAGTCCGCCGAGACAATCACTCCGCCGGCAAAGCTTGACACAAAGGCCCTGCGGATTTCTTTCCCCCGTTCTGTGCGTATCGGTATGTTCTGCAGGTTCGGCTTTGACGAACTTAGCCTTCCTGTCGCCGTCAGCGCCTGGTTGAAAGTTGTGTGGAGCTTCCCCGTGACGGGTGAACTGAGGCTTGGAAATGGGGAGATGTAGGTGGACAGCAGTTTCTTGACCGCCCTGTATTCCAATATTTCGTTTATTATCGGATGCTTGTCTGCGAGTCCGCGGAGCGTATCCTCGTCGGTAGGGTAGCTGTAGCGGACACCCGTCTTTGCCTTTGTCTTCGGGTCGAGGGCAAGTTTCTCAAAGAGCAGGATGCCGACCTGCTTGGGGGATGAAATGTTCAGATCCGGATCTCCGGCCATGTCCCTTATTCTTTTTTCCCGTTCCCCGAGTTCATTTTCCAGGGATGAGGCATATTCGGCGAGCTGTGAAAAATCCATCTTGACTCCGGCCCGTTCCATCTCTGCAAGCACTTTGAGCAGGGGCTCCTCCATCGTGTCGTATAGTATGCCGGCCGAATGTGCGTCCATGTCTTCTCGGATTTTTCCGGCGAGCAGCACGGCTGCTGCGGCTTCTGTCTTCTTCAGCCTGTCGCTTTCCTCTCCGCTGTCCTGCGGAAAGCCGAACAGCGAGCCTTGTCCCGAAGTCTCGCCTGTGTCGCCGATGTCTGTCCCGAGGTATCTTTTTGCGAGCATTGCGATGCTGTGGTTCTGTTCCGGGTTGATGAGATAATGCATCAGTTCAATGTCCAAATATTTGCCGTTGAGCTGTACCCCGGCATTGTACAGGACATTGCTCTGGTATTTTAATCCGCAGCCGGCCTTTTCCACTGCAGGGTCCGAGAGCAGTCCGGCAAAATCTCTGCAGCTTCCCTCGGCGGCAATGCATTTCCCGTCCTTCACGGCACAGACAATGACTTTCCTGATGCCTGCAAAGATTGTGTCCCCGTCTGTTTCTGTCACGATGCCGCATCTGCCTTCATGCCCGGCTGCCCTGATTACTTCCCCGATATCCGAATCGGTGACTGCAAGGACATTTGTCCCGCTCTTTTTTTCTTCGGCCCCCGGAATATGTCCGATATATTTTCTCAACGACTGGAATTCATATTTTTCAAAGAGATCCGCGATTTCCGGGTCATATTCCATGTCTACGGCCATGTCTGCGGCCGTTGTCTCAAGCGGGATGTCTGTTTTTATCGTGACAAGCGTGTGGCTCAGTTCAATATGGTCTCTTGCCGCTTCAAATGCCTCTCTCTGCCTGGGCGTGAGCTCATCAAGGTGGCGGTAGATGTTTTCGACCGTCCCGTATCTGGCTATGAGTTTTCCTGCTCCCACTTCTCCGACACCTTTCACTCCCGGCACATTGTCCGAAGCGTCTCCGCAGATTGTGAGCATTTCAATCACTTGTTCCGGCGAGCTTATGCCATATTTGCCGCAGACTTCATTTTTTCCTATTATTTCTCTGTCGGTGCCTGACTTGCCGGGCTTATACTGGAGGATATGGTCGCTTATCAGCTGTCCATAATCTTTGTCCGGAGTCACCATGTAGACAGTAAAGCCGTCTTTTTCAGCGAGTTTCGCCATTGATCCGATCACATCGTCGGCTTCATACCCCTTGACCATGAGAACCGGAATCTTCAGGGCCCTGCAGAGCCCGATGAGCGGCTCGAGTGCATCTATTACCAGCTGCGGAGTCGCTTCCCTCGTGCCTTTGTATTCCTTGTAGAGCTGATGCCTGAATGTCTTTCCGGGAGGGTCGAATGCCACGGCGATGTGGGTCGGCCTCTCTTTTTCAGTGAGTTCAAGGATGTATTTTGTGAATCCGAAGAGAATGGACATGTCTGCTCCCTTGGAATTGATCATAGGATGCCTCAGAAAGGCATAATACATCTTGAATATAAGGGCGTGTCCGTCTATCAGAAAGAGTTTTTTCTCCATGTCGGCTGCTGTTGAAAGGGCATTATCTTTCAAAGATAATACTTTTATTCCGGAAAATTGAGGAAATGACCTTGTTTTTTTCTTCCCGGTTTGTGCCGCTGCATCGGAAGTTGCCGTCGGAGCCGATTGCGAATACTCTGCTGCATACGGCTGCGGAGTCCTGCAGGTCATGTGAGGAGAAAATAAATGCCGTGCCTCTCTTTGCTGCGGTCTCTTTAAGGGCCGCCAGCACGGAAATCCGGTTTTCCGCATCAAGGTATGCGGTGGGCTCGTCAAGGAGTACGATATCCGCTCTTCTTGCAAGAGCTGCGGCAATGCATCCTTTCTGAAATTCTCCGTCGCTGAGACTGCATATTTCCCTGTCTGCCAGTGCTGATATTCCGAGTGTTTCTGTAGCTTCCCCAACGGCTTTTTCCATCTCCGGGGAAAGTTTTCCTGCCCAGTTGCTCGCCCTGTAGCAGCCTGTCCTGATGAAATCAGCAAGTGAGAATCCATGTACTTTCGGGATTCCGGAAGGTATCATCGGGATGTCACTGCATCTGCATGAGATTTCTCCCGCAAGAGGGGGCACGATGCCGGCAATGGTCTTGAGCAGGGTGCTTTTCCCGCTGCCGTTCGCTCCGCACAGAAAGATGCACTCGCCCCTGTGGATTTCAAAGTTTGCCGGAGAAAAGAGCGGCCTGCCCATGTAACCGACGGAAATGTCCCGGCAGCCGAGAAGAGGGGCGCCTGCCCCTGCCTTTGCAGTGCCGGAATGCGTCGGATTGCCTGACTGTTTCTGTATGGATTCTGTCATAAAACTCTTTTTGTCAACCGGACATTTTCTTTCTTGATATCAGTCTTTCCCGGAAAGCAGCAATGCCAGGACAAACGGGATGCCCATCAGTGCCATCATGCTCCCTGCCGGGACCGGTATCCGGCACAACTGGCAAATCATGTCTGCGCTCACTCCGAAGATGCCTCCTGTTGCCATGCTCACCGGCAGTACCGTCAGATGCCTTGCAGTGCCTGAAAGTTTCCTTGCAATGTGCGGGGCGACAATCCCGACGAATCCGACCGGCCCGCAGAATGCGGTGACGGCTCCGGTCATTACGGATGCCGAAAGCAGGGCGGCTGTCCTTGTCTTCTGCGGGCTGGCGCCGGAAAGTACAGCAAATTCGTCCCCGAAGAGCATGATGTCAAGCCCTTTTGCATTTGCAAGGGCAATTGTGACCCCGATGACAAGGGCGGCAGACATGATTATGACCCCGCCCATGTCGTTTCCCGTAAATGTTCCCGCAGACCAGCTGTAATACATCTTGAGACTCTCCGCACCCGCCCCGTATTGCATGACGGAAATTATTGCGCTGATTATAAATCCTGTCATTACTCCGCATATAAGAAGTGATGAGGGCCTTTTCATCCTGTGTGATGCGGCAAGGATGAGGGCTGCGGTGGCTGCTGCTCCGGCTGCTGCAGCCGCTGCCAATGACAGGCCTGCCGATGATTCTGTCATTGCGGCCGGCAGGGCAAGTACAGTGATTGCCGCTCCAAGGCCGGCGCCTGAACTTACTCCCATTATGTGCGGGTCTGCCAGCCGGTTGCGGAATATTCCCTGCATCTGTGTGCCGGAAAGGGCAAGTGCCGCTCCGGCGGTCAGGGCTGTCAGGACTCTTGGAATCCGGATGCGGACCAGTATTTCATGGACATCTGTTCCTGCACTGTTGCCGGAAAGGAAGGCCAGTATGTCACCGGGGGACAGACGGAGTTCTCCGCAGAACAGGTCGGCTATTGTCAGGGCGGCAAGCAATGCTGCAATGCACCATGCCTTTGCCCTGAAGCCGGCCCGTCTTCCCGGGTATGTTCCGTGAGTGTGTGTCATGTCGTTGCCTCAAGCGGTCCGCATTTCGGATGAGGCTGCAAATTTAGCATGATTGCAGGAATATCTCTTAAAGTAATTGATTATATTTGTTCCATGAAGATACTTATTGTAGAAGACGAGATTTCCCTTCAGGAAATTATGGCCCTTGCCCTCAGAAAGGAAGGCTATGTAGCTGAGACCGCCTGCGACTATGACACCGCTGTCGAGAAACTTTCAGTATACAGTTACGACTGCGTGCTGCTTGACATAATGCTGCCCGGCGGGAGCGGCTTCGACATACTCGAATACATCAGGAAGGAAAACAAGAAAGTGAATGTGATCATAATATCCGCAAAGGATTCCATAGATGACAAAGTCCGCGGTCTGGAACTCGGGGCGGATGACTATCTGGCAAAGCCGTTCCACATTGCCGAACTGGTCGCCCGCATAAGGAGTGTGGCGCGCCGAAGCAGCAATGACGGAGACTTTGCCTACAGGATAGGGAATGTGGTCCTTGAGCCTGACACCAACAGAGTCATGGTGGACGGGAAGGATGTGCCTCTTCTTAAGAAGGAATTTGACATCCTCGCATACCTCATGAAAAGAAGGGGACATCTTATTGACAAGGCAGTCCTTGCCGAGGCCGTATGGGGAGACCATGTGGACCAGGCGGACAATTTCCAGTTCGTCTATGCCCAGATGAAGAACCTGCGGCGCAAGCTCGCGGAGGCAGGGGCGGACATTGAGATAAAGTCAGTGTACGGCTTCGGCTACAAATTGCCATAGACGCATGAAACTCATCTATAAGATTGCCCTCAGCCTCTCTGCGGTACTTTTGGTCTTCGTTGCATTGTGGGGTGTCATTTTCTTCAATGTGATGACCTCTGAAATCAATGACGAGACAGACGACATGCTTGAGGAATATTCCCGGGACATCATCATGAGATGGCTCTCGGGTGAGCGTCTGCTTTCCACTGACAACGGTACCAACAATACATATTATATAAAGAGGATTACTGCAGGGTACGGGGAGGAAAGCGAATGGATAAATTACGAGGATTCGGACATTTACATCGCAAATGAGAGTGAACATGAGCCGGCGAGAATCCGACGGCAGATATTCATGGATGCGGACGGTTCGCATTATGAACTGACAGTGGCTGTCCCGACATTCGAAAGGGAGGACCTGCGCAGGTCAATACTATGGAGCATATGCGTGCTGTATCTGGTATTGCTTGTGGCCCTGGTCGCCATAACCATGGCTATTGTCATAGTCAACATGCGTCCGTTCAATGCCCTGCTCAGATGGTTCGATTCCTATAGGCCCGGCAGGGAGAATCCTCCGGTGCCTGCGGATACTGATGTGATTGAATTCAGGAAGCTTGCCGATGCCGCGGAGAGCGCGACGGCCCGCTTTGAACGTCAGTACCGGCTTCAGAACCAGTTTATAGGCAATGCGTCGCATGAACTCCAGACTCCTCTTGCCGTGTGCAGCGCAAGGATAGAAATGCTTCTTGACTCTCCGGATCTGACGCAGTCTCAGGCAGAAGAACTTGTGAAGATGCAGAGCGCGGTCAACAATCTCATAAGGCTCAACAAGACATTGCTGATGATGTCCAGGATTGAAAACGGTCAGTTTCTGGCAACTGAGGAAGTCGATGTCGGCACGCTCCTGAGGGAAGATGCGGAGATGTTCGGAGAGATTTATGCGGACAAATGCATGAAGATGGAAATAATCGAAGAAGGGATGTGCATATGGACGATGAATCCCGAACTGGCTTCTGTGCTTTCCCGCAATCTGCTCAAGAACGCATTCCTCCACAGTCCGTCCCGTACGACAATAACAGTCAGGTACGGAAAAGACAGTTTCACGGTCTCAAACGATGGAGAGAAGAGCCTTGATGCCGGGCGTGTCTTTACACGCTTCTATCAGGAAAATCCGGGACAGAAGGGTTCTACGGGGCTGGGATTGTCTCTTGTGAAGGCAATCTGCGATGATTCGGCGCTGACTGTGGTTTATTTTTATGACGGAAGGCATAATTTCAAAATAACTGTAAATTAAATCGGAATATGTCAGGATTCAGAAGAATATGCCTGAGCGCGGCTGTGTTTGTCCTCTCGGCCTGTGTGGCGATGGCTGACAAAGACAAAGGCATAAGTTTCAGCCGTTTGCCGGAGCCGGCAAAAGAGTTTCTGTATGACAATTTCCCGGACGGGCAGGTGTCATATGTGAAGCAGGAAGACGGTTTTCCGGAATTGACATATGAAGTGATGCTTGTCAACGGTCTGCTCGTGGAATTTGACAGAAACGGGCATTGGACGAAAGTTGAGTTTAGGTATGGCGTGCTGCCGCAGTCTCTGGTCCCGGATGAAATCAGAAAATACGCGGACCGGCACTGGCCGGACAGTCAGTACAGGAGAATAGTCCGGGACAAAAAACATTATATGCTCAAGTTCAAGTCCGGACTGGAACTTAAATTCGACAGGCATTTCAATTTCATCGGGGCTGATGAATGAAGGGGCCATACAGACATTGGCATGAATTATTTTTGCTAACCATAATATATTGTTGAACAGATGAAATCTGCGTTTATCTCTTTGTTGGCCGCGGTTATGGCTTTTGCGGCATGCAATTCTTCCGGGGACATGTCTGTTGCCTCTCCGGACGGTAAAATTGTTCTTGATGTAGCTGCTGATTCTTCGGGTGTTGTCTCGTATCGTGCCATGGCGGACGGCAGGCAGTTCGCCCGTCCTTCCGGCCTCGGCTTTGATATGGAAGTATTCAGGAACGGCGTGGCTGAGCCGGAAAAAGTTTCTCTCAACGGCGGATTCAAGGTTACTTCCTGCCGCCATACCCGTCAGGATTATGTCTGGACCCAGCCGTGGGGAGAGAACAAGACCATAAGGTGCAGGTACAACGAGATGGCGGTCGGGCTGTCCGGCAACGGCGGATTCCTCGTGACCGTGCGTTTCCGTGTGTTCGATGACGGCTTCGGCTTCAGATATGAGGTGGAATGCCCCGGCGCCGACAGCCTGCGGGTGATGGCGGAAAAGACGATGTTCTCATTTGATGCGGATGCGGATTCATGGTCAATTCCTGCGAATTTCGATACTTACGAGCTTGACTACAGGGCTCTTCCCCTCGGAGAAGTGCCTGATGCCAATACCCCTGTCACATTCAGGACGGCCGACCGGGCTCTTTACGGAAGCGTGCATGAGGCTGCTCTGGAGGACTATCCGGAGATGACCCTTACGGCCTGCGGCCGGAATGCCGGTGCCGCCGTATTTGAAAGCAGCCTTGCTCCGTGGCCGGACGGGGTGAAGGCAAGGTTCGCGGGAAGCTCCTTCAAGACCCCGTGGAGGACAGTCCAGGTCGGCCGCAGGGCAGTGGACCTTGTGAATTCCGCCCTGATACTGAATCTCAACGAGCCTTGTGCGCTTGAGGATACGGACTGGATAAAGCCGATGAAGTATGTCGGCATATGGTGGGGAATGCATACCGGAGTGCAGACCTGGAAGATGGATGAGAGGCATGGCGCCACGACTGAGAATGCATTGGAATACATAGACTTTGCCGCTGCGAACAATATTCAGGGAGTGGTGTTCGAAGGTTGGAACGAGGGCTGGGAAAGCTGGGGAGGAATGCAGAGTTTTGACTTCACGAAGCCATATGCGGACTTTGATGTCGCTAAGGTGATGGAATATGCACGTGAGAAGGGCGTAAGTGTCATCGGTCACCATGAGACCGGGGCAAACATCCCTAATTATGAACGGCAGCTGGAATATGCATATGAATGGTCGCAGGATATGGGCATGCACTATATCAAGACAGGGTATGCCGGCGGTGTTCCGGGCGGGCACAAGAGACACGGCCAGTATGCGGTGCGGCACTACAGGAAGGTGGTGGAGACTGCTGCGGCACATGAGATTTCCCTTGATGTGCACGAGCCGATAAAAGAAACTGGAATAAGAAGGACATATCCCAACATGATGACCCTCGAGGGGGCGAAGGGCATGGAGTGGAATGCCTGGAGTGCCGGCAACCCGCCTGTGCATTATGTGACTCTTCCGTTCACAAGGCTGCTGTCAGGACCGATGGACTATACTCCGGGCGTGTTTGACGTGCTGCTTGAAAGCACTAAGCACAGTCCTCTCCGTCAGAAATGGAATGGCCTGGACAGGGGAGACAGCCGCGTGAACACGACCCTTGCCTGTCAGATTGCCTGCTGGGTGGTGCTCTATTCCCCGCTTCAGATGGCTTCGGACATGATAGAGAATTATGAGGGACATCCTGCATTCCAGTTCTTCAGGGACTTTGACGCTGACTGTGACTGGTCCCGTGCCCTTGACGGGGAGCCCGGAGAATTCATTTCCGTAGTGCGCAGGGCAGGAGACAGATATTTTCTCGGTGCCATCACAGGGGACAGCCCGCGGACACTGCAGGTGCCACTGGATTTCCTTGAGTCCGGAAAAGAATACAGGGCAGTCATTTATGCCGACGGACCGGATGCTGACTGGAAGACGAATCCGTGCTCGTATACAATCTCTGAAATGACCGTGTCGTCAGACGATGTCCTTGAGGTGAAGATGGCTTCCGGCGGCGGCCAGGCAGTGGTGTTCTTCCCTGCCTGCTGAGGCTCCGGACAGCAGTCTGAATTTTGACAATCATCGGCGCCACATAATGCAACATTCTCTGTTGCCCGTGCATCTTTATGTCCGGAATCAAAAATGGTTTTGTGATGAAAAGATTTCTTGTACTGTGCGTGGCGCTGGTGACTGCTCTTGCAGTCTATTGTCCTGTGTCTGCCATAGGCAGTGAAGCCGGAAACCTGAATGACATGCGGTATGAAGTGCGTCTCGGATGGGGAGGATATCCTGTCGCGGATGTCATCAGCTTTGTGGACAGGAACTGTGGCGGATATTTCGGCGGACGGTCGCTTTCTTCAATTTATGGCGATTATTCCGGACCTGTGTACATGACCGGGGTGATTTCGGCCGAGTTTGACTTTGTGCTCAGGCGGTGGTTCACCCTGTCTCTCGGGATAGGCTGGAACGGCATCTGGGGAGAAACGCGTGACGGCGTTACATCTTCTCTGAAAAGCATGGACAGAGGATATGTGGCCACTTTCCTGCCGCAGGCAAGGTTCACCTATTTTTCAAGGGAATATTTCAAAATGTATTCGGCCGTCGGCCTCGGCCTGAGCTACGGCCATTTCAGAGACAAGGCTGTCGTCAGCCCGTGCTTTCATACGGTGCCGTTCGGGATAATGGCGGGCGGCAGAGTATTCGGCTTTGCGGAGCTGGCTTTGGGAATGCTAAACATAGGAGCTACGGCGGGCATCGGAGTCCGCTTCTAAAGATATCGGATATGAAAAGATTTTTAATTATGTGTCTCGTTGTCTTCCTCGCGGCATCATGCCGCGTATACAGGGGGGACGACCGTGCGGACAATTATATTCTTGAGGAAATTTCAGGAAATCTGTTTGACAACTATGTGTCCTCTCCGGTCATATTTGTCGACTGGATGCAGGATTTTGACGGATATCTCTTCGGGGAAAATGCGTCTTACAACGGTTTTGCCGGAGGCAATGTCGTGCAGACGGGTGAGAATGCGTATCATATAGACGGTTTCGGTCTTGTGGATACGGGGGGCAGATCCCTCGATGAGCCCGGTGCAGTCTGGTCCCTTACTGCCGAGTCATATGCCAGATGGACTGGATCCAGCAGTCTGCAGTGTTTCGGGACTGAAAATGATGAACCTTTGTCCGTGACGGTAACCTGCGGGACCGAAAACATGTGGGAACTTTCAACATCATCCCAGTCGGGCCATGCCGGCCTTACTGTCACGAAACATGATTATGAAATCGGAAACGGTACTTATGAGGCGAGGGGAGACGGAAGTTTTGATGACGGGGATTATTCTGCTGTTTTCAGTATTGGTCCCGAGGGCTTGACAATAGTCCGTGATGATGCCGGCGTCATGTATGGCTCTTTCAAGGTGGAATTCATGAGCGGAGAACAGAAACTTGACACTTGTGTCATGTCATTCTACGGGAACGAACAGAGTTTTACCACAAGCAGGGACTGACATTCCATGCAGTATGCGGCGACTGACAAATAGTCAGTCATCCTCGCATTGGAACATATTTTGACTTATTCCGGCTGCCTGCCGTTCATGCAAATGAACCGGGCAGCCGGTTCTGGCGTTATGGCAGCCATGACAGCATTTTTGAATCATTGGATTTAGAATAACAGAAACAAAAAATCAAATATTATGGCAACAGAAACCAAAGGTAAAATAGGGGTGACCACCGAGAACATTTTCCCGGTAATCAAGAAATTCCTGTATTCGGACCATGAGATTTTCCTCCGTGAGCTCGTGGCAAATGCGGTCGACGCAGACCAGAAGATGAAGGCTCTCGCTGTTTCGGGAGAGTTCAAGGGAGAACTCGGGGAGCTGAATGTGCGCATCGTGCTTGATGAAGACGCCAAGACTCTCAAGGTCATAGACAACGGCCTCGGAATGACGGAGGAGGAAGTCGACAAATACATCAACCAGATAGCTTTTTCAAGCGCAGGGGAGTTCCTGGAGAAATACAAGGACCAGATAGGCAATATCATCGGGCATTTCGGCCTCGGCTTCTATTCTGCGTTCATGGTGTCAAAGAAGGTGACAATTGACACTTTGTCATGGAAAGAAGGGGCGAAGGCAGTGAGATGGACATGCGACGGAAGTCCTGAATATGAGATGTCTGAGAGCGACAAGAAGGAGAGGGGAACGGAAATCACCCTTTACATAGACGACGAGGACGCCGAGTTCGCGACCAAGGGCCGCATACAGACTCTCCTGGACAAATACTGCAAGTTCATGCCGGTGCCTGTCATCTTCGGCAAGGAGCAGGAGTGGAAGGACGGCAAATATGTCGATACCGACAAGGACAATGTCATCAACAAGATTGAGCCGCTCTGGGCGAAGAAGCCTTCCGACCTGAAGGAAGAGGACTACATGGAGTTCTACCGTGCGCTCTATCCTATGCAGGACGAGCCGCTGTTCCACATCCATCTTAATGTGGACTATCCGTTCCATCTGACGGGTATCCTCTATTTCCCTAAGATCAAGGACAAGATGGAGATAACCAGGAACAAGATCCAGCTTTACTGCAACCAGATGTTCGTGACGGATTCTGTAGACAACATCGTCCCTGACTTCCTGACCCTCCTGCACGGTGTCATTGACTCTCCGGACATCCCGCTGAATGTGTCGAGAAGTTATCTCCAGAGCGATGCCAATGTCAAGAAAATTTCAGGATATATCACCAGGAAGGTCGCTGACCGTCTTGAGGAAATCTTCAAGAACGAGCGTGAGGCCCTTGAAAAGAAGTGGGACAACCTCAAGCTCTTCATTGAGTACGGGATGCTGAGCGACGAGAAGTTCTGCGAGAGGGCCATGAAATTCTGCCTGCTCAAGAATACCGAGGGCAAATACTTCAGCATCGACGACTACAGGAAAGCCATTGAGGCAGAGCAGACGGACAAGGACAAGAAGCTTGTCTTCCTCTATGCCACTGATACAGAGGCACAGTACTCCTATATCGAGGCTGCAAAGAACAAAGGCTATGATGTCCTCCTTATGGATTGCGAGCTTGACTCCCATTTCGTCAATCTGCTTGAGACCAGGCTTGAGAATACAAGGTTCGCCAGGGTGGATTCAGACAGCATAGACAATCTGATTCCGAAGGCCGAGAAGGTAAAGCCTGAGCTGAGCGACAGTGAAAAGGCTGACCTCAATACCGTATTCCAGTCAGTTCTTCCGAAGGAGAACAATTATTATGTGACTGCAGACAATATGGGAGAGGATGCATCTGCAATTCTGATAACCCAGTCGGAATTCATGCGCCGTTACCGCGAGATGTCTGCCATGGGCGGAGGCATGAATTTTTACGGCGAGATGCCTGCTTCATACAACATTACCGTGAACATGGAGAATCCGCTGGTGAAGAAAATCATGGATGCCAAGCTGGCCGGAGTAAAGCCTGCAGAGCATGTGGAAGATGCTCCGAAGGATGCAACCGAGGAGCAGAAAAAGGCTGTGGAGGCGCAGAAGAACGCTGCCGCCGAGGCTCATAAGAAAGACCTTGAGGCATTTGCCGCAGGCAATGGCATCCTCAGACAGATTACGGATCTGGCCCTTCTTGCCAACGGCATGCTGAAGGGCAAGGCATTGAGCGACTTCATCGCACGCAGCGAGAAAGTCGTGTCAGACGCCTATCTTGAAAAGTAAATGGAGATAACAGGATTGAAAAATAACATAAGGACAGGATTATGAGAAAGAATTTCGGCTCAAAGCCATATCTTTATCCGCAGCCGGTTCTCATCATCGGCACCTATGATGAAGACGGCAATCCCGATGCAATGAATGCTGCATGGGGCGGAATCAGCGAGGCAAACCAGATTTCAATATGCCTCAGTGCCGGACACAAGACTGTCAGGAATCTGCTCAAGAGCGGAGCCTTTACGGTCAGTGTCGCTGATGCAGGGCATGTGAAGGAGTGCGACTGGTTCGGCATAGCATCAGGCAATACGGTTCCGGACAAGATAGCCCGGGCGGGATTCCATGTCTCCAGGAGTGAATTTGTCAACGCCCCTCTCTTTGAGGAACTGCCTATGGCTCTGGACTGCAGGGTAATCGACTACAATCCGGATACATGTATCCTCCGCGGCGAAATAGTGAATGTCAATGCTGACGAGTCTGTCCTCACCGGAGGTAAGATAGATCCTGCAAAGCTCCGCCCGATTACATTTGACCCTGTCAACAATGCCTATATTGTCCTCGGAGAGAAGGTCGGGAATGCTTTTCATGACGGAGCCGCGCTGAAATAATTTATTTATGAGAAAAAATATCATCCCAATGTCTTTCTGATGAGGGATGTGCGCTCCATTATGAACATTTTCATCGTTCCGGGGGAGAGGGGAGACTTGTACAGTGTAAATGATGTGCCGCACGGGACTGTCTCCAAGGTCTGGTATCATTCACGGTCTCTTGGTGCAGACAGGCGCATGACCGTTTATTTGCCGGCAGGTTATGAAGACTCTGGGCCAAGGCGTTATCCCGTGCTTTACCTCCTGCACGGCATGGGCGGCGATGAGGATGCCTGGCCTACTCTCGGAAGGGCTGCGCAGATTCTGGACAATCTCATTGCCTCCGGAAAGGCCGAGCCGATGATTGTCGTGATGCCCAACGGGAATGCCGCCCTTCCTTCGGCTCCCGGTGAGGGCCCTTCTGGCCTTGTGCAGCCTACAAGCGACCTCCTGAAGACCAAGGACGGCTCATATGAGGCCTCCTTCCCGGAAATCATCAGCTATGTGGACTCGCATTACAGGACAGTCAGGAAATCGTCCGGGAGAGCCATTGCGGGCCTGTCAATGGGCGGATTCCATTCGTTCCATATCTCCAAGGAATATCCGGGGACATTCGGCTATGTGGGATTGTTCTCCGCAGCGGTAAGGTCACTTGAGGACAGTTCCAATCCGATATACTCGGATTCCGACGCCAAGCTTGCCGCCCAGTTCAGGGACGGAGTGTCTCTCTATTACATTGCCATAGGCGAGGACGACTTCCTCTATGAGGAGAACAGGGTCCTGCGGTCATATCTTGATACCCACGGCTATCCGTATGAGTACCATGAATCCTCCGGCGGCCATATCTGGCGGAACTGGAGGATATATCTGGCGGATTTCGTGCAGAAGATTTTCTGAAAATACTTTTTATTGCGGAATGTGCGCTCAATGGCGGATCAGATTGAGGAATTCATTTCTGGTCCGTTCGTCTTTCAGAAATACTCCTGAAAATGCAGAAGTTACGGTTATCGCATTGGCCTTTTCTACCCCTCTTATCTGCATGCATGTATGGGCCGCCTCGATGACCACCGCGACTCCCATTGGATTGAGGGTCTTCTGGATGCAGTCCCGTATCTGCACCGTGAGCCTTTCCTGGACCTGAAGCCTGCGCGCGTATGTCTCCACGACTCTTGCTATCTTGCTGAGTCCCGTGATTGTCCCGTCCGGAATGTATGCGACATGTGCCTTGCCGATGAACGGCATGAGATGGTGCTCACAGGTCGAGTACAGCTCTATGTCCTTCACAAGGACCATCTGGCTGTAGTCCTCCTTGAAAAGCGCGCCGCTGAGAATTTCAGTCCCGTCCTGCCCGTATCCTTTGGTCAGGAACTGCAGGGCTTTGGCAACCCTCTCCGGGGTCTTCAGAAGCCCTTCCCTGTCCGGGTCTTCTCCCAGCAGCCTGAGTATTTCACGGTAATGCGCCGCAATCTCTTCCGTCGTCCTGCCGTCATAAATGTCCTCTCTCGTATATGCCATCTTCTCCCTCCTGATTGATTGTTCAAAACATTTGTCTGTCAATGCTTATTGTGGTACGGAAATTGATTTGTCCCGTTCCGGCTTTGCCCTCCCGCAGACCGGAGTGCAAAATTACAAAAAAGTAGTTCATTATAAGTTTTTTTGTATATATTTGCGCCCTGAATGAGGATATGACAGAGTTATTTGATGTTATATTATTGAAAATTAACTACTTAACTTAATTTGCCATGTATTGGACACTTGAACTTGCATACAGATTGGAGGATGCTCCGTGGCCAGCAACCAAGGAAGAACTCATCGACTATGCCACGCGTTCCGGAGCACCGCTTGAAGTTGTAGAAAATCTCGAAGAGCTTGAGGATGACGGCGAGATTTACGAAAGCATCGAAGACATCTGGCCCGATTACCCCACAAAAGACGACTTTTTCTTCAACGAGGAGGAATATTGATTCTCTTTAAAGAGATTAAAAGATTGAAAATCAGCGCGATGAACAATGAAAATTTGTTTGTCGCGCTGGTATTTTATGGTGCTGTGTGGTGTGGTTTGTTTGTCTAAAATGCGGTTTGTGGCGGTAAGCCTCCGACGAAAGACGACTGTCCCAGAATTCTGGTCCATCATATCTTTGACTCGAATATAACGAGCAACCATTATGATGAGCAAGGAAGAAGTAGCAGAGATTATCACCTACTGCAGAGAACACAAAGTCAGGCAATGTGACAGACTGAAGGAGCTGGGGATTGCTGCATGGAGATTCTATGATGCCAGGCGCAAGTATGCGTCGGAAAGCGAAAAGCAGGGAGGAGAGTTCCTCCAATTGACACCAGGAGGCACATTCGTACCCAGCCCGATGAGTTCCGGACGGACAAGGAAGTCAAAGACGCAGTCAGAGTCGATCACAGGGAATCTGAGTATAGAGATGCGCACAGTCAGCGGCACGATGATGCGGATACAGGGAGAGATGAGCCCTCAGATAATCCGGACCATAATCGAATCGGCATCAGGGAGCCATGTTTAGCCTTGGAACAGAACATCGGTATTTGCTGTATAGCGAAGCGACAGACATGCGTAAAAGCTTCTACACGCTGAGTGGGATAGTGAATAACCGAATGGGTGCAGATCCGAGAAACGGAGACGTGTATATCTTTGTCAACAGACGTCGGAACAGGATGAAGCTTCTGCACTATGAAAAAGGAGGGATGGTCATCTACTCGAAGATGCTTGACAGGGGTACATTCGCAATACCGGCAATCGGATCCGGAGGAGCAGTTGCAGCACCGGTACAGTGGGAACATCTCCGGCGAATAGTAGAAGGAGTCATGTCGGACCCCGACAGCAGACAGTCCAGCCAGGAGAGTCTGAAGGGACTTTGGAGACGATGATACAGGTGACTTTTTTTACAAAAAGATGCCATAGGGTTGTGTATATCGCTGATTTTTCGTATCTTTATATTATAGAAAGGACGAAAAAGAATGTCATCAGAACAGGAAATCATATCACGCCAGGCGGAAGAGATAAAGGCACTAAGGAATCAGGTTGCCTCCCTGAAGAACCAGTTGGACTGGCTTCGGAAGAAGGTCTTCGGTTCCATGAGTGAAAAGAGACTTCCGGAAGATCTGAAAGACCTGGAACCTACTTTGTTCGATGATATGATGACGGAAGCGGAGAAGGAGCTGTTGGCAGAGGATGTCAAAAAGCTCAACGAAGAACAGGACAAGGTGGTATCTGTAAAAGGGTTCGAGAGGAAGGTCAGGAAACCGATAGACACAAGCAATCTGGAAGTCCGGGAGGAGGATGTGTATCCGGAAGTTGAAAACCGGGATGACTATACCGAACTGGCCCCGGAAATCACAGACACGCTGGTCCATGTCCCGGAGCAGATATACATCAGACGCGTTGTCCGTCACAAGCTGGTGCTGAAGTCCCATCTGCAGATACAGAATCCGGACAGGAAGCCGTTCTAACTGGCGCCGGTTCCGGCAATGCCTCTTCCCAAATGCATGGCATCGGAATCCCTGCTGGCTGATATAATCATCGAGAAGTTCATGTACCACATGCCATTCTACCATGTCATCCAGAAATACAAGGAACTCGGAGTCGTCATCAGCTCCTCGACGATGAACGACTGGTATGCAGCAGCCTACGAGAAACTCAAACTGCTATATGACCTTCTGATGGAGGAGACGATGACCAAAAGGTACCTTCAGGTAGACGAAAGTACAATCCCGGTAATAGACAACGAGAAACATGCAGCCGTCAAGGGTTACATGTGGTGCGTCCGTGCCGTGGAAGAGAACCTCGTGTACTTCTACTATGACATGGGGTCGAGAAGTTTTGAGACAGCGCGCAAGTTGCTGGGAAGCTATCACGGTACAGTACAGACAGACGGGTACGGAGCATACAACCAGTTCGAGACCTACCGGAATATCCAGCTTCTGGGGTGCTGGGCGCATGCCAGACGCAAGTTCTGTGAAGCCGAGGCTGAGGACAAGACCAAGGCGATGGAAGCGCTTTCATTCATCGGGAAACTGTACAAAGTAGAGAGTGATGCGAAAAACAGGGCTGGAGTGCTGAAAAGCTGCAGGAAATGAGGGGAAAGATATCCTACCCGACCATATGCACCTTCGAGAAATGGATGTACGACACCGCGTCCAACGTGACTGAAAACAGCAGGATGGGCAAGGCAATAGGCTATACTGTTCCGCTTCTGCCAAGGCTCAGCCGATACGTGCGGGACGCCAGATATCAGATAGACAACAATCTCGTTGAAAATGCAGTCAGACCGCTGGCTTTGGGACGCAAGAACTTCCTGTTCTGCGGCAATCACGACTCTGCAATCAGGGCTGCCGTCATCTACTCGCTGGTAAGCACCTGCAAGGGACATGATGTGGACCTGCGCAAATGGATGGAAGATGTACTGGTCAAGATCCCACAATATGAGAATCAGAAGCTGAACCTGCGGAAACTCCTTCCTTATAACTGGCAAAATGAAGCCAACCTGTAGCAAATCGATCCCAACGTTATCCAACTTTGACCAACTTGGCAACAACTAGCCCCAACTTGTAAAAAGTTGTCAAGATGTCTTTCGCCGGATGCTTACTTGTGGCGAGTGACCGGGATTTGTTTGGACAAAATTCGGTACGCATAAGGAGGTTTGTGAGTACAGAAGCCAAGCCGTCCGAGAAGCACTTTTCCAATTGTCCCACAACTTGTGGGATAATTCCAGAAGGCCCTGTTGAATAATTTCCTTCAAAGTTCTTCTCCTTCAGGATGCTGTTGCTTATAAGATTTAACTTTATCAAGATTTTCTTGAAGTATTTCAATCATTTCTTCAGCATGTTCGTTTTTAGCGGTAATAGTCCATTCTGCATCAGTTTTTTTTGCCTTCAGATACATAAAATATAGTTTGATACTCTGAAGATTTTTGTTTCCAAGCAGCACTTCAAGATTGGCGAATTTAACATGTACCGGCAGGTTGTTCTGCTGGGAGTTAAAACTACTGGAAATAATCGCCAGATTGCCAAAGGAATCAATATCTTTTCTGGGCCAACTTTCATTGTTGTTCTCATTCTGTGGATGAAGATGTTCAATTGAACGATTGTTTCCATGGAATTCATACATTCTGACAGCATCTGCATCAAGATCGTCATATCCAAATACGGCCTTACCATCAAGTATGAGTTTCTCCCACAAGGCATAATCAAGACGCCAAAGCCAATACCTCGGTCTAGCATCATAATCAAGTTTGTCAATATCAGGAATGCACGAATGATCCCGACGATTGAAATCTTTTATCATAAGGAACTTCAACAGTTCCATTTGCGAAGGTTCATGCTCAAGTCCTTTCAGATGCTTCAGTAAAGGTAGTACCCAAATATGAGGCTCCGTAGAAACATCAAGCATAGACTGAAACTGTCTCAGTCTACTATGCGCATGTTCTTTGTTGTCTGTTTCCTCTTGATTGTTAAATATCAGTTTATGAGAACTGGAGGACGAATTATATTTTAATCGTACTACATATAAATCCATGAGAAGCCGATACATAAATAACTCGTGATAGAATGTTTCTATCTGTTCTTGCGGTATTGGGTTGTTTTTGAATGTATCATGCAGTTTAGATGGATGAATACTAGCAAGATTATCGTTTCCCGTGTGAAGCGCTAAGACGAGCAAAAGAAACTCAGGGAACGACATTACGCCATGTTCTTTATCGCGCTTTGGCTTATTAGTGAAGTCATATTTCTTCACTTCAATCTCTGCTATGGTTGTCCGAGTGCCTTCGCTTTTGGAGGTTTTACAGAAACCATAGTAAGCCTCTTCAAACTTTCCTTTTTTGCAAAGTTGGATATATTTTTTATAGGATTCGCATTGCCTTCTCTCTGCATCGTTACTGTCTTCAATTTTTATGATAGGCTGTTCAAAGTTTGAAACAACATTCCATATGCGAGTAAGGTTAATCTTATTTGTTTTGTTATATTTACGCAAGAGCTCCACCTTCAGAATTTCATGTTGCTCCAATGATTTGCCACAGGAATTCATTGCCTCAAAATACTCATTGAGAGAAGACGGATTTTTCACATAATGGCCGGGCAATTCCGTAACGAACAAAGTCAGATAATTGAATACATCATTTGCGAATTTCTGAAGATTCTTTTCATCGTAATTATCTTTCAAAAAATTTTTAATGATCGAAAGAGCCTCCGCCATCTGATTGTTCTTGTATGTTGATGCCGATTTTTCGGCCAATGTTCGCAAGAACTCTCTGTCTTGACTTCTACCATTGAAGAACACGCGATTAGAGGAATCAAAGAATTTTGTCCAACTTTCCTTGTCTTCTCCTTGCAACAAAGTCAACATGAAACCGACAGCAAGTAGGGTCAGAACAGTCGTGCGCTGCTGACCGTCTATCAGCTCCAACCTGTCGCCTTGCCGCACTGCCGTAATCATACCGATATAGTACGGTTTATCATGCGTTATAGAAAAATGATTACGCAAGTCCTCCATCAGTTGTTTCACCTCCAGCACTCTCCATGCGAAGAGTCGCTGATATAGTGGGATAAGAAACAAAACATTTTCCTCGACAATTTTTGCCGGGGTTATTCTATATGATTCATTACTTGCCATATTCTTCTATGATTTTAATTCGAATAACACTGTCTGTTATTTCAGATAAGGCATCACGCCACATTGAACGCAGAGCCTTATACATACCCCATTTTACACCTTTAACCTCCGGTAAATCCATTCCGCTGGTAATAGAGTAATTTTCTTGTCTGGAGATAGAATCATGTTTGGCTAGTGCTTCCCCTAAAAAGAATGTAGGGGAAGATGCTTGATCAATCATTAATACGAGTTCAGAGTTATTTATGAAACTTCGTATCCCGACTCCATCATTCGCAACACGATTTGCGTTGTATCGGTGCAAAGCCAAAATCTGAGATATGCAGTATAAAGCTTCGGACAAGTATTGGTTTCCAAACTTGAGATAATATGCGAACAGAACCGTCTCAATTGAATCGGAGTAGTTCAAATAACTGCCCCATGCAAGATTGTTCAAAAGAATTTGCACTTCCTTATGTTTCAGGAACTCAAGATAACGATGAATAAAGGTCTCTGCATATACGAAGAAATGTGTTCCTCCCTGAATTTTCTCATAATAATCGAAGTTTTCACCAAAAGGGGGGATTTCGGGCATTATAACTGACGCCTGATATTCTTTTTGAATATAGTGTGCCTCGGAATGTTCCTGAGACTCATTCTTTCTCATCCATCGACGCAATCGGTAAATGTGCGTACCCAAAGTGCGGTAAAGTGCGTTTTTTTCCTTGAAAATTATAGGAAGCATAGTAAGTTTATTCCACTTAACTGCCATGTGTTCTGCCTGAGCATCAACTGGAATAAACCGCAAGTGGTGAGCTTTGAGAAGGTCGAAATCAGACAATGGGACACCTTTTGAATTTTGATTCGAAAAGAAAGTATAAGCCAGATCAAGGTTGGACTCACTGACAGTCAATACAGCAAAAGATATATTGTCCGCCAAACGATTAACCAATTCAGATATATTTTTTTCCTTCCCGACAAATGTCTGAACGAGATATTTGCAATTGGACACATGTTCTTGTGCATCTGTCGAGTCATATGATTCATTCAAAAGAGGCAAATAACCCTTATAGCCCATTGCAAGAAGCATCACAGAAAGGGTAATCAAACGTTGCTGACCATCGATTATGCCGAAACTTCCTTGACAATCATGAAGAATAACTGTACCTAAATGAAAAGGTTCCCCATCTTTAATCTTTGCCAGATTATGCCAAAGTTCGATAATATTCTGGTCTTCCCAGCAATACTCCCGTTGATAGTCTGGCAAAAAGAGATTAAGGTTCATTACCTCAGACAATTTCATTATCTTAACGGAAACATCTTCACTGCCGTCATGCAACGGAGTGTAATCCACGGTCTGCTTCGGATAATTTAACTGCAGTGACAATGTCCTTTTATTGGCTTCGTATATTTCCAGCAAGGGATTATTTACGATACCATAGAACTGATTGAAAACTTTCATGAGGTCGCTCACGGAATGTATCCCGGCGACACGAAAATATCCAAATGGCAAATTCCATCTTTCACCACATTCTATCCCTTTTTCTGAAAGCACATGCATCAAGTTGATTCCAATTCTTCGATAAACCTTCATTTGTTCGGGGTTATCTCTTGCCGGCTCGAGATGTAAATCCAAATAACCTTGCCGGCCGTCTGCCCAATATTCAAAATGCGCTTTGGGCGGAAAGTGTTTAGGTTTAATTTGGACATAGTAGTCGTAATAATGATACGCAGTTCCTCTATCCGGGTGTACCGATCCAACTTCAATATCTTTGTACTGTTCTGCAAATTTCGCCCTAAAATCATTCAAGTCAGGGTCAGACTCTGTAATCCATTTCAGATTTAATATTCCCATGTTAGTAGTTTACCTCCTTTCAGTAATCTGAGTGGTAAAAACTCTTTGATATTGACGATCAGTCCTCAAATATTCACATTAAAAATCATGTGTCACAAAGATAATAGTAAATCAATAAGATATAATGTATTATTTTAAAGTTTTTAGTGCAATAATCCTTCAAAAGTCAATATTCTTATGCAATTTTATTAATTTATTCGTTTGTGCCGAAACAACATGCTCGGGGGACACTAGATTACTGGTAGGTGATTTGATTGTCCTACATTTCCTCCTATCACCTTAGACCGTCTCAGATAGTGTGTTTTGTTTGTGCAAACTTCATAAGAATTTTACTAACTATCTAATACTCAATCTGTAGTCAATTCTTCAATGAGGAAGAATATTAAGATTTAAGATTGTAACACAATCACAAGACTGAATGCCGCGGAGCAACGAACCCGCAAAGCGAGTTAGGCTATATTGTGCCTGACTCGCTTTTTTCTTGTGTTGAATAAAACTAGAATTGCTTACAGGTTCTGATTTTATTGAGGAGTTTGCTGCAAAATTTGATTTTCTGGTGAAATGATGTTGCCTTTAAGACATTGGAGTTATTTACAATTTTGTTGTTAAACAAATTTGTGTATTTTTGTACAATAATGTGCAGATATCCTATATGGAAAAGAAAATGTATAAAAATCGTATCCGAGTCGTTCTCGCAGACAGAATGGTGACAAATACTTATTTGGCAGAGCAACTTGGTGTGTCAAAGATGACAATAAGTCGCTGGTGCACTAATACTACGCAGCCAAGCGCCCCGCAATTGATAGAAATTTCTAAAGTTCTAAAATGTGAACTTAAGGATTTGTATGAACCATATGAATAAGATTGTTTAGGACAATATGATAAGAGAGTTTCATTTATTTGCCGGAATGGGAGGAGGTATATATGGAGGATATCTTTTGGGACATCAGTGCGTTGCTGGTGTTGAAATTGATGATTTCTGCCAGAAGATTCTAAGGCAAAGACAAGCAGACGGCTGGATGGATAATTTTCCAATTTACGGCGATATAACAAAATTGCATGGAGCAAAATATAAAGGAACATTTGATGTTATGTGTGGGGGATTTCCCTGCCAAGCATTTAGCCATGCCGCGCATGGGAAAAATATTGCCTCAAAGAATCTATGGGGTGAGATGTTCCGTTTTGTTCAAGAAAGCGAAGCAAATATTGTATTTGGAGAAAATGTAACGGAGAAGGCATTGAATATTGCTAAATCCGATTTGCAAAAGTTAGGATATACTGTGTATCGTTGTCGGTTATCATGTGAAGAAATTGGAGCAGATCATAGAAGGAATCGGTTTTGGTTGTTGGCTGTCAAAGAATATGATGATTCATATAATAAATTAGTTGAAAATATTGGGTCTTTGCCAAAACTTTCTGCAAGTTGTTGGACAATCTCTCCGAGAGATATTGATTATGATTCAAAAATACAGGAGAGAAGAAAGCAATTGAAGGCCATTGGGAATGCTCAATCTCCCTTTGCTGCGGCAACAGCTTTTCGGATATTACTTAATCGTCATATAGCAAAAATGGAATCAGATCCTGTGATTGCCAATGAGTCAGAAATAAATGCTGTGTTTGAAAAGCAGACAACATGGATTAAAAAATCATATCCTCAGTTGGATGGACTTGTGCATACACCGACAACAATGGCGAATTATTGTTGTGCATCTATGATGAAACATCAAGGATGCCGGAATTACAAAGAAATATTTCAAAAGCCTATGCCTAAAGATGCTGAATATTTAATGGGATTTCCTATCGGAGCATCATCACCTGAACCACAGACTTTAACAAATTTTTTATCATGGAACAAGACGAAATAGTAAGAGAACTCTCCAAACATGGAGTGAAAAAATTGACGACCGAAACGAGAATAGGCACTTATTTGACGACCAATAGAAGTTCTTTAGTGGCGCAGCAGGTTTCCAACAGGAGTAGTGCTGATTGGAAAAAAGCTCAATATGTACTTATTAATAAATCAGATGGAAACACGCCTGATTTAGATGCATGTATAGACGGATGGAGATCACTCGCTCAAGAAAGACAGTTCCTGATAATTTATGATAAAGGCGAATGGAAATATTATGATTGTGAGGGTAATCAAGTCCCTTTTGAGCAATTGATTCCTGGAAACAATCATTTTGACAATGTTCAACGACCACGCCAAATTATATATTATGGTGCACCCGGAACGGGAAAGTCTCATAAAATTAAAGAACTTCTCAAAGGGATTTCTAAAGAAAACATCTTTAGAACGACTTTCCATCCGGATAGCGATTACTCTTCTTTTGTTGGCGCATATAAGCCGACAAAAGCAAAGAAACCGCTTTATGGACTTAACGGAGGTCTTACTGTCAGGTTGAATGACGGGAAAGAAGATATAGATGAAGAGATAATCACTTATAAATTCATTCCACAAGCGTTCTTGAATGCCTATATGCAAGCATACAAGAAGCCTGCTGAAAATGTATATCTGATTATAGAAGAAATCAATAGGGGGAACTGTGCTCAGATTTTCGGAGATTTGTTTCAACTTCTTGACAGGGACGAGAATGGCGTTTCGGAATATTCTATAAAGGCCGATACTGATTTGAGGACATTCTTGGAAGAGGAGCTCGGAGAGGACAGCGATGCAATAAAGAACGGAGAGCTTTGTTTGCCGGACAATCTGTATATCTATGCCACGATGAATACTTCCGATCAGTCGCTGTTCCCGATAGACAGTGCATTCAAACGCCGTTGGGATTGGGAGTATGAACCAATTAAGTATATGAATACAAGTTGGGCGATAGATATTGACGATATCAAGTACTCTTGGGTGTCATTTCAGAAAGAGGTCAATACAAGGATATTTGACTTGACACATTCGGAAGACAAGATGCTTGGTGATTTTTTCGTTAATCCGGCCGATGGAATAATAAAAGCGGATTTATTCAGAAACAAGGTCTTGTTCTATTTGTGGAATGATGTCTGCAAGGATGGAGAAGGTGACATCTTCAGGATAAGCGATGAAGAAGAAATCAAATTTTCTGAACTATATGGAGACGATGGATATAAGAAACTTGTGGCAATGATGGAATATCTGCATATAGCAGATTTGCCGTCAATTAAAAATATTGATGTCAATAAGGACGGAAACTTATCTGGCAATAATTCTAAAGATAAGACTCGATTTACTTTGAATGGAGACGATAATAATGGCCGTGGCTATAGTAAAGGAGGAGTCGCGTATGAAGCTGTGAAATTGTTTTGTTCACAGCATCCTCAAATGACAGCAGATGATGTGATGACCAAATGGCTGTCATTGCAAATAATAGGTGCTAACTTGGTTGAAACCCAAGAAGTGTATAATAAACGAACTTCAGGATCAACGGATTCAAGATTATCTGAAAAGTCAAAGATAGTCACTTTGCAAAATGGAGAACAGTTGTATGTCACAAATCAATTTGACTTGACAAGGATAAATGATTTTATACAAAAAGTCAATGCTCAAAACTGGGGAATAGATATACAAAAATTTAACTGATGTTACTGTTTATTGAAGGATATCCATATAATCTGAATCATAAGATCAGAGATAATCTGGCTATCAGAGATGTACTCAAGGATGTAGTGTCCGTTCCTGTAAAGGAAGACAGGTGCGCCTTTGAGTATGTTGGATATTGCTATAGCAAAACGGCAAAAGATGTAATTTTCTTTCTGCCGAAAGTCGTATTGACCGGAGAACAGAATGAAGAAAACGGCGATGATACGATTTTCGGTGCTTCCCCGCAGGATATCATTGATTTTGAATCAGACAGGATAAAATCCAAATTTACAGAGGAAGGATGCAAAGAATATAAAGAGTTTTTATCCACGCTTTCGATATGGATTTATAGGGTCATAAGTGTATATAAGCAGACACATAATGACAGCAGCATATTGGAGAGCAAGGAGTATAACACGGAAAGCCGCGGGCGCAAGCAAAAACACAACACTTTACTGGATGTGATAATTGCTCTCCGTGATTTCAACAGGGATAATCAGGACTATTTTACATTCATCGCCAAAAATATTCACTCGGGATACAATAGGATTCATTGGAACAAGACCATTACATCATCTCCGGCCATCATTCAGAATGGTACACCTGTTTATATCAATCCTGTGAACAGGAAAAAGATGATCAACTTTGATGAAGAACTGTTGATTATCTATTTCTCAATTCTTAACTATATCCGGGAGACACATGGTTTTTCGTTTGACATTAATTTGCAATACCATCTGATTAGTCCGGATTCGCTAAAGCAATCATATATTAACAAAAAACATGGATGCCGCCGTCTCAAGCAGATCAAATACAAGTATTTTTCAGACAAGGCTCTGCGGATATGGGATTTGTGCTACGCTTTCTTTGATAGGGAGTATAAGATAGCGATGAACAGACAGGCAGAAGATTATTTGCTTGCAAAGAATTTCGAACATATCTTTGAAGTGATGATAGATACCCTTGTCGGAGGGAAAGACAAACAGAATCTGCCTAAAGAACTTGTGGAGCAGCGGGACGGGAAGCTGGTCGACCACATGTTCATCGGACAAGGGCTCATAGAGCATTCCTCCTTTGCTGCAGAGCAGACATATTATATCGGGGACAGCAAATATTACAAACGGGCAAAAGGAGACAAAGTCAAACTTGGCGACAAGCCTATTTACAAACAATATACATACGCAAGGAATGTCATTCAATGGAATATGAATCTGTTCCTTGAGGGCATGGATTCTGATGACCAGCCACAATTGAGAGACCCCCTGACTGAAGGATATAATCTTATTCCGAATTTCTTTATCAGCGCAAGAATTCCGGGGAAAGACGACAGTAATGGTAAATTCCTGTCTTTTGAGGACGGGACCTTGAGAACTCCCGCTAAAGGAGAACAGCTGAACAGACAGTTTGAGAACCGGCTCTTTGACAGGGATACTCTTCTGCTGTGCCATTATGATGTCAATTTCCTGTTTATCGTTTCTCAATATGGGAGAGCCAGTAAAAACAGGCAGGCGGCATGGCGGGAATATGTACGGAAAGAATTCCGCAGCAGAATTCAAGACACTCTGAATCAATTATATTCGTTCCGTATCATCCAGCCGAGGGCAGGAATGGACTGCTACCAGTTCATACAGGATAATTTCCATAAGTTCAATGGCAAACTATATAGGCCCAAAATAAATGGAAACTATATTGTTCTTGCCTTGATGAAAGATGAAGTTGTTGGTTTATGGGAGTCTATCGGAATAAAACCCGAAACAGTAAAAATGGAATCTGTTCAAGGCAAAGAGTTGATAAATGCTTTGCAGAGTCATTTTTATGTCGGAGATCCGTTTGAACTTGCAGCAGAGTTCCATATAGACCATGTTGATAATGTCGGTTCTTTGAATAAATTGCCAAAACAGGAGGTTCGGGATATCCTGACAGGTATGGTCCGGACGACAGATGCAGACTATTCGGATTTTTACAGCCATACTGCAAAGACTTATACGATGGAAAGGATACCGACTGCCATCAATGTGATGGATATCAGATATTTCTTGCCTATGGTCGGTGGAAATGTCGATGGCTATTATAAAGTTGAAAAAGTATATTTTGGCACAAAGAGCGGTAAACCATGCCTGAAACTAAACCTGTCCACTTTTATTTCATTGGGAGAGGAGCGGGTTCCCATATATCGCATTAAGATGCAGCCTGGAGAATTGATTTCCAATGACATGATGGTAAAATTGTATGAACGAAGAATTTAACCTGTTTGATAAAGTGGAGCGTATATGGCAATTGGCAGAAGACACAAGAAGAGGTTGATGCTATGAATGGGAAAAAGAAGAAAAAACTGGCAATTAAGGTTGGAGACACTATTACAAAAGATGAGTTTGAAAATAACATGACAACATGTTTTAGCGCTTTAGAAAGATGTTGGGAACTGTCTTTTAAAGAATTGTGACCATTTTTAATGTAGCTAAAGCTCTAAACTTTTTAAACTTAGGATTAATTATGATATTAGATAGTAAATTGTTAATTGGCGAAACTACTGCTTACGACAAAAAACAGATGCTTGAGATCCGGCGTCCCAAAAGTTGGCTTAAGAGTGTCTCGGCTTTTGCCAATGGCGAAGGCGGCATACTGGTATTCGGCATTAGTGATGATGACCATGTGTTGGGGCTTGTCGATGCAGAAGGTGATGCCGAGAAAATCAGTGAGGAGATAAAGAGCAAGCTTGATCCTGTTCCGGCAGTCAAGCTTGAACTAAAGGAAGCGGACGGTAAGAAGCTTGTGCTGCTACATGTATATCCTGGGCAGGAGACACCATATTATTATATTGGCGACAAACAGCGTCTCGCTTTCGTGCGTATAGGTAATGAGTCTGTCGTTGCGGATCGCATTCAATTGAAAAGTCTTGTTCTGAAAGGTGCCGGTAGAACTTATGACAGTCTGCCTTCAAACTACAGATTCGAGGATATGGCTTTTACTAAACTCAAGTCTGTCCACTACAAAAGGCTGCAACGCTCGTTTGAAGACAGCGAGTTTGTATCATGGGGTATCGTTGATGAGAACGGCAATCTGACAAACGCAGGCGCGTTGCTGGCAGATGAATCCCCGATAAGACAATCCCGTATATTCTGCACGCGATGGAACGGACTGGATATGACCAGCGGCTTGGGCGAAGCGATAGATGATGTTGAGCTGGAAGGTTGTGTAATCGGCCAGTTACAGGATGCCGTATCTTTTGTGCGGAACAATTCAAAGAAAAAATGGTGGAAAGAGAACGACCACCGCGAAGAATTGCCGGACTATCCCGAACGTGCCGTAACGGAAGCGATAGCCAATGCAATCATCCACCGTGATTATATGCAGATGGGAAGCGAGATACATATTGACATGTACGATGATAGGATGGAGATATACTCTCCCGGCGGTATGATGGACGGCAGGCTTATTCAGCAGCTGAACCCTCTTACGGTACCATCCAAAAGACGGAATCCGTTATTGGCTGATTTCTTCAGCCGCTTGGGGCTTATGGAACGAAGAGGCAGCGGAATGAAAAAGATAATCGATTCCTATAAGAGATTTGAACGCCTGCCCAATTTTCACGCTCCTGAATTTCAGTCAAATGCATCAGAGTTTCATGTGATACTATGGAACTTGAATTATGGAAGTGATGGCATAATGAATGAAAAAGAGTTCCTAAAAGAAGTTAGCGGAACAGAAAAGGAGTTCCTAAAAGAGGATAACAAGTTCCGGAAAGAGTTCCTAAAAGCACAGCGTATGATTTACAAAATGATTTCCTCTAATCCGGGGATCACAATTGCTGAAATGGCTACGAATATCGGTGTTTCTGACCGACAGGTGCGTAAATATCTCAAAAGAATGACAGATATGAAGTTCATTGTCAGAGAAGGTGGCCGAAAGAATGGAAAGTGGAAAATAATAGACGGTGATTACGAGGATTTCTTTGAAAGAATCTGATTGAATGATATGGACAAGCTCACGCAAGAACAGAGGCGCCGTTGTATGTCAGCAATAAAAGGACGGGATACGAAGCAGGAATTGCTGGTAAGGAAGTTTTTGTTCGGCCGTGGGTTTCGGTATAGGTTGAATGATCCAAGGCTTACCGGACATCCGGATCTTGTACTCCGGAAGTATCGGACGGTCATCTTCGTGAACGGCTGTTTCTGGTATGGACATGAAGGATGCAAGAGTATTATGTTCTGCCCAAGACCAATGTGGAATTTTGGTAGAATAAGATAGAGCGTAATAGCCTCAGAGACAAGGAAGAACAGAGGAAACTTGCATCAATGGGCTGGCACTGCATTACGGTTTGGGAATGTCAGTTGAAACCGAAAGTGCGGGAACAGACCTTGGAGGCATTGGTTTATACACTTTGTCATATTTACCTTGAAGACAGAAGAATTAAACCATACAATCAGGTCAAAGAGAGCATACAGATGGTTGCAGAATCAGAAACAAGATATTGCAAATGAATTTGCGAGAGTTTGTCGCCCACAAATTCCTCCCATCGCCTCAGCCCGTCTCAGACGGTGTAGTTTGTTTGTGCAAATTTCATTGATTATGGCATAATATACTGATAATCAATACAGATAAATTTCTTCAACGAGAAAGAATACTAACATTTAAGATTGTAATCAATCACAAGACTGAATGCCGCGGGGCATAGAATCCGCAAAGCGAGTTAGGCTATATCGTGCCTGACTCGCTTTTTTCTGTACTGAATAAGATTAAAATGCCGGTTCCTGCCGCGCCCGATGGATATGTAAAATGGCGTCCGTCGGCCGTGATTTTTCCGCAAAAGTGTGGCTGTTGGCATTTTGAAAATGCCATCGGGCGTGAAATTCCTGCAAAACCGCGCCCGGTGGACAGCAATAGTGGGCTCCGCCTGGCGCGCTGCAGATTAACCATGCCGTCAAGACTCTTCCAGTGCTTACTGGGCAGAGGAATATACTATTGCTTACCGTACAGAGAGATATACTATTCTTTATGTGACATGAGATTTGCTTCCCATTCCTCCTTTGTCAGTCTCATGAAATGCTCTGTGCGGACATCCCCCGGCGGAGACGCATTACCTTTTTCCGTATGATGGAAACGGAACCCGCATTTGTCCATTACCCGGCGTGATTTCGTGTTGCCGTCATAATGGCAGCACCATACGGCAGCCATGCCCAAATCCTCGAAACACCTGTGAAGCAGACAGCGCACCGCCTCGGGAATCAGCCCCTGTCCCCAATACGGCCTGCCTATCCAGTAGCCGATTTCTGCCTCATCCTCCCGTATCCCGGAGACATGAGATGCCTCTCCGGATATGATACCGATACTCCCGACAGGCTCTCCGGTTGATTTCAGGACGACAGCATATGTCTCCGGAGCGGAAAATACAGTCCGGATTACATTCAGGCTGTCTTCCACGGAAGTGTGGGGTGGCCAACCTGCAGCAGGCCCGATCTCGGGATTCCGCGCATATTCATACAGTACCCCGGCATCCGACTCCAGCCAGGCACGCAGGACGAGCCGTTCCGTAATCAGTTGACATGATTGTTTTTCCATTTTCGTGTCAATTGAATTTTTGTAATATCATCCGTATCCTGGCCAGGGCTTCAGCCTGCTCTCCCTCCCGCAGTCTTGCCAGTCCGTTGACATACCCCAGCATCGCCGCCCCTCCGAATCCGAGTGAGTGCAGAAGTTGCAGCTTGTCCGGAGTGACACCTCCGAGGGCAATGACTTTTTCGTCGATGATGCCTTTCCCGGAAGCTCTGCGGAGAATTTCCGGCGTGACCCCTGCCCTGTAGCCCTGCTTGGAGATACTGTCAAAGACTGGGCTCAGAAAGACATAGTTGCAGACAGGTTTCCATCGCTTGACTTCTTCAAGCGAATGGCATGAACGGCTGACATGTCCGGTATATCCGGCCGGTATTTCACTGCGCCTGGCATTCAGATGTATTCCCCGCAGTCCATATGGCCCGGCAAGTTCGAAGAAATCATGGATGACAATCCTGGCCCGCTCCTCTGCGGTCAGCGCGTCAAGCAGTCTGGCGCAGTCCGATTCAGCCGCCCCCGGCTTTCTCAGATGCACTATGTCCACCCCTCCGGAAAGCAGCCTGCCTATAAATGAGGCTTCCCCGTCAAAGAATGATGGGGAAGTCACGGTTATCCAGAGCATGGGGCGGTCTGTCATTTGAGTTTGCCGATGATAAGGTCGGCGACCTTTTTCCCTGACATGAGCATGCCTCCGAAGATAGGTCCCATGCGCGGGGTGCCGCTCACTGCTGATGCGGCCATTCCGCAGACATAGAGTCCCGGATAGATTTCTTTCGTGCCGTTCACGACTTCCTGCTCGCCGGCCACCACATCAAGGGAACGCTCGCCGATTACGTCTCCTGTGTCAGTGGAGAGGCGGATGCCGTTCTTGCGGGCGACTGTCCTGCATATCTCGCTGTCATGTCCGGTGCCGTCGATTACGCATTTTGCCATGATGTTGAGCGGGTCCACATGCAGCCCCTCGCGGAGCACCGGAGTCCAGTTCACGACCACGCCGCTCACGACATTGTTCTTGAACACCACATCCTCCACCGAATAGCAGTTGAAGATGGTGGCTCCCTCATGCACGGCCTTGTACAGCAGGGCGGAAGTACTCTCGACGGAATCCATCACATACAGCCCCTCGCCGTACGGCTTGTAGTTGATATCAAAATCCTTTACAATGTCAAGCGCCTCTTCCTGCACGACAATCTGATTGAACATCATGGCGCCGCCCCACATTCCTCCTCCCGGAGACAGCTTGCGGTCAAACTGTGCCACCTTGAGTCCGGCCTTGGCCAGATAATATGCTGCCACGATGCCTGACGGGCCTCCGCCCACTATGGCGACATCGATGTCAAGATTCCTTTCAAGTTTTTCAAAATAGGTACTTATGATACCCCGTGAAACATTCTTCTCAATCATTGTTATCTTTTGTTTAATAATTTATAACCTGTTCAGTTGTATCTGTCCGATTCACATGCCGCATTGTTTGACGTGCTCACATGCCGAATACCAGAGCGGCAATCTTTCTCATTTCCGCAACCGGGTCAGCCGCTCTCAATATGCTCCCGCTCAGTGCTATGCCGTTGACCCCTGTCGAAAGTATCTCCGGGATGTCGACAAGACATATCCCGCCTATCGCCACTGTCGGCAGTGCAATGCCCCCTGCCTTCATCCCGGCGACAAGCTGTCTGTAGCCTTCAATCCCGAGCACCGGAGCAAGGTTTTTCTTGGTCGTCGTAAAGCGGAACGGCCCGCAGCCTATATAGTCAGCCCCTTGTGCCGCAAGCCTGCTGATGTCCTCAAAAGTATTGGCTGTCCCTCCGATGATGAATCCGCTTCCCGCCATCTCCCTTGCCTTGTCCACAGGCATGTCATTCTTGCCCAGATGGACTCCGTCCGCCCCTGCCTTCATGGCGGCTTCCACATGGTCGTCTATTATGAAGACTGCGCCGCGTCGCCTGCATTCAGGCAATATCAGCCCCGCTGCGCGCTCCACCTCTTCCTCCGTGGCATCCTTCATCCTCAGCTGAATCCACCTGCATCCGCCCTCGAGGGCCATCATCGCAGAATCAAGATACGAATATCTGTCAGTAAAATGCGTGATGAACTGCAGCCTGCAGGCATTCTTCATGTCCGGTGTCATTCCCATTGTCAGCATACTGTATCAAACGAGATGCAAATATATATCATAACGCCCAATTTTGTAACTGCCGGAGACAAATCAGCCGAACAAAAGTAGCCGGCACAGTCATTCTGCGGTGCGCCCGGCGGAGACCAAAAATGCTGTCCACCGGGCGCGGTTTTGCGGGGTTTTCGTGCCCGACGGCATTTTCTTCTCATTTTTCTCATTTTCATTGACATCATATCAATTAAAAAACTATATTTGCACAGGTATTAACAATACTGTTAAACAATATTGTTAAACACATCTGTGAATATAAACATATCTGTGAATATGGAGACATTTGTGAATAAGGGGAAATCTGAGAATATGGAGAGCCGGGAGCCGAAGCACAAGGAGCAGGCAATAATGGAAGCGGCTGAGGAACTTTTTCTTGAGATGGGATACAATCAGGCCACGACCACCCTGATTGCGAAAAGGGCCGGGGTCACGCATGCCATGCTCCATTATTATTTCAGGACCAAGGAACATGTCTTCATGAAGGTGCTGGAGAAGATTCTCGGAGAACTGATGCAGTCGTTCCGTCCTGTGATGTCCAGGGACGAACCTTTCTGGGAGACCCTTGAAAAAGGTATTTCAACTCATTTTGATTTCCTTGCGGAGCATCCGCGCTTTGTCCCATTCCTCTATGACACGATGATTCACAATCCCGAACTCATAGACCGCATGAAGGAGAATTTCCTTCCGGTCATGGAGAGAGTGTTCAAGTTCCATGTCGGACGGATACAGGAAGAGATTGCAAGCGGCAGAATCTGCCGGATAGACCCGGTGCAGCTGATGGCAGACATTGTGACCCTGAACCTGTCCGCATTCCTGCTGATGCCTGTGGCCGGCAGGCTGACCGGAGTCGCCCCGGACGCACTTGATAATCCGTTCCTTGAGGCCCGGAAGGCTGAAATAATAGCCCTTGTCAGATACAGGCTGTACGGGAAGCTCTGATGTCCGGGGCAAAGCGGATGTAATCCTGCGATATGACAGTTTCTGCTATATAACAGTTATGAGTATGTAATATGACAGTTATGAGTATTGTGAAAAAACTTGAATACATTGCTGCTCTGCTGCTTGCCTCTCTGGCCCTCCAGCGGCAGGCCGGGGCGCAGGTGACAATCGACAGCTGCATGAGGATGGCGAGGGAGAATTATCCGCAGATCCGGCAGCTCAATCTCATAGAGGAGGCTTCCCGCTATGAGATTGCATCCATTGCGAAGTCCTGGCTCCCGCATCTGAACATCTCCGGCAAGGCCACATATCAGTCCGATGTGGTGGAGATGCCGTTCGACATCCAGGGGTTCACATTTGACCTGCCTCATGACCAGTATTCCCTTGTCGGGGAAATCAGCCAGACCATCTGGGACGGCGGCACGACCGGAAGCCAGAAGGATGTGGCTGCGTCCGGTGCCAGGGTGCAGAAGGAGCAGGTGGAGGTTTCCCTCTATGCGATAAATGAGAGGGTGGAAAAAATATTCCTCGGGATTCTGCTCTATGACGGACAGCTGAAGCAGAACGGCATATTGATGCAAAGCCTGGAGAGAAATGCGCGGCAGGCACAGGCATGCATCGAGAGCGGCACGGCCTACCGTTCCGACCTTGAGATGATAGAGGTGAATATCCTCAATTGCGAGCAGCAGAGGGAGGAACTGGAGAAAGACCGCAGCACATATGTGGCAATGCTTGAAAAGTTCACGGGAACCAGTCTCGCAGGGCAGGAATTCGTTGTGCCGGATGAAAACGCAGACTGGCTCATGCGGGATGACATCCTGAGGCCTGAGCTCGGCCTGTATGACGCCCAGCTTCAGCAGCAGGAGGCCATGGTCCGCCAGCTCAACTCGAAAATCTCCCCGAAATTTTCCCTTTCCCTGCAGGGTGGGGTCGGACGGCCGGGCCTGAACATATTGGAAAATACTTTCCAGCCGTACTGGACGGCAGGAGTCAGGATGTCCTGGGACATAGGCGCCCTGTATACGAGAAAGGATGAGAAGCGCAAGCTTGACGCCCAGATCAGGAAAATAGAGTCGGACAGGGAGACATTCCTGTTCAATACCGGGCTTGATGCCGCCCAGATGAGGAGTTCCGTCGACAAGGCAAGGGCTCTGCTGGAGCGAGACAAGAAAATAATAGCACTGAGGGAATCGATCCGTTCCGCCGGCGAGGAGCAGTACCGCAACGGTGTCATCACCATGACTGACCTGATGTCCAGGATAGACGACGAATACAATGCCAGGGTGGCCGAGTCCATCCACAGAATCCAGCTCCTCATGGCCATCTACGACCTCAGGAACTGTATGGGATACTGATAAGAATTTGTACTGTTATAACCATCTGCATTGGCCGGACATGAAAAGGTCCGTGCCGGCGTGGCCGCCCGTGGCCTCGTGAACGGGCGGGACCCGCGCCCGCGTGGGAGGGATTTACCGCACGGACCTTTTTATGTCCGGTGCGCCAAAGGATAAACCGTTAAAATTATATTTTATGAAATCACATGCAGTCAATGCGGCGCTGGCCGCCGCTGCTCTCCTTTCCGCCGCCGGATGCGGCATGAGGGAACCTGATTACGATGCCTGCGGACAGATAAATGCGACGGAGGTGATTGTTTCTGCGGAAAGCAGCGGAAGAATCATCCGCTTTTCTGTCACGGAAGGAGACAGGCTGAAGGCCGGCGAATGTGCCGGGCAGATAGATTCCGTGCAGACATGGCTCCAGAAAGAGGAATTGCTCAGCAGGAAGAAAAGCGCGGAAGTGAAGCTTGTGGACATAGAATGCCAGACCCGCGCCCAGTATGCCCGGTTAGAGAATCTGAGAAACGAGCTGAAGCGTTCCCGTGACCTGCTTGAAAAAGATGCCGGGACACAGAAACAGGTCGATGACCTCGAGTCGGAAATCAGTGTCCTGGAAGGGCAGATAGCCGCTGCGGAACAGAATTACAGTCAGAACAACGAGAGTGTCAGAGCCGAGATGGCCACTCTTGATGTCCAGATTGCCCAGGCCGGGGACAAGCTCAGGAAATGCCGGATAATTGCTCCCGTTTCGGGGACAGTCCTTGAGAAATATGCCGAGGAAGGGGAGAGCGTCACTTCCGGACGGCAGTTGTTCAAAATCGCAGACATGGACAATCTCTATGTCAAGGCATACTTCTCTTCGGCCCGGCTTGCGGACCTTCATGTCGGGAACACGGTGAAAGTCATTCCGGACGACGGGACTGCAAAGCCGGCGGAGTACGAAGGCAGGGTGACATGGATTTCCGATGAGGCAGAATTCACCCCGAAAAACATCCAGACCCGTGATGAGCGGGCTGACCTCGTATATGCGGTAAAGGTGGCGGTCAGGAATGACGGCGGCCTCAGGCTCGGGATGTACGCCTATGTCGTCATTTAGTCATTGTCTCCGTCAGAAATAATTGCAGGCTAAGGGAAATAATTTCAGGTTAAGAAAAATGAATGCCATAGAAATAGACAGCATATCCAAGAGCTATGGGGAAGCCAGGGCTCTGCGGGATGTCTCCCTGACAGTGAATCAGGGCGAAATCTTCGGCCTGATAGGTCCTGACGGGGCGGGGAAGACCACCCTGTTCCGCATCATGACCACCCTGATGCTGGCTGATTCCGGTTCCGGAAAAGTCTGCGGACTGGACATAGTGAAGGACTTTGCCCGTCTGCGACGCATCATAGGATATATGCCCGGCCGGTTTTCCCTCTATCAGGACCTGAGCGTCAGGGAGAACCTGGACTATTTTGCCACTCTCTTCGGAACCACCGTCAGGGACAATTATGAAAATATAAAGGAAATATATTCTCAGATAGAACCGTTCGCAGACCGCAGGGCCGGGAAACTCTCCGGCGGCATGAAGCAGAAGCTGGCACTCTGCTGTGCCCTCGTGCACAAGCCTTCGGTCCTGTTCCTGGACGAGCCGACCACTGGCGTGGATGCCGTCAGCCGCAAGGATTTCTGGACAATGCTCGCCAGAATCAAGTCTTCGGGGGTGACGGTGTTCGTCTCCACCCCATATATGGATGAGGCGGCGATGTGTGACAGGCTTGCCCTCATAAGGGACGGCGTTATAATAGGGACGGGCACTCCGGAAGAAATCATTTCCGGATTTCCGTTCAGGCTGCTTTCAGTAAAGGGAAGACGGATGTATCCGCTCCTGAAGCAGCTCCGGAAAACGGACGGTGTCATAAGCTGCTTTTCTTTCGGGGACTCCCATCATGTGACATATAATCCGGAAGTAACCGGAAAAGACCGGGTTCTTGCCGGACTTGCTGAAGCCGGCTTCCCAGACTGTACGGCAAGGGAAATCAGCCCCGGGATAGAGGACTGCTTCATGTGGCTCTCTCACGGAGGTGATAGTGACAGGCAGGCTGGGGCAGGAATGCAGCAATTATAAATGTACTGGATGCATTTCAAGGATATACGGGATTGTTAATTATGACTGGAAAATGGACCGGAATGCAGTGGAAATAAGAAATCTCACAAAGAAATTCGGGGATTTCACGGCAGTGGACAATATCAGCTTCAATGTGCGGAAGGGAGAGATTTTCGGCTTTCTCGGGGCAAACGGGGCAGGCAAGACCACGGCCATGAGGATTCTGTGCGGCCTGAGCCTTCCGACGGCAGGTGAGGGTACGGTGGCCGGATACGACATCAACACGCAGCAGGAGAAAATCAAGAGACACATAGGTTACATGAGCCAGAAATTCTCCCTGTATCCTGACCTGACGGTGAGGGAGAATATCCGTCTTTTCGGAGGAATCTACGGGCTCCGCGACAGACAGATCCGGGAGAAGACCGATGCCCTGCTGGGAATGCTGGAGATGCAGTCTGAGAAAGACAGGTTCGCGGGGTCCCTTCCCCTGGGATGGAAGCAGAAACTGGCGTTCAGCATAGCCATGATTCATGACCCTGAAATCATTTTCCTCGACGAGCCTACCGGAGGAGTCGACCCCGAGACGAGACGGCGGTTCTGGGAGATGATATATGATGCCTCCGAAAAGGGAACGACGGTCTTTGTGACGACACACTATATGGACGAGGCCGAATACTGCGACCGGGTATCTGTCATGGTCGACGGGAGAATCGCGGCCCTTGATTCTCCTGAGAGACTGAAGTCGGCGTATGGGGCGGATAACATGGATGAGGTCTTCAGAATCATAGTCAGATGAAAGAGTTCACAGCATCGGTTGTAAAGGAGTTCCGGCATATCTTCCGGGACAGGCGGACCATACTCATAGCCATGGTGATGCCCGTGGTCCAGATTATCCTGTTCGGATTTGCCGTCAGCACGGAAGTCAATGATGTCCGTGTGGCAGTCTGCGGCGACCTGGCCGACCCTGCGGTGAGGAATCTCGTGGACCGGATAGACAACAACAGGTATCTCAGTGTATCCGGCAGCCTGTCCTCTCCTTCAGAAATCACCGGTGTCTTCAGAAGGAATGAGGCTGATGTCGCAGTATGCTTCGGACGGAATTTCGGGGAAAATCTCGCCCCTTCAGGCCGTGCGCAGGTCAGAATCATCGGCGACGGATCCGACCCGAATACTGCCCAGATGATAACCGGCTATCTCAAGGGAGTCATACAGTCGGAGCAGACTGACGCGGAAGTGGCCTTCGCCGGGGAGGGGGAGAGGAAAGCTTCGATGGCTCCCGTCGTCCAGCTTATGTACAATCCGGCCATGAAGTCTTCCTATAACTTCGTCCCGGGGGTCATGGGGCTCATCCTCATGCTGATATGTACGATGATGACATCAGTGTCCATAGTCAGGGAAAAGGAGACAGGTACTCTGGAGCTTCTGCTTGTCTCTCCGGTCAAGCCGCTTTGGATAATATTGAGCAAGATGATTCCATATCTGGTGCTCTCGGCAGTGAACTTCGCGACAATCCTGCTGCTGTCGCACTATGTGATGGAAGTCCCGATAAACGGCAGCCTGCTGCTCCTGTGCTTTGCTGCGCTGGTCTTTGTGGTGACATCACTTGCCCTCGGCCTGCTCATTTCGGTGATATCCCCGAACCAGCGGACGGCTCTTCTTATCTGCGGCATGGGGCTCACAATGCCGACTATGATATTTTCCGGCATCATCTTCCCGTGCGAGAGCATGCCGGAAGTGCTGCAGTGGTTTTCCGACATAATCCCGGCCAAATGGTTCATAATCATTGTGAAGAAAGTCATGATACAGGGTACGGGCCTCGTCTCCGCGGCAAAGGAGATGACGATACTGGCCGGAATGGCGGCCCTGCTTCTGGCCGTGAGCATAAAGAGTTTCAGAACAAGACTTCAGTAAGGGAGGACGGACTATGTGGAAATATCTGCTTGAAAAGGAATTCAAACAATTTTTCAGGGACCCCGGGCTTCCCCGGATGGCCCTGATGTTTCCTGTGCTCATGATGCTGGTGTTCCCGTTTGCCGTGAGCATGGAGATAAGGAACATCAATCTGGCTGTAGTCGACAGCGACAGAAGCGAAGAATCATCCCGCCTTCTCGAAAAATGCACATCCTCCGGCTATTTCCGCCTTGTGGCATTCTGCGGCAGTCCTGAGGAGGCGATGCGGCTGATGGATGAAAACAAGGCGGACGCCATCATCACGATAGCATCTGACTTCAGCGAGGAAATAGGCAACGGAAGCGGATTCCCGGTCGGGATAAAGGTCAATACTGTCAACGGTACACGGGGAAGCATAGCCTCCCAGTATCTCCAGAACTGCATAATGATGTATCTCCAGGACAGGAATTCACGCGAAGCCGGCTCCTCCGTACAGTCCGCAGCCTCTGCTCCTGCCGCCCAATCCGTAGCCGCCGGACCTGCAATAGATGTCTCTGAAAAATATTATTTCAATACCTACCTTGACTACAAGCTGTTCATGATACCAGCACTGATTGTCATAGGAATCACCATGATTACCGCCTTTCTCCCGTCCCTCAACATAGTCTCGGAGAAGGAGACAGGCACCATCGAGCAGATAAATGTCACGCCTGTGAGCAAGTCTGCCTTCATCATCTGCAAGATGATACCTTATTGGGCGATAGCCTTTTTCGTCCTGACTGCCTGTCTTCTGATTGCCTGGGCCGTCTTCGGCTATGTGTGCCGGGGAAATGTGCTGTGGCTCTACCTTTATACCACCCTTGACATAATCGTGATGGCCGGGCTCGGACTTCTCATCTCCAACTACAGCAGCAATGCCCAGCAGGCCATGTTCGTCATCTGGTTCTTCGCCGTTATCTTCATGCTCATGAGCGGCATCTTCACACCGATAGCCTCCATGCCCGGCTGGGCGCAGGCTATCACATATCTCAATCCGATGCGGTATTATGCCGACGCCATGCGCTCCGTCTATCTCAAGGGCAGCAGCCCCCTTGACATCTGGTACGATGCCGCCGGACTGGCTGCCATCGGTGCGGTCATGGTCGGCTGGGCAATCGCAAGCTACAGGAAGTCATCGTGAGACATGACATTTTGGAAAAAATCGTTAAATTTGAAGCAATTGTGTGCATCTGCCATGGTTAAGGCGCTTTGATAATGGAATACGATGGCTTCAATTATATTTTTTGATACTGAGACAGACCCGAAGACAGAAAAAATTCTGGATATCGGTGCGGTGAGGGATGACGGGACATGGTTTCACAGGAATTCAATCCGCGATTTTTCCGGTTTCCTGCAGGGAACAGAATATGTCTGCGGGCATAATGTCCTGGCCCATGACATGAAATATGTCGGTGATGCAATGAAATCCGCAGGGATAGCCGACACAAATGTCATTGACACATTGTATCTGTCTCCTCTGATGTTCCCGCGGAAGCCTTATCATAAACTCCTGAAAGACGACAAACTTCAGACGGATGAACTGAGCAATCCTCTGAATGACTCGGAAAAGGCCAGGGAACTCTTTGATTCCGAGTGCACGGCATTCAATGCCATTGATGAAGACCTGAAGGAAATCTATTGTTCTCTTTTGGAAAATACGGCGGAATTCGGTGCATTTTTCCGGTATGCCGGTTATCGCGGCCGCAGTGCCAGGGAATCAGGCTCGGTGGCTTTGTTCGTGAGAAGCCTGCAGAATATGTTCCGTCAGGACAATTCTGCAGAAACGGCCGACAAAATCATGAGACGGTTCCGGGATGAGATATGCACCAATGCCGACATTGCCGGCATGGTCAGGAAATATCCGATAGCCCTGGCATATTGTCTGGCACTGATTGACGCACTGGACAAGAGCCCGTCCGTCAAATCCGTGACACCTCCGTGGGTCCTGCACAATTTTCCTGAAGTCGAGCAGCTTATGTTCAGGCTCAGGAACAATCCGTGCATTGAAGGCTGTCCTTTCTGCAACAGGGCCTTTGACATACATGCCGGTCTTAAGGAGTGGTTCGGCTTCGGCTCTTTCCGGGAATACGGCGGAGTCCCTCTCCAGGAACAGGCCGTCAGGGCTGCCGTGGAGAACAAGTCCCTGCTCGCCGTTTTTCCGACCGGAGGAGGGAAATCCCTGACATTCCAGCTTCCCGCTCTGATGGCGGGACGGCATACGGGAGGTCTTACAGTCGTCATTTCTCCGCTGCAGTCCCTGATGAAAGATCAGGTCGACAATCTTGAGAAAAAAGGCATAACCGATGCCGTTACAATCAACGGCCTCCTTGATCCGATAGAACGTTCTAAGGCGGTGGAACGGGTTGAAGACGGCTCTGCTTCCCTGCTTTATATTTCTCCCGAATCCTTGCGCTCAAGAAGCATCGAAAGACTGCTGCTCGGCAGGAAAATAGTCAGGTTCGTGATAGACGAGGCACATTGCTTTTCTTCGTGGGGACAGGACTTCCGGGTCGATTATCTTTATATCGCTGAATTCATCCGGAACCTGCAGCATAAGAAGCATCTTTCGGAAAGCATACCCGTATCCTGCTTTACGGCCACGGCGAAAGTCAAGGTCATTGAGGATATCAGTGCTTATTTCAGACGGGAACTTTCCCTGGAACTCATGCATTTTACGGCCAGTGCCTCGCGCCGCAACCTTCACTATACTGTCCTTCCGGAAGAAAACGAAGAGGAGAAATACCGGACTCTCCGGAGACTTATAGAAGAAAGGGATTGTCCGACAATCGTATATGTCACCAGAACAAGGAAAGCCGAGCAACTGGCAAAGAGACTTGCCGATGACGGCTTTATGGCCAGGGCCTTTCATGGAAAAATGGATTCGGACAGGAAGACGGCCAACCAGAATTCTTTCATGACCGGAGAAACAAGGATAATGGTCGCCACATCTGCTTTCGGGATGGGGGTGGACAAGAGTGATGTCGGTCTCGTCGTACATTATCAGATCTCGGATTCCCTTGAGAACTATGTCCAGGAAGCGGGCCGGGCCGGCCGTGATGAGCATATTGATGCAGACTGCTATGTCCTTTACAATGAGGAAGACCTTTCCCGGCATTTCATACTGTTGAACCAGACGAAACTCACCATAAAGGAGATACGGCAGGTATGGAAGGCTGTGAAGGATATCACAAGGACACGCGCCAAAGTCTCGAATTCCGCTCTTGAAATCGCAAGGAAGGCAGGCTGGGATGATGGCGTCGCCGACATCGAGACCCGTGTCAAGACGGCAATCGCATCTCTGGAGCAGGCCGGATATCTGAGGCGCGGACAGAATATCCCGAGGGTTTTCGCCACAGGTATCCTTGCCCGCACTGCCCAGGAGGCGATTGACAGGATAGAACGGTCCGGCAGATTTGACGACAAGGAGAGAACCCGGGCCGTCAGGATAATCAAGAGCCTCATATCCAGCCGGAGCATAAAAAAGGCCCAGGGAGAAGAAGCCGAGTCCCGCGTAGATTACATCAGTGACCATCTCGGCATCAGCAAAGAAAATGTAATTCACATAATCAATCTGCTCCGTGAAGAGAAAATCCTTGCGGATTCTAAAGACCTGACTGCATATATCGGCAAGGACGACACTCAGAACAAGTCCCGGAATATTGTCAGAAAATTCAATGAGACTGAACTTTTTCTGGCGGAACATATTCCTGACGGCCATTCATCGGTTGACCTGAAGGAACTCAACGCGCTTGCGGAGACTTCCGGACATTCCTCTGTTGACCTTGAGCGGATGAAGACTGTCCTTAATTTCTGGGCGGTCAAGAACTGGATAAGAAAGCGTTGCAGGGACAAAAATCACCTGGAGGTCAGCCGTCTTGTCCCAAAGGATCTTTTTGTGGAAAGAATCAGGGCGAGGCAGGCTCTGGCAGCATATATCATAAATTATCTGTATGAACACTCGGAGTCCAGGCCGCAGGGATATGTGGAGTTTTCTGTCCTTGAACTCAAGGAGTCATACGAAAATTCGATACTATCATCACAGGTTGCCGCCGAAGACATCGAAGACGCACTTTTCTATCTGTCAAGGATAGGCGCAATCAGCATTGAAGGCGGTTTCATGGTCATCTATAATGCACTTTCGATAGAAAGGCTGGAAAAGGACAATCACATAAGGTACAAGGCCGAGGATTACCAGAAACTGAGTGAGTTCTATAAAAACAAGATGCAGCAGATTCATATTGTCGGTGAATATGCCAGGAAGATGCTTGAGGACTATGATGCTGCGCTGAAGTTCGTGGAGGATTATTTCAGTCTGAATTATCCTGACTTCCTCAACAGATATTTCAACGGCAGGAAAGATGAGATTTCAGTGAATATGACTCCGGCCAAATTCCGCCGGCTTTTCGGCGAATTGACCCCGTCTCAGCTGAGTGTCGTCAGGGACAGGGATTCACGGTGTATAGTTGTGGCCGCCGGCCCGGGCAGCGGCAAGACGAGGGTGCTTGTGCACAAACTTGCTTCGCTGCTTCTGATGGAGGATGTCAAGCATGAGCAGCTTCTGATGCTTACATTTTCACGGGCAGCGGCGACGGAGTTCCGGCAGCGGCTGCATGACCTGATAGGAAATGCCGTGTCTTTTGTCGAAATAAGGACTTTCCATTCATATTGCTTTGATCTGTTGGGGAAGATAGGCAGCATTGAGGAATCAAAGTCAATCGTGAGGATCGCCGTTGAAAAGATTCTTGCCGGAGAGGTGGATGCGAGCCGGATTACGAAGACTGTGCTGGTCATAGACGAGGCCCAGGACATGGATGCGGACGAATACCGCCTTGTCAGGGTCCTGATGGAAAAGAATGAGGACATGCGTGTGATTGCCGTGGGGGATGATGACCAGAACATCTACGCATTCCGCGGCTCGAGTTCAGAGTATATGGAGGACCTTCTCCGGACGGACGGGGCCAGGAAATATGAGCTTGTGGAAAATTTCCGCAGCAGGAACAATCTCGTCTCGTTCGCAAACGCCTTTGCGGAAAGTATCACCCATAGAATCAAGACCTTCCCCGTAGTGCCTGTGAAAAAAGAGGACGGAAGAATAGAGATAACTTCATATTCCTGCAGTAATCTTGTGGAACCGCTGGTCTCTGACATAACGGGCAAAGGGCTGTCCGGCACCACGGCGGTTCTGACAAAGGACAACGAAGAGGCGCTTGTGATAGCCGGCATTCTCCGGAGACAGGGGTATCCTGCGCAGCTTATCCGTTCTGATTCCGGTTTCTGGCTGTCAAAATTGTCTGAAATCAGATTTTTTCAGGAGCGCATCGGCTTCAGGGAAGAAGGGGCAGTCGTCCCATGGGAGAAATGGCAGGAGGCGAAGACCCTCCTCAAGTTTGGATTCTCCCGCAGCAGATTGCTGGGCACATGTCTGGACATATTGGCCGACTTTGAGGCCGTATGTCCGGATTCATCGGATACCCCCGGAGAAAAAGTCATTTACAAGACGGATTTCGACATGTTTCTCAAGGAATCTTCCTTTGAGGATTTTGTCCGCTGCAGCACAGACGCCGTGACTGTCTCGACTATGCATAAGGTGAAGGGGATGGAGTTTGACAATGTGTTTCTGATGCTGGACAATTTCATCTGCACCGATGACGAGAAACGCCGCCAGCTGTATGTCGCCCTTACCCGTGCCAGAAACAATCTGTATATTCACGACAACACCGGCATTTTCCGGAGAATTTCTGTCCGGAATACGGTTCTCCAAAATGATTCCCGGCAGTATGGAATGCCTCCGGAAACGGTTCTCCAGCTTGGTCTGAAAGATGTCTGGCTGGATGACTTTGTTCGCCGCCAGGATATCATAGCTGATTTTATGAGTGGAGATGCACTTTATTTCAGACCGTCTGACCCTGGACAGGACTCTCCACATGACTGCAGCGGGAATATTGTCCCTCAGAAACTGCTTCTGGCCGACAGCCGCGGGCTGACAGTTCTTCAGTCCTCCAAAGGTTTTATGGAGAAATATGAAAAACTCGTCAGTGCGGGCTATCGGCCGGAAGCGGCAGAAGTCAATATGGTCGTCTGGTGGAAAAATGACAGGATGAAAGACGAAGTCAAAGTCCTTCTTCCGACACTTTATTTCAGATACTCCCTGTAGAAGGCCTCGATTCTGTCGAACGGGATCACATCAGTGTGGTCATACAGGTCCGTATGCACGGCTCCGGGGACGATGAGGAGTTCCTTGTTGTCACCCTTCAGCTCCCTGAAGGTCTCTTCGCTGAAATAGCGGGAATGCGCCTTCTCTCCATGCACAAGGAGGACGGCACTGCGGATTTCATCGGCGTATGCAAGTATCGGCATGTTGATCATGGACAATACGGCAGTGGTGTTGAAGCCCTCGTTGGAGCCGAGCGAGCGTGCATGATAGCCTCTTTCAGTCTTGTAGAAATCCACATAGTCCTTGATGAACTGCGGCGCGTCTTCCGGTGCCTTTTCAGGATTGCCGCCTGCATGGGCATATGTCCCCTTCCTGTAGTCTTCCGTACGCTGTGCATTGAGCCGTTTCTTCATCTCGTGGCGTGCATCGGCATTGTCATCGGCATCGAAATATCCTTTGGCAGAAACTCTTGTCATGTCATACATTGTCACTGCCACTGTTGCCTTGATGCGGGTGTCCATTGCAGCAGCATTCACGGCAAAGCCTCCGAAGCCGCATACTCCGAGTATGCCTATGCGTTCAGGGTCTACATCCGGCCTTGTCGCCAGATAGTCCACTGCAGCGCAGAAGTCCTCGGTGTTGATGTCCGGTGAAGACACTCCGCGGGGCTCTCCGCCGCTTTCTCCCGTGAATGACGGGTCAAATGCGATGGTCAGGAATCCTCTTTCCGCCAATGTCTGTGCATAAAGCCCTGACACCTGCTCCTTCACTGCTCCGTAAGGGCCGCTCATCGCGATTGCCGGGAGCTTTCCGGAGGCATTCTCCGGAACATAGAGGTCGGCGGCGAGAGTCACGCCGTAGCGGTTGTGGAAGGTCACCTTGCTGTGGCTGACCTTGTCGCTCTGGGGGAACACTTTGTCCCACTCCTGAGTCAGATTCAGTTTTTCTTCCATGAATTTATCGTTTTGACTTTCCTGTGTCTGCCTCTCGCAGCATCCTGCCGCAGAGACGGCAGCCAGCATGATTGCAACTGTTTTTCCAAATGTTTTCATCGTAGAGCGGATTAAGTGAAAAATGACTTTGCAAAAGTATCATCAAAATTCCGCCCGGAAGATACCCCGATGCATGGAAGATGTACCGGAATTACTGAAAATAGACTTATTGCGCTTTGTTTCTCATGGCAATTATAAATAAACTTGCATTGCTCTCGGCTTTTCGTATATTTGCATATCATAAAACGGTGATTGCTTATGAAACATTAGAGAATATTCAATACTGATACTATAAACAGGAAAAAGCGTTTTTAGCATTATTCTTTCTATCTGAAAGTTTGGCGACTTACAAGTTCCGAAATGAATCAATGCAAAAATGCTCACGCACATAGCGTGGGCTTTTTGGCTATTTTATCGGAACGGGTTACGCCAAACACCCCAGATAGTAAAATTCCCAAAAAGTACCGCGCTTTTTTTGTGTCAGTATTTTATTGACGGAGGTACTGTGGGAAATGAAGATTTAACTGAAAAAACGAAATGAAATTAAGTTTACTTCCCAAAATTATGTTGCCGTGCATGCTCTTGTGTATGGCTTTGAATCTTGATGCCCAAAGCAAAAGTAACCTGATTCCTACTACAGCCGTAAGTAACATGCCGACAGTAACAATTAAGGATATGAGTCTCGAGAGGAAAGATTTTGTCATCCTTAAATCAATTTCTGCTTCTGCCGTAGTCAATTCTGACAATAAGAGATCCGGAAGAACGATATATGAGGAAAACGGTGAGTTCAAACTGGTCTATGACATTGTCAGATATGACGGAGTCCGGTATCTGGAATATGATACCTGCGAAGGGGTCATACGTCTCGGATATTTGGGCAGCACGAATATCTATAACTCTGACTCTTATTTTATACCCGCTGAAGAGATAGTCCGCAGACTTGCTTTGTACAGGCTGATAAGTCTTGCAAAAGAATACGGCGCAGATGCATTGTTTGAACCGACTATCACTACATCGGCGACATCGGAGAAAAAGACCCTCCGCTATAAATCTGAGGCAACAGCCAAACTGATAAAAATAATAAATAATTAATCTGGAGATAAATCTGCTATGAAAAAAATATTATTATGTCTATTGGCAATCGTCATGCTGTCTTCATGTGGAATAATGAACGAGGTAATGAAGAAAAGGCAGTCAGGACCTCAGACATATACATTGCCGTTGGTTATGAATGAAATGCCTGCATCTGACATTTACATTGATTTGGATTATGGTATCCGGCTCAATGTCGTTGACAAAAGAGCTCAGCAGTCTGTGCTGAACAGATATGAGACCAATTCATTCAATGGACAACGCCCGGAGATGTCAACATATCCTGATGTGTTGTCATTTGTTTCCGAGAGCATGAAAAAGTATATGGAAACGATGGGATTTGATTTGAATGCGGATATCAATACGGATTATCTTCTTCAAGTCGAAATAACTGAATATCACCTCAGTTATCTTTCAGGTATGGGCTGGATGAGTACTGTTTGCTTTGATCTGCAGGTATATGATGAAAACCGTAAGCTTGTATATCCAAGAACCACAGTAACTGGGCGGTCATCTGTCACCGCCAGCCCTGATAATGATGTGGCAAGTGCGGCAAAATCCCTGAATGATTCATATGTTACAGCATTAAAAAGTATAGATTGGGACAGAATCGCTTATTTCCTCAAGAGGGCGGACTCTCCGTCGCAAGAGAAAAATAAACAAGTTTCCGGCAGTGGAGATACGGCTCTGGAGCATACGGTTATCCGTTGGTATGTTGATTCCGCACCAAAAGGGGCTGATGTATTCTGGAGAGTGGTCTCGTCGACCCCTGACGTCAAGAATACCAATCAGTCGTATTTGGGTACCACGCCATATGAAAGCACGGAGACATTTGATATCAAGGGCTTGACATTCAATAATTCCGGCGATGTGCAGATTGAGATTTCCTGTGAAAAGGCAGGATATGCCGTTCAAAAGAAGCGGTTTAACCTGAGACAGGCTATTGAGCAGAAGGAAATATCAACCAAATTCAATCTCGTAGAAGAATAATCACTCAATACAGGACTGCCTGACCTTTCCTGAAAGCAGGCGGATGCGATGACATGGGGCAGAGGATATAGACTCTGTCCTATGTTGTCTAATGGCATGTGGCTGACATAATCAGATTGTCGGTGCCTTGGCAAGAAAACTTGGCAAGAGAGCCCTGCCGGCCACCGGAATTACTGAAAATAGACTTATATTTGCATGAGGCACATCGGGGGTGGCATTGACATGAGGACTATATGATGGAAATGAATGGAAATGATGGTCTGGCGCTGGCGCGGGATATCATAGTGAATACAGGGAAGAACCTGTTCCTGACCGGGAAGGCGGGAACGGGGAAGACCACTTTCCTGAAAAAGCTGAAGGAGTCGGCCCCGAAGAGGATGATAGTCCTGGCTCCGACCGGGATTGCCGCCGTCAATGCAGGAGGGATGACAATCCATTCGTTCTTTCAGCTTCCTCTCGCCCCATATCTGCCGGAGACGGCATTCAGCTCCGGCGGGGCAAAATACAGTTTCAGGTTCGGGAAAAACAAGATCAGGATTATCAGAAGCATTGATCTTCTTGTAATCGATGAAATCAGTATGGTAAGGGCAGACCTTCTGGATGCCGTGGACAATGTCCTGCGCCGCTACCGCGACAGGGGGAGGCCGTTCGGCGGAGTCCAGCTGCTGATGATAGGTGACCTGCAGCAGCTTGCGCCTGTCGTGAAAGACGATGAATGGCGGCTGCTCGGCAAATATTATGACACTCCTTATTTCTTTTCAAGCCAGGCTCTCCGCAAGACATACTATTGTACCGTAGAACTTGAGAAAGTCTACCGGCAGAGTGACCTGGAATTTCTTTCGATACTCAACAGGATCCGGGAGAACAGGTGCGGCAGTGATATCCTGTCTGCTCTCAACAGCAGATATATTCCGGGCTTCAGTCCGTCTGCGGATGAGGGCTATGTCAGGCTTGTTACCCATAACCGTCAGGCGAGAGACATAAACATGCGGGAGCTGCAGAAACTGCCGGGTACCCCGTATGTCTTTCAGGCAGAGATTCAGGGGCAGTTCCCGGAATATGCCTGGCCTGTCGAGGGCTCGCTTGTCCTCAAGGAAGGAGCTCAGGTCATGTTCGTGAAGAATGATTCATCGGGGGAGCACCGCTATTACAACGGGATGCTCGGGGTGGTGGAGTCTGTCTCCGGTGACGGCATAGAAGTCCGGAGCCGGGATGACGGGGAGACCATAGCCCTTGGCAGGGAAGAATGGACCAATGCCAGATATGTGCTTGACGAGGATACAAAGGAAATCCGGGAGGAAATAGACGGCGTGTTCCGCCAGTATCCTGTGAAGCTTGCCTGGGCCATCACCGTCCACAAGAGCCAGGGACTGACATTTGACCGTGCCATTGTCGATGTGAGCGGTTCCTTCGCCCATGGGCAGGCCTATGTCGCCCTGAGCCGGTGCCGTACTCTTGAAGGTCTGGTGCTGGGTGCTCCTCTCTCTGCCTCGTCCGTCATCACCGACAGGTCTGTCGAGGAATTTACCCGTGAGGCCGTCGGGACCGCTCCTGACGCGGCTGACCTGCAGTCCATGAAGAAGACCTATTTCCTTGACCTGCTGTCCGGCCTGTTCGGGTTCCGGCAGATTGCTTCTCTGATGAGAAGGTATCTGCATATTGCCGGAGAATATTTCAGCCGGCTTTATCCCGTGCAGCTCGGCGAGTATCGCGATGCCGAACGCGATTTCCACGAAAATGTGGAATCCGTTGCGGAAAAATTCAGCCGCCAGTATGCCAGGCTGGTCAATGATTCCGCTGATTACGCCTCCGATGCTGTCCTGCACCGCAGAATAGTCTCCGGCGCGTCATATTTCAGGGAAAAGCTGGAGGTGGCGGGGGATGTCTTCAGCGATGCCCTCACGGAAGCCGACAACACTGAAGTCTCCCGAAGGCTTAGGGACGCAGTCTCTGAACTGCAGGCCGCCATTGACCTGAAGACCGCTCTGCTCGGCTTCGTTGTCACGGACGGATTTGAAGTGTCGTCCTATCTCAGGAAAAAGGCAGTCCTGACGATTTCTGACGATGCTTCCGGCAAGTCCGGGAAACGGAAATCCGGCCGGAAGACCGCAGACGGGAAGTCCGGGCAGAAGACGGACAGGAAGTCATCCGTCAGGAAAAAGAAATCCGAAGTCCCGGCGGATGTCCGGCATCCGGACCTGTATCGCCGTCTGGTCGAATGGCGCAATGCCACAGCCGCAGAACTCGGCCTGCCTGTCTATATGGTCATTCAGCAGAAAGCCATTCTCGGCATATCCGATTCTCTTCCGGACGACAGGGCCTCGCTTGCCTCTGTCCCTTATTTCGGCAAGGCCGGAATTGAAAAGTACGGTGATATCATCCTGAAGATGGTCCGGGAGTACCGGGAAGAAAAGGGTCTGTCGATATTCCGGACATCGCTTTCATCCGATTTCTGAACACCGGTTTCAGATGAATCTTCCCGTGACGCTTTCCGGACATTCCTTTATCTGGCCTGGAGTCCCGGCCGCCACTATGCGTCCTCCCTCATCCCCGCCTCCGGGGCCCATGTCGATGATGTAGTCGGCGTTGCGGATCACATCAAGGTCGTGCTCTATGACAATCACCGTCGCCCCGTGGTCTACAAGTCTTTGGAATACAAGCAGAAGAGTCTGTACATCGGACGGGTGGAGCCCTATGGTGGGCTCATCGAACACAAATACCGAATCTTCCTGTCCCCGTCCCATCTCGCTGGCCAGCTTGAGCCTCTGGGCCTCACCTCCGGAAAGTCCCGGAGTCTCTTCCCCGAGGGTCAGATAGCCGAGGCCGAGCTCCTGCAGCACTGACAGCCGCTGTCTGACAGCCTTAAGGTCATTGCATGCCGTCAGGGCATCGTTGATGTCCATGTCCATGAGCTCAGGGAGTGAATAGAATTCACCTGCGGCATTTTCTCTCCTGATGAGATTGGCTGCACGGGAATATCTTGAGCCTCGGCAGTCCGGGCACGGTATGTCGACATCCGGGAGGAACTGCACATCCAGACTTATGACCCCTGTACCGTCGCAGGTGGGGCATCTGAGTTTGCCGGTGTTGTACGAGAAGTCCCCGTCCTTGAGCCCCCTTGCCCTGGCGTCCGGCGTCTTGGCGAACACTTTGCGGAGCTCGTCATGCACATTGGCATATGTGGCGACCGTGGACCTGATGTTGATGCCGATGGGGGAGGCGTCAATCAGCTTGACCTGCCTTATGCCTTCCGCCTCTGCCTTTTTTACATGCTCGGGGAACTTTTTGCCCGATATGGCTGCCTGCAGCCCCGGAATGAGACTTTCCAGAATCAGTGTGGTCTTTCCAGACCCGGAGACGCCGGAGACCGCGGTCAGCCTGCCTTTCGGGATGTCGACCTCAAGCGGCTTCACCGTATGTATCTTGTCTGTGGACAGGTGTATCCTGCCGAGGGCGAACATTGTCCCGGCCGGCTCAGGCTTCCTGACACGGATGCCGGCCTTGCCTGAAAGGAACGGGCCTATGCGGGATGCCGGGTCGCGTCCCAGTTCTTCCGGAGAGCCTTCGGCAATGATTCTGCCTCCTTCCGAGCCTGCGCCCGGCCCCATTTCGATTATCCTGTCGGATTCGGAGAGTATCTGTATGTCGTGATCGACGAGCACGACAGAATTCCCGTCGGCAATAAGGTCTTTCATGACTCCTGCCAGTCCGTTGATGTTGGCCGGATGGAGGCCGATGGAAGGTTCGTCCAGGACATAGAGCACTCCTGTGGTGCGGTTCCTCACGGCCCGGGCGAGCTGCATTCTCTGCCTTTCTCCCGTAGACAGTGTTGAAGCTGCCCTGTCAAGGCTCAGGTAGCCGACTCCGAGGTCCAGCAGACGCCGGGATGCATCGAGGAACGACTCGCAGATGTTCCTTGCCATAGGTCTCATCTCTTCCGGCAGGGTGTCCGGAATCCCCCCGACCCATCCGACCAGTTCGTCCAGTGTCATTCTGCATGCATCGGCGAGTGATATCCCGCGGACCAGAGGCCCCCGTGCTGCATCGGAAAGCCTCGACCCTCCGCAGTCCGGACAGATTTCGGTCCTGAGGAATTTCTCGACCCTCTTCATGCCTTTCTCGTCCTTGACTTTCGCAAGGGCGTTCTGTACGGTGTATACGGCGTTGTAATATGTGAAGTCCAGCTCTCCGGCCTGATTGGTGTTCTTCGACTTGTAGAATATGTGCTTTTTCTCTGCAGGCCCGTGGAACACTATATCCCTTTCCCTGGCCGTAAGCCTGTTGAAGGGCACATCCGTCCTTACCCCCATTGCCCTGCAGACATCGGTCATCAGCGACCACATCAGCGTATTCCATGGAGCTACGGCACCCTCGTCAATGCTCAGGGTTTCGTCCGGGACAAGCGTTGATTCGCCCACCGTCCGTACTGTCCCTGTCCCGTCGCATGTGTGGCAGGCCCCCTGGCTGTTGAATGACAGCTCCTCGGCAGAAGGCGCATAGAAATGCGCCCCGCATTCGGGGCACACAAGTTCCTGTCCTGCGGCCACAAGCAGGGACGGCTCCAGGTAATGTCCGTTGGGACATCTGTGGCTGGCAAGCCTTGAATATATGAGCCTTAGACTGTTGAGCAGTTCCGTCCCTGTCCCGAAGGTACTGCGTATGCCGGGTATGCCGGGACGCTGGTGCATTGCCAGCGAAGCCGGCACATACAGCACTTCATCCACATCGGCCCTTGCGGCCTGAGTCATCCTTCTCCTGGTATATGTGGAAAGCGACTCGAGATATCGCCTTGAACCTTCCGCATAAAGCACCCCGAGTGCCAGCGAGGACTTCCCGGAGCCGGACACTCCCGCTATGCCCACAATCCTGTTCAGGGGAATTTCTGCGTCTATATTTTTGAGGTTGTGCACTTTTGCTCCGTGCACAATGATTCTGTCAGGTATTTTCATGATTGAAATTTCTGCATTCCCGTCATTGCATTCATCATATGATCATATAAAGATAGGCACTAAAATCCGAAAAATTCAAAGAAAAGAAATACTTTGGCGCATATTTTGACAAAGGACGCTTCCGGTATCAATTTTTTGAATTATGAAACGACTGATTTTGATGCTGGCACTTTTGTCAGCCGGGTTCATCGGGTCAGCCCAGAATAAAGAGACCCGACAGGAAAGAATTGAGCGTTGGAAGAGTGACATGGCAGCTTTCAAGGCACGCCAGGCAAAAGATACGAAGGTATATGATGTCACAGATTCAATCGCAGGACTGCAGGCAGGCGATGCCATTAAGAATGCAAGCTTTGTGCTTGAGGCAGATGCTGTCACTTTCAGGCGCGGGACCAGGGTTTTTGTCAATTCCACGACCAATTTCATCTCTGTAAGAGGCGACCGTGCCGTTGTGCAGGTGTCACCTTCTTATTCATATTCAGGTCCGAACGGCGTCGGCGGAATAACCGTTGACGGGAAAGTGTCGGATGTCCGGGTGTCCGAAGACAAGAGAGGGAATACCCATTATTCAATGAATGTGACAGGCATAATGATAAGTGCAAGAGTGGATATTGTCATAATTGCCGACAGCAGCAAGGCTTACGCCACAGTGACACCGAATTTCAGTTCCAATACCGTCAGACTTGACGGGCGGATTGTGCCATATTCACTTTCCGGGACGGTTGAGGGAATGTCTCTGTAAATATTGTATATCGGCAGTTATTGTTATATTTAAACCAAAAAAGAAAAGATTATGAAAAAATACATTTTAATGCTTATGCTGGCTCTTTCGCTTGCGGCATGCCGCAAGGAACCGGATATGGGCACCACAGACGGAGGATATATGGTGTATACTGCTTATGACCAGTCGGCGGATTTCGGTGCCTACAATACATTTGTCGTGGCAGACAGCATGCTTGTGATGGATTCGGGAAAATATTCTTATGTCAAGGAAGCGGATTCAAGGCAAGTGCGTGACATTCTGGATCTGTACAGGGAACAGATGACTTCCCTCGGGTATTCTGAAGTCAAGGCCAAAGAGGATGCTGATCTCGGCATTCAGGTAAGTTATCTGGAGGATACACAGCATTTTGTGGATTTTGTCCCGTCTGACCCGTACTGGTGGTGGGGTTATCCAGGATATTGGTCGCCGTCATGGTGGGGAAGCTATTACGGAAGTTGGGCTCCATATTCCTATCCGGTGTCCTATTCATATACCACGCATTCGTTTCTGACGGAAATGGTGGACCTCACTCCATTGACCGGAGATGAGGAGGCAGACAAGGACATACGGCTGGAAATCGTCTGGAACAGTTATCTTGACGGCAGCCTTGTCTCTTCTTCCGGAATGATGCAGAAACTTCAGGATGCTGTCAGACAGTCTTTTGTCCAGTCATTTGATAAATAAGGAGGACAGGTTATGAAAAGGATAATGATATGTACGCTTCTTGTCGCAGCCATGTCGTTGGCGGCAACAGTCCGGTCTGATGCCCAGGTGGGCAAGAGATGGTACATCAATGCCGGATGGCAGTTCAATGCGACTCCGGGGAATGAGTATGCTGAGGCTGCCCAGGGATGGGGCGGATATCTCGAAGGAGGGTATTATGTGCTTCCCCGCGTTGCCGTGGGCGTGTTTGCAAGTTACAATACTGACAACGAGTATGTCGGAAGGACAACATATTATAATGCTGACGGTGAGGCCCTGAATACGGACATGTACAGGTCTCTCTATCAGGTCCCGTTCGGCGCTGCGCTGCGGTATCGGTTCACATGGTCGAAGTTCGAACCGTATCTTGAGGCCAAGATAGGAGCCAACTATGCCGACCAGTATTCATATTTCAGCCAGTATGCTGTCTATGACAAGAACTGGGGCTTTTATGCATCGCCTGAGGTGGGATTCACTTGGCATCCGTTCAACAGGACCAATCTCGGGTTTCAGTTCGCCCTGTATTACAGCTATGCCACCAACAGGAGCGATGCCTTCGGCATGAACGGCATCAACAACTGCGGATTCAAGCTCGGACTGGCATTCTGAACATACTGACATGATGTGATTCGATTGCATCGGAGGCAGGCCTGACGGAACCAAATCCATGGCCTGCCTCCTTTTTGTTTATGAAAAATTGGCAACTTTACATTTAAGTTGGTATCTTTACAAGTCATAACTGTTCAACTTATGGAGACACATGTCGTAATCATGGCCGGAGGCATAGGCAGCCGCCTGTGGCCGGTCAGTACACGAGAAACGCCGAAACAGTTCATTGACCTGCTCGGCACGGGAAAATCTCTCTTGCAGATGACTGCCGACAGATTTCTGCCGCTCTGCGACATCAGGAATTTCTGGGTCGTTACATCCGAGAATTATGTCTCCATGGTATCTTCACAGCTCCCTGATATCCCGGAAGAACATATCCTTGCCGAACCGGAACCTCGGAATACCGCCCCGTGTATTGCCTATGCGTGCAGCAAAATTGCATTGAGGCATCCGGATGCGAATGTCATAGTCACTCCCGCAGACGCCTTTGTCTCAAAGACAGCTGCCTTCATCTCTGCAGTAGGTCTTGCCCTTGAATATACTGCGGGTTCAGACTCCATTGTGACCATAGGCATCTCTCCAGACCGTCCGGAGACCGGATATGGGTACATACGTGCTTCGGAGAAGACAGACGGAAAAGTGAACAAGGTGATCGAATTCAAGGAAAAGCCGGACAGGAAGACAGCCGAGTTCTATCTGTCGGAAGGAAATTATTTCTGGAATGCCGGCATTTTCGTGTGGAATGTCCGGACTATCGGAGCCCAGCTCAGAAAGTATGTTCCGGGAATCGCAGATGTCATTTCCGGGATTTCCGGGACTTTCTATACTCCCGAAGAACAATCTGCCCTCAGGGCTCATTTCCATGAATGTGAGAAAATCTCCATAGATTATGCAGTAATGGAGAAGTCGGATGTCATCCATGTCATTTCCGGGGATTTCGGATGGAGTGATCTCGGCAGCTGGAGTTCTGTCAGGGAGCATTCCGGGCAGGACAGTGAAGGGAATGTCTTCATCGGAAAGAGTGCTGTCATTGACGGATGCCGGAACTGCATTGTGCATGTGTCCGGAGATGCTGCCGTCAGCGGTCTCGACGGGTATGTGGTGGCTGAAAGCGGAGGAAAGATTCTTGTCTGCCGGCTTGACGATGAACAGAAAATAAAGGATTATACTGAAAGACTGAAATGAATATTGCAGTAGTAGGAACCGGGTATGTCGGGCTTGTCAGCGGAGCGTGTTTCGCAGAGATGGGAGCTGTCGTTACTTGCATTGATGTTGACAAGGAAAAGATATCCAGGCTGAAAGCCGGAGATGTCCCGATTTATGAGCCGGGTCTTGAAGATTTGGTCAGGCGGAATCATCAGGCCGGAAGACTTGAGTTCTCAGAAAGCCTCGAGTCGTGCCTTGACAGGGTGGAGATTGTTTTCATAGCTGTCGGGACTCCTCCTGATGAAGACGGAAGTGCGGATCTCTCGCATGTCCTTGAGGTGGCCGCAACGGTGGGCCGCAATATGAAGGGATATCTTCTGCTTGTGACAAAATCGACTGTGCCCGTGGGTACATCCCTGAAAGTAAAGGCCGCAGTATCGGAAGAACTTCGCAGAAGAGGGGTCGGGATTCCGTTTGATGTCGCCTCCAACCCTGAATTCCTGAAGGAGGGAGCGGCCGTCAAGGACTTCATGAGCCCGGACAGAGTCGTTGTCGGGGTAGATTCGGACAGGGCAAGGGAACTGATGTCAAGGCTTTACCGTCCTTTCCTGCTGAACAACTTCAGGGTTATATTCACAGATATTCCGTCTGCCGAGATGATCAAGTATGCAGCCAATGCCATGCTTGCGACACGTATAAGTTTCATGAACGACATAGCCAATCTCTGCGAACTGGTCGGCGCCGATGTCAATATGGTCCGCCGGGGTATCGGTACTGACAGCCGCATCGGAGGAAAATTCCTTTATCCCGGCTGCGGATACGGAGGAAGCTGTTTCCCGAAAGATGTCAGGGCGCTTGTGAGGACAGCGGAAAAGGCGGGATATGAGATGAAAGTGCTCAAGGCTGTGGAAGCTGTCAACGAGCGGCAGAAAAACATCGTCTTCACGAAACTGTCTGAGGTATTCGGCGGGCAGCTGGAACATCGCCATGTCTGCGTCTGGGGGCTTGCGTTCAAGCCGGAGACGGATGACATGAGGGAGGCCCCGGCACTTGTGACGATATCGGCCCTGTTGGATTCCGGATGCTCCGTATCTGTCTATGATCCTGTGGCGATGGATGAGTGCAGGCGGAGGCTCGGGGACAGAGTCGAATATGCCGGAGACATGTATGCGGCGGCAAAAGGTGCTGACGCCATCCTCCTTATGACGGAGTGGAAACAGTTCCGGATGCCGGACTGGAAGTCCATCCGCAGCCTGATGCATATCCCTGTGGTGATAGACGGCAGGAACATATACGATTCTGATGAATTGGCTGCTTGCGGCTTCCTGTACAGCTGTATCGGGCGCAGGCCGTCATCAGTTGAAAAATACAGGTGACATGGAAACAGCGGCGATTGAAAACAGGCCTCATTACAGGACGGTCATAATTTCAGACATTCACATGGGGTCAAAACATGCGAAAGTGGCCGAGGTCGCAAAATTCCTCGGCGGCGTCGACTGTGACAGGCTCATAATGAATGGAGATATCATTGACGGATGGCAGCTCCAGAAAAAGTCAGGGGTGAAAGGATGGCGTCCGGAGTACACGCTGTTTTTCAAGACTGTCATGAAAATGATGGAGAACTGGAATACCGAGGTAATATACATCCGGGGCAATCATGATGATTTTCTTGAAAATATAGCTCCGCTCAAATTGGGGAATGTCAATATTGTCAGAGACTATATTCTTGAGAGCGGGGACAAGAGATATTTCATCACGCATGGGGATGTCTTCGACAGTGTCACATCGAATATGAAATGGCTTGCAAAACTCGGGGACATAAGCTATAATGCTCTTTTGAGAATCAATACAATCTACAACAGGTACAGGATGAAGCAGGGCAAGCCGTACTTCTCTCTTTCGCAATTTCTGAAACATAAGGTAAAGCAGGCGGTGTCAGTCATATCTGGATTCGAGGGGATGCTTGCAGACCTTGCCCGCTCAAAAAAATGTGACGGAGTCATCTGCGGGCATATACATTATCCGGAGAACCGGATGATTGACGGAATACATTATCTCAATTCCGGAGATTGGGTCGAATCTCTTTCTGCCCTCGTCGAGACTTTCGACGGAGAATGGTCTATAGTCAGATACCCTCAAATGCCGATGTGATGAAATATCTGTTTATTGTTCAAGGGGAAGGCCGCGGACATCTTACCCAGGCGATGACAATGGAGAGAATGCTCGTCTCCCGTGGCCACGAAGTTGTCGGCATGCTGGTCGGCAAAAGCAAGGCAAGAATATTGCCGGACTTTTTCCTGAAAGGCGTGCATGCCCCGGTCAGCCAGTTCACAAGTGTCAATTTCATGCCCTCCGCCCGGAACAGGACAGCGGACATGGGGAAAAGCATTCTGTACAATCTTGTGACGATGCCGAAATACAGGAAAAGCCTTGCTTTTCTTAAGGATGCCATAAAGGCTTCCGGTGCGGATGTCGTCGTCAATTTTTATGAACTGCTGACTGGTCTTACATATCTCCTGTATAACATAAAGACGCCCCAGATATGCATAGGGCATCAGTATCTTTTCCTTCACAAGGATTTTGAACTTCCCCGGCACGGCGGGTTCTCTGATGCTTCGGTGCTGAACTTCTATTCAAGGATGACCGCTATCGGCGCCAGCCGTCATCTTGCATTATCTTTCAGGGAGATGCCCGATGATGCAGGACATAATATCCGTGTCGTCCCGCCTCTGCTGAGAAAAGAAGTCCTTGAGATGACCCCGTCGAAAGGAAATTACATACACGGCTATATGCTCAATGCGGGATTTTCCGAAGATGTGATGAAATGGCACAAGGAGCATCCTGAAGTTGAACTGCGGTTTTTCTGGGACAAATGGTCCGAAGGCCCGGTAAAGAAATATGACGATACGCTGACATTCTATACCCTTGATGACAAGGAGTTTCTCCGTCAGATGGCAGGATGCATGGCGTATGCGAGTACGGCCGGATTTGAGTCAATCTGTGAGGCTGTCTATCTCGGCAAGCCGATTCTGATGGTGCCGTCGCACATCGAGCAGAAATGCAATGCTCTGGATGCTACCCGTTGCGGTGTCGGCATCTCGGCCGATGAGTTTGACTTGTCCGCCCTGCTTGAATTTGCAGGAGGATATGTACCTGACGAATCATTCCCTGAATGGGCGAGGTCTGCCGAAGAAATAATCATAAGGGAATTGGAGACATGCATCTGATATTGACTGTTCTTCTGCTGTTTTTTATTCCGGTCGTGTCTGCCGGAATGTCACTTCCGGGAGTATTGTCTGAAGACGGATGGCGCATCACTGTCAGTGAGGAAGATTGCCGGGATTCATATTCCGGGGTGTCGGTGGCAAACGGGACTCTCGGCCTGCTCCCCTGGAAAGAACCCTTTTCTGTCCGGCATCTGATGCTGAACGGTGTCTTTGACAGGCAGGACGAAAATATGGTATATGCCATTCAGAAAGGCATCTGCCCGTTCGGCATCACTATGACAGCAGGAGATGAGACTGTCACCTCTGATAATATAGCCGGGTGGACCCAGACTCTGGACATGAAGAAGGCTGAGCATACCACTTCTTTTTACCTTCCCGGCAAAATCCGGGTAGAGTATTCTTTCATGGCATTGCGGAATCTCCCGTTCTGTCTGATGATGACATGCAGCATTACGGCTCTGGATGATGTTGATGTGAGCGTCGTGAACAGGATGACAGTTCCGGAAACATATGTCAATGCAGATTCCTGCATGAAATCCTTTTTCGCCGAGAGCCGGAAGATAGATTTGCTTCATGCCGGAGCGCAGACAAGGTCAGGCTCATGCAGTGTGCATGCGGCTTCAATGTTTTTCCCGGATGACCGCTTTGTCCGTGACAGCGCGTCGATTCATGCCGTCCTTGCGAAAGGGGAGACCGCCTCTTTCTGTCTGGCAGCGTCAGTGTGTTCCTCCGCTGATTTCAAGGACCCTTTGAATGAGTCTGTGCGGCAGATAGTCTATATGGACAGAATGTCTCCGGAGAAAATCATTGCAGGACATAGGGCTGCGTGGGAGGATCTATGGCGCGGAGACATAGAGATAGAAGGGGATGATGAAGCCTGGCGGGTCGTGCGTCTCGCACTGTATAGCCTGTACAGTTCCGGCAGAAAAGGTTCGGGGCTCAGTATTCCGCCGATGGGACTCTCCTCCGACGGATATTCCGGGCATATATTCTGGGATGGAGAACTCTGGATATTTCCTCCGCTTCTGCTTATGAACCAGGATATTGCCGCTTCAATGCTTGATTATCGCGCCGACCGGCTGCAAGGTGCGCGCAAGAAAGCCTTTGCATACGGCTATGACGGCGCCATGTTCCCTTGGGAGTCCGACGGCTATGGCGAAGAAGCCACGCCTGTATGGGCTATTACGGGACCGATGGAGCATCATATCTCGGCGGATGTTGCCATTGCTGCGTGGAACTATTATTGTGTCACCGGCGACAGGAAGTGGCTGGAAAATACCGGTTGGCCGATGCTTCGTGACATAGCTGAGTTCTGGACGAGCCGCTCTGTCAGGAATGATGACGGGTCATGGTCAATTGTCGGGGTGACAGGAGCGGATGAATATGCCAACAATGTGACTGATAATGCATTCACTAATGGTGCTGTAATCAGGGCGCTTCAGTGTGCAATTAAGGCCGGCAGGCTATGCAAGGCAAAGGTTCCTGATCTCTGGAAAGATATGTCGGCAGGACTGCGCATACTTGAGGGTGCTGACGGAATTACTCTGGAATATGAGGGCTATGACGGGGAGCAGATCAAGCAGGCAGATGTGAATCTGCTCGGCTACCCGCTCGGTATCATTACAGAAAGGGAACGGTTGCTCAGGGATTTGGAATATTATGAGGACAAGATTGATCCTGTCAATGGCCCTGCCATGTCGTTCAGTGCTTTCTGTGTCCAGTATGCCCGCCTGGGAGATGTCGTGAAAGCAGAAGAAATGTTCCGCAGATGCTACAGGCCTTTCCTCCGATTCCCGTTCGGCGTATTTTCCGAGACGGCTGCCTCAGACAATCCGTATTTTGTGACTGGTGCGGGGGGCCTGCTTCAGGCCGTGCTCAACGGTTTCGGAGGCCTTGAGATTGTTGACAGGGGAATTGTAAGGAAGAAATCGGTACTGCCGCAGTCTTGGACCCGTCTTACAATAAAGGGAGTCGGTCCCGACAGGCGGACTTTTGTGATAGAGCGCTGACCGGGGTCAATCACTGTTCCGTTCCAGCCGGATTATGTCATGGCAGAATTGAGCCACTGTATCACTGTGGCTGACGATTATTATTGTTTTCCCGCAGCTGTTTTCCGCCAGTCTTGAAAGCAGGGTCTGCTCGGTATCTCCGTCAAGTGCTGATGTCGGTTCATCCAGTATTATTATGCCTCCTTCCCGGAGCATGCCCCGGGCGATGGCTATTCTCTGGGCCTGCCCCTCGCTGAGACCGCGTCCGGATTCGCTGCATGTGGTGTCAAGTCCTTCAGGCAGTTCAAGGACAAAGTCCGCAACGGCATTATGGAGAGCCGCCAGCATCTCTTCATCCGTGGCATCAGGTTTCCCGAGAAGAAGGTTGGTCCTGATTGTGCCGCTTATAAGGCTGTTCCCCTGAGGTACATATATTATGTTGCATCTTGTACCTGAAGATGCTTCAGCGGATTTTGCGCCGTCATAGAAAATGACTTTGCCCTTGTCCGGCCTGGTCAGGGCCAGAATCAGCCTGACGAGCGTACTTTTCCCGGCTCCTGTCTCTCCTGTGACGGCTGTGATGCTTCCCGGCCTGAAGTCATGGCTGAATCCTGAGATGATTTCTTTCCCTCCGTCCCCGTCTTTGTAGGAGAATGAGACATTGTCAAATCTTATTCCTGCCGTATTTCCGAACCTGACTGCAGGGACTGAATCTTCAGCAGGGAGTTCAAGCAGCTCAGACAGCCGTTCTGCCGACACTGCGGCATTCATTGCCGACGGCAGTATTCTGCTCATGTCTACCACAGGCCTCTGAATCTGGGATACAAGCTGGATAAAGGCTGTCATCATACCGAATGTCATGCTCCCGTTCATCAGTCCGGTGATGCACCATATAAATACGGTGAGATATCCTGCGGAAAACCCCAGTTGTACTATTGTCTTGGAGAAGAGGGAATAGTCAGTCCTCTCCATCACCTGTTTTTCAAGTGAACTCTGTATTGAAGAAAGTTCCCCGGACATTTCCGGTACCATCTCCATTGTCGACATCAGCGTCCTGTGCTGGATATTTTCCTGGATGTGGGACTGTACCTTGCTCCCGGTGTCCAGGATATTTCTGCTGAGGCTTCTGATTTTTCTGAAATGTATCTTTCCTGCAACTACTGCAATCGGCATGAGGAACACAATGCAGAGCAGAATGCGCCAGTCCATCGCCGCCATCATGTATGCCGCTGCGGCAAACTGGACCGTTACGGTCAGCCCTGCGGGAAGAGACTTGCATACCACGGAAGTCAGAGTCCTTACGTCGGCCTCCATTCTGTTCATTATGTCACCGGTATGCATTGCCCCGCGTCCTTGCCACCGGCTTTCCATGATATGGGAAAACAGCAGATGGCGGAGTCCGTTCCTCATCCGAATTTCTGTCCTGGCGCTGATGCGGGCGGCTGCAGCCGAAAGCAAGACCTGGGCAAGCATTGATGCAATGCAGAATGCCAGATAGACAGTCAACTGTCTTTCCGAGTGTCCGGTGGCAATGTCTGTCAGTATTTTCGTGCACCAGATAAAGAAAAGGGAAAGCATGGCCCGCAAGATGTTCAGGAAACAGCAGACCGTCAGTCTGAGTCTGTTCCCTTCCGATGCCATAGACATCCATTTTATATAGTTCCGCATCACTTTTTTCTGTATAAAAACCGCCGGTAATGAATGTCATGGATTCAGACGCCCATACCCCTGAGAACGAACAGGAGAAATCTTCTGGCAGGCAGCATGGTTCTCCAGATTCCGGACAGCATCCGTTCCCTGCGTGAACTGCACAGCCGTGTTTTCCCGTTGTGCATTATGGATATGACGATGCCTTTGATGCCGGAGGATGTACAGTATTCTTTCTTCCGGAGATTGGCATCACCCATCAGGACATATCCCTTGCCATCGGTCCCCATGACCCTGTGCATGACGAACTTGTCTTCTTCATCAATGCCGAGAACAATGTCTCCCGTATGGACTTCCATGGACTTCAGCAATACCTTATCCCCGTCCCTGACGAACGGGTACATGCTTTCTCCGCGGGCCGTAAGCACCACCTCCTGTCCGTTTTCAAGCATTTCTGCACATTCAGACAAAAGCGGCTTCTCCGGTATATGAAGAGTCATTTTTCCTGACGGTTGTCCTGTCGTAGACATTCTTTTGTTTCAAGCATTATACAAAGTTAACTAAAGAAAAAGAATCACCAAATTGAGAAATAACAAAGTGTAAATGAAGAAAGCCGGCCCATGGCGGGTCGGCTTCTTCAATTGTATGAGTTGTCCGTATGGACTACAGCTCGCTCATTGCCTTCTGGTACTCTTCCATAGGGGCAACCAGGATTTCCTGGAATTCCTTCTGTCCGGTACCTGCCGGGATTGCATGTCCGCAGATGACATTTTCCTTCAGACCCTCGAGGTTGTCGACGCGGCCTCTGATGGCTGCCTCGCTGAGCACCTTGGTGGTCTCCTGGAATGATGCTGCGGAGATGAAGCTGCTTGTCTTGAGCGCTGCTCTTGTGATACCCTGGAGTATCTGGCTCGCAGTAGCAGGCCTTGCCTCACGCAGAACCATCATCTTGAGTCCCTGCCGTTCAAGAGAGGCATTTTCACTTCTCATTTCACGCACGGAGATAATCTGTCCTTCGGTGTATTTCTGTGAATCTCCCGGGTCAGTCACATAGAACATGCCGTAGATACGGTCGTTCGTGTCCATGAACTGCCACTTGTCCACAAGTTCCTCCGGCAGGAATTCTGTGTCTCCCGGGTCGTTGATCTGGACTTTCCTCATCATCTGCCTTACGATGATTTCGAAGTGCTTGTCGTTGATCTTCACGCCCTGAAGCCTGTAGACCTCCTGAATCTCGTTGACGATGTATTCCTGTACCTTGATAGGTCCGAGGATGTTGAGGATGTCAGTAGGGGAGACTGCTCCGTCGGAAAGTCGCATTCCGGCCTTCACATAATCGTTCTCCTGGACAAGAATCTGCTTGGTAAGAGGAACGAGATAGCGTTTCTCCTGACCGGATTTGTTCTTGATGATGATTTCCCTGTTTCCTCGCTTGATCTTGCCCATGGCAACCTCTCCGTTGATCTCGGATACGATGGCAGGGTTCGACGGATTGCGGGCTTCGAAGAGTTCGGTGACACGAGGAAGACCTCCGGTGATGTCGCTTGACTTACCGATTGCACGAGGTATCTTGATTATGATGTCTCCGATTCTTACCTTGTCTCCGTCGCCAACCATCACATGGGCACCTACAGGCAGGTTGTACTGCTTCTTGCTTTCGCCGTTCTCATCGATGATATTGATGGTAGGGTTCTTTGATTTGTCGCGTGACTCAATGATGACCTTGTCTCTGTTGAGTGAATATTCGTCAGCGACTTCCTCACGGAATGTCACACCGTCAATCATGCTGTCAAAGCGTACCGTACCTGCTGTCTCGATGATTGTGATGGCGTTGTATGCATCCCACTCGCAGATGAGGTCCCCTTTGGCGACCTTCTCACCGTCTTTCTTGTAGAGGACGGAGCCGTAAGGAACATCGTACTGTGAGAATGTGATGCCTGTATTTTCGTCGACAATGCGGAGCTCTGTCGTACGGCTGACAACGACATCCTGTACAGAACCGTCGTCTCCGACTCTTTCGATAGTCCTGAGCTCTTCGTATTCAAGCTTTCCGTTGTACTTGGACTCGATTGAACTTTCGGCAGCCGTGCTTGATGCTGTACCTCCGACATGGAATGTACGGAGTGTAAGCTGTGTACCAGGCTCTCCGATGGACTGTGCGGCGATGACTCCGACGACTTCTCCTTTCTCGACCATGCGGCCTGAGGCGAGGTTACGCCCGTAGCATTTTGCGCAGACACCCTTGCGGGATTCGCATGTGAGCACTGAACGGATTTCAACCTGTTCAATAGGAAGTGATTCTATGAGAGCAGCGATGTTCTCTGTAATCTCTTCTCCTGCAGGCAGAATGAGTTCTCCGGTGAGAGGATTGAAGATATCGTGGACTGATGTCCTTCCGAGAATCCTTTCTCCGAGGGACTCGACGATCTCGTCCTTGCTCTTGATGGCTGTGGCGATCAGACCCCTGAGTGTGCCGCAGTCTTCCTCATTGATGATGACATCATGGGAAACATCGACCAGACGGCGGGTAAGGTAACCTGCATCGGCAGTCTTGAGGGCCGTATCGGCAAGACCTTTTCTGGCTCCGTGGGTTGAGATGAAGTACTCGAGCACTGTCATACCCTCCTTCAGGTTGGAGATAATCGGGTTCTCGATGATTTCTGCGCCCTGGGCTCCGGATTTCTGAGGTTTTGCCATGAGGCCTCGCATACCGCAGAGCTGCTTGATCTGCTGTGTAGAGCCTCGGGCCCCGGAGTCAAGCATCATGTACACAGGGTTGAATCCCTGCTGGTCGGCGGAAATCTGCTTCTCCACGATGCCGGTAATCTGGTTGTCGATGGAAGTCCACAGGTCAATGACCTTGTTGTAACGCTCGTTGTTTGTGATGAATCCCATGGAGAAGTTGTTCTTGATGCTCTCCACGGTCTTGTAGCCGTTCTCGATGAGTCCCTCTTTCTCTGCAGGAATGATTACATCCCCGAGGTTGAAGGAAAGTCCTCCCTTGAATGCCATGGTGTATCCGAGGTTCTTGATGTCGTCGAGGAACTGGGCCGTACGTGCAACGCCCGTGTTCTTGATGACAACGGAAATGATTTTCCTGAGGGATTTCTTTCCGAGAATCTCATTGACATACGGAACTTCAATCGGTACGAACTGGTTCACGATGATGCGGCCTGGTGTGGTCTCCACCATCTGAGTGCCTTCCTCCGGGTGCTGCTTGTCCTTAGGCAGGCGCACCTGAATCTTGGCATGGATGTCAATGGCCTTTTCATTGAGGGCTATGATGACTTCCTCCGGTCCGTAGAATTTCATGCCCTCGCCCTTGGCTCCCGGTCTGATCTTCGTGATATAGTACAGTCCGAGCACCATGTCCTGTGAAGGCACGGTGATAGGAGTTCCGTTGGCAGGATTGAGGATATTGTGTGAGCCGAGCATGAGGAGCTGGGCTTCCATGATGGCAGCGTTTCCGAGCGGAAGGTGCACCGCCATCTGGTCACCGTCGAAGTCGGCGTTGAATGCCGTACATGCGAGCGGGTGGAGCTGGATGGCCTTTCCTTCGATCATCTTCGGCTGGAATGCCTGGATACCGAGCCTGTGGAGTGTAGGGGCACGGTTCAGAAGTACCGGATGTCCCTTCATCACATTCTCGAGGATATCCCAGATGACAGGGTCTTTCCTGTCGACTATTTTCTTGGCGGACTTCACTGTCTTTACGATGCCCCTTTCAATCAGTTTCCTGATGATGAACGGCTTGTAGAGCTCTGCTGCCATGAATTTAGGAAGGCCGCACTCATGCATCTTGAGTTCCGGTCCGACGACAATCACAGAACGGGCGGAGTAGTCCACACGCTTTCCGAGGAGGTTCTGGCGGAAGCGGCCCTGCTTTCCTTTCAGACTGTCAGAAAGTGACTTGAGAGTCCTGTTGGCTTCGCTCTTCACTGCGTTTGACTTCTTGGAGTTGTCAAAGAGTGAGTCGACAGCCTCCTGAAGCATACGCTTCTCGTTTCTGAGGATGACTTCAGGAGCCTTGATCTCAATGAGCCTCTTCAGACGGTTGTTCCTGATGATCACGCGCCTGTAGAGATCGTTGAGGTCAGATGTAGCGAAACGGCCGCCGTCAAGCGGAACCAGAGGACGGAGATCAGGCGGAATGACAGGGATGACTTTCATGATCATCCATTCCGGCTTGTTTACGCCCTTGGACTCCTGGAACCATTTCACGATGCTGAGGCGTTTGAGGGCTTCAGCTCTTCTCTGCTGAGAAGTCTCGGTGTTCATCTTTTCCTTGAGCTCTTTGGCGAGCGCGTCCACATCGATTTCCTTGAGGAGCTCGTATATGGCTTCAGCTCCCATTCCGGCCCTGAACTTGTCAGGATCGTCGTTAGGGAGATTCTGGTTGTCCGGCATGCTGTCGATCAGGTCGAGATACTCTTCCTCTGAAAGAAGTTCCTTTTTCTCAATGCCTGTTGTCCCCGGATTGATCACTATGTATTTCTCGTAGTAGATGACTGCCTCAAGCTTCTTGGCTGCGATGCCGAGAAGGGCGGCAATCTTGTTCGGAGCAGACTTGAAGTACCAGATGTGGGCTACAGGCACGGTGAGCTCAATGTGTCCCATCCTTTCCCTGCGGACTTTCTTCTCGGTCACTTCAACGCCGCATCTGTCGCAGACGATGCCACGGTATCTGATTCTCTTGTATTTCCCGCAGTGACATTCGTAGTCCTTGGTCGGACCGAAGATCTTTTCACAGAAAAGACCGTCCCTTTCAGGCTTGTATGTCCTGTAGTTGACTGTCTCAGGCTTCAATACTTCTCCCGAAGACCTTTCTTTGATGTCCTCCGGAGAAGCAAGTGAAATGCTGATTCTTTCGAAATTGCTTTTAACCTTGTTTTCTTTATTAAAAGTCGGCATATTTCTTAAATTTCAAGTTGTCTGTAATTAGTCCAATGTCACTTTGAGTCCGAGTCCCCTGAGCTCGTGGAGCAATACATTGAGAGATTCAGGTATTCCAGGAGTCGGCATGAGGTCGCCCTTGACGATTGCCTCGTATGCCTTTGACCTTCCTGTCACATCGTCAGACTTGACAGTAAGGATTTCCTGAAGTACATTGGATGCACCGAATGCTTCAAGTGCCCATACCTCCATTTCTCCGAACCTCTGTCCTCCGAACTGTGCCTTTCCTCCGAGAGGCTGCTGAGTGATGAGAGAGTAAGGTCCGATGGATCTTGCGTGCATCTTGTCGTCAACCATGTGGCCGAGCTTGATCATATAGATGACACCTACAGTGGCAGGCTGGTCAAACCAGTCTCCGGTGCCTCCGTCACGCAGATATGTCTTTCCGAAGCGCGGCAGACCGGCCTTGTCGGTGTATGCACAGATGTCTTCCATGCTTGCTCCGTCGAAGATAGGGGTGCTGAACTTCAGTCCGAGTTCTTCTCCGGCCCATCCGAGGACGGTCTCATATATCTGTCCGAGGTTCATTCGTGACGGCACGCCGAGAGGGTTGAGCACTATGTCGACAGGAGTTCCGTCCTCAAGGAACGGCATGTCCTCGTCTCTTACCACTTTGGCTACGATACCCTTGTTTCCGTGGCGTCCTGCCATCTTGTCTCCTACGCGGATTTTTCTCTTCTTCGCTATGTAGACTTTGGCAAGCTGCATGACTCCGTTCGGGAGTTCATCACCTACTTTGATCTTGTCGAGAACTCTCTTATGCTTGGCTGCAAGTTCCTTGTAGGCAATGCAGTAGTTGTTGATGAGTTCACGGATCATTTCGTTGGTGTTCTTGTCCGAGGTCCACTTTGCAGAATTGATATTCTCGTAGTCGATGCCTTTGATGTCTGCAGCGGTGATATTCTTGCCCTTTGCAATGATTTCAACGCCATAGAGATCGCTGATGCCGGCGCTCTGCTTCCCTTCCGCGAGGACAGAGAGCTTTTCTATGAACTTTGCCCTCAGTGCTGCGGTTTTCTTGTTGAAGTCATCGTCGGCCATGTCTATCTTGGCTTTCTGGTCTGCCTTGGCTTCCTTTCTGTTGCTTTCTTTTGCAACTTTTGAGTACAGGGCAGTGCCGATGACTGTGCCGCTGAGCGATGGAGTTGCCTTGAGTGAGGCATCCTTTACATCTCCGGCCTTGTCTCCGAAGATTGCCCTCAGGAGTTTCTCTTCAGGTGACGGATCGCTCTCTCCCTTAGGAGTGATTTTTCCGATCATGATGTCTCCCGGCTCAATGTGGGCTCCGATGCGGATGATACCGTTCTCGTCGAGATTCTTCGTTGCATCCTCGCTGACATTCGGAATGTCGGAGGTAAGTTCCTCCATTCCGCGTTTGGTGTCACGGACTTCGGTTATATATTCATCGACATGTACGGAAGTGAGGATATCCCAGCGGATCATCCTTTCCGAGAGAACAATGGCATCCTCATAGTTGTATCCTTTCCATGGCATGAATGCTACCTTGAGGTTGCGGCCGAGTGCGAGTTCTCCGTTCTGTGTGGCATATCCTTCAGTCAGCACCTGTCCCTTTTCAACTTTGTCTCCCTTTCTGACTACAGGCTTGAGAAGGATAGTGGTGCTCTGGTTTGTCCTCCTGTATATCGGAAGCTTGTATACTGTGACTTCAGGTGAGAAGCTTACGAACTTTTCGTCTTCAGTCCTGTCATATTTGACATGGATTTCATTTGCATCCACATATACGACTTCTCCGCTTCTTTCAGCTGTTATCTGTGTCCGGGAGTCAAGGCAGACTCTTTCTTCAAGGCCTGTTCCTACGATAGGGGACTCCGGATTGAGGAGCGGAACGGCCTGTCTCATCATGTTCGCACCCATGAGTGCGCGGTGAGCGTCGTCATGCTCAAGGAACGGGATGAGGGAGGCTGCAACCGATGCAATCTGATTCGGGGCAACATCCATGAGATTTACCTCGTCTTTGGTCACTACCGGGAAGTCTGCACCGAGACGGCACTGTATCCTGTCCTCAAGAATGCTGCCGTCATTGCCGAGTTTCACATTGGCGAGAGAAATCATCTTGTTTTCTTCCTCCTCTGCGCTCATGTAGAGCCATCCGTTGTCGCTGAGATCCACTTTGCCGTTCTCCACCTTGCGGTATGGCGTCTCTATGAAGCCCAGGTCGCTGATTCTTGCATATACGCAGAGTGAAGAAATAAGACCGATGTTAGGTCCTTCCGGAGTCTCGATAGGGCAGAGGCGTCCGTAATGCGTATAGTGCACGTCCCTGACCTCGAATCCTGCCCTGTCGCGGGAAAGTCCTCCCGGACCGAGTGCAGAAAGACGGCGCTTGTGGGTCATCTCGGCCAGCGGGTTGGTCTGGTCCATGAACTGTGACAGCTGGCTTGTCCCGAAGAATGAGTTGATTACCGATGAGAGTGTCTTCGCATTGATCAGGTCAATCGGCGAGAACTGCTCGCTGTCGCGCACATTCATTCTCTCCCTGATGGTCCTTGCCATTCTTGAGAGTCCCACGCTGAACTGGTTGGCAAGCTGTTCTCCGACCGTCCTGATGCGCCTGTTGCTCAGGTGGTCAATGTCATCCACGATTGCCTTTGAGTTGATCAGCAGGATGAGGTATTTGATGATTTCTATGATATCAGTGTTCGTGAGCACACGGGTATCATCAGGAATCGAAAGATTGAGCTTCTTGTTGAGGCGGTATCTTCCGACATCACCGAGGTCATATCTCTTCTCTGAGAAAAAGAGCTTGTCGATGACATCTCTTGCCGTAGCCTCATCAGGCGGTTCCGAATTTCTCAACTGTTTGTAGATATAGTTGATGGCTTCGGTTTCCGTATTTGTCGGGTCCTTCTGGAGAGTATTGTAGATGATAGCGTATTCATTTACATTGGCCTCTTCCTTCTGAAGGAGAATTGTCTTTACATCTGTTTCCGCAAGTCTTGCGATGGTGTCCTCATTGAGGATTTCACCTCTCTCTACTATCGGCGTTGTCCTTTCGACAGGGATTACCTCACCGGTATCTTCATCCACAAAGTCCTCAATCCAAGTCTTGAGCACTTTTGCCGCGAGTTTTCTCCCTTCGTTTTTCTTAAGGTTTTCCTGTGTTGCCTCAATTTCGTCGGCAAGACCGAAAATGTCAATGATGTCCTTGTCCCCGTTGTATCCGATGGCTCTGAGCAGGGTAGTGACCGGCAGCTTCTTCTTACGGTCAATGTACGCATACATGACATTGTTGATGTCAGTCGCGAATTCAATCCAAGAGCCTTTGAACGGGATTATTCTGGCAGAATAGAGCTTCGTCCCGTTGGCGTGCAGACTCTGTCCGAAAAACACTCCCGGAGATCTGTGGAGCTGCGATACGATGATTCTTTCAGATCCGTTGATGACGAAGGTCCCTCCCGGGGTCATGTAAGGAATATTGCCGAGATATACATCCTGTACGCTGATGTCAAAGTCCTCGTGTTCAGGATCGCTGCAGGAAAGACGCAGCTTGGCTTTCAGCGGCACATTGTATGTCAGACCTCTCTCGAGACATTCATCTATTGAATACTGAGGCGGGTCGATGAAGTAGTCGATGAACTCGAGCTTGTAATTGTTCCTTGTGTCCTCAATCGGAAATATCTCCTGGAATACCTTGTAGAGACCTTCATTTTTCCTGTTTTCAGGAGTTGTGTCAAGCTGGAAGAAGTCGCGGAATGATTTCAGCTGTACTTCAAGCAGGTCCGGATACTCAAGGAGAATTTTTGATGATGCGAAAGAAATTCGCTGTGTTTTGGTATTTTGTGACATCTGTCTACCTTTAGTATAGAGAAAAACTTAAATACGACAAAAAGGTTTAGGGTCTTTCATAGGCCCTAAACCTGAATTAGTTTCCCTTCCGGGGACGGTTGAAGTTATTTAACCTCAACTTCTGCTCCGGCTTCTTCGAGGGCAGCTTTGATCTGCTCAGCCTCAGCTTTGGATACTTTCTCCTTGACTACAGCGTCCGGAGCCTTGTCAACGAGGTCTTTAGCCTCTTTGAGGCCGAGTCCTGTGATTTCTTTCACAGCCTTTACAACCTGAAGTTTAGCCTGACCTGCTGACTTGAGGAATACATTGAATTCTGTCTGCTCTGCAGCTGCAGCCTCTCCGGCTCCTGCTGCTGGGCCTGCTACTGCAACAGCAGCGGCTGCAGGTTCGATTCCATACTCATCCTTGAGGATCTGAGCCAGTTCCTGAACGTCTTTTACAGAAAGGTTTACCAACTCTTCTGCAAGTGCTTTAATATCTGCCATAATTGTATTTATTTAGTTTGTTATTATTTGTTTGCTTATTCTCTCTCTGAAAGAGTCTTGACGATGCCTGCGAGTTTGCCGCCTGCAGACTGGAGTGCGGATATGACATTGCGTGCCGGTGACTGGAGAAGACCGATGATGTCTCCGATGAGTTCCTCACGGGACTTGATGTCGCAGAGTTCTCCGAGTTTGTCAGCGCCGACAAATGCGCATTCCTGTACGTATGCTCCTTTCAGAGCCGGCTTCTCTGCCCCGTCATCAGCGTATTTCTTGATGAGCTTTGCGGGAGCATTCGGAGTCGTTGTATACATTACAGCTGTCGGGCCTTCAAGAACAGGGAAGAGGGCAGTAACCTCCTCATTGTTCATGTCCTTGAGCACTTTGTGGAGGAGAGTATTCTTTACTACTACGAGCTTGATACCCTTTTCAAAGCAGTCACGACGAAGTTTTGTCGTCTGTTCAGCATTCAGTCCGGAAATATCCGTGATATAGAAATTGGGAGTTTCCTGGATTTGTGCTGCTATAGATTCAATTATCTGGGCTTTGTCTTCTTTTCTCATAACATTGAATTTAATTATTCAGCACTACCGAATGATTTGATGTCGACTCTTACGCCTGGACTCATTGTCGTACAGATTGAAACGCCTTTAAGGTAAGTTCCCTTAAGAGTCTGTGGCTTCAGCTTCATGATGGCTGAAAGCAGTTCCTGTGCGTTCTCAAATATCTGCTGGGCAGTGAATGATGCTTTGCCTATCGCTGCATGAACGATTCCTGTCTTGTCAACTTTGAAGTCAATCTTACCTGCCTTTACCTCTTTCACGGCCTTGCCGATTTCCATTGTGACTGTTCCGGTCTTAGGGTTTGGCATGAGACCTCTCGGTCCGAGGATTCGTCCGATTGCACCGACTTTCGCCATTACTGATGGTGTACAGATGATGACGTCAACATCCGTCCATCCGCCTTTGATCTTGTCGATGAACTCGTCAAGTCCGACGAAATCCGCTCCGGCTTCCTTTGCTTCAGTCTCCTTGTCAGGAGTACAGAGCACGAGGACTCTGGTCTGCTTACCTGTTCCGTTCGGAAGTGTAACCACGCCGCGGACCATCTGGTTGGCTTTTCTCGGATCCACTCCGAGGTTTACAGAAAGTTCTACTGAAGCATCAAATTTTGTGAAAGTGATATCCTTGACAACTTCACATGCCTCGGCAAGCTTGTATTCTTTGGCCGCATCGTATTTGGCCATCACCATTTTCTGGTTTTTTGTAAGTTTACTCATTTCGCGTGTGATTTTTAGATGTCAGCGGGAAATTCTCCCTCAACTTTGATACCCATGCTTCTTGCAGTCCCTGCAACCATTGTCATTGCTGACTTGAGAGTGAAAGCATTCATGTCCGGCATTTTGGTTTCGGCGATTGCCTTCACCTGATCCCAAGTGACAGTGGCTACTTTCTTTCTGTTCGGTTCATCTGAACCCTTGGAAATCTTGGCGGCTTCCTTCAGCTGCACGGCAACAGGCGGTTGTTTGATCTCAAAAGAGAATGACTTGTCGCTGTAGACGGTAATTACTACAGGCAAGACTTTTCCGGCGCTGTCCTGGGTGCGGGCATTGAACTGCTTGCAGAAATCCATTATGTTAAGTCCCTTTGAACCGAGGGCCGGTCCTACAGGAGGTGATGGATTGGCTGCGCCACCTTTGATCTGGAGTTTGATGAATCCGGTAACTTCTTTTGCCATAATTTTGATTATTCTTTAGTTACTTGCGTAAAGTTGAGCTCGAGCAGAGTCTTTCTGCCGAATATCACAACCATCACTTTGAGTTTGCTTCTGTCTTCGACTATCTCTTCAACTGTACCGTCGAAACCGCTGAACGGACCGTCTGTAATCTTTACAGCCTCGCCGACAGTGTAGTCCACGATTGTTTCTCCTTCGCTGTCCGCAACTTCATCGTGCTCTCCGAGTATTCTCTTCACTTCAGAATCCCTGAGTGGAATAGGAATCTTCTCTTCCTGAACTTTTCCGTTGCTTCTGCTGACTTCGCGTTTTTCTGTAAGGAAGCCGGACATGTGCGGAACTTCATTTCTGATGATATATTGAAGCTCGCCCGTAAGCTCCGCTTCAATCAGCACATATCCAGGATAGAACAACCTTTCCGAGCAGTATCTTTTCCCGTCACGGATTTTGTATACTTTCTCGGTAGGAACCAGAACCTGAGACACAAGATCCTGAAGACCATATCTCTCAATTTCCTTTTCGAGGTACTCTTTGGCTTTCTTTTCCTTTCCTCCTGCCGCTCTGAGTACATACCATTTTTTGTTGCTTTCGCTCATAGATGCACTCGTATTATAATGTATAGATGGCAGACATCAGATTCTGGAAAGCGTAATCCATGATGAAGATGACTACAGCGAAAATCACAGAAGCCACCATTACGAGAATGGCAGAACTCTGCAATTTGTCCCATGTCGGCCATGAAACCTTATTGGTCATCTCAGAATAGGACTCCTTAAGATAGTTTATGAATCTTCTCATCTTTACTTTTAATGGATGCCAATCGTTGGAAGCTTGCTATGGCATCTGTTAAACAATTACCAAATCGTAACCTTTGATATTTTGCAGGGGAAGCAGGATTCGAACCCACATCGACGGTTTTGGAGACCGCTGAACTACCCTTGTTCTATTCCCCTAAAAATGGGGGACGTGTGGACATCCCCCTTAATTATATCCTGAAACTGATTATTCAAGAATCTTGGTTACCTGTCCTGCACCTACTGTACGTCCACCTTCGCGGATTGCGAAACGGAGACCTTCATTAAGTGCTACCGGGTAGATGAGGTCAACTGTGATAGTCACGTTGTCGCCCGGCATAACCATCTCAACTCCCTCCGGAAGAGCAATCTCTCCAGTGATGTCAAGAGTACGGATGAAGAACTGCGGACGGTAGTGGTTGTGGAATGGAGTATGACGGCCACCTTCGTCTTTCTTCAGCACGTAAATCTCAGCCTGGAATTTCTGGTGCGGATGGATAGTGCCTGGCTTGGCAAGTACCTGTCCTCTCTTGATTTCCTTCTTGTCGATACCGCGGAGGAGAAGACCTACATTGTCACCTGCCTCACCTTCGTCAAGAATCTTGCGGAACATCTCGACACCTGTAACGGTAGTCTTCTTAGGCTCTTCGCCGAGACCTACGATTTCAACCTCGTCGCCAGTGTGGATGACACCGGTCTCAACACGGCCTGTGGCAACTGTACCACGTCCTGTGATTGAGAAGATATCCTCGATTGGCATAAGGAACGGCTTCTCGTTGTCCCTTGGAGGAATTGGAATATAATCGTCAACTGCATCCATGAGCTCCATGACCTTTGCCTCATACTGTGGGTCACCGTTAAGTGCACCGAGGGCAGAACCACGGATTACCGGAGCGTTGTCACCGTCGAAGTTATAGAAAGTAAGGAGGTCACGAACTTCCATCTCAACGAGGTCAAGCATCTCAGGATCGTCAACAAGGTCAACCTTGTTAAGGAAAACGACGATTCTCGGAACGTTTACCTGACGGGCGAGAAGGATGTGCTCACGAGTCTGAGGCATAGGACCGTCAGTTGCTGCAACTACGAGGATTGCACCGTCCATCTGTGCGGCACCTGTTACCATGTTCTTCACATAGTCGGCGTGGCCCGGGCAGTCAACGTGTGCATAGTGACGCTTTGCTGTCTGATACTCTACGTGTGCAGTATTGATAGTAATACCACGCTCTTTCTCTTCAGGAGCATTGTCGATTGAGTCAAATGAACGCAGCTCTGAAAGACCCTGCTTTGCAAGTACTGTAGTGATTGCTGCAGTCAGAGTAGTCTTACCGTGGTCAACATGGCCGATAGTACCGATGTTAACGTGCGGTTTGTCTCTTTTAAAGGTTTCTTTAGCCATAATCTAGTATTTTAATTGAGTATTATATACACAAAAAAAGCAGAGCCGGTGATGAGATTTGAACTCATGACCTCTTCCTTACCAAGGAAGCGCTCTACCCCTGAGCTACACTGGCGTAGTGTTTATGTTTTTGAGCGGAAGACGAGGTTCGAACCCGCGACCCTTAGCTTGGAAGGCTAATGCTCTACCAACTGAGCTACTTCCGCATTTCCTTGTTCCTTTCGGGCGACTTCGGCGTTGGACTTCGCATCTTCGGTCTGTCGTTTACGGAAGTAAACTCCTTCCCTCATCGCTTGTCCGCCTTGAATTCATCCCGAAATAAACTTCGGACCCCTTTGTCACAATGTTTCTTTCGGGCGACTTCGGCGCCTGAATTGTGGGAGAAGATGGATTCGAACCACCGAAGGTATAAACCAGCAGATTTACAGTCTGCCCCATTTGGCCACTCTGGTATTCTCCCGTTTTATGTTTCTTTTCCGCGATGACTTCGTCCTCAGGAAAATCAACTTCTAAATTCAAAAAACTGAGCCGATGGAGGGAATCGAACCCACGACCCCGAGATTACAAATCACGTGCTCTGGCCAACTGAGCTACATCGGCATTTCCTTTCTTGGCCGTATGTTTTCCGAAAGGGATTGCAAAGATAGATATTAATTCGGACTTTCCAAAACTTTTTAATCTTTTGTATTTATTTTTTGAAATCCTCCGCCATTTCCTCTTCAATGGTTTTCCGGATGTTCTCTTTGCTGAGTCCGCATTCTTCCCGGAGTTCCTGCTGCGTGCCTTGGCTTATGAATCTGTCAGGGATTCCTATCCCGCGGATTCTTGTCATTTTTCCTTTTTCTGCTGCGTATTCGCATACCGCTCCGTAGACTCCGCCGGCAAGGCTTCCGTCCTCGATTGTGATTATGCTCCGGAATTCAGAGAGTATTCTCTCCATCATCTCAGTGTCAAGCGGCTTTATATACCTTATATTATATACAGCTGGTCCGGTGCCGTTTGTCTCCTTGTATTCTGCAGCTGCCTCTGCAGCCCTGTTCACTACGGGGCCGACCCCGATTATTGCGACTTTTTCCCCGTCTGCAATCATCTCGCTTTTTCCCTTTTCCAGCAGACGGAATTCTGCATTTCTCCAGTCCAGTCCTTCGCCGTAGCCTCTCGGGTATCGGATTATGAATGGTCCCTCTTCTGCAAGAGAGGCTGTATACATCAGATTTTTGAGTTCTATCTCATCCTTTGGCGCCGCTATTATTGTGTCCGGAATGCAGCGGTAGGCATTTATGTCAAAGTTGCCGTGGTGCGTGGCCCCGTCTTCCCCTACCAGTCCGCTGCGGTCAAGGCACAGTACTACACCTAATTTCTGAAGTGCCACGTCATGGATAATCTGGTCGTATGCTCTCTGGGAAAATGACGAGTATATGTTACAGAACGGTTTCATGCCTCCGGCGGCCAGGCCTGCCGAGAATGTGACAGCGTGTTCCTCTGCTATGCCCACGTCGAAGAATCTGTCCGGCATTTCTTTGGCAAGGATATTCATGCCGCATCCGGAAGCCATTGCCGGTGTCACTCCCACTATTCTCTTGTCCTTGCGGGCCAGTTCCAGGAGAACTTCCCCGAAAACATCCTGATATCTGCTGACTCCGGGCTTGGAGGGCATGAGGCGTTTCCCCGTGACCGGGTCGAACATGCCCGGGGCATGCCAGATCGTCTGGTCTTCCTCTGCCGGTGCATATCCTTTCCCCTTGGTCGTGATGGTATGGAGGATTCTCGGACCCTTCATGTCCTTGAGCCTGGCGAGTGCATCTATTGTCTGTCTGATATCATTCCCGTCTATCGGACCGAAGTAGCGGAAGCCGAGGGCCTCGAACAGCGCCCCGCCGGAGTCATGGACCAGATGTGATTTGGTCGTGACGACGAAATTCTGGATCAGTTCCCGGAACTTTCCTTCACCGATCATGTCCCATACACTCTTTTTCAATCTGTTGTAGCCCGGATGGGTGGTGAGTTTGAGAAGATGTTCGTGTATGCCTCCGATATTCTTGTCGATGGATATGTTGTTGTCATTGATTATGACAAGAATATCCGTTTTGCTGATGCCCGCGTTGTTGATTCCTTCAAAGGCAAGGCCGCCCGAAAGTGCTCCGTCGCCTATGAGCGCAACTGTCTTCCTGTTGTTTCCTTCCATCTCCGCCGCCTTGGCGAGTCCGAGTGCCGCCGAGATGGATGTGGAGGAGTGTCCGGCCCCGAATACATCGTAGATGCTTTCCGCTCTTCTTGTGAATCCGCTGATTCCGTCTTTCTTGCGGTTTTTTCTGAAAAGTTCGCGCCTTCCTGTCAGGATTTTGTGCGCATATGACTGATGTCCTACGTCAAAGACGATATTGTCATTGGGCGTATCATAGATATAATGCATGGCCACGATGAGTTCGACTGCGCCTAAACTTGAGCCGAGATGTCCCGGGTTGGTCGCGCAGCAGTCAATCATGTAGTCCCTGATTTCTGCGCACAGGGCCTTGAGGTCTTCAATGCTGAGTCCCTTTATGTCCGAAGGGGAATTGATTTTTTCAAGGAGTCTGTACATTATCTCAATTTTTTCTGTTCGGAAGGTCTATTTCAAGTTCAGGGTGTTTCCTTGAGGAGGCAATGAGCATTATGGCTACAGCTATTGCCACCGTGCCGAGTCCTATGAAAATGTATTCGGCATTTACGGCTGCGCTGATTTCCTGGATTCTGTTGCCCGGCTCGGTGACGGTGTCCCTGAAGATTCTCCCGACAAAAATCGGCACGAGGAGCATGCCCATGTTCTGTATCCAATATATCAGCGAATATGCTGTGCCGAGATTCTTTTCCGGAATTATCTTGGGAACGGTCGGCCACATGGCCGAAGGCACGAGGGAATATCCTGTCCCGAGCAATGATATGGCAAGGTAGCCGTAGAAAGGTTCTCCCTGTGGGGCAAATGCCATTATGAGATGGGCGCAGAGCACGAGGACGGCCCCCGTTATCATCCATATTGTCGCTTTTCCCACCTTGTCGACAATAGCCCCGAACAGCGGGGTGAATATGACCGTGAAGAACGGAATCATCGTTATCACCCATTTTGCCGCGTCCACATCCATGTCAAAGCGCGGGATGACTATGGCTGTGCCGAATTTCTTGAAGGAGATGATGCAGCAATAGAAAAATACGCACAGAAGGGCAATCATGATGAATCTCGGATTGGTGAGAACCTTCAGTATGTCGCTGAATCTGAATTTGTCTTCATCCCTGACTTTCCCTTTTGCGGAAATTACCCCCTTGTCCCTGTCGAATCTTGCGTCCATGGCAACGAATATTGCCCAGAGAATACCTCCCGCAAGCATCATGCATAGCCCGGCTATTGCAGGCCGTGCAGTTTCGGCAAGCGTATATATTTCTCCCGCAGACTTTTCTGCCACGAGTATCGGAGAAAGGATGAATGCCGTGGCCGTGCCGAGCCGTGCTATAGCCAGCTGGAGCCCCATGGCAAGTGCGACATTCCTGCCCTTGAACCATTTGGCAATTGACCTTGTGACGGCTACTCCGGCGATTTCACTGCCGAGGCCGAACAGCATGCACCCGATATATGCTATTGTCAGTGATGTGGCCGGTTCGAGGCCGGAAGTTATCGCCGCCAGAACTGTTGCCGCCCCGGCAATCATCAGCCCGACGAAGACGGAGCCGACGATGCGCACTCCGAACATGTCAAGCAATACGCCGCAGACTACAAGGCCTCCGCACACGCAGAGAAAAGAGTAGCCGCCGGCATAGAACCCGTAGCCCGCACTGTCCCATCCGAGTGCCAGCATGTCAGGGTTCTGGAAAATATGCGACAATGTGGAGAACATGTCATCGAAGAAGTACGATGCGAACATCGGTACCACGAGACATGCAAGGGCAATCCAGCATGCCGTGCTGCTTGCAGCTATATTTTTACCTGCCTTGTCCACTGTCCGGCCGTCATTTGTTTTCTTCCTTCCTGATGTTCGGAAGCTCGAGCCCGAATCCTTTCCTGCGGTCCTCAATCTTGAGCAGCAGGCTGAAGATGAAGGCCAGTATGCCGAATGATGAGAATATTATCATAGGCATCAGATAGCCTCCCGTTGAATTGAGGACTACTCCGATGAGCAGAGGCACGAGGCAGAGTCCGATGTTCTGTACCCAGAAAATAAGGCAGTATGCACTTCCCAGCACTTTTTCGTCGATGACTTTCGGGACGCTTGGCCACAGGGCTGCAGGCACGAGGGAGAAACTTACTCCGAGAACCACTATCAGCAGCAGGGCGAACCATTTGTGCGGGAATACCGGCAGCAGGAATGCGAAACTGAGATGGCAGACAATCATTATGACCGCACCTATCATGAGCATTGAGGCTCCTTTGCCCTTGTAGTCAAGAAGGAGACCCAGAAGCGGGGTCAGGCACATGGCGAGGATAGGGAAGCAGCTGAAAAGCTGTGAAGCGGTGGCGGCATCCACATTGAGGGTCACTTCAAGGAAGTTCGGGGCATACCGCTGGAACGGGAAGATTGCGGAATAATAAAGTACGCAGAGCAGGGCCACAAGCCAGAACATCTTGCTTGTGAAGATCTGCCTGAGGTCACTTACATGGAACTCGTCCTCCGGACTCTTTTCTTCAGTGGCTTCTCCGGCTGCAATCAGTTCCTTGTCAAGCCTTGTGTCCATTATGGAGAAAACTATGTAGTTGATGAGGCCGACGAGAAGGAGGCAGGAGCAGAATGCCAGCGGAGCTACCACGGATCCGCCGAACTTGCCGGAAATTGCCGGAGAAAGCCACATCACGGCGAACACTCCGAGACGGGCAATGGCCATCTCCATGCCCATTGCGAGAGCCATTTCCTTGCCTTTGAACCATTTGGCTATGGCCTTGGATACAGTGGTGCCGGCCATTTCGCAGCCGCAGCCGAATATCATGAATCCCAGGGCCGCCATCTTGGCGCTCCCCGGCATTGCGGTCCACCAGCTGTCGAGCCATGCGCATGTTTCCGTAGTCTGGAACCAGTCGCTTATTCCGATGAATTTGATTCCGGCCCCGAAGACCATGAGGGATGCCGACAGTATTCCCGTGAAGCGGATACCCATCTTGTCAAGGATGATGCCGGCGATGATGAGGAAACCGCATACATTCAGTATGTATTCAGAAGCCGCATATGTCCCGAATACTCCGCTGTCCCATCCCCGTTCTCCCTCGATTAGGGATTTGAGCGGGGACATCACGTCCACGAACATGTATGCGAAGAACATCATCAGGGCGATGAGAATGAGGGCGGCCCATCTTGCCGCTGCGTAGTCGTTGAGGAATTTTCTTATTGTTGCTGTCATTTTTTTCTTGGGCTTTCCGGATTTCCGGTGTAGTTAATCTGATGTTTTTATGATTTTCTGTAATGTCATTCTGATTCTCCGGTGTCCCTATCTCATGATAGTGGCCTCACGGTCAGGACCGAGGGAAATGATTTTGATCGGGACTCCGAGATAATTCTCCATGAATCTGATATAGTTCCTGAATGCTTCCGGAAGTTCTTCTTCTTTTCTGCATCCGGTGAGGTCGGTGTTCCATCCCTTGAATTCGGTGTAGACAGGCTCTATTTCGGCGTAGGTGTCGAAAGGAACCTGAAGTGTCTCTTCTCCGTCCACTTTGTAAGAAGTGCAGACCTTTATGGTTTCAAAGGAATCGAGACAGTCGGACTTCATCATGATGAGGTCCGTGACTCCGCTTATCATGACGGCATATCTGAGGGCCACAAGGTCAAGCCATCCGGTTCTTCTCGGTCTGCCTGTCACGGCTCCGAACTCGTTGCCGATTTTCCTGAGCTTTTCTCCGGTCTCGTCGAAGAGCTCCGTAGGGAATGGCCCGCTTCCTACCCTCGTGCAGTAGGCCTTGAAAATGCCGTAGACATGCCCGATTTGAGAAGGAGCGATGCCGAGACCTATGCAGGCTCCGGCGCATGCGGTGGATGATGAGGTCACGAAAGGATATGAGCCGTAGTCGATGTCCAGCATGGACCCCTGGGCCCCTTCGGCAAGGATGGATCTGGTCTTGAGAGTCTCGTTGACATAGTATTCGCAGTCAATCATCCTGAACTCCTTGAGGTATTCCACGGCCTCCATGAACGCTGCCTCTTCTGCATCCGGGTCGCATTCGAAGCCCATCTGGCTGAGTGTCCTGACATGCCTTTCCTTGAGTCTGGCGTATCTTTCTCGGAAATTGTCCGCAAGGATGTCCCCGACACGGAGTCCGTTGCGGCTGACTTTGTCTGTATATGTAGGTCCGATGCCCTTGAGTGTAGAGCCGATTTTCCCCTTGCCCATGGCTGCCTCATTGGCAGCATCCAGAAGCCGGTGCGTCGGAAGTATGAGATGGGCTTTCTTGGCCACCAGAATCCTGTCTTTTACAGGGACGCCGGTCTTTGCGATATTTTCGCATTCGCTGCGGAATGTTATCGGGTCCAGGACTACGCCGTTCCCGACGATATTGATTGCATCTTCCCTGAATATTCCGGAGGGTACGGACCTCAGTACAAAGCTGTGTCCTTCAAAATGAAGTGAATGTCCCGCATTCGGCCCTCCCTGGAACCGTGCCACTACGGGATATCTTCTTGCAAGTACATCCACAATCTTGCCTTTCCCTTCATCTCCCCACTGGAGACCGAGCACTACGTCTGTTTTCATATTCTGCTGTGTATTGTATGATTTGTGTGTTGTTTATAATCTGTCGGAACCGGTTTCCCTTTGGCTGGGCTGTCTTCAGAACGGCAGGTCGTCATCGTCTTCTGCAGCAGCAAAAGAAGATGGGGCTGAAGTCTGATTCCCCGGTTCTGGAGCCGGTGCTGCAGACTGCCTGACATGTGCCGCAGGGATGCTCCTGTTGTCGGAAGACGCCGGATTGTCGGACTTTTTGCCGAGAAGCTGAAGATTGTCGGCGATGATTTCAGTGACATACCTCTTGTTCCCCGACTGGTCTTCCCATGATCTGGTCCTGATGCGTCCTTCTACAAAAAGCTGTGTGCCTTTCCTGACGTATTTCTCGGTGATGTCGGCATTTCCTCTCCAGGCTACGATGTTGTGCCATTCGGTGTTTTCCCTGAGATTGCCGCTGCGGTCCCTGAATCTTTCTGTGGTGGCCAGCGTGAAACTTGCGACTTTTGTCGCTCCGCCCCATGCCTGGCCCCCGGAACTGTTCATGTCGCCTTGTCCTGCACTGCTGCCATTTGCGGCATTGCCTTCAATATATCTTATTTCAGGGTCTTTGCCGACATTGCCTATCAGCATGGCTTTGTTTAGTGACATTCCTTTGATTTTTAAAATACCCGGCAAGATACTCAATAATTCAAAATATAGGAAATAAATGTTGCAATAGTTTTACACAGGCAGGGCACGGGCCTGTCCTGCAACTTCTGCCATCGCGTCTTCATCGGGATGTTCGCCAGTGAAAATTTCAAAGCCGGCGACGGCCTGCTGCAGCAGCCATTCAGTGCCGGGAATGTATTCCGGAAGGCATGTGTGCCTGTTTTCATTTTGTGCAATTCTCTTCAGCAGGCCAGGGAACTGCGGGTCCCTGTAGTTGGCTTCAAGTATTATTTTCCCGTGCGGACGCTCGCCTCCGGAGGCGAAATCTTCGGGGGCAAGGCCGTCAAGTATGCCTGGTACCGCCGGCAGGGTATGGATGACGATTTCCGCTTTCCTGAAACAATCTCTGAAATCTTCCATGCCCAGTATGGTTATCTCCCTGTCCTTCAGCCTTTGTGCGAAGGCTTCCGCCTTTTCCCGGGATCTGTTTACGATTATGGTTTCGCGGCATAGTCCGCTTGCTGCCGCTGCCGCCGCCTTCCCGGCCCCTCCGCATCCGACTACGAGAGCAGAAGAAGTCTTGCCTGTCATTCCAAGGTCATGCATGGCCTTTCCAATGCACATTCTGACTCCGTAATAGTCAGTGTTGTAGGCATATATCCCATTCCCGGTTTTGAGCAGGAGGTTTGCCGCACCTATTTCGGCGCATCCGGGCTCTGCGGCATCGGCATGGGAGAATGCCTTTTCCTTGAATGGGGCCGTCACATTGATTCCGTCGTAGCATCCGATGAACTTCCCGTAGGATGCCCCGAAATCATCGCCTCTGATGAGGTCATAATAATAATCCCTGCCCCATTTCTCCCCGTATCCTGCCCTGAACAGGGCCGGGCTGAGGGAGTGGGAGATGGGAAAGCCTATGAGTCCGAACCGTTTCATGAGTCATGTGTGGTCTGAATTGCAAAAGTAAATATTTTATATGTAATTTTGCGCGCCGTGGTTTGCAGGAGCCGGGGATACGGCTGTATTATGAAGTCTATGGTGAGTTTCAGAATTATCGCAGGGAAGCTGGTGAAATTGGCGAAGTCCTGGTCAATGCCTCTGGGTATCTGTACCGGGATTGCAGTCTATGCGGCTTTCCATTTCCTTTCTTTCCTGAATCCCCTGAAGCCTGCGGCAGAGGTGACGGCAGAGCATCTCATCCCGCTGCTTCAGTTCGTGATGCTTTTCTTTACCTTCTGCAAGGTGCGCCCGCGTGACATGAAAATCAGGAAATGGCATCTGCAGGTGGCTGCCGTCCAGGTGCTTGCCTGTCTGGCCATCGCCCTGCCCCTTCACTTTTTCCCGGATTTCAGGTATGCTGCCGTAGCGGAGGGAATTATGGTCTGCATCGTGTGTCCGACTGCCGTGGCTGCGGCTGTCATAACAGGCCGGCTCGGAGGAAATGAGTCTTCTCTGACGACATATACCATAATAAGCAACATCGTTGCTGCGGTTGTGATACCTCTGGCATTTCCTCTTGTTGAAAAGCATGGGGAAATGTCGTTCTTCATGCAGTTTGCCGTGATTCTGAAGATGGTCTTCCCTGTGCTGATCTGTCCTCTTTTTGCGGCGTGGATTGTACGGAGATTCTTTCCGAGGCTGCTGGCGGCAATCCTGAGATATTGCGGCAGCCTTGCATTTTATCTTTGGGCATTCTCTCTCATAATGATTATAGCGCAGGCCCTCCGCTCTGTGGTCAACGGACATTTTGAGCCATGGCTGCTGTGGATGCAGGCGGGAGCAAGCCTTGTGCTCTGCGTGATTCTGTTCTTCTGCGGAAAGATTCTCGGCGGCCGATATGGTGACAGGACAAGTGCTGGACAAGCCATGGGACAGAAGAATACGGTCTTCGCCATCTGGGTGTCCGTAGCCTATCTTTCTCCGGTTGTCTCGGTTGCCCCGAGCTGCTATATCCTCTGGCAGAATATCTTCAACAGCTGGCAGCTGTGGCGCCGGCAGACCTCTGGCGTACAGCCTCGTAAAGGAGAATAGCCGCCGACACCGAGACATTCAGGGAGTCAAGCTGCCCGAGCATCGGGATTTTTATCCGGGCATCCGCGTTTTCTCTCCAGATGTCCGTCAGCCCCGTGGCTTCAGTGCCCATGACGATGGCCGTGCCGCGGGTCATGGGCGTGTCATAATAGTATCTTGAGTCCTGAAGCTGAGCCGTAAGGATTTGTATGTTCTTGCTTTTCAGCCATCTGATTGTGTCTTCTGACGATGCGGCCGCCACCTGCCTTGAGAAAACGGCCCCGATGCTTGCCCGGATGAGGTTCGGATTGTACAGGTCGGTGAGCGGGTCGCAGATGATCACGGCATCTGCTCCTGCCGCATCGGCGCTGCGGAGCACTGCTCCGAGATTTCCGGGTTTCTCTACACTTTCCAGAACCATTATCAGCGGATTTCCTGTCAGATGTAGCCCGCCAAGAGACAGGTCTTTCCACTCTACTTCGGCAATTATGCCTTCCGTGCCACCCCGGTAGGCGACCTTGTCGTAGAGTGCTGACGGTATGTCTATGACAAGCAGCCCGTCGGACTGACCTTTTCTTCCGGCGTCCTCCGGATGCTTTTGCAAGGCATCCGTCCCTTGTGTCTCTCCATGAGCCTGCCGGCGTCCGTCATGGTACTCATGCAGGACTGCCTCTGCTTTCCTGATGATTGCCTCAGCCTCTGTGTCCGGTATTATCTCTCTGCACACGAAAATCGTCCTGACGCGGTATCCTGCCTCTATGCAGTGTCCGAGTTCTCTGCGGCCTTCAACGACGAAAAGCCCGCGCTCCCGTCTCAGCCTGGATTTTTCCTGGAGCGCGAGCAGTTCCTTTATCTTCGGATTCTGCGCCGATGTGACAGTCTCTGTTCTCATAAGATACGGCTTTGAATTTATTTTCCGGAATTGATACAGACTATTTTGTCCCATAGGATATTACCGTCTGAATCACAATAAAGGGAAATGAAATCACGTGTGAACCGTGTGATCATTTTATCATATTCTTGTTTGTATTGTTGATTCTTCTCGGCGGCATCTATACCTAACGGCTCTATTATGTCTATATATAAGGTTTCGGATCCGGAGATGAATTCCCAGAAGCGCTCTCCACACAGTTTGATGTGAGTGTCCTTTCTGATATTGTTTTCTTTGCCATAGCAACATCCTTCTATGGCTTCGCATAAATTTCTATTCCCGCTTGTATGGTATATTCTTTTTGCTTTAAGAAAATTTTCTTTCAGTTTTTTCAATGATGACGAGTTTGACCATTTCGGGCCAGATTTGATGCTTATGAAATAGTGTGTTCCGTCCTTATCCATTTCTAGATCAATGCCCTCAGCCGAACTTTTATATCCATTGTAGACTATATTTGCTATGAATATTGCAAGGCCTTCCAGCCAGTCTCCGAACATACTCTCTTCCGCTGATGATAAGAACGCGGAAGCGATACTTTCAACGATTTCCTGTGGAGTATTGAGGTTTTTAGCCTTGTACAGGTATGGATTCTTGCTTTTTATAAGTCTGTTCAGTTGCAGTGATTTCAGTTTGTCAATCCTGCTTGAGTGAAAGTATGCGATGTTGTTGGCGACATAGTCTTCCACTTGTGATATCAACGTATTCATAGGCTGTCTTTTAAGTACTGGATTTTCTCATCGAACAATTTTGTGAATTCATAGTCTACGGCTTTTTTGTATCTGGAATATGAAATTCTTGGCTTGTCATCACAAGTCTCATTGTGAATGTGCCGCATTATCTGCTTCCCGACAGCAAGTCCGAGACCTACAGGTACTGCATTGCCTATTTGCTTGTAAATCAGTTCGATTTTACCTTCGAATCTCCAAGTGTCAGGGAATTGCTGTATTCTTGCGTATTCCTCTATGGATAAAGGTCTTAATTCTGTCGGATGGCAAAGCAGTGTAGCCGGCATTGTCGGACTCGTTACAAGAGTAGGGGACGGCCTGTCGAATGAAAGTCGCCTTAAGAAACCTGTTTTGCCTCCAGGCAGTCCGTACGCTTTTCCCATTGCCTCCTTCGCCATTTCAGGAGGAAGATTTCTCCAGTTCTGTCCTTCTTTCAGTAATTTCATGTATTGTATGCTGTTGGAACGGAGCGGGATATATTTTAAGTCGTCTTTTCCGGACAAATCCCCTATTGCGTCCTTTAATGTAACCCATTTCTGTGTGCCGAAATCTCCATTTTCAGAATGGGTCGGGGCCGGTAATGGTACTTTAGAACCGATATGTCCTATAATTATGACTCTTTCTCTTTGCTCTGGAACACCATAATTTGCTGCGTTGAACAATGCATAACTGATATTGTATCCGATTTTTTGAACTTCTTTGGTAAGAAAATGTAAAACACTTCCTTTTATATCCTTAATATTTTCATATTCATTATATTCAGGTGGAACACTATTCAGTTTCGCGGATAAAATCCCGCGTACGTTTTCCAAAATGAAGTATTTCGGACGTATTTCGGACAGAATACGCAGATATTGTATGATAACGTTTCCTCTGAAGTCATCGAATCCGCGCTGTTTCCCGGCTGTGGAAAACGCCTGGCATGGTGGGCCGCCTATCAGTAAGGTTACCTGACCGTCATTGATGCCTGCTGTCTTAAGCAGGTCTTCTGAAGAGACATTGTTTATGTCCTTTTCTATGACAGGTATATCAGTATTATTACGGATAGTCTGCGCAGCCCATTTGTCCATCTCGACACATACCCTGATGTCAAATCCGGCTTTCTCAATCCCAAGATCCAGTCCCATTGCACCGGAAAATAATGATATTGTGGTATAATTCATCGGTTTTGTGTATTCTAATATTTTTTACGGA
>CASEBV010000006.1 GCA_949286415.1 uncultured Bacteroidales bacterium
CGAGCACATCCAACACTCCGGTCAGTACAATGCCTGCAATCTCCTCAGTCCCAACTATCATCGTCGCGCTGAAGCTCAGGACGCACAGCAGCGCAAACACATCGTCCCTGTACAACTCCCGGAAGTCCGCAGAATGCTTTTGCCGCTTCCTTGTCTGCTCTGATTCTCCCATAACAGTAGTGTTTCATTCAACATAATCATTGAATTTACGACATATATCCTGCAATTACAAATCTTTGTTTCCGAAAAAGAAGCGAAAAAGGACTAAAACAGGAGTATGAGACAATATCTTCGTGACCGGAAAACAGTTGTTTAGCCTCCGCCGGGCGCAGAATGCCTTCCTGACACGAAAATCCACAAAATATTGCCAGGTAGGCAAAATATGATACCACAAACTGCCCACCTGACGCATTCGTCCAGAAAAACTGCGGCAGGTAGTACATTCATTGTATCACCTGGCGCGAAAACCTGCCCGAATCATGCCAGGTGGGTAAGATTCAATACCTCAGAATGCCCTCCTGACACGAAAATCCGCTCGAATCATGGCAGGTGGGCAAGATTTGATACCGCAAACTGCCCTCCTGACACGAAAATCCGCTCGAATCATGGCAGGTGGGCAAGATTTGATACCGCAAACTGCCCTCCTGACGCATTCATCCAGAAAAACTGCGGCAGGTAGTACATTCATTGTATCACCTGACACGAAAATCGACCCAAATCATGCCAGGTAGGCAAGATAAGATGTGATACCGCGCCCGGTGGACATGTGAAATAGCCTCCAACGGCCGCGATTTTCCCGTATTTTCGTGCCCGATAGTATTTTCAAATGACCACCAGGCGCGATTTTCCCATAAAAGTGCGCCCGTTGGACACCGGTTTGCCACTCCTCCTGACGCAACGGATGCATCGGGAACACCGCCAAGCCATCAGCAATCAACCGACAGGATGCATCGGACACATTGAATGTATCGGACGGACGCAACAGACGCAACGACAAGCCTCCGACAAACCGTCGGACACACCGACAATCAACAGCCGAACCGACATGCGAGAAATCTTTTCGGTTATTGCGCAGGATTTCATTATATATTATTGCGGCGAATTCATTATTTTTGTCTGACTAATACTTTCTTCAATGGCAACCAGAAAAACTGCAATGCTTTTTGCGGCTGCGGCGGCTCTTGCGGCGGTGGCATGCTCATCGGGCAGGACGGCGGACTATGCCGGGACTGTCAATCCTCTCATAGGCACGGACTTCACGGGCAACACCTACCCGGGGGCGCAGGCTCCGTTCGGAATGGTGCAGTTGAGTCCTGACAACGGGCTTCCGGGCTGGGACAGGATAGCCGGATACTTTTATCCAGACAGCACAATCGCAGGCTTCAGCCACACCCATCTTTCGGGCACGGGCGCAGGAGACCTGTATGACATCTCTTTCATGCCTGTGACCCTGCCGTACAATGAAGCGGAGCCTCCTCTCGGGATATATTCCAAATTCTCCCATGATGACGAGGAAGCGAGCGCCGGATATTACAGGGTGCTGCTGAAGGACTACGGCATCAATGTGGAGCTTACTGCCACGCCAAGGTGCGGCATCCAGAGATATACTTTCCCGGAGGGAGAGTCGGCAGTGCTTCTCAACCTGAAGAAGGCCATGAACTGGGACTTCACGGAAGATTCGTTCATTGAAGCAGTGGACTCCTGCACTGTACGGGGCTACAGGTTCTCGGACGGATGGGCCCGGGGGCAGAAAGTATATTTCATGACAAGATTCTCGCGGCCTTTCGATGCAATGTCAATCGAAGTGTCAGACACTGAACGCGACGGGAAGAAAATCGGCAAGGCATATGTCGCCCGATTCGACTTCAATACATCAGAAGGGGAACAGCTGACAGTGTGCACGGCCCTTTCCGGCACAGGAATGGAGGGGGCGGCCCTCAATCTTGAGACAGAAGCCCCGCACAACGACTTTGACAAATACCTTGCGGAGGCAAGGGAGGACTGGAACCGCCAGCTCGGCAAGATAGAAGTCATCGGCGGCAATCCGGACGACAGGGTCAGCTTCTACACGGCACTTTACCATTCAATGATAGCGCCGACGACATACAGCGACGTTGACGGCTCATATTACGGGCCGGACAAGAAAATCCACAAGGCCGAAGGATGGACCAACTACGGGACATTCTCGCTGTGGGACACCTTCAGGGCGGCGCATCCGCTGTTCACTTACACGGAGACGGCAAGGGTGAACGACATGGTGAAGTCCTTCATCGCATTCTATGAGCAGAACGGAAGGCTGCCGGTATGGAACTTCTGGGGCAGCGAGACCGACATGATGATAGGCTACCATGCAGTGCCGATTATTGTGGACGCATATCTGAAAGGCATCGGGGACTTTGATGCAGAAAAGGCTCTCGAAGCCTGCGTGAACACTGCCAACCTGGACTGGTACCGAGGCATCGGCCTCTACAAGGAACTGGGTTATGTGCCGTTCGATGTCGTGGACAAATACAATTCCGAGAACTGGTCGCTTTCACGCACCCTTGAATATGCATACGACGACTGGTGCATAGCGAAGATGGCCGAGAAGATGGGACACAAGGACACGGCGGAAGAATTCTACGCCCGCTCGCAGAACTGGCGCAATGTCTATAATCCGCAGACTACATTCATGCAGCCGCGCGACAGCAAAGGCAATTTCCAGAAAAGGTTCTCCCCTGACGACTATACCCCTCACATCTGCGAAAGCAACGGCTGGCACTATTTCTGGTCCGTGCAGCATGACATCGACGGTCTTATCGACACCGTCGGAGGAAAGGAAAGATTCGCGGAGAAGCTCGACAGCATGTTCACATACAACCCTTCCGCAGATGACGAGCTTCCTCTCTTCAGCACCGGAATGATCGGGCAATATGCCCACGGCAACGAGCCGAGCCACCATGTCATCTATCTCTTCAACAAGGTCGGACAGCCGTGGAAGACGCAGAAATATGCAGCTGAAGTCATGCACGAGCTTTACTTCAATGCTCCGGCAGGTCTCTGCGGCAACGAGGACTGCGGCCAGATGTCCGCATGGTATGTATTCAGCGCAATGGGCTTCTATCCGGTCAACCCCGCCGCCGGAGAATACGAGATAGGCACGCCTCTCTTCCCTGAAGTGAAGATGCATCTTGAGAACGGCAGGACTTTCACCATCCTGGCACACAATGTCAGCAAGGACAACATCTACATACAGTCAGTGAAGCTGGACGGCAAGCCTTATGACAGAAGCTATATCACCCATGACCAGATAATGTCTGGTGCCACCCTTGAATTCGAGATGGGCGCCGAGCCTGCAGAAGCCTGGTATTGACTTCCCCTGAAACCGATGACACCATGCGACCAAAAGCGATTTCCATAGCGGCAGCCTCCGCCGCCGTACTGGTTTCAGGAATTTTCTGTTCTTCAGGCAACAATATCATCAGTGACAACATCGCGAATGCAGAAATCCAGACCCGGCTTCTGCTTGAGGCATCCGAAGCCGGAGACACAATCCGCATACCGTCTTCATTCCAGAAAGGGGAAGTGGTATTCGTGCCGGCATCGGACTGGGTGAGCGGATTTTTCGCCGGGACCCTCTGGTACATGTATGAACTCACCGGGGACGAATTCTGGGCAGAACACGCAAGAAAGCACACGGAAGCTCTCGAAGACATACAATACCTCACATGGCATCATGATGTCGGATTCATGATATATGACAGTTACGGCAACGGGCTCAGGCTCAAGAATATCGATGGATACAAGGATGTCTGCATCAATGCGGCGAAATCCCTGTCGACAAGGTTCCGGCCTGCCGCCGGGATACTCCAGTCATGGAATGTGGACGGGGGATGGCAGTCTGAAAGAGGATGGAAATGCCCCGTCATCATAGACAATATGATGAACCTTGAGATTCTTTTCAAGGCGACGGAATTCAGCGGGGACCAGACATTCGCCGGGATTGCGACAAGCCATGCCGACAAGACGCTTAAAAATCATTTCAGGCCTGACTGGAGCAGCTATCATGTGGTGGACTACGACCCGGAAACAGGTGAAGTGCTCAAAAAATGCACTGCACAGGGCTATGCGGACGAATCTGCATGGTCAAGGGGACAGGCATGGGCGCTCTACGGATTCACGGCGGCATACCGCTGCACTGCGGACAAGAAATATCTGGATGCAGCCGAGAATGTGGCCGGATTCATCCTGTCTCATCCGAATATGCCGGAAGACCTTGTGCCTTACTGGGATTTCAATGCCCCGGACATTCCTGACGAGCCGAGGGACGCCTCTTCGGCAGCCATCATCGCTTCCGGACTGTACGAACTGTATGGGCACACCGGCAAGGACATATACAGGGAAAAGGCAGACAAAATCATCTGTTCCCTTTCAACACCCGCATACAGGGCTGCCCAGGGAACCAACGGAGGCTTCATCCTGATGCATTCGGTGGGGAGCATACCCCACGGCAACAGCATAGATGTCCCTCTCAACTATGCTGACTACTATTTCCTCGAGGCCCTCATCCGCAAGAGGAACATTGAAGCCGGTCTTCCTCCTGTGGAATAAGCGGAACATCTGACATTATTCCTCTCCGTAGAGATATTTCCTCTGCTCCGAAGTAAGGACATCTATTTCGCAGCCCCAGTAGGCGAGCTTCCGCCTTGCGACTTCCTCGTCTATGCTGCGCGGCACATCATTGAGCATCTTATGCGGCTCCCTTGCTATCTTGTCCCTGTTCTGCACGAGATATCGTGCGCTCAGGGCCTGGATGGCAAATGACATGTCCATGATTTCTGCCGGATGACCGTCTCCTGCGGCAAGGTTGACCAGACGGCCCTCGGCAAGGATATAAATCCTGTTGCCGTTGTCAAGGAGATAGCCGGTGATATTCCTGCGGGCAGGCTTGATTTCCTTTGCGATTGAGGCAAGGCCCCTGACATCCACCTCGACATCAAAATGTCCGGCATTGCAGCAGATGGCCCCGTCCTTCATCAGCATGAAATGCTTCCGGGTAATGACGGCATCGCAGCCTGTGACGGTCACGAAAATGTCTCCGAGGGAGGCAGCCTGCTCCATTGTCATCACCTTGAATCCGTCCATCACGGCCTCCATGGCCTTGATCGGGTCAATTTCAGTCACAATTACCTCCGCCCCGAGTCCCTTTGCCCTCATGGCGACTCCCTTGCCGCACCAGCCGTAGCCGGCCACGACAACATTCTTGCCGGCGACAATCAGATTGGTTGTGCGGTTGATGCCGTCCCACACGGACTGGCCAGTGCCATAGCGGTTGTCAAAAAGATGCTTGCAGTCGGCATTGTTGACCAGCATCATAGGGAAGCACAGCGCACCGGCCCTGTCCATCGCCTGAAGACGGAGAATGCCGGTAGTAGTCTCCTCGCAGCCTCCGATTACACCTGGAATCAGGTGGCGGAACTCCGTGTGCATCAGATTGACAAGGTCTCCACCGTCATCTATTATCAGGTCCGGCCCCTGCTCAAGCACCTTTCTTATATGGGATTCATATTCTTCAGAAGTGGCGCCATACCAGGCGAATACATTGAGCCCCCCGTGCACGAGGGCGGCCGCAACATCGTCCTGTGTGGAAAGAGGGTTGCTGCCCGTGACATACATCTCCGCTCCACCGGCGGCCAGAGTCTCGCACAGGTATGCCGTCTTGGCTTCCAGATGCACGGAAAGGGCGATTTTCAGCCCTTTGAAAGGCTTCTCCTGCGCAAATTCGCGCTCCAGTCCGTTCAGAAGAGGCATATGGTGCCTCACCCAGTCAATCTTGAGCCGTCCCTCCGGCCACAATTCGGGATTTCTTATTTCACTTGCCATGATGTCTTGATAATTTTGCCGACTGCAAATTTAGAATCCTGCCGAGACTTGAGCAAATTTTTAGAAAAATACCGGCCGCGGAAGATACGAAAAAAGGGCGGCCCTTTTTGTCACTGCTGACTTTAGGGCCACCCTCAGTATGATTGTTCATGGCTGGAATACAGCCCATGAACTTATGTTGTCTTCAATATGCTACAGGCCTCCGCCGACAGCCACCGGATTCTCAAGATCGACGAATGACGGCATGGCGTAGTCGTTCGGGTCAAAATGGTTCTCTGTGGCGTCCTTGAGTTCTCCGTTGAGTTTATAATATGCCAACAGGCCAGGTGATGCGGGGTCTACAGTAAGCATATTATCCTTAATCTGGTTGGCGGAACGTACGACATTCCAGAGCCGGACTTCTGACATGTATCCGTTGAGAGGACGGGTCCCCCACATGAATCTCGGAACCATTCCGACAGAGAAGCCGAAATCTGCTCCGCCTGCAGTAAGATCGGATGACATCGCAAATGTACCCTCGATGACTTCTTCTCCATTGACATAAAGATGACCTTCGTTGGCAGAGTTACAGGTAAATGCCAGATGATACCACTTGCCTTCAGTGAGAGGTCCGTCATGATAAGTCATTTCTGCTTTGCCGGCCATCTGAAGAACATCCTTTGGAACGGTTCCGCCACCGGCATCTCCGACACGCATAATCATCACGCCCTCACAGCCCATGATGGTATTGTTGTCTCCGAAGCTTGAGATATTCACAAGGGCCTCATATGTCACTTCCGAGAAAACATTGAGTGGAGAAATAGGAATCTTGAAGAAACTGTTGTAGAACTTTGCCACCTTGGTAATCTTTGGCAGTCTACGAATGACAATATATGTCATGTCTGAGCCTTCTATCATAGGGACATCCCCAGTATTGACCCGCACAGGCAGCACATAGCTCGTACCTTCTGCAACAGCGTCAAGTCCAGGAAGATTAAGCATCACGGCATCGGAATAAATTTCTCCGGAATGAATTACGGAAGATTCCGTACCCAGGGTTGCTCCTGGAAAGAGGGGATATTCCTTGCCGAATTTCTGGTTATATGCAGCAAGGATATCAGCATCCGTCTCAAGGGTATATGTAACCTGAACATCGGATGATGTCATTGATGAAAGACGGGACTGAAGTTCATAATCCATTGTCGATACCCCGTCTTCCAAATTAATCACATTCTCCTCGTTCTCAAAATACAGTTTTGGAATCAGGAGCTCCGCCTCCTTGTCCTGACAACCGGCAGCCAGGCATATTCCAAGCCCAAGAACTGCTGAAATTTTCAATATCTTTTTATTCATACTGATCAATTTTATTGTTCATTCTCTGTTGCAGTTCCTTCCTGGGCAGCCTTCCACTCGTTGAATACGCGCTGGTTCTCCTGGATGGCCTTGCGCATCCACTTGTAGTCAGGAGTATTGTCATAGTCCTTCTGGAAACGGTAGGCTCCGACGCCGCCCTTGTAGCCGCTGCTCGGCATATAACGGGCCTGGTCAAGAAGGCGCCCTCCATCAACTGCATATTGTTCAAAGTTCTCCGTCAGGATGAACTTGTGGGTATTCGGGGCATATCCGTCAAGTCCGTCCACCCTGCCGTAAGACTGGAGGATGAAGTAGTCGATGTATTCAGGACAGCTGGTAACGAATGTCCCGATGTGACCATCGACGCAGAGAAGCTTGTGCCCCTTGTTCTCAGGGTCGCTCATAGGACCGATGTACTTGCCCATTTCCTTTACAAGATGGATTATAAGCTCCGTCTGGCGCGGATTGTTGGCAAGTGTCCCGTCGGCATCGTTGAAACCGCTTCCCGGCTCCCAGTCGATGTCGAATCCATCCCACTCGTTGACTACGAGAGAGTCGCAGAGGGCCTTTGCGAATTTCGTGTGGGCAGCCTTGAGTTCCTCGAAGTTATTCACATCATGAGAAGTGAAGCCCCAGTAGTCCCAGCGGGCATATTTCTTGGCCTCTTCGAGCTGGGAGTCGCTCCAGCCTTCTTCTTCAGCCTGGACATACAGGTCAGCGTATACAGACTCCGGAGTCCTTCCCTTTCCGAGATGAGAAAGAAGGCTCACCTCAAGAAGCTTGATGCCTTTCTTTTTCTGCACGAACTCTTTGTCTTTCTTCTGTTCCGGGGTGATTTCAAATCTTCCCGGAGCACCGCTCCACATGGAGATGATGTCCATGCTGTCAGGGACAGATGTCAGATAACCGCCCCTCGCGGCACCGTACGGAGCCCAGTCGGAGAACCAGCCGAAAGCCACAGGACGGCCGTAGCCATAGATCTGGTCCTTGTATTCACGGAGATTAGCATAATATGCCTCGCTCTCCTCATTGTCCATCGTGTTGTAACCGCCGATATGCTCCACCGGGATCTTTTCGACTTCAGTACACGAGAACATCGCCATCCCGGCGACAAGCGCCGGAAATATCAGGAATTTTGTGAATTTATTGTTCATAAGTATTTATCGTTTGATGCTATGCATTATAAACCAATTCCATCAGTCGCAGTCCCACCAGAGTCTGGCTGTCGGAATATCCCGTCCGCCCAGCATACTGATTGCAGTCTGAAGGTTTGCGGCATCTTCTGATGACTGACTGAAGCTCAGAGGATATACCATTCGGAGTATTCCGGTATTTGTCGGAACATCTGGAGAAGTAGAGCCTCCGTCAATTGGATTCAACTTAGGATATCCTGTCCTTCTCCATTCTGTCCAGGCTTCCTGGCCGTTAGGATACATGGCAATCCATTTCTGAATCATGATTTTCTCAAGTTTCTGCTCCTGACTGCCTTCAAACGCAGGAGTAGCTGTAGTCGGTGCCCCGGCGCTATATCCGCCGATAGATACTGCCTGAGGACGATTATCTGACGACAAATATCCATTGATATTTGCACTGACCCCGTTTTCCTGGAATGACATTTCTATTCCCTGCTGATACAGAGACGCGGCATCCCCGAACTCTGACCAATAGAGAGCAGCCTCGGCTCGCAGGAAGTATACTTCCGAAGCTTTCATCCAATATGTAGGAGTAGAGCTTGTCATATTCGGAAGAGAATAATCGCCATATTTCTCTTCTGTATGGGACTCAGGAGCTCCAGGAGGAACCGGAGCATATTTCTTGCCGTCATACCCGGTCAAGGCCTCGTCACTCTCCGATGTCATCATATATGCAGCAAGCCTCGGGTCCTGATATCCGTTGAGATAAGCATACATGGATGTGCAGGCCCTTGCTTCTCCGTAATTCTGTGCGCAATATGCTATATTGTTCACAAAGACATAACCGGCGCCAGTGCTCATCTGCGCCGCATCATCAGCCGCAGTCATGACTCCTACAGGATGATTCAGGGCAGTTCCGACCCATTGTTTTGATGTGGTTTCATCCACTTCCCTGAGCCTCATGGCAAGACGGAGCATCAGGGAATTCGCATACTTCACCCATTTCCTGGCGTCCCCGGCATATACTGCATCAAATTCCGGGACTACGGTTCCTCCCTGCTCTACAAGAGGCATCAGTTCGGCAATTGCATCCTGCAGGTCGGCAAACATAGCATTATAGACTTCCTGTTCACTGTCAAACGGTATCACGAGTGCCATATCCCCGGCATGAGTATAAGGAATCGGCCCAAAGGACTCAAGAGTCTTGTGCCAGCCTGAGATTTTCAATATCTGTGCGAGAGCATACGGAGCCATATTCCCTGTTTCCTCACACGACTCCTTGATTTTCTTCCAAGGAGAGAGAAGTTCGGTATAAGAATTCCTATAAGTGGACGACACCCAATCATCCAACAAATAATATGTCAGATGGTTCAGGCCTTTTTCCCATGAATTGGCCTCAGCTATATATCCGCTCCAGCCATCAGCAGAAAGCAGATATGCTGTCTGATATGCATTGATCATGTCCGTTCTGTCCGCCTGGGTTCCGACTGGGAAAACAAATCTTTCCATTGTCGTAATCAGAGAGCCGACACCGACGCCGTCCATATTCGCCATCTCCTCCGTCATCTCATACGGGTTGGTATTGATTTCCTCGTAGTTGCATGACGGGAGCGTCAGCAGCGACAAGGCACCGGCACATACCAATGATTTATAAATGATCTTTTTCATCTTTCATTAGAATTTAAACTTGACACTTACAGCGTAGCTTCTCACGCTCGGCTGCATGAAGTAATCGTTGCCCTGTCCGTAAGTTCCTGTAGACGGAGTGAGTTCCGGATCGTATGGGGCCTTGCAGTAAATCATCCACGGGTTGTTGGCGATGAATGTGAGGGTGAGGCCCTTGAGCACATTGTTGAACCATTTGTCCGGGAATGTATAACCGAATGTAACTTCCTGAAGACGGATGTTTGTGGCGCTGTACAGATAGTAGCCGGATGTCTCATAACCTCCGGTTCCCACCATATTATAATAAGTCTTAGCATCTACAAGCCCCTGCCCCGGGAGCATTACGCCACCGGCCTTGCGGGCTTCTCCTGAAGCCTTTGAGACGCCGTAGCTGTCAAGGATGGCTTCTGTGGAAGATGTCACGACTCCGCCGAAGCGGCCGTTGATGAGGAAGCTGAGGTTGAATCCCTTGTATGAGAACGCATTGTTCCATCCGAGCGTAAAGTCAGGAGAGGTATGTCCGAGATATACAGGGTCTGTGTTCTCCATAGAGTAAGCACCGTCACCACCCATCTCGACGAATCCCTGGCTGTCTTTCTTGAAGAATCTGTTGGCATAGATGTCACTGATGCTGCCACCTTCCTTCAGGATGACGCGCCCGTTGTCCTTCAGCACTTCTGGGATATTGATAGGCTCCAGGCTCATATCCGTCTTGTAGTCATGCACCATCTCCTTGATTTCATTGACATTCCTTGAGAATGTGAGCACTGATGACACATAGAAGTCCTTGAATGTGTTGGTGTATCCGAGGGATGCTTCCCAACCGCGGTTCTCCACATCACCTGCCTGGAGATATATCTGCTTGTATCCTGAATACTCAGGGAGTTCTCCGAGGAAGGTCTGGTTGTAAGTATTGGACTTATAATATGTCACCTGGGCGCGGAGATTTTCCCACAGACGGAACTCGAGTCCGAATTCGTAAGAGCGGGTGCGCTCTTCCTTGAAATCAGTGAACGGATAGATGCCGGTTTCCTGAAGGATACCGCCGACTACCGGAGTAGTGACTGTGCCTGGAGTAAGGCCGGAGCGTGACACAGGAGCACCGACTTCAGTATATGACCCGCGGACTTTCAAATAAGAGAACCACCGGGGCATGTTGACCATCTCTGAAATGATGGCGGAAAGACCTACAGAAGGATAGAAGAATGAAGGATTGTCCGTATTGACGAGCCGTGAGTTCCAGTCATTTCTTCCTGTAAGGGTAAGGTAGAGCATGCTCTTCCATCCGAGTTCCACATTGGCGAAGACTGCATTGTTGCGGACTCTGCTGTAGCCTCCGTCCTCTATTGACGATGCACCTGCAGCATCAATATTTCCGAAAGAGAAGAGGTTCGGGACAAGCTTGAGAGGCCCCCTATAACCTTTTGTCTGGGACCAGTAATTGGTATAGCTGTAACCGATGTTGGCTGAAATGTTGAAATCTCCGAGCCGCTTGTTGATGTTGAGCATCACATCGGCATACTCCTGACGGTCCTTGTATGACTGCCATTCATAGAGACCTTTAGTCGAGCCTTCCGTAAAGATGGTGTTGGTAGATGCATAGACTTTGCGTTCAGACTCTATGTGCGAATCATCTATACGATAACGTGCCGTGATATTCAGCCAGTCAAGGATGTTGTAGGTCAGCCCGACATTGAACATGTAACGATTCTTCTTGCTCGGAGACACATCCCTGTAGGCCGTCCAATATGGGTTGTCAGTCCCATAAGTACTGTCAGAAATCGGCCAGTACTGCACAGGAATATTGCGGCTTGTATCATAACGCTCAAATGTCTTGATTGCATCCCAGCTGATGCTTCTCGGATGAAGATATGCAGCCATCACCGGATTCTGGTAACGTCCCTGGGACACCATGTTCTGATCACTCTGGTTGACATAGGAAGCGCCGAGGTCGAGCTTAAGTTTGTCCTTCAGGAAAGAAGATGTATTGCGGATGGTAAGGTTCAGACGGTCATACTTGTTGTTCGGCACAATACCTGTGGCATTTGTGGACGAGATGGAAGCATATGTCTGATTGTGCTTGTTTCCGGTGGTGAGGGTAAGGGAATTGATGAATGTCATTCCCGTATTGAAGAAGTCTTTCTTCGGGTCAAATGTATTCGGGGTAGACAATTCGTTTCCCCAGCTGGAGAATGATCCCTGAGCACTCCCGTAAGTGTTCTGGAACTCCGGAGTCATGTACGCATTGCTGAACTCTGAAGTAGAAGAGAATGACACGGAAAGCTTGCCTTCTTCACCTTTCTTGGTGGTGATGAGGATGACTCCGTTGGCTGCGCTACTTCCGTAGAGAGCCGCGGCAGAAGGACCGCTCAGCACGGAGATGCTCTCGATGTCCTCTGGGTTGAAGTCGGCGATACCCTCTGTCGTAGCCCTGGAATCGCCCATCACATCATTTCCTTGTCCGAGAGTCGTATTCACGAGAGGAATACCGTCAATCACATAAAGGACATTGTTGTCACCTTCAATTGACTTGGCGCCACGCATTACGACTCTTGTCGCACCGCCGACACCGCTGGAGCTCTTGTTGATGGTCACACCGGCAATCTTACCGTTGAGGGAATTGACGAAGTTGACATCCTGAGCACGGAGGAGTTCGTCGGAATCGACTTCCTGGACATTGTAGCTCAATGCCTTCTCCTGCCTCTTGATACCGAGGGCCGTGACCACGACCTCGTCGAGGAATTCGGCCGATGTCTTGAGCTGTACATTCACGACAGCCTGGCCGGTGTAAGGGATTTCCTGAGTCTCGTATCCGAGAATGGACACGACAATCACATCGTTCATCTTGAGCCCGGAAAGCGTGAATTCGCCGTCCATGCCCGTCGTGACTCCGCCCTGACCGTCCTTGATCATTACGGCGGCTCCGATTACCGGGCCCTGCTCATCAGAAACTGTACCGCTGACAGTGCCCCCCCCGTCAGTTGCGTCTTGCGCAAAGACAGATGAAGGGGCCAGCATGTTCAGAGCGGCAAAGGCAAGAACAGCCATGCAACATCTGAACAACGATGACTTCATTGTTTTTAGCATAACAGAATTTTGGTTATTAATAATAGTGCAACAGTTAAATTCGCTAACAATTGCTTGTCAAGTCTGCAAATATACTGAATTTTTGTCATCCGGCAAGGGGGCAGGCCATATCTGTGGCCCTAAATGACAAATCCGGCCCCGCCCGGTGGATATGTGAAATGCCATCCGACGGGCGCGAATATCCGGCTGTCAAGTGTATAGCCGTCTTGACGAATATGGTTTAACGGGAAATTTTTCATATGTTTGCAATAGGAAACAACGATAATGGATAAGGCAGGAATCATAAATAAGTTTTCAGAACATCTGTTCTGGGATACGAGGACAGATATTGTAGATATGGAGAAAAATGCTCCGTATATCGTTCAGCGGGTACTGGAATATGGAAAACTTTCCGACTGGAAACTGCTATTGTCATTTTACGGACTGTACCGCATTGTCGATATTGCTTGTAATTTGCGGACTCTTGAACCACGTGCCTTGTCGTTCATATCAACTGTTTCCGGCATTCCTAAGAACCAGTTCCGATGCTGCATTATGAAACCATAACCCCGGAAACACATTCTTTGCTGGAGAAATTGTCCGACTTGTCTGTTCTCAAAGATGCCAGACTGGTCGGAGGTACGGCATTGGCGCTTCAGCTTGGTCACAGGACTTCGACAGATCTGGATTTTTTTGGAAGAATCAATGCTGATTCAGAAGAATTGCGTGATATTCTCAGAGAGATCGGAAGTGTGGAAATCGCTTCTGTATCAAAAAATATAAACATATTCTGGCTCAACGGTATTAAAGTAGATATGGTCAATTATCCATATCCGTGGCTTGACCTGCCGATAGAGGGAAACAGAGTTCGTCTGGCTTCATTAAATGATATCGCAGCCATGAAAATCGCCGCGATTGTGAACAGAGGAACGAAAAAAGATTTTATTGACCTTTATACGCTTCTTCAGTCTTTCTCATTGGATAATATCCTTGATATGTACAGCCGCAAATATTCAGACGGATCGCTGTTTATAGTAATGAAAAACCTGATATATTTTGACGATGCTGAAACGGATCCGATGCCGAATGTCCTGAACGACGCCACTTGGGAGGATGTAAAAGACTGTCTGAGAACGGTTGTCAGAGACTCATCATTACTATAATTGACATTAACATCGCGCCCGGTGGAGACCAAAAATGCTGTCCACCGGGCGTGGTTACGATTCAGATTGAAAGGACATTCAGGACATTGATGAGCTCCTTGTCAATCGGCTTGTTCTTCTTGATGGCGCGGCTGAACGGGACATAGACAATCTCGTCGTTGGAAATGCCGACCATGACATTGCGCTGGCCTTCCTTGAGGGCCTCGATGCTGGCGGTGCCCAGACGGCTTGCAAGAATACGGTCGAATGCGCTCGGGGAGCCGCCCCTCTGGAGATGGCCGAGGATGGACACACGCACATCGTACTGCGGATATTCCTTGCGGACACGCTCGGCATAGTGCATGGCGCCCCCGTCTTTCTCTGCCACTATCACGATACTGCTGTTCTTGCTCTTGCGGAAACCGCGGCTGATGAACTGCTCCAGCTGGTCGATGTCGGTGCTGTCCTCCGGGATGATGGCGGCCTCGGCACCTGCAGCAATCGCGCTGTTCTGCGCAAGGAAACCGGCATCGCGGCCCATCACCTCAATGAAGAATATACGGTTGTGCGAGGTGGCAGTGTCGCGGATCTTGTCGACACATTCCATGATGGTGTTGAGGGCTGTGTCATATCCGATGGTAGAGTCGGTGCCGTAGAGGTCATTGTCAATCGTCCCCGGTATACCGATGCACGGCATGTCAAACTCCTGGGCGAAGACCTGGGCGCCGGCAAGGGAGCCGTTGCCTCCGATGATAATGAGGGCGTCGATGTTGTGGGCACAGACATTGTCGTATGCCTTCTGCCGGCCTTCAGGAGTCATGAACTCCTCCGAGCGGGCTGTCTTGAGGATGGTCCCGCCTCTCTGGATGGTGCTGCTGACGCTCTGGGAAGTAAATTCCTCGATTTCGTTGTTGATGAGGCCTTCGTAGCCCCGGTAGATTCCCATCACCTTCCATCCGTTGTAGATTGAAGCCCTGGTCACGGCCCTGATGGCCGCATTCATGCCCGGTGCGTCTCCTCCTGAAGTAAGGACACCGACTGTTGAAATCTTTCTTGCCATATTGAGTGAATATTTATTTCCAAAATCTTTCAAATATAGAAATTATTCACCAAACATTGTCCTGCAGTCATGATTTTTCTGTATTTTTGCAGCCGGAAAGACCTGTATGAAAAAAGCCTTGAAATGAAAATCGGAAACATAGACCTCGGCGAAAAGCCCCTTTTCCTTGCTCCTATGGAGGATGTGACTGACGCGTCCTTCAGGGCGATGTGCAAAGAATTCGGGGCAGACATGATGTACACCGAGTTCATCTCTTCCGACGGGCTGATACGCGACGCGAAAAAGGCTCTCGCCAAGATGGTCACAAGCGACACTGAAGCCCCAATAGGAATCCAGATATACGGGAGCATCCCCGAGGCGATGGTCGAGGCGGCGAAGATGGCAGAGAATGCGGCACAGATTGCCGGAGGACACGGGGCCGACCTGATTGACATCAACTTCGGCTGCCCGGTCAACAAGATAGCCCGCCGCGGGGCAGGGTCCGGGATGATGCGCGAGCCGGACAAGATGGTGCAGATCACGAAAATGGTCGTTGACGCCGTCAAACTGCCGGTCACGGTCAAGACAAGGCTCGGCTGGGACTCAGACTCAAAAATCATTGTGGAGCTGGCCGAACGGCTTCAGGACACCGGCATCAAGGCTCTGACCATACACGGGAGGACACGCTGCCAGATGTACACAGGCGAGGCGGACTGGACTCTCATCGGCAAAGTGAAGGAAAACCCGATGATGCACATCCCCATCATAGGCAACGGCGACATCAACTCCCCGCAGAAGGCCAGGGAAGCCTTTGACAGATACGGGGTCGACGGCATCATGATAGGCAGGGCGACATTCGGGCATCCGTGGATTTTCCGGGAAATCAGGCATTACCTCGACACGGGGGAGCTCCTTCCGGAAATGAGCGTCCGCGAAAGGGTGGACCTTGCCAAGCGGCACCTTGAAAAGTCCCTGCAGCTCAAGGGAGAAAAAGTCGGGATACTGGAGATGAGGCGTCACCTGTCATGCTACTTCAAGGGGCTGCCGGACTTCAGGGAGACACGGCTTAAGCTCGTCACTCTCACTGACCCGGAAGAACTCCGGGCCACCCTTGACTTCGTGGCGGAAAAATGGGGAGACACCCCTGCTCCTCAGGCCACTTCCGTCTATGCAAAATAAAATAGTTGTCTATATTTGCTCTGCACTCGGCTTCTGCGTATATTTGCCGAGAAAATCCAAAGAAAATGCTTGACCAGATACTTCTTGCCCCCTACTATATCACTCTGAAAATAAGGCATGCCCTCTATGATTCGGGCATAAGGAAAGTCCATTCCGCCGAAATCCCGACAATCTCCGTCGGCAATGTCACAGTCGGAGGCACAGGAAAGACCCCACATACAGAAATGCTCATAAGACTCCTGGCAGAACATCCGCATTGGTCAGCTTGCAGTCTGGCTGTGCTGTCCAGAGGCTACCGCCGGAAAAGCAGGGGCTTCCAGCAGGTCGTATCCGGTACCGGGACGCCAGAAAATGGGCTCAAGCGCACCCCTGCCGAATTTTTCGGCGATGAACCGCTGCAGATAAAGAAAAAATTTCCTGGGGTGACAGTCGCCGTAGACAAGAACCGGGTGGAAGGTTGCGACTTTCTCAGACACCCGGAGAAGCTTTCGGCATCAAAGAAAGGCAGGAAATGCGTTTTCAAGGATTTCAGCCCTGCCGATCTTGTAATCCTTGATGATGCATTCCAATACAGGTCACTCAAGCCGACAGTCTCGATTGTCCTTGTCAACTACAACCGGCCCGTATCTTCAGACCATCTTCTCCCTGCAGGCAGGCTCAGGGACCTTCCAGAACGCCTGCACAAGGCAGACATTCTTATAGTGACCAAATGTCCTTATTACATGGAAAACGAGGAAAAGGAGGAGTGGGCAAAAGACCTCGGCATCAAGGACTATAATCCGGAGACATGCATAGGGACAGCTGCCGGAGGAAAACGGCAGGCACTGTTCTTCACGACAGTCCGATACGACACCCTTGCCCCCGTCTTCAGAGAAGGAGACCAGCGATATGCCTATTCAAAACAGGCCATAATGTTCACCGGAATCGCTGACGACACACCACTGATGAGATTTCTCAGCGATTCGTATAAAATAGTCAGGCATCTGATGTTCGGCGACCACCATGAATTTACTGCCGGGGACATGAATGCGCTGAAGAAAATTGCCGGAGAATATCCTACGGCAATACTTGTCACAACCGAGAAAGACAGCCAGAGGCTTGCAGACCTGAAGAAGATGCCTCCGGTCCTCAAGGAAAGAATGTTCTATGCTCCGATAAAGGCGGATTTCCTGACCCCGGAAGAGAAAGACCGGTTCGCCGAAGTGCTTGACTCTTTCCTCCCGGCATAAGGTCCGGGCGTGAAATTGTCCATATCCTCCTGAAATTGCCGTTATCCGCAGGATATTTCAGTCCTTTGCGAGAATATCATTCTGTACCTGCACGGAGCCGTCGTGAATCGCATTGAATACCGCCGACACAAATTCGGGAGAAAGGCCGTATTCCGTGCCTTCCGTCCTGACTTTCTCCAAAACCGCATCCCACCGGGAGGTCTGCAGAATGGCGATATTGCTTTTCTTCTTGCACTCTCCGATTTTTCTGCTGATTTCCATTCTTGAAGCCAGGGCAGCAAGGATTTCTCCGTCTATGGCATCTATCCTCGCCCGCAGGCTGTCAATGGTCTCCCGGTAATCGGAACTGTCCGAATCCGCCTGACGGACAACCAGTCCGGACAAGAGCCCGGCAAGGTCATCAGGAGCAAGCTGCTGGGCCGCATCACTCAATGCGCATGACGGCTCACAATGGGATTCTATCATCAGTCCGTCAAGCCCGAGGTCAAGTGCCCGCCGGGCAATCTCCCGGACATATTTCCTGTCCCCGGCAATATGGCTCGGATCGCAGAAAAACGGAAGTTCAGGGAAACGGCTCCTCATCTCTATGACAATCCTCCAGACCGGACTGTTCCTGTAAAGCATTTTCTCTGAAGAAGAGAATCCCCTGTGGACAATCCCGAGTTTTCTCACCCCGGCCTGAGCAAAACGCTCCAGGGCTCCGGACCAGAGTTCTATGTCCGGGCTTACGGGATTCTTGACAAGCACGGGAATGTCCGCACCATGCAGGGCATCGGCAATTTCCTGAACAGCAAACGGGCTTGAAACAGTGCGGGCACCAATCCAGACCATATCCATCCCCGACTCGAGACAGGCTTCCACATGTTCCCTGCATGCCACTTCCGTACAGACCTTCATTCCGGTCTCGCGGCCGGCCCTCTTAAGCCACTTCAGCCCCGGGGCTCCGACTCCTTCAAATGTTCCGGGATGAGTTCTGGGCTTCCATACCCCAGCCCTGAAAACTCCGACTCCGCATTTTCTCAACTCCCGGGCAGTCCTAAGGACCTGTTCTTCGGACTCGGCACTGCATGGACCGGCAATCACCATCGGCCTGCCGTCCGGGAAAATCCCCCACTCGGCAGGAGGGACCACGTCAAACTTCCTCTCCATCTGTCCAGACATAAATTCAATGATTATGTTATTAGGGCACAAAAAGGACCGGCCTGAATCAAGTCCGGTCCTGTTCCGTGCATCTGCCGCACTTCAAAATTCAAATGCCTCCGTCGCTCAGACTGTAAGGATTTCCTTTTCCTTTGCCGCAGCCACCTCGTCAATCTTCTTCACATACGAATCGGTCTCCTTCTGGACATTCTGTTCGTACTCTTTCTGCATATCCTCAGGCATACCGTCCTTCTGTGCCTTTTTCAAGGCATCGATGGCATCACGGCGTGAATTTCTGACAACTATCTTGGCATTCTCCGCAGCCGTCTTCACCTTCTTGATGAGTTCTTTTCTCCTGTCTTCAGTGAGAGGCGGCACTGCGCAGCGGATGCTCTCCCCGTTGTTCTGAGGAGTAAGTCCAATATTGGCATCCATTATGGCTTTCTCGATGACCGGGATCATCTTCTTTTCCCACGGCTGGATAAGAATGGTCTTGGCATCAGGCACTGTCACGGACGCAACCTGCGGCACAGGGGTCGGCGTGCCATAATAGTCAACAACCACATTATTGAATACCAACGGATTGGCTTTTCCTGCCCTGTAAGTCTTGAGGTCCTCTTCAAGGAACTTGACGGCATCACCCATCTTTGTCTTGGCTGATGCAAGAATTTCTTTTGCTTTATCAATCATAGCAATGCAATCTGTATTGTTATCTGTTTCTACTCAATTCATTTCAATGAAATGCAGCCTGAAGGATGCCGGAGGCCTGCAAATGCTACAGATGGACCAGTGTCCCGACTTTCTTTCCTTCGATAAGGCCTGTGAGGTTGCCCTTGGCATTCATGTCAAATACAATTATCGGCATATTCCCTTCCCTGCACAACGCAAAGGCTGTCTGATCCATCACCTTCAGATGATCTTCAAGCGCCTTGTCAAATGTCAGCTCGTCATATCTGACTGCCGTCGGGTCTTTCTCCGGGTCGGCCGTATACACGCCGTCGACTCTCGTCCCTTTCAGAAGAGCGTCCGCCCCGATTTCCAGAGCCCTGAGCGCGGCGCCCGAATCAGTGGTAAAGAACGGATTGCCGGTGCCGCCCGCTATCAGCGCAACGCCGCCCTTCTCCATAAATTCAACGGCATCATCCCTCATATAGTACCTTGCCACCGGCATCATCGGCGTTGCCGTGAATACTTCAGCCGGCACTCCGGCAGACTTTATTGCCATGGACAGGCCGAGAGAATTGATGACAGTGGCGAGCATTCCCATCTTGTCGCCCTGGACCCGGTCAAATCCCTTGCCGACACCGGACAGACCTCTGAAAATATTTCCGCCGCCGATGACTATCGCCACCTGAAGCCCGGCCTTCACGGCCGATGCTATCTCTTCCGCATAGGCGGCAAGCATCTCTTCACTGATGCCTTTGCCGGACGGCCCGCCGAGGCTTTCGCCGCTGAGCTTGAGAAGTACTCTCCTGTAGTTCATTCTTTTTAATTTTATCGAAACAAAAATATCGATTTATTATGAAACTTGCAAGAAAGAGTATATCTTTGCATACCTGTTGTCAAAAATGAGTATAAACTATTGATAAAAGATATGGCAAACATTTTCACATCTTCAATCGGCAAGAAGCTCATAATGAGTATCAGCGGACTTTTCCTGATTGTCTTCCTGCTCCTTCACCTCACCATCAATTTCTTTTCAGTAATTGACACGATGACAGGCAGTTTCGGGGAGCCTGACGGATTATTTGCTTTAGGATGCGAATTTATGTCCCTTCCTATAGTGACAGTAATGGTGCCGGTGCTCGCCTTCGGTTTCATCATCCACATCGTCTATGCCTTCATCCTTACCATAAGCAACCTCAAGTCCCGCGGCGGATACAGACGATATGAAGTTGCAAGCAAGGCACGGACAGACTCATGGGCATCCCGCAACATGATTGTGCTCGGAATCATCGTTCTCGGAATACTTGCATTCCACCTCACTCACTTCTGGGCAGACATGCAGCTCCAGGAATGGACAGGAACCGAAGCGGAAGATCCATACAAACTCCTTACCCTGACATTCGGACAGTGGTACAATGTTGTCATCTACATAATCTGGTTCGGGGCACTCTGGTTCCACCTCACACACGGCTTCTGGAGCGCATTCCAGACAATCGGCTGGGACAACAAAGTATGGCTCAAGAGACTCAAATGGATTGCATATATCTTCGCCACAGTCATCTTCCTCGGCTTCACTGCCGTTGCATGCAATGCCTGCCTTGAGGCCAACAACCTCATCTGAAGACTAATTCATTGAAGCCTGCCGGTCAGAGACATTGAATCCTGGACAGACTTCCCAATGACACAATATAAAGGAAGACCCCCAAAGTCAATGGACTTCAAGGGTCTTCTTTTTTGTCTGCACCCGAGCAAGACGGCGGAGCATCCCACTCCCTTTCCGCAGGCTACAGAGGCGCTGTCCGATCTTGCAGCCAATGGGCGATTTCAGGACTCAGTTCAGGAGACAGGACCTCATATACATGACGGTTGTACCTGTTCAGCCAGCCGATTTCTTCAGGAGTCATCAGTTCCCGGACTATAGGACGCGTGTCTATGTGGCAGAGAGTCATGGTCTCGAAACGGAGCCATTCCCCGAATTCATTGGCCCCGTCCTCCACGCACAGGAGGATATTCTCATGCCGGATCCCGTGCATTCCCTCCCTGTAGATGCCGGGCTCGTCGGAAGTCACCATCCCGGGCAGGAGAGGCTGTGCATTAAGATTCTGCCTGATGTCCTGAGGACCTTCATGGACGCAAAGGTAGAAGCCGATGCCATGACCGGTACCATGACCGAAATTGCGGCGGGCTTTCCACATCGGCATCCTCGCGAGGGCATCAAGCCTGCATCCTGGAGTGCCTTTCGGAAAGACAGACATCGCCAGGCCGACCATTCCTCTCAAAGCAAGCGTATAGTCCTCTTTTTCAAGGGAAGAGCATTCTCCGACAGGCACAGTCCGCGTTATGTCTGTGGTTCCGAAGACATACTGTCCTCCCGAGTCGGTCAGATACAGTCCACGGCGTTCTATTACGGCAGACCCCTGTTCCGGCGTACTGTAATGAGGTAGGGCGGCATTCCGTCCGTATGCGGAAATATTTTTGAAACTGTTGCCTCTGAACCCGGGAATTTCAGCGCGGAACGAAGTGAGCCGCTCCGAAGCGTCGTGCTCGGTGACAGTCATTCCGGATGCGAGAGAAGTCTCCATCCAGAAAAGAAATCTTTCCATGGCAAGCCCGTCGGCATGGAATGCTTCCCGCATCCCATTTATCTCAACCCTGTTCCTGACAGCTTTCCGCAATATCACGGGAGAAGTTCCGGCAACGACATTGCCAGGACCGAAGTTGTCCGAAACCGCCTTATATACATTGAAATTGAGTGTAGCCTCATCTATAAAGACGCGCGGACAAGTATCTGAACCGAATGAAAGGTCCTCGACAATTCCAGGAAGGTCCGGAACGAGGTCATCATAGCCGCAGACAGTGATGCCGTCGGCCGACAATTCTGAGAAGCTGTCCTCCGTATCCGGGTCAGACTCAGGCTGACGGAAAGAATCTCCGGAATCCGGACTGCCCTTACGGGCATACCAGTACACATCATCCATCGTGACAAGAAGATACGATATCACAAGAGGATTGTATTCAATATCCCTGCCCCGCACATTGAGCAGCCAGGCAATCTCATCCAGAGAGGCGAGCAGAATCGCATCGCAATTCTCCTTTATCAGAAATTTCCTGAGCCACTGTATTTTCTGAAGCCGGGACTCTCCTGTGGTGTCATCATCAAGTGTATAGACCGGAGACGAGGGGATTTCCGGCCGGTCCGGCCATATCCTGCCTATGATGTCCGGCACATCAGCCACAGGCATCGATACGGCATCTTCGATTGCCTTCACCTGAGAAACAGTGAATGCAGTCCCGTCCAGGGCCACTGTCCCGGCATGTGAGGCAAGCCATTCAGGAATGCCGACGGCTCCGGGAACACGCGTCTTGTGCAGAGACACACCGCTGTCGGCAAGTTCTTCCGCTGCCTGTATAAAATATCTTGAATCCGTCCACAGGCCGGCATGGCTCTGTGTGACGACAAGTTCTCCGGCCTCTCCCGTAAAGCCGGAAAGCCATTCCACTTCTTTCCATCTCGGTGCTGGATATTCGCTGCCATGAGGGTCTGAGCCCGAAAACACTACCGCATCCCAGCCTTCTTCAGACATCACTCTCCGAAGAAGTTCGATTCTCTTGTAATGGATTTCTGACATATCGGTCAATTTTAAGATTCTATGATTCCAAAAACATCCTTCGCTCACACGAGTTCCGAAATTATATTGTCCGAGACAAAAAAATGGTCTTCGGGTATACGGAGTCCTTCCGGACAAGGCACAAGCCATCCTGCTTCCAGTGCGGCATCCACGGCTCCGAGCCTTGAATGCTGCCGGAGAAATTTCTCACTGATGCCGCGGTCTGTCCGCAGCGACAGCATGATTCTCTCCATAGCCATCTGTGAATCCGTCAGGTATTCATGCCCTCCGCTGAAATCAGACAGATATCCGGAAAGCGAGGAATCATTCCAGCTCCGCTTCCTTCCTGACAAAGAAAAGGAATGGGCTGCCGGCCCCAGTCCTACATACGGACGATGAGACCAATAGCCGCTGTTGTGTACGGCTTCATATCCGGGCCTGGCGAAATTGGAGATTTCATAATGCCGGTAGCCTGCACCGGAAAGAATCCGGCACAGCAATCCGTATTGACGGCTGCATTGGTCGTCAGATGCTTCCGTATATTTCCCGGAAATGACCATCCGGCAGAGGGTACTGTCCTCCTCGACCGAAAGCTGATAAGCTGATATATGCTCGGGAGGGATGCCCGTACCGAACCCTTTCACTACTTCGTCCAACACCGTAAGCCACACTTCATCTGACATATCGGATATCCCGAAAATCAGATCCACGCTCACATTGCCGACTCCAGCTTCCCTGAGAATCCTGTATGCCCGCCGGGCCGTCTCCGCATCATGCCTCCTGTTCATCCATTTCAGGATACCGTCATCAAGAGACTGTACTCCCATGCTGATGCGGGTGACGCCTGATGCCGCAAGAGCGTTCACATAGACGGCTCCCTTTTCAGAAATATCCTCCGGATTGACCTCCACGGTAAATTCTTCATAGTCATTTCTGCCCCGGACAGCAGCCAGAGCCCCGGCAATGCCGGATATACAATCAGGGGGCAGCACTGACGGAGTGCCTCCCCCTATATACAATGTGTCAGGACTGTCTGCCCGGCGGATTTCTTCCGCCCTCAGACTGATTTCTTTATCCAATGCCCGGCAGAAAGGCGCGAAACATCCCTCCGACACGGATATTGTCTCTGAATAAAATCCGCAGTAGGTGCAGAAGCTTCCGCAGAACGGGATATGGACATATATCATGACACTGACGCGGTTCAGAAATGCGCATCAGCGCAGCATCAGTTCAGCAGAACCGAGAAGTGCCTGTTCCGTATATACATCGACAGTATAGATGCCCTTGACATACTCGGAAATGTCATTGAGATATATGCTCAATTCGACTTCCGAGCCCTGGTAATCCACTTCCCGGGATGCAGAACAGATCATCGGCTCACCGTTGAAGTCAAATGTCCTCTGTGTCCCGTTTGTCAGGAGGATTCCGTCCGGACCCTTTACCCGGATATATACTCTGACAGGCCCTTTCGGGGCGAGTTCATTTTCCACGAGGCTCAATGTTGTCATCAGGCGGACAACCCTGCTGCTGCGATCGGTAATCTTGTTGGAGCCGTTGTAGGCTTCAAGAACGATGCCCCTCCCTTTGATGACGGCTCCGACTGCCACCTGGCCGGAAAGGTCCTCGACTGTCTTGCTGAGCTCTTCCGACTGCCTTCTGCTCTCAGCCGCTTCCTTGCGGGCAGCAGCTGCATCGGCAGTCAGCTTCATGTTGAGTGTGTTCAGAGAGTCTATCTGGACAATATAGTTGCGCATAATGCTTCTGAGAGTCCCGAGCTCCTTTTCATACTGTCTGATTTTCGCCCTGTTGGTGGCATCAGTCTTCTTGATGCGCTCAATGAGCTGCGACACCTCTTCCCTTGACGAATCCAGCTGCAGGTTGATGCTGTCATAGTCCGAGGACAGGGATGCATAGTCATTCTGGAGCGCAATCATCTGGGCCGTAAGGTCTTCCTTTTCCAGATTGAGCTCATTGACAAGGGACGATTTCTGTATCCAGATATATGCGAGCACTGCGGCAAGAATCACTGCAACAGCCGCCAGCACAATCATTATTTTCTTCTGGGTCCCGATTCCGGTATCTGCCGGTACTCTTTTTTCTTCCATGACTGAAACTTATTATTTGGTATTTTTATATCAATGATACAAACATAAGAAAAATATCGGATAATTTCCTATATTTGTAATGATACAATGTTTAACCGGCGCAGCCGCCTGATACGCATTGAAATGAGATATTTTATAAGAAGCCTCAAATATTTTGTCAGTTTTGTCATTTTCTTTGCCGCTGTTCTGCTGGCCCTGATTCTTTTCGGAGCGGCGGACTGGGACTTGAATTCCATCTTCAGGGAAGGGACAGACGCCCTGTGGAAAATAGCCCTGTTGTTCGCGGCTGTCGCGGCCTTCTACCCCAAAATCGGGTTCATCTCAAGACAGCTTGCCCTCAACGGAGAAAAGGCAGCAGACAGGACTGTCATTTCAGAATATATGGGACAGCTGGGATATGTCAAGGAGACTGATGCCGGGGACAGGATGACATTCCGCATGGAAAAGACTTCCGGGCGACTTGCAAGGATGTTCGAAGACAGGATTACCATCACCTTTTCCACTGAAGACGGAGTCGCCATTGACGGACTGAGGAAAGATGTGGCCCGAATCGCAGGCTCTCTTGAATTCAGATTCAACAGGGAGTCCGAATAATATGCATGAATCACCAAACCCTTAATACAGCAGGATATGGAAGATAATCTGAGAACTGTCGCCAAATTCGACGACGCGATGAGAGCAAGCATCGCACAGACAAAGCTCAAGGACAGCGGCATCGAATCAGCCATTTTCGGCGAATCATCCGCCTATCCGGCACTCAACGCCGTTGAAGACAACATTGAACTGAAGGTCAATGCCGCAGATTACGACCTCGCGGTAAAGATTCTTGATGCCTCTTCAAGTGCAGAATAGAATTCTTTCCCGAAGAACTGTTCAAGGGGTTCGCGCAGAAATTCAAAGACGCGGACCCCTTCTTTACGGCCTTTGGCAAAGGCGTCCCGGCAGATGTCCCAGCGATGAAGATTGAGGGCTCTCATGCCGTTGCCGAGCACCGACACCCTGATGGGGTAAAGCCAGCAGGAAATCGGCTTGCGGAAATCTGTGTCCCCCTTGAACCAGCATCTTTCCATGGCGCAGAAACAATTGCCGGCCCCGTCAAAGCAGGTATAGGCGCATTCCTCGCTGCCCGGGACAAGCGGAGTCACCATGTCCCCGTCAATGTCGATTTCAAAGAATCCCTTGTTCCTGACCGTATCCCGTCCCGCCGACCTCATCAGAGAGGAAAATACCGGATAATTCTTTTCTATCGGCTCCACCTCACATTCCAGAAGAGGCGCACCGCTGTCACCGACAATACAGCAGCACCCGCCGCATTTTTCATAATCACATGAAAAATATTCAGTCAGAATTTCTTCTGATACCAGACAATCGTCTATCTGTATTATTGCCCCGTGTGTATTCATTTCTTTCCTTTTGTCACATATTCTATCCTGCCGCCTCCGACAAGAAGAGAAAGTATCTCTGAAACAGCCTCAGAGTCTACGGAATCGATATTTTCCTGATATTTGGACTGCAAATCCTTTCCGCCGGCAAAACGGCCGGAGACAACGGCAAGCCAATACTCCGGACTGGACTGGAGAGAAGTCCACCTGTCCGACAGGATTGATTTGTACAATGCAAGATGTTCCTCATCCACACCTGTCCTTGCAAGCTCCGCTGCAGCCAGACGCATGCGCATCAGGGCCATGACAAGCTTTTCTCTCCGGATTTCCCCCGGCAGTCCCTCTTTCCGGGCATACCCTGCAGATATGAGTACACTGAACCTCTCCTCAGGATATACGGAGAATCTGTTTTTGACCGTGACATACATTCCCGAGCCGTGGACAGCCTCCGCCAAGGCATCGGACAAGGCCATAGCAGCAACCAGCGAGGCCATGTAATTCTCCGGATTCATCACAACGCCTGCAGTCATCAGCATGTCAATCCCCGGAATGTTCCCTCTGACAAAATAGGTCGACTCCCCTGTCCCCGCCTGGTACGAAACCACAGGGCGGAGAGAGCGCCTCCCGATTGTCCGGAATCCTCCCATATACTTCTGCAGAAGCTTTTTCACATCAGACTCATACATGTCGCCTACAAGAATCAGGTACCCGTCGTCAGACTTTGAAAAAAGATAGTCGAAAAAAGCCATGGCTCTCTCGGGAAGGTCATCATGAAGGTTCTCCGCAGACTTGAACGGAGAATATCTGTCATCCCCGCACATAAGGCTGTCAAGTATGAACATCTTTTCCTGCACATCTCCCCTGCCGGTCATGAGCCGAAGCCTCTCTCCTTTCAGATACATCTCTGCAGCGAGACTGTCAGCAGACCTTGACTTGGTAAGCGCCAGCAATGATTTCATCAGAAGAGACAGGCGGGCGGATGGCAATGTTCCCGAAAGGGAAACAGTATTCAGCCCCACTTTCGCAGAGAGAGTTATCCCGTTTATTTCCAACATCTCCCTGAAATCCCGCCCGCTCATGCCGCAGACAGAATAAAGGGAAAGCATATCCGACATAAAGGCTCCTTCGCCGTCCCTCATGTCCTTCATTGAAGAATACCCGTCCTTGAGGACAAAAGAATAATACATCATGCCGTCTGTCGGAAGCTGCTTATACAGTACCCTGATGCCATTGGCAAAAGTCCAAAGCCGGCCTCCGCTCGCCTGGTCATTCCGGCTCATGCGCAGACCGCACTTTTCAGCAGGAACAGGGAACAGGACAGTGTCTGCCATCCTGACAGAGGCGGAGAATACTGCGGAATCATCAGCCTGGGGACTGGCGGAAGAAACACCTGACAGCAGGCCGGAGACAAAACTGTTGACAAGGCTGTGCCCAAGAGAATCCGTAATCTGTCTATTATTGAAAAAAGCATATTTTTCCGCATCTGAAGCAAGGTCTGCCCCATACAGAAAGGACCGGACGCATCTGTCTACATATACATTGTTGGAGACCGGTGACTTCATGGTCTTCCGTCTCCACTCCATATCAACGGCATCCCTTGCCTGCAGATATTCCTCCATCGGAATTTCCCCTGCGGACAGGACCACAGAATCCAGAATCGCCGCAACCCGCCCGGTATCTTCAGGTGACGCCAGCACCGATATCCGGTACCTGTCTCTCTTTTCTCCTGATGACAGGCCCGAGTGCGACATAGACACATAAGCTGCGGGGACAGAAGACAGTTCAAGCCGCCGGATGATTCTGCGTCTGAGCAGATGGGCATATTCTTCCCACATCCTCTCTGACACTGCCGGCACGGCCGTCCCTATGAACCTTTCCGGAATTTCCCCCGCGTCAAGAGTCACGGACACATCGGCCAGTCCGGAGCCTCCGTACTCCACCTTGCGGCAGACCCCGGACACTGCAGCCGCCGAATCGGCAGCATAAGAAGACTCCTGTGACACAGGCTCCGGAGAGCCTGCCGTACAGCCGTACGGTATCATCAGAGACATCAGGCGAAGCTGCCTGTGCATGGCATCCCTGTCAATGTCTCCGGAAATCACTATAGCCTCGTGCGAAGGATTGCCCCGGCTGTCAATCATGTCAAAGAAGGCAAGAAGAAGCGAGTCCGTGACATTCTCTCCCGCCCTGAGCCGGATATTCTCAAAATGCACTATGCTGCTGCCCCCGTCGGGGATGACATATCCCTTTCTGCCATAATGAATGTCATTGGAGAGGAGGAATGAGTCCGGGGAAGTGCGCGTGAATCTCGGGAGTGAATCAAGCATCGCCACAGACATCTCCGCTGCGCATCCCCTGCGCACAAGGGCAAAATCCGCATGTCCGGTCATTGACTTGTTCTCGACAAGATAGCATGAAATTCCGTCCGGCAGGACAATCCTTGAAATCTTCGGGTCGTCAGGCAGGGACGGGAGAGTCTGCCCGACCGACAGAAAGGGCAGAAACATCAGGACAAAAGCAGAAAATATCAGTGAATATGGCTTTTTCATCATATTTATAATATGAGCGGCAAAATTAAAATAAAAAATTACTATTTTTGCAATAATGTGTTTGTTTGAAATATTTAACTATTAACAATACTGATATGAAAAAGATTTTTCTTGTTATCGCAGCTGCAGTCCTTTCTGCCGCAGCAGCCGTAGCCCAGGATATGGCAACGGCCACAGAGACCTATAACAGCGGAGCCGAGTCTCTCCAGATGGGAGACAACGCCACGGCGCTTGCTTTCTTTGAGGAAGCCATGACAATGGGTGAAGCCTGCGGAGAAGAGGGGACAGAACTCGTGAACAACTGCAAGGACATCATCCCTAAGGTAACGCTCGCTGCAGCCAAGGACATGATTCAGACAGAAGACTATACCAATGCCCTCACACAGCTTCAGAACGCCATTGACAAGGCTCAGGCATTCGGCAACAATCCTGAAGTAGTCACCGAGGCCACCGAACTCATCCCTCAGATTTACATGCAGAAAGGCAATATGCTCATCAATGCCAAGGATTATGCAGGAGCTGCCGAGGCCTACAATCAGACAATTGCCCTTGACCCGGACAACGGCAACGCATACCTGAGGCTCGGAATGGCCTACGGAGCTGCCGGCAAAGTGGCAGAAGCTACTGAAGCATACACAGCCGCCATGCAGCACGGACAGGAAAGCGCAGCCGCAAAGCAGCTTTCAACTCTCTATGTGAAGCTTTCCGCAAGCTACCTCAAGTCAAAGAAATACGAAGAAGCAATCGAGGCCGCACTCAAGTCAAATGAATATGTCGAGAACGCTACCGCAATGCAGGTGGCAGGCACTGCAGCATCCCAGCTTCAGAGAAATGCCGATGCGGTCAAGTATCTTGAATCTTATCTCGCCCTTGCCCCTAACGCGAAGAACGCCAACCAGATGTGCTACACAATAGCTGTTCTTGCCCAGGGACTCGGAGACAAGGCCAAGGCATGCGGCTACTATCAGAAAATTACAGGCGACCCTAAGTTCGGGCCTACTGCGAAGCAGCAGATCACTGCCCTCGGATGCAACTAAAGGGAAGACAGACGGAGCTTCTTGCTCCCGCAAGAAATTGTGACATCGGCATTGCGGCAATCGACTGCGGTGCCGATGCCGTATATATTGCGGGTCCTGCGTTCGGGGCCAGACAGGCCGCCGGGAATGACATCAGGGACATCGCCGCGCTCTGCAGATATGCCCACAGATATGGGGCAAGAATATTCATTACTCTCAACACAATCCTCTACGACGGGGAAACAGACAGGGCAAGACGCCTGATGCATGAAATAGAAGACGCCGGCGCCGATGCCGTCATTGTCCAGGACCTTGCCATAGTCACCATTGCGGCCGAAGAAGGCATCAGGATTCCGCTCCACGCATCCACACAATGCGCCATAAGGACTCCGGAAGACGCCATTTTCTATGAACGGCTCGGATTCTCCAGACTTGTTCTTGAAAGGCAGCTGTCGCTCGGGCAGATCCGGGAAATCCGCAGGGCGGTCAGCTGCGAACTTGAATTTTTCGTACACGGGGCCCTGTGCGTATGCTACAGCGGCCAGTGCTACCTGTCTGAATTGATTGCAGGGCGCAGTGCGAACCGAGGCGCATGCATCCAGGCATGCAGATCCAGATACGATGTCCTTGACAGTTCGGGAAAACTGCTTGTCAAAGACAGGCCCCTTTTGTCCCTCAAAGACCTGAATCTCAAAGACAGGCTGGCCGACCTCGCCGATGCCGGGATCACATCATTCAAAATCGAGGGCAGACTGAAAAATATTTCATATGTAAAAAATGTTGTCAGGGCCTATTCAATTGAACTTGACAGGCTTTCAGACGGGAAGAAATATTGCAGGGCCTCATTCGGCACGGTCTCGGGAGGATTCAGCCCTGATGTGGACAAGACATTCAACCGGGGATATACAGATTTGTTCATAGACGGGAAAAAAGAAAAATGGAATTCTCCTGATGCAGCGAAATCCATGGGTGAAGAAGTCGGCACCGTATCATACCTGTCCAAAGAAAAGAATTTGCTGAGAGTCGCGCCGGCAAGAGGGAAAGAAGGCCTGAGATTCAGAAACGGGGACGGATTTGCTTTTGTAGCAGGGTCAGAGGTCATCGGATTCAGGGGAGACCTGTGCGACGGACTTCAGATAAAATGCAAAAGAATACCTGAGCTGTACCTCGGGGCAAGGCTTTACCGGAATCTGGATTCCGCATTTGAGAAAGAACTGGACAAATGCTCTCCGTCAAGGGAAATCAGGGTCGGCCTGACTGTATCGGTCAAAGGAAAATTCACAGTGACCGTCTCGGCGGAAAGTGAAGACGGAAGAAAAGCATCCGTAACGGCTGACGTCGGGCACACCGAAGCGGAAAACAGGGAAAGGATGCTGTCCCTGATTGACGGGCAGCTTTCAAGACGCAGCGGACATTACTCGTTTTCGGTACAGTCAATACGCACAGAAAATTCCGTGGCCTGCAGCACTGAAAAACCGGAAAACAATCCGATTCCGCTGATATCCGCCGCCACACTGAACGACTTGAGGCGGCAGCTGGCGGAAAAGCTGGATTCAATGCCGTGCATCAGCCGTCCGCTTATGAACAGGAGCAGGAACATCGCAGAATATCTCAGGGAAGCGACTCTCCGGGGCAATACGGCAGATGCCCGGACAAGTCATGCCCCGGCGACATACAAGAACAATATATCCAACAATATTTCACGCGGCCTTTACCTGCGGCTCGGGACAGAGACAGAAGGCATGGCCTACGAAATGGAACATCCTTCCGAAGCCGAACTGATGAGGACAAGATACTGCATCAGGCATGAACTCGGAATCTGCCCGAAACAGAAGCCGGGGACAAAAGCCGCCCCCCTGATGCTGATGAACAACGGAAGACGGCTTGCCCTCAACTTCGACTGCCCGGCCTGCGAGATGACGGTCTCACAGGCATAAAATGTCATACTCCGGGATACTCGATGATTTCAAATTTGAGATCCACATCTCCGAAATGTCCGGTCACATTGTCATTTGCCAGTATATATCTGGAACTCAGCTGCCCTCTCCAGACAATATCATCTCTGGTATTCATCGGTATTTCCAGTTCGAATCCATAGCTTTTCGACGCGACTCTGACAAGAGCTGTGCACTTCCAGGATGTCCGTGACCCCCCGTCATCCTCAATAATCATAAAGGCACAACTGGCAAGCTGATCGGTCCACTCCGAAACAAGCACTGCATTGAAAGGCTGCGGGACGCCCTTGTCCCTGCGCTTGACGACAATCATGAAATCGGTTACGGACGGATTGTAAAGTTTGAGTTCCGCTTCCGTGCTTGCTGTAAAATTCTCGACCGAGCCCATTTTGACAAAAAATTCCGAGGCTCCCGCAAACCATGAGTCATAATTCCTGAGCATAGTAAATTCTTTCAGGACAAGTGTCCTCAGGACAGAATCCGATTTCTTCCGGATACCGGATGCGGCACTTGCCTCCCTGTCTATCCCGACTATCACTTCTCCCCCGCCGCTTCCCCACTCGGGGTCCTGTCTCCGCAGCAGTTCAAGAGAAGAATAGCCGCAGTCATCGTTGCGGTTCACGACCCATACCGTCCGCTCCTCAGCCATCTGTTCGTCAACGATGACTTCTCTGATGATTTTTCCGCCATTGCCGTCCGGGACAACTTCATAGCCGACATTTGTCTCCGACCCGTCCATCGGGTCAAATGTAATTATCGGAAATTCTTTCCCGTCCCAATTTTCAGAAAACGGCCAATATATCTGAATGTCGGAGTTCTCCAGAGCCGAAACAAATTCTTCAGGAGAAAGGACAGTGCCATAGCCGGAAGACAGCCCCTTTGTGAGACAAGACTTTGTCCCGGTATCCGAGACGGCTGCAGCATCGGATGCAGCTTCCAGATGCCTGATAATCAAATCCTTCATCGGGAGGGAATACTCAGCCGGAGACTTTGTCCCGGAGGGAAGCCTGTCGTCGCCTACGCCTGCTCCTGGCAGACGGAACAGGTCGCACATCATATATTCCTCGTCATAGCCGTTCTCCGATGAAGATGTGACCGCATCATATACTTCGGAAAGCTGTTCTTCTCCTATCGGCAGTTCCGCCAGGAGAGAGGCCACCCGGCCAAGCGATACAGACGACAGAGAATCCGAGTCCCCTGCGGAATGACGGTCAATGTCATTGTCAAGCTCTTCGCATGAAACGGCAAGAACAGATATGACAGACACGGCAATAAACGGCAACAGACCGTAAAAGATGAACACACGCAGGAAATGAAATCTTCTTTCCCTGCATTTCCCCGGCACATTTTTCATGACTTCCATATTTTAAGATTCATTTTCTGAAACATTCCATTGCAAAGGGACAAAAAATTATCCGTGTGCAGAAAATGTACACGGATAATTGATGAAAAACGCCATGGAATCGCTTCTGCCCGCTGTCCACGGAGGGAATCAGCGCCAGAAATGAAGAATCCTGTTTCTGTTGTTCAGGTCTTTTGTCAATTCAGTACGGGGGAACCCTGCCTCAATGAAGATTTCGGCTGTCTGCGCTCCGAAGGCCTCGTTAATCTCCACAAATCCGGCTCCGTCAGGATTGAGATGCTCTATGGAGAATGCTGCGATTGCCCTGTAGTAGAGAAGAGGGTCGTCATCCGGAACAAACAGGGCTCCTGCCGGTTCATACTCCAGCACATTTCTGGACATGAGCGGCTTCTCGGACTCTGTCACATACGGCGGATTGGAGACAATCAGATCAAACTTCCCTGTTACATTGCCGGTATCCTCGCCGGGGCCTGCCTTCAGAATGTCATGCAGGACAAAACGGGGACTCCTGGCTCCTGTATTTTTCAGGCTGGTCCTGAAATCCTGGGAGCGGGCGACCGCCAAGGCCTTCTCCGAAATGTCCGTCCCGACAGTCTCTGCTCCCGGAACAGACAGGGCGAGAGTCCAGGCAATGCAGCCCGAACCGGTACAAAGGTCCAGTATTCTCACCGGAGAAGCGAACTTTCCTGAAGAAATCCGCATTCTGCTTATTCTTGAGGCAAATCCGATTGCATTCCTGCACAGAAGTTCCGTCTCTTGCCTCGGAATCAGGACATCCGGAGTGACCTTGAAGTCATATCCGCAGAACGGGGCATGCCCGACAACATATTGGAGAGGCTCCGCCTCGGCCAGCCGGGAGAGCTTTTTCTGAAGTTCCGGCAGCTTTCTGTCTGCAATCACGAAGTCCGGCTCTACTATATGGGTATAGCTTCTGGTCCCGAGCACATCTTCGCACAGGCCCAGAATCATTGCCCTGGCTTCGTTCTGTCCATATAAAGATTCCAGGGCAGACACTGCCTCTGAAATAAAATCCTTCAGCAACATGCCCATGTCATTTGTTATAGCCGCTGTTCTCAATAATCCCGGAAAGGAATGCAGTCATGTCCATACCTGCCGTCCGGACCATCTTCGGCACAAGAGAGGCCGCCGTCATGCCCGGAATGGTATTTACCTCCAGGAAATACAGCCCGTCTTCAGAAAGTATATAGTCCACCCTGACCACCCCTGAACATCCGAGCCTTGAATAGATTTTCTTTGACACCTCCTGTACCGAAGCAAAGACATCCGCCGGGAGATCCGCCGGACATATTTCCTGGCTGAACCCGTTGTATTTGGCGTCATAGTCAAAAAATTCATGGTCTGTGACAATTTCTATCACAGGCAAGGCCACAAGGCCGCTTCCGTCAAAATAAACGGCGCAGGTGATTTCACGCCCGGACACCGATGCCTCCGCGAGGACCGTCTTCCCCTCTGAAAATGCCAGTTCAAGAGCAGGAAGCATATCTTCCTCTTTCTTGACCTTCGTCACGCCGAAGCTTGATCCTCCGTCAGTCGGCTTGACGAACAGCGGCAGGCCAAGCCGCTTCACCGCATCGGAAGCGAGAGAATCGTCTGACGCCCCGCTCTTCCTTATGAACATGTCATCAGCGCATTTCACGCAGTCCATGTCCCTGAGATAATTCTTGCAGGCGAATTTGTCGAAAGTCATGGCGGATACGAAGGAACTGCAGCTGCTGAAGGGGATGGACAACATCTCGAAATAGCCCTGGATGAGGCCGTTCTCCCCGGGAGTCCCGTGCTGCATGATGTAGGCAAAGTCAAACTTGACTTTCTCCCCGCCGAAGACCACAGAAAAATCAGTCTTGTCTATCTGAGGCCTTTCCTGTTCCGGAATTATCGTACGCATGGAGTTTATCCTGCGGCATGAGACAAGCGACCATCTGCCGAAACGGGCAAATATCTCATACACATTGTATTGAGAGCCATCAATCCTTGAGGCGACAAATTCCCCGCTCCTGCATGACACTTCCCATTCCGAAGAATCACTTCCGTATATTACTGCTATATTTCTGTATTTTCCCATAATTGTCGGTTATAATTTCATGAGAGTCAATCAAAATAATAAGATTCCATGTCATTCTCAGTCTTCTGTGCGTCATTGTCGCTGCCGTCACAGTCAAGATTGAGCTGCATGCCGGGCGGAGCCACAAACCTGTCTGTCTCGGAGATCCCGAGAGTCCCGTCCGCCAGGACTTTCTTCATCCAGATTCCCCATATCGGCAGGGCCATGTTGGACCCCTGGCCGTAAGTCATTGACTGGAAATGAATCTGACGGTCTTCAGCCCCTACCCAGACGCCTCCGGTCACGGAAGGGGTATATCCGATGAACCACCCGTCGGCCTGGTCATTGGTTGTTCCCGTCTTGCCGGCAATCTCCCCGTGAAGCCCGTATTTGTACCTGAGTCTCACGGCAGTGCCGCTGTTGACAACCCCCTGCATGAGGTTGGCCATCAGATATGCCGTCTGCTCACTTATGGCCTCCCGCTTGCGGGTGCCGAATTCTGAAAGCACATTGCCTGAATTGTCCTCGATCCTGGTCACGAACATAGGGTCGATGTGCACGCCGCCTGACGGGAATGTGTTATATGCCGCGACCATTTCGTAGAGGGAAATGTCCGCCGGACCCACGCACAGGGACGGAACCTCGTCAATATGGCTTGTAATGCCCATCTTGCGCATCATTTCGGCCATAGCATGCGGACCGAACTGCTTCATGAGATATGCCGAAATATTGTTGCTGCTCTTTGTGAGCCCCCATTTGAGGGTCACCGTCTGGCCTATCCATTCATCCCTGTCGGTACTCTGCGGAGTCCATGTGTCATCCCCGACAATGAATGTCTGCGGCACATTCACGACCTTGTCGCATGGCGTCATGCCTTCCTGCATGGCAAGGGTATAGAGGAACGGCTTGATTGTGGAGCCGACCTGGCGTTTCCCCTGGCGGATGTTGTCATACTTGAAATATCTGTAGTCCGGTCCTCCCACATACGCCTTTATGTGTCCTGTCTGCGGCTCCATTACCATGAAGGCCGCCCTGAGATGCGCCTTGTAATACCGGATTGAATCATCCGGTGTCATGACGGTATCCACATATCCTTTCCCCTTCCAGGAAAAGACCCGCATGGAGGTCTTCTGCCCGAAGCTGCGCTTTATCTCGGCATCTGAGGCCCCTCTGGCCTTCATGATGCGCCAGCGGTCACTCCAGCGTCTGGCCTGGGCCATGAGCCTGTCCCTGGTAGCCTTGTCAATGTCATTTGAGAACGGCTTGTTGACCTTGGAGCGCTGGTCAATCCAGAACTTGTCCTGCAGGTCCTGCCCAAGATGCTCCGCCACTGCCTCTTCGGCATATTTCTGCATCTTGTAGTTGATGGTCGTGTATATCCTGAGCCCGTCCCGGTCAAGGCTGTATTTTGAGCCGTCAGGCTTGAGATTCTTGTTGAGCCAGCCGTACAGCGGGTCATCGGCCCACAGGAGGGAATCCGCACGATAATCCTCGTATATGCTGTAGTCAGACCTGTCCGGCTCCGAGGCATTCATCGTCCTGCGGAGCATGTCCCTGAAATACGGGGCAAGACCGGCATTGTGATCCAGCATTCTGTAAGACAGCACGATAGGCAGCTGCCGGAGAGAATCGCACTCCGGCCGGGTGATGTAGCCGGCCTTCTGCATCTGGCCGAGAACAAAATTCCTGCGGACAAGAGCCTTGTCCGGATTCCGCACCGGATTGTATCTGGTAGGCTTGTTTACCATGCCCACGAGCATGGCGCTCTCCTCCCGCGACAGTTCGCAGGGTTCTTTCCCGAAAAATGTCATGGATGCGGACTTCACTCCGTAGGCATTGCTGCCGAAGAAGACTGCATTCATGTACATGTCCATTATCTCGTCCTTGGTATAGTTGCGCTCAAGCTTCACGGCCGTAATCCATTCCTTCATCTTTATCCATACCATCTTCACCTTGGACCAGCCCGGGATACTGCTGCTCACATCCTGCCTCGGATACAGAGTCTTGGCAAGCTGCTGGGTGATGGTACTTCCTCCTCCCTGGCTTGAATCGCTGAACAGAAGCGTCTTCACGAGCACCCTGCCCAGACTTATGAAGTCTATTCCCGAATGGTCATAGAAGCGGACATCCTCAGTTGCCACCGCAGCCTCCACCAGATACGGGGAAAGCTCTTCGTAAGATACATACGACCTGTTCTCTATATGGAATGTGGAGAGGATTTCCCCGTCTTCAGCTATCACCTGGGTGGCGAGCTTGCTTTCCGGGTTCTCCAGCTCCTCGAATGAAGGAATGTCGGCAAATGCCCAGACGAGGAGAAGCATCACGGCAACCATCACGAAAGGAAAGCTGAAAAGTATCCAGAACCATATCACTATGCGCTTTTTTGTCTTGTCCGTCATTATTGAAATGTCTTTTGAGTCAATTATAAATGTCTTTTAAATCTTTCAAACCGCATTGACTTGCAAAAATAGCAACAAAATCCTTACTTTGCAGTCCGAAAACAAGAAAAGTCAGAGAACATGGAGGGAAATCTTGTTATTGTAGAGTCTCCGGCCAAGGCCGGAACTATCCAGAAATTCCTGGGAAACGACTATACGGTAAAGTCCAGCTTCGGCCATATCCGCGATTTGAAAGACAATGCATTGAGCGTAGATGTCAACGACAGGTTCAAGCCGGAGTATGTGATTCCGGATGACAAGAAGAAAGTCGTATCTGAGCTGAAGAAGGCAGCCAAGTCCGCCGAAACGGTATGGCTCGCATCCGATGAAGACCGGGAAGGAGAGGCCATATCCTGGCATCTGTTCGAGACTCTCGGTCTGAAAAAGGAAAATACCAGGAGAATCGTTTTCCATGAAATCACCAAGGACGCCATCCTCAACGCGATAAAGAACCCGAGGGACATAGACATGAACCTTGTCGACGCCCAGCAGGCAAGGCGGGTACTGGACAGGCTGGTAGGCTTTGAGCTTTCCCCCATACTATGGAGAAAAATCCAGCCGAAGCTCTCCGCCGGACGCGTGCAGTCGGTTGCGCTGAGGCTTGTGGTCGACAGGGAAAGGGAAATCATAGGATTCAGAAAAGAACAGTACTACCGGACAGATACTGTCTTCCATCCTGAAGGCACACCGTCGAATGTTCAGGTGAAGGCTTCTCTTGACACAAGGTTCAAAACCGCAGAAGAGGCCGGAAAGTTTCTGGAAAGATGCATCGGAGCCACATTCAGGGTAAGGAGCATAGACCGGAAAGACGGGACAAGGACTCCGGCGGCCCCCTTCACCACATCTTCTCTCCAGCAGGAGGCGTCAAGGCGTCTCAGGATGTCAGTGAGCCAGACCATGAGCATAGCCCAGAAGCTCTATGAAGAAGGGTACATAACATACATGAGGACCGACTCGACCAATCTGTCCTCACTTGCAATAGGCGCTGCAAAGAAATTCATCTGCGACAACTTCGGGGAGGAATATTCAAGGACACGGCAATACAAGACAAAGACCAAAGGGGCACAGGAGGCCCACGAAGCGATAAGGCCGACTTACATAGAGCACACCGGGATTCCGGGGACAGCCCAGGAAAAGAAGTTGTATGAACTCATCTGGAAGCGGACAGTAGCCTCACAGATGGCCGATGCCCGGGTCCTGAGGACCTCCGTAAAGGCCGGCGCCGAGGGGATGGAAGAAAATTTCCTGATACAGGCCACGCAGGTACTTTTCGACGGCTTCCTCAAGCTTTACATTGAAAGCTCCGAAGACCAGCCGCAGGACGAAGACGAGGTGATTCTTCCTGAAATGCATGAGGGAGATGTGCTTGAAGCCGGGGACATCGTGTCCGAATGCAAGTTCACCGCACCTCCTGCCAGATACTCTGAAGCAACGCTCGTGAAACGGCTTGAGGAACTCGGCATAGGGAGGCCTTCCACATACGCACCGACCATCTCCACCCTGACCAAGGCGAGAGGCTATATAATAAAAGGTGACAAGCCGGGAGAAAAAATCCCTGTCGAAGACCTCGTGCTCAGTGAGGGAACAATCAGGACGGTGAAGAGGACGGAAGTGACAGGGGCTGAAAAAGGACGGCTGCTGCCTCAGGAAATAGGAATGATTGTCACGGATTACCTTGTCAAGAACTTTGACAGGATACTTGACTACGGATTCACTGCAGGAGTCGAAAAGGAATTCGACCAGATTGCCGCAGGCAAACTGGAGTGGGACAATGTCATCTCCGCATTCTACACTCCTTTTCATCAGAAAGTGGAGGAAACGATACATGACAATGTCTACAGCCATGTCAGCAGGGAACTCGGGACTGACCCGAAAGACGGCCAGCCTGTGACCGCAAGATTCGGACAATACGGGGCATATGTACAGAAAGGGGAAGGAGAGGGCAGGACATACGCAAGCCTCGCTCCGGGACAGCTCATAGAAAGCCTGACACTTGAAGATGCGCTCAAACTCTTTGATCTGCCGAGGACAGTGGGCGACTACAACGGCATTCCTGTCATCTGCACAAAGGGACGGTTCGGGCCATACATAAAATACGGGGACAAGAATGTCTCCCTTCCGAGGGGCTCCGATCCCCTGAACATTGACCTTCAGAGCTGCATCTCACTGATAGACAAGGCGGCCGACAAGGATGCACATAAGATTATCGCCAACTTTGAAGAAAGCGGCATACAGGTCATCAACGGCAACTACGGCCCTTACATCAAGTACTCCGGATCAAACTACAGGATACCGAAAGGCACGGATGCATCATCTCTGACAGAAGAGGATTGCAAAAATATAATATCCTCCAGCGAGCCTACAGGCCGAAAGAGAAGAAAAAGCAAATAGGGAACATTATTTTCTCTGAAAATACGGCATTTTTATTGAAATTTATAATTTTTATCGCGCGGTCAGTTGCAATTTTAAAATTTGTGATTAACTTCGCGTTCGTAAACAATTATAAATTATAATCAGAATATGCCAACTTATCACATTGACCAGATTGACCAGAAAATTCTGTCTTTCCTTGTAAAGAACGCAAGAATGCCGTTTCTTGAAATCGCAAGGGAATGCGGAGTATCAGGAGCGGCAATTCACCAGAGAGTGAAGAGGCTGGAGGCCAACGGTGTCATCACCGGATCAAGACTTCTTGTCAAGCCGCAGGCTCTCGGCCTGGAAGTTTGCGCATTCGTCAGCGTGTCACTTCTGGAGGCCAACAAATACCCTGATGTGATTGACGCCCTCAAAAAGATTTCAGAAGTGGTGGAATGCCACTTTGTCACAGGCAAATATCCGATTCTTCTGAAAATCTATTGTTTCAACCATGACCATCTTATGGAAATCCTGGTAAATACCATCCAGAAAATCCCATATGTGAAGGCTACCGAGACCCAGATTTCCCTTGACCAGGCAATTGAACGCCAGGTATGGGTCAAAGACTATCAGAATACAAGTTTCTCTGCAAGCACAAAGAGAGAAAGGGAATCAAAGTAGAAGAATCTTCTCTGCAAGCATAAGATCTGCGGGAGCCGTGAGCTTTATGTTCAACGGCTCCCCGTCTGTAAATGCAAGGGGCACTCCGGACCTCTCGACCACAGAGGCATCATCAGTAAACGACATGTCGTACGCCTGCATGTAGGCCGTCTTCAGGACTTCAGAATGAAATATCTGCGGGGTCTGGACCCGGAACAGCAGGCTCCTGTCCGGCCTGATTCCAGCCACTGGCTCAAATCTCACCCCGCCGGAAGTGTCCTCGCTTCTTTTCAGCGCACGCAGGGTGTCCGTACTCGGAATCACCGGCACTAACGCCGGAACTTCTTCTGCGAGCCCGAACATTTTCTTTATCAGGGCTACGGACAGCAGAGGCCTTGCTCCGTCATGCACGGCCGCCAAAGCCCCGTCGGGGACAGCCTCAAGGGCATTTCTTACAGAATGGAACCGGGAAATCCCGCCCCTGACAAGAGTCTGCCTTGCGGTCACGCCCCTTGCTGCACAATAATCTTTCCAATAGCCGATATATTCATCCGGGAGAACTGTGACGACTCTGATATCCGGCTCTGCGTCAATGAATTTCTCAAGAGTACGGTGAAGCACAGCCTTGCCCCCGAGTTCAAGGAACTGTTTCGGGACCGGGGCACCCATTCTCGACCCGCAGCCGCCTGCCATCAGCAAAAGATATTTTTTCCGTGTCATAGAAGACAAAGATACTGATATTAAAAACTTTTTTATTACTTTTGTCAAATTAATTTCACTGACTGCGAGTTCATAATTATTAACGGAATTTAGAAGACAAAGGGAGATGGGATTTTCATTGTTTACGCAGGAGCTTGCGATAGACCTGGGGACAGCCAACACCGTCATTTTCCAGAATGACCAGATAGTTCTTGACGAACCGAGCATCGTCGCCGTAGAGAACAGCACTGGAAAACTGATAGCCCTGGGGCAGAAAGCCAAGAGGATGCAAGAAAAGGAGAACCCCGGCATCAAGACTGTCCGCCCGCTCAGGGGAGGCGTCATAGCGGACTTCAATGCCGCAGAAATGATGATCAGGGGATTCATAAAGGAAGTAAACAGCCGCAAAAGACATATATTCACACCTAACCTGAAGATAGTCATCGGTATCCCTTCCGGAAGCACCGATGTGGAAATCAGAGCCGTGCGCGACTCTTCGGAGCATGCCGGCGGGCGTGATGTATTTCTCATTTTCGAGCCTATGTCAGCCGCATTGGGAATCGGCCTGGATGTGGAGGCTCCGAAAGGCAACATGGTTGTCGACATCGGAGGCGGCACTACAGAAATCGCCGTCATTTCCCTCGGAGGCATTGTCATCCAGAACAGTGTAAAAGTAGCCGGAGACGTATTCACAAGCGACATCCAGTATTATCTCAAGCAGCAGCACAACATAAAGGTCGGTGAGACGACTGCCGAAAGGATAAAAATAGCCGTTGGTGCTGTCATTCCTGACCTGGAGGTCGAGCCGGAGCCGTTCGTGGTCCGTGGCCCGAATCTCATGACGGCCCACCCTGTCGAGGCGACAATAACCTATCAGGAAATTGCGCACTGCCTGGACAAGTCCATCTCCAATGTGGAGGCAGCCATTCTGCATGTACTTGAGCAGACCCCTCCGGAGCTTTACTCCGACATTGTGGAGAACGGCATATACCTGTCCGGCGGCGGAGCCCTTCTCAGAGGACTGGAAAAGCGCCTCACTGAAAAGATGAACATACAGTTCCATGTGGCCGAGGATCCTTTGAGGGCCGTTGCAAGAGGAACTTGCATTGCGCTGAAGAATACGGCCAACTATCCTTTCCTCATGAGGTAGAATGGCCAGAAGAAAGGGAATAAGACTCATATATGATGCAGCTATCTTCATTCTGTTGGAGATAGCTGCATTGGCTATGCTCAGAAATTCCGGAGTGATGCAGGACCTGTGGATATCAAAAGGAATCCATGCAATGTACGCTTCCGTCTGGGGCAGCCTTGATGACATAAGATACTATTTCTCCCTAAAGTCAAAGAATGACAGGCTCGCACAGGAAAACTTCCGGCTCTCGCAGGAGCTCCGGCTCTACAAAGCGGCGGCCGAGGCTGATTCAGCGGCAGCATTCACAATGTCAGACACTGCCGGCACATACAGATACATGCCTGCGGCAATTGCCAGGATGACGGCCAACGGGCAGCACAACTACATCATCATCGACAAAGGATACGAAGACGGAGTGGAGGAAAAGACCGGCATCATCACCGGGCAGGGAGCAATAGGCATCATTGATGCCGTCGGAAAACATTATTCTTATGCCCTGTCATTCAAGAATTCCGGAATCAGCATCAGCGCGAGGATAGGCAGGGAGGGTGCCGTCGGCCCGCTGAGATGGGACGGACACTCGGACAACGGGGCCATTCTGAGCGAGATTCCCCATCACATCACCCTGACACCGGGAGATACCATATTCACAAGCGGCTATTCGACAATTTTCCCGCCTGACATTCCGCTCGGCACTCTGGGCACGGCAAGAGTCGTGAACGGCGCCACATACGAAATCAAAATCCGGCTGCTGGAAGACTTCAGCACACTGAGATACGTGACACTTGTCAATCATACGGGACGGGAAGAACTGGAGCAACTGGAGGAAGGACGATGAAGACACCACAACATTTCGGACTTGTTTACTTCACTCTCGCCATTGCACAGATGATTCTGTGCAACTGCTTCAATTTCAGTGCGTATGTAACGCTGTCCATCCTGCCGGTAATGGTTCTTTGCATCCCGCTCAATGTCGGGACCATCATGTCAATGGTCATAGCCTTTGCCACAGGTCTCGCCTGTGATGCCGCATACGAGGGACTTCCGGGGCTGAATGCCCTGGCCCTGGTTCCTGTAGCCTTTATCCGCAAGCCTGTCATCCGGATTGTATTCGGAGAAGAGCTCATCGAGAGACAAGAACAGTTTTCCTTCAGGAAATTCGGGGCAATCAAGATTTCCGGCGCCATTCTCATCGTCCAGGCAGTATTTCTGCTTGTATATATCATTGCCGACGGAGCCGGGACCAGGCCGTTTCTGTTCAATCTGTCAAGATTCGGGGCCTCACTTGCAGCGGGCTTCATGCTGTCACTTGCAACAGCAGCCGTGATTGTCCCGGATGAAAAGAAATGAAAATGGCCCGATGAAACTTGACAGGACAAATAAAATCCGGGCCGGGCTTCTGATTGCCGCCCTTATACTTGTCATCAGACTGTTCACAATCCAGATAATCGATGACAAGTATAAGATTGACGCATCCAACAATTCGATGGTCCACGCCGTCATCTACCCTACCAGAGGCATTATCTATGACCGCAACGGGAAAATTCTCGTCGGCAACAAGGTCGCATACGACATGCTCGTCACTCCGAAGGAAGTCGGGGAATTCGACACCCTCGCCCTATGTGAAATCCTGGAAATAACTCCGGAATTTCTCAAGGAAAAAATGGACGGCTACTACCGTGACAGGAGAAAAATCGGCTACCGGTCCGTAACCATGCTGACTCACCTGCCTCCCGAAATCTTCATGAAATTCGCCGAAGTCTCGTATAAATTCCCGGGATTCAGGGGACAGGCAAGAAATATAAGGGACTACCCGTACAATGCCGGGGGAAATCTTCTCGGCTACATATCCGAAGTCAGTGCCGATGACATCAGGCGCCATCCGGACACATACAACGCCGGAGACTACATCGGCAAGACAGGCATCGAGGCGACATGCGAAGAATACCTCAAGGGAGAGAAAGGGTACCAGATATTTCTCAGGGATTCCCGCAACAGGATAGAAAGCCGGTACAAGGACGGAGAAATGGACAAGGAAGCGATTCCCGGCAAGGACATCGTGACAACCATAGATGCGGAACTCCAGCATTATGGACAGGAACTGATGCAGAACAAGGTGGGGAGCTTAGTGGCAATTGAGCCGTCGACAGGGGAAATCCTTACCCTGGTGTCAAGCCCCGGGATTGATGTGGAGATGCTCGCTGACATAGGGAAATACTACAGGCAGATAGCCTCGGACCCGTACAAGCCCATGTTCAACAGGGCTGTGCAGTCCGCCTACCCTCCGGGCTCGGTATTCAAGCTCGTCAACGGACTGATCGGACTTCAGGAAGGAGTCCTGACTCCAGAGACGCACTATCCCTGCAGCATGGGCTATCATTTCGGGAGGAACAAGCTCGGCTGCCATGCCCACCGCTCCCCGCTTGATCTTCAGGAATCCGTCATGATGTCATGCAACGCATACTATTGCTATGTCCTGCGCAATATTCTTGAAAATGACAAATATGACTCCATAGCGGAAGCCATGGACGCCTGGAACAGATATGTGAAAAGCTTCGGGTTCGGACGGAAGCTCGGCAGCGACTTCCCGTCGGAGCTCGGCGGGACAATCCCGGACTCCAAGTATTACGACTCCGTATACGGGGCAGGCTCGTGGAAGGCCACCAATGTCATTTCGCTGTCAATCGGACAGGGAGAAATAGGATGTACGCCGCTGCACCTGGCGAATCTATGCGCCACTATGGCAAACCGGGGATTCTACTATATTCCTCACCTTATCAGAGGGACTGAAAATGTCAGCATTGATCCGAAATACTACAGAAAACAATATACCCTTGTGGACACATCTTATTTCCCGGTCATGGTGGAAGGTATGTACAGGGCTGTGAACAGCGGATACGGCTCGGGAGCGACAGCTGCAGTGGCTGCAGTTGAAGGGCTGGACATCTGCGGGAAGACCGGCACGGCACAGAACCCCCTCGGAGATGACAACTCGGTATTCATCTGCTTTGCACCGAAAGACGACCCCAAGATAGCAGTGGCGGCATATGTGGAGCACGGTTCATTCGGAGCCAGATGGGCGGCTCCCATAGCGTCCCTTCTGGTGGAGAAATACCTCAACGGAGAAATCGGGGAAAGCCGCAGACCGCTTGAGAAGCGTGTGCTGGAAGGCAATCTCCTTGACAAGATGAACATAAAGGGAAACTGAACTGCAACAGACACAAAGAAGAGAGATGAACAGACTGACAGGAAGAGGGATGATGGAAACGATAGACTGGAGGCTGGTAATATGCTACCTGCTTCTCATTCTCATCGGATGGATGAACATCTATGCCTCCATTCATTCCACCGAGCCTGCCTCCATCTTTGACTTTTCGTGCAGGAGCGGCAAGCAGTTCGTCTGGATTGTCACATCTCTCGGGCTTGCCGCAATCATTCTCTTCGCACTGAACCCGAGAATCTACGAAAGCCTCTCTGTCCCGATTTACGGCTTCACAATCCTGCTGCTGATAGCCGTGATTTTCCTCGGGACTGAAGTCAAGGGCTCAAGGTCATGGTTCTCTTTCGGTCCTGTCAGTTTCCAGCCTGCGGAACTCTCCAAAATTGCCACATCGCTGATGCTTGCCACAGTCATGAGCCAGTCCGGGTTCAGGATGACCAACATGAAGCATTTCCTTGCCACAGCCGCCGTCATCCTTGTGCCCATGGCAATAATAGTGGCGCAGAGCGAAACAGGGTCCGCTCTCGTATATGTCGGCTTCGTCTTCATGCTTTACCGGGAAGGGCTTTCGGGATGGCTGCTGTTCATAATCGGGATGGCCATACTACTGTTCATCCTGACGCTGACATCATCATCATACACATCCATTCTGGTGCTCGCTATTGTCACCACCTTGTGCAGCGCCATGTATTATGACAGGATAAAATCCTGGCTGAAGATATATCTGCCGTCATTCATAGTCCTCGGCCTGCTTCCGTTCCTGCATGACAAACTTTCCGGCCTGACAGACAATCCGGAGGCGTTCATCCTCAAGGTCAAGCCCATGTATATATTTGCCGCAGCCGCGGCGGTCTCAATCCCGATAATGGCTTTCAAGGCTTTCCGTTCAGGCGGAGCATTCCGATGGCTCGCCATAGCCTCTTTCATAGTCGGCGTCCTCTTCGTCTTCTCCGTGGACTTTCTCTTCCACGATGTGCTGCAGGACCATCAGCGCAAGCGCATCGAGGTATTGCTGGGGCTGAAGGACGACCCGACAGGAGTCGGCTACAATGTCAACCAGTCCATGATAGCCATCGGCTCCGGCGGCTTCTTCGGCAAAGGCTTCCTCAAGGGGACCCAGACCACATACGGTTTCGTGCCCGAACAGAGCACGGACTTCATCTTCTGCACAATAGGGGAAGAATGGGGCTTTGTCGGGGCCGCAGCAGTGATTTTCCTGTATGTATTCCTGATATGGAGAATAATAGCCGATGCCGAGCAATGCCGGGAGGCCTTTACGCGCATCTACGGCTACTGTGTGGCAGGCTGTATCTTCATGCACCTGTTCATCAATATCGGCATGACTGTCGGCCTTATGCCGGTCATCGGCATCCCTCTTCCGTTTATCAGCTACGGAGGCTCGTCCCTGTGGGCGTTCACCGTCCTTCTGTTCATCTTCATCGCCCTCGTAAGGAACGAAAGGAAATATTTCTGACAGAACCGTCAGTACACGGCCTGACTTGAAATCAACGGCCGGCAATTGCTTCAGCCTTGTCCACCATAGAGAAGAACCGTGACCTGTGCCCGTACGGGTCAAAGCTGCAGGCATCCCGCCCGAGGTCATAGACCAGAGAATATGAAGCATCACCCCTATATTCGGACTGACGCAATATAAGGCCGAAAGTTCCCACGGACAGGGCAAAGCGCATATTTTCCGAAGCATCTTCCCATGCCGCAGGAGCATCCTTCAGCTCAAGAGACAATGGGCGGGACTCAGACTGCCCGGGCTTCTTGTAGCGGACATCAAATGTCAGGTAACTCATGCCATGATTCACCTCCGGATTCAGAATCAGCTCATACAATGCAGTGATTGTCTGCCCGGAACCTATCTCTCCGGCGTCCTTTCCGTCATCTTCAAAATCGTCGTTTTCAAGCAGCCTGTTCTCATATCCTATCAGTCTGTAACTGTCAACAGCTTCGGGGTTGAAGCTGACCTGTATCTTGACATCATCCGCAGCCGGGAAAAAGCGGCAGAAATTCTCCACAAACACGCGCTCTATCTCCTCCGGAGAGTCTATGTATTCGTATGTACCGTCGCCGCAATCGGCCAGCTGCTCCATCATCGCGTCATTATAGTTGCCGTAACCCACTCCGAGAGTCGTGAGGTAAATTCCGCTGTCCCTCTTGGTCGAAATGAGTTCCTTGAGAGCCTCTACAGATGACATGCCGACATTGAAATCCCCGTCGGAGCCGAGAATAATCCTGTTGTTGCCTCCCTCAATGAAATTCTCCTGAGCCAGCTCATACGCAGTCTTTATGCCATCTGCTCCGGCTGTAGACCCCCCGGCCTCCATGCTGCGGATCCGGGACTTGATCATGGCCCTGTTCGCGTCACTTACAGGCGTACTCCCGAGTATGACCTTATCGGCTCCGGCATATACTACTATGGACACGAAATCATCCTCAGAAAGAGAATCCATGAGTCTGCAGAATCCCTCCTTCAGTATAGGGAGATCCTCATACATTGACCCTGACACATCTATCAGAAACACATAGTTGGAATGACGCCGCTGCGTGTCATCAAGATCCTTCCCCCTGATGCCGAGCCGCAGCACATGATGTCCCGCATGCCACGGGCACGTACTCATCTCCGCATTAACGGCAAGATTTTCCTCGCCCGACGGAGCCGGATAATCAAAAGTAAAATAATTCAGGAACTCCTCAATCCTCACTGCATACTTAGGAGGCATCGTTCCCTGATTAAGGATTCTGCGGACATTTGCAAATGACCCGCCGTCAGCATCCACCGAAAATGTCGACACAGGCTGCAGGGCTGTACTCACGAAAGGATTCTCCTCGTATTCGGCATAATTCTCCCCTGCCACCTCCGGGAAATAATCCCCGACATAATAGTTGTCACCGAAATCAAAAGAGCAGCCGCATAGACACGATACTGCAACTGACGCCAAAATCAACAGATGTTTTTTCATAATACAGACATTTTACAGGTCAGCACACGATCATTTGCGAAGTTATCTTTTTTCTCAAGAAAAAACAATACTGGACATTTGCTTAATATATAATGTATAATTCCCGGTATCCGGCAAACAGCACAAACAAAAAGATGGTCCGAAGCGAACCTTCAGACCATCTTTCATAAGTTGAACTACTTGACTATATTACTTCCAAGGTGTCTCAGTGTCCTGACTGGAAATATTTTCGTTCCATTCAAAGCTCAGACTTGAAACAAGCGGATGACCTTTCCCTGTAAGATCCTCAAACTGATATGTTCCGTCCCCGTTATCAGTATAGGATGCCCTGTTGATTCTCCAGTAGCCTTCAAGACCATTACTGTCAGCTCCGACAAATGACATATTGTTGGCTATCTGTTCAGGCGTTCTGACAACAGACCATATTCTGGCTTCAGTGAACATTATATTACATCCTACCCACCAACTTGAGCCTGTTCCATGCCCGCCATCTCCGGTTGCTCCACCAAACCAGCTTGCTACAGGGAAAGAACCGTCTCCTACATCTGATGATGTTATTGCTTTAGTTCCTACCTGCTGGCCGTTATAATACAGATATCCGGTGCTGCCATCCCATGTATAGGCCAAATGCTGCCAGCAATTGACATCAAACCCGACAAGTGGATCCGGATTTATGTAAGCCGGACTTCCCTGGAACTGGACAGCTGAATGTGCGTTGACATCACCCTGATTACTCTGAGGATCCTCGAAACGGAAGAGGACGCTTGCTCCATTAGAGAAGACATCTCTGTTTCTGTTGGCAGTATTGCTTACCTGGAATTTTACTTCAATCGTAAATCCTGTAGGGAAAGAACCATTGAAGTTTTCTGCCCTGAGACCGGAAGCACCATTATACTGTGCCAGATCATTGACAAGAACCGTCTCCAGAGCAATCACATACGAAGATGTAACCGGGGTCGGATCTATATTCCCGGACACTTTCTCAAGCCTAACAGGAAGAGCCAGAGGCGTACCCGTCAGGTCATTCGGAAGAGTGGAAATATGTATAGAAACCGGATCAGCCGAGTACTCACCTGCCGGAATCAAAATTTCCCCGCCTAAATCATAATAATCAGCCGGTAATGCTTTATATCCTGAACTTTGTTCTCTGTTATAAACCTCCAGGACGTTTTCATCCGCCACAAACCTGAACACAGCATCCTCTGAAGCCCTGTCTGTCAAAGTAACGGTCAGCGAATAATCCGCTCCCGTTTCTCCCAGTGAAACCACAGTGCCATTTACTCCGGCGGACAATGTGCCTTCATTAAGGAAAGCACGGACTCCGCCGACCCCGTATTCGGCATCATTGCAGGCCGAAATAAATATTACTGCCGCAACACTTAATCCAATTCCAAATATTTTTTTCATGATATTCTCTTTAAACAATTTCACAGCAGGATAAAATTAATCTCTTGCAACAAAATCTTCAGGAGTTATAATATCAACATCCGGACTGCTCGGGTTCTGCTGCTGGATACCTTTCCTGAGCCATTTGTACATAGGTGAATTATTCCTCTCGTTACTGAACTTATATGCACCGAATCCGCCTTTGCGGAATCCGTTGGAAGGCTGCCAGTAAGCCATGCCAAGATAAGACGGCATGACAGACTTTGACCATGAACCTGTACCATCTATCCAATAGAATCCTCCGTTAAGGGCATCAATCGCACTTTCAAGATTCTCAGTCACGACAAACTTATTGGTAACTTCCTCTTCATCCATATAACCGGCAAATGTACTGACAATCCGCTGTAGTCTGCTGTCAAGATTTGATGCCGATACGCCGGCATTAGGTGATGGCGTTCCTCCGCTCACAGAATATGCCTGTGCAACAAAATAATCAAAACAATCTGCTGTTTCAGCAGGAACTTCCCATAATTCACCGTCAACAACAAAAAGACGACCTGTACCTGACTTTGGACCGATATATTGACTTAAAGCCTCAAATAGCCACTGACGATATGTAGGATCTTCATCAAGCGGTCCATCTGCAGCATCAATATTCGGCTCCAAATCTATATCAAGACCGTCATATCCATAATAATAAAGAGTATCTGAAATAGCCTTAGCGTATTTTTCAATGGCAGGTTTATTGACCTCTTTATTGTCAGGATTGTCTGTCCAGCCCCAATACTCATTCCATGCCGCCACAGTTTCCGGACGACTTTTATCATATTCATATTCAGAGGGAGTAAAACCATTGCCGATTTTCTGGACAAATGTGCATATAAGTACTTTAGTTCCTTTCTTCTCTTGAACAAAACGGAGGTCATCTTTCTTGACATCAGACAGAGGCCTTGAATTATTCCACAAGGAGATAATATCCATTGAATCCGGAGCTGCCGAAAGCATGTTTGCCGTAGAGACTCCCGGCTCACCCCAACCGTCATACCAGCCGAAGGCTATGGCATGGTCGGATTCCTTGTAAGCGCGCAGGGCTTCATAATAGGCATCGTCTCTGGCGACTTCAGTCAGAGAATACTCATCAAAAACCTCCGCTTCAGGAGTCATCCAGTCACTGCAGCCGACTGCGGCGAAGGCGGCGGCTGCAATCATAACCGATTTGAATATATTGATTTTTTTCATATCAATTTATCTGTTAAAAGTTAAATTCCCTTGCCCTGCCAGAAAAGCGGCGTGCTCTCATGGTCACCGCCGAGAGCCGACACAGCTGCATTGTAGTTGTCTTTGTTGAGATTCGCCTCGTTATAAGGATAACGGAGGCGGTGATAATCCTTTATGGAACTGATGGTGGCAGCCGGTTCCTGTGTGGAGACAGACTCGCACAGTTCAGGGTAGCCGGTACGCCTGTATTCGGCCCAGGCCTCCAGTCCCATTGGGAAGTTGGCAATCCACTTCTGTGTGATTATCTGCTCAAGATGTTTCTCTGTCGTGCTCTCTGCATCCCAGGCAATCTTGACTTCAGTAGAACGGGCGTATGTCTGGTTGAGGAAATCATTGTGGTCCGCAGGGACGCTCTCCTCGTCTGCAATGTACGCCGCTGCGCTGCCTGCACCCCACTGCTCGAACGACAGTGCTATACCGTTCTCATAATAGGTCTTTGCATCTCCGCTGATCCAGCCTCTGAGCGCGGCTTCCGCCAGAAGGAACTGGCTTTCAGCTGCCACAAAGACAGGAAGTTTGGTCGAGGCAAGGAAGTTAGGCTGGGAGAACGGAGTAGAACTTGCCTTGTTGAAGTTGGCAGGCTGTCCCATGCGTATGCCCTGGTATGTCACACTGCCGGAAGTGGCGGCGGTGAAATAGAATGGCATGCGAGGGTCGTTGTAGCCGTTCATGTAGTCGGTGATGCTGGCGTTAATCCTGATGTCACCCCATGAAGAAGAGGCAAGCTGGTAAGGATTGCCCTGGGTCTTCGGATCCATCATGGCGTTTTCGCTGTTGGAGGTGATGTATCCGCATTCTGAATTCATCGCCCTGACGAATTCGTCTTCGAACCCGGCTCTCATGGCGGCTCTCATGGCGAGGGAAACGCCGAGTTTCGCCCAGTTGGCGTAATTGCCGCTGTATATGGCATCCGAAGTCCCTATAGGCGATGCGCCTACCTGGGCGGAATACTGATAGAGCACGTCGGCTGCAGAAAGGAGGTCTTCAATGATGTTTCTGTAGACATCCTCTCCAGAATCGTATGCCACATACATGTCTCCGTCACGCACCTGGCTGTACGGGATAGGTCCGTAGCAGTCTGTGACCCTCATCATGGATGCAGCCTTCACGAGCTTGGCAAAGGCGAACCAGTGTCCTTCTCCGTCGGTAAGATCCTCAACCTTGAAGTAGTTGCTGTATACTCCCTGAAAAGCCTGGTCATATACAGATACATTCCAGCCGTCGGAAACATTGAATGTGTCAAAGTTGGCTCCCTGCCATCTGTTGACATTGGTGAAATAGCCGCCGAGAGACCCGACCATCTGATCTGCCATCTGCGAGCTGTTCTGCTGGACATACATCATCGTCTCTATCATCGAAGGGATGACGAGCGAAGGACTCTCGGCACGGAGGGCATACTGGTCTGTATTGTACTCCGGAAAGTTCTTTGTACACCCTGCAACAGCGACAAGACCGCCGATTACGGCAGCATTTGCAAATATTTTGAAAATTGTATTCATATCTGTGTCCTTATTGCATTGTTAGAACTGGAATTTGACATTGAATCCGAGGTTCCTTGTACTCGGAAGCATGAAGTAGTCGACTCCCTGATAGTAATTGCTGCTTGTGGAAGCGGAAAGCTCAGGGTCAAACGGAGCCTTGCAGTAGATCATGGCGAGGTTTCTTGCCACGAAGCCCACGGTAAGTCCCATCTTGTTGTTGAACCATTTTCTCGGGAAAGTATAGTTCAGGGTGAGTTCCTGGAGGCGGATGTTGGTGGCATCATACAGATAGTACGCACCGTGTCCGCCGCTACCTGTGGATATGGTCTGATAGTATGACTGCGCATCGAGCAAACCGAAGTTTACAGGAATACCGCCGTTGTCCCTCATCTCGGCAGATGCTTCAGATGCACCATAGAAGTCGAGGATACCCTGAGTGGCTGAATATACGAGGCCGCCGATGCGGGCAGTGAGGACTACGCCGAGGGATACGCCCTTGTAGCTGAATGTATTGCTCCATCCGAGATTGGCCTTAGGTGCGAGCTGTCCGACTTTCACGAAGTCTGTCCTCTCCATCGAGATGCGTCCGTTGGCATCAACATCGACATATCCGTTGAGGTCTCTCTTGATGAAATTGTTCACATAGATGTCGGTAAGAGAACCACCCTGACGGAGAATTACGCGAGGTGCGACATTCTCGCCTCCGAGCCAGTCCTTCTGGATTTCATCGATGGTGACATTCTCGCCTGTGATAGGGTTGACGATGTCATTGGCGAGCTCGACAATCTTGTTCTCATTGAATGTAAGAGTGAAGCCGCTGTCCCATGTGAAGTCGCCCCAGGTGTTGTTGTAGCCGAGGGCGAGCTCGACTCCCTGGTTCTGGACATTACCGGTCTGCGCGATGAAGTTGTCATAGCCTGTGGAGGCGGCAAGGTCACCGTATACAGTCTGGTTGAAGGTATTGGAACGGTAGTATGTCACATCAAGGCTGAGGCCCTTGAGGAAACGCATGTTGACACCGATTTCCCATGAACGGGTGTCTTCAGGCTTGAGATCCCTGTAAGGGTAAGTCTTGCTCTGGGTCCAGAGGTCCGTCTGGTCGTTGTAGTCGAGACTCGGATTGGAAATCCACCTTGAGAACGGAGATGCGACCTGAGAATATGAGCCGCGGACTTTCAGGAAGTCAAACCACTTCGGCATTTCAACAAGGTTGGAAATGACGGCGGAAAGACCCACTGAAGGATAGAAGAATGAGGACTGTGATGAATATGCAAGCTGCGAAGCCCAGTCGTTTCTTCCTGTGACAGTAAGATAGACGGCGTCATTCCAGCCCACCTCAACCGATGCAAACACCGACTGAGTCTGGTCATGCCAGCCGTTCTCGTCTCTCTTGTATTTGTTGGCTATGTCAAGGTTATTGGCGGAAAAGTAGTTGGCCTCCTTAAGGTCGCCTGTCATCATCGCCGAATAATACCTCTGGTCATTGATGGATGCTCCGACATTGGCCATGAGGCTCCAGTCTCCCCATTCCTTGTCGATGTTCAGCATCACATCTCCGTAGAAAGACCTGTCGGAGCTGTTCTCAAGATAGTAGCCTCCGTTGCTTCCGCAGAATGTGGTGAGTGTGGAGGCATAGTATTCGCGGGTCTGCTTGTATGTGGACTCGTCGAGTCTTGCGCGGCCTGTTACATTCATCCAGTCAGTGATGTTCCACTGGAGGGAAGCGTTGAGCATGTAGCGGCGCTTGTTCATGTCCCTGTTGTTGCGGTTCTGCACCCAGTAAGGGTTCTGGATGTTGTGTCCTCCGTCCCCGTACGGCCAGTACTGGGTCATCATTCCGCGGACAGGATTCCAGCGTTCATAGTTCTGCACTTCCGAGAAATCGTCTCCGCGAGGGAAGAGATACAGACCTGTGATAGGGTTGTAATATGTACCCTGGGAAACGAGGTTGTGGTCCCTCTGGATGATGAAGCTGGCTCCGAAGTCAAGGATGAGCTTGTCGTTGGCGAACTTGGTGGTGTTGCGCGCAGTGAAGTTGTACCTGTCATACTGGCTCTCCGGAACAATACCGGTGGTATTGGTGGTAGAGGCTGAGATGTATGTCTGGTTCTTCTCGTTTCCTGTGGACAGGGACACGGAATTGATGACATTCGTACCCGTCTGGAAATACTTGCGCGGATCATAGCTGTAGTCAGACGGAAGAGCCGAACCCCAGCTGTACATTCCGCCGCTCTTTCCGTAGCGGTCCTGCATCTCCGGCATCATATATACAGTGGAAAATGTGGTGCTGTTGCTGACCGTGACAGTAGTCTTGCCCTCTGCTCCTCTCTTCGTGTTTATGACGATGACTCCGTTGGCTGCGTCAGAACCGTAGAGGGCGGCTGCAGAAGGGCCGGTAAGCATGGAGATGGACTCGATGTCCTCAGGGTTGATGTCGGCAGCTGCCTCTGAGCCCACAGGAGACTCCATAGCGCCGCCCGTTCCGCCGAAGCTCTTGTTATACATCGGGATACCGTCAATCACATAGAGGACTGTGTTGCTCTTCTCGATGGACTTCATGCCTCGCATCACGACTCTCGTGGCACTTCCCGGGCCGCTGGCTCCTGAGTTGATGGTCACACCTGCGACCTTGCCGACGAGCGAGTTGACGAAGTTGGCGTCCTTCACCGCAGTGAGCTCATCGGACTTCACCGACTGCACATTGTAGGAAAGGGTCTTCTCCTCTCTCTTGATACCGAGGGCCGTCACAACGACCTCATCAAGGAATTCTGTGGAAACGGACAGCTGGACATTCTGTGTTGCCTGTCCTACATAGGGAATTTCCTGGGTTTCGTATCCGAGAATGGACACGACGATGACATCTCCGGACTTGAGTCCGCCGAGTGTGTACTCTCCGTCAAAGCCTGTAGTAACTCCGCCCTGTCCGTCCTTTATCATGACGGCGGCCCCGATTACAGGACCCTGATCATCAGTTACCACACCGCTGACTGTGCCCCCCCCGTCATTTGCGCTCTGCGCAAAGACATCCGAAGGTGTCAGCATATTCAGGGCAGCAAAGGCAAGTACAGCCATACAGCACCTGAACAATGAAGACTTCAGTGTTTTCAACATAACAGATATTTTTGGTTATTAAATAGTTGTTACTAATATTCCGGTAAAGATAAGGCTTTTTCGTAAAATTATAATGATTTTTTAAAAAATAATATGCCTATATGCTTTCCGGGCGAAAGTAAGCATCGTGGCCATCGGAGCCGAAAATGCTCTCCGACGGCCGCGATGGCATTGTCTCGGAGAAATACATCCTGCAAGTATTGTCCTAAAATTTTAAAAAAAAGAGAAAAAGACGCAAAAAAGAGAAAAACTTTCATCCAGCAGCCCCTCGTCAGTTGCATCTTACTCCGCCAATTGATAGATTTGCAATGAGCTCAGATTATTTGGCCGGTGATCATTGACATAATTTCAAAACAGATGAAAGATTATTGCAGCATGAAAGACGGAATGAAGAAAGGGATGGCAGCGAAAGATGAAGCATTCTGCAGGTTCATCAGCCCTATGACAGATTTTGGCTTCAAGAGGATTTTCGGTAGTGAGGGAGGAAGAATCTTTCTCAACAGTTTTTTGAATTCTCTCCTCGGGGCCGGGATCAGCATCGAGGAATACCTTGACAAGGAGGTTTCGCCGGATTCGGCAAAAGAGAAACAAACAATCTTTGACATACTGTGCAAAGACAGTACTGGCCAAAGATTCATAGTAGAAATGCAGGTAAGGAGACAGCCGCATTTCATACAGAGGTCACTGTATTATATGTGCAGAAATATAACCGGTCAGTTGAAAAAAGGCGGCAAATACACCGACATCAGACCGGTGGTAGGAATTTTCTTCCTTGGAAGTGAAATGGACATGGATACTGAAAGCCATGTCGGAGTACCGAGACAAGGATGCATAAACGATTATATCCTGACTGACAAGACTGGCGGAGGGGACGACTATGACAGCTTCAGACAGATATATATCAGCCTGTCACGCTTCAATAAGGCGGAATCAGAATGCACTGGCATGATTGACAAGTGGATTTATACTATAAAGAATATGGAAAGACTGAATGAGATGCCATTCAAGGATGATGAGGAACTTTTCAGAAAACTTGAAGAGTACGCCGAAACCAGCAACATGGACCCTGACCAGCGACTGGCATACGACCTCTATGTCGATTCTCTGCGCGCATACGACCGGACTCTGGAATATGAGACGAAGATGGCCAGTGAAAAAGCCCGCAGAGAAGGACATGAAGAAGGAAGAGAGGATGGAAGAAAAGAGGAGAAGATGAAGATAGCCCGCACGATGCTGGACATGGGATTTGACGAGACATCTGTCTGTAAAGTGACAGGATTGTCAAGAGAAACAATTGCACAAATTGCGCTGGAGCAGAATCCGTCAGCGGCTTCTGCGGAGCAGCAGCCATGAAAATGCGGCGTATCCGAGGACAAGGACGGTGTTGACGGCGAGCTTGCCGGCCATCTGAAGGCCTCCGGCGGAGAAGTCCGCGTCAGGGAACAGACAACGGGATGAAACGGCCGAAGCGGCCCAGGTGATGCCCATGCCGGCAAAAATGCAGAAAATAAGCTTCCAGTTATATGGAATCGGATAATATTTCTTTCCGAGAAATACATTGATTGCAAGCATTACGACATAGCTTGCAAGATGGCCCCATGCGGCGGCATGATAGGAATAGCGCGGCATGAAGATGACATTTATCACGGCTGTCACGGCAAGGCCGGCAAGGGTAATCCAGACTGCAGCAGATGTCTTGCCGGAAAGCTTGTACCACATTGAGACATTGAACTGCATGCCGAGCAGCATATAGGACAGCAGCATAATCGGCACGATGCTGACGCCGGCCCGGAAGTCCCTCCCCAAGATGAGGGAAATGACATCTATATAAAGGATGACACCGAGGAAGACGAGGCCGCAGAAGGCCGTAAACCAGTTCATGACCTCAGCATAGAGTTCCTTTGAATTTTTGTCGGCGGCTCTCTGGAAGAAAAAAGGCTCGGCGGCAAAGCGGAACATCTGGATGAACAGCGACATGATGACCGACAGCTTTACGCCTGCCTGGAATATGCCCAGGCTGGACTGCCAGACATCGGAGCCCGTGTCGAAATATCTGAAAAGGATTCTGTCAAGGAAGTCATTGACAATGCCGGGCAAAGCGGCGACCATCAGGGGAAGCGAATACGCGAGCATTTTCCTGAGCAGGGCCCTGTCCGGAGAGAGTTTCATGCGGAGCAGTTCCGGCACAAACAGAAGCGAACACACGATGCTGCTGACAAGTATGGCAAATATCACATAAGTGAAATCCGGAGTCGGGGAAATGAAGTGCAGAAGCCAGACATCAGAAGGGGACAGCGACCGGACGCCGACGCCCAGAGCGTATGCCGCCCTCTCGCAGTAGCCGGGAAACCAGAAGAACAGCACAAGATTGGCCCCTGTCTCGGTAAGAATTTTTATCGTCTTGAATACCGCGAACTTGAATGCCTTGTGCTCCTGCCTGTACTTCGCAAACAGAATGGCGGTGACGCAGTCAAGGAAGAGGATGCCGCCGACATACATTATGCAGTTTTCATAGCCGCCATATCCGAGCATCGAGGCTACCGGTCCTGCAAAACATATCATCAGGGCAAGAAAGACGGCGTTTACTGCAAAGACCGAGAGAAACGCGTTGGAATACACCTTCTTTGGATCGGTGCCTTCCCTGTTGGCAAAGCGGAAGCAGCCGGTCTCAAGCCCGAGGACGAGGACAACCTGAAGCACGGCGATATATGCCATGAATTCCGTCACCACGCCATAGCTTGCCGTCGTCAGAAGCCTGGTATAGAACGGAACAAAAAGAAAGTTGATGACACGGGCCAGAATCGTGCTCAGCCCGTATATCGCGGTCTCCCCCGCAAGCTGTTTCAACGGATTTGCCATAATGCCGGCAAAATTAGACATATTTATTCAAAAGTGTTTCTTATTTTTGCAGAACCAAAATTCACATTTATGAAACGCGTGTTTGTTAGATTAATGGTATTGCTCGCCCTTGCATCTGCCGCCGTCTCATGCAGCTGCTCCGGCAACAAAGAGAAAAGTCCGGCCTTTGACACCGAAGGCCTTCCGTCAGAGCCTGTATTTGACATTGTCACCGACATGGGCACCATCAAAGTCAAGCTCTACAGCCAGACCCCTCTCCACAGGGACAACTTCGTGAAGCTCGCATCCGAAAGGTTCTATGACGGGGTGCTGTTCCACAGGGTCATCAACGGATTCATGATCCAGACAGGAGACCCTCTCACAAAGGACCCTGCCCAAGCCGACCTTTACGGGACCGGCGGCCCTGGCTATACGATTCCGGCCGAGATTATTCCGGGGCTCACCCACAAGAAAGGAGCGCTTGCCGCCGCCAGGAGAGGTGATGCCGCCAACCCGAAGAAAGAATCTTCCGGCTCGCAGTTCTATATTGTTCAGAACCCTGCGACCTGCGCCCAACTTGACGGGGAATACACCGTATTCGGAGAGACTCTCGAAGGCTTTGATGTCATCGACAGAATAGCCGCAGTCCAGACCGGAGCCAAAGACAGGCCTGTCAAGGACATAAGGATTATTAGCATCCGTCCTGACATGCCGGTAAACGCAGAAGCTGCAGCAGCAGAGAAAGGCTCCGCAGAGGCAGAAAAAGACTCTTCAGCAGCAGAGACTCCGGCAGACACGACAGTTGCCGGCAAATGATGCGGACACAGTTCAAATATGTTTTCTTCGATGCGGACGACACATTGTGGGAAAACGAAAGTTACTTCCGGGAAGCAGAGCATAAGTTTGCCCTGCTTCTTTCTGCATACGCCCATGAAAAGGACATCGTGGACATGCTGATGCAGAAGCAGGAAGACAACATACCGATCTACGGATACGGCTCAAAGACATACCTGATAGGCATGCTTGATGCGGCCACCGAACTGTGCGGGGAAGACTTTGACAGCCGCATCTACCGGAAGACCAAGCAGATTATCCACGACCTTGCCTACCACGAATTTCATCTGAAGGAAGGCATTGAGGATGTGCTCAAGGCGCTGGGGAAAAAGTACAGGCTCGCCGTCGCCACAAAGGGAGACCTTCCGGAGCAGATGAACAAATACAGGGAATCCGGACTCAAGAAATATTTCCACCACATTGAAGTCATGGAAAAGAAAAGCGAGGAAGACTATCTGGAGATGGCGGCAAAGCTTGACCTCCGTCCTGAAGAAATCCTGATGGTGGGCAACTCCGTCAAATCAGACATCGCACCGGTCATAAACATCGGAGGCACGGCCATCCATGTCCCGCATGAAGTGACCTGGGCACATGAAATGATGGACATTCCGGACTCAGACAGGGTAATTGAGGTAAAAAATATCAAAGAAATCCTGAAAATATTGCTCTGAGACCACTTTTGGCACAGAGATTGCAATACTTTTGTCGCGAATAGTTTTTTCATAGGTTAAGTTTTAGGTTAGAATTGCGACCGCCCTGCGTTGTGAAACGCGGGGCGGTCATCTTTTGTATCATTACCCGTCTTGCCGGGTCATGCTGAACTCGCAGCCGCAGTATTGCTGGTTATAGAAGCAATATTCCCGGATAAGCTGCTGCCGGCGTTCCTGCAGGCCGCCTTTGCGCCAGTTCCGGTCCCACCATGTCACATCAGGATAAAGGGAGGCGGCATATCGGCCGGCTTCGTTAATCTGGTCCAGGCTTTTCCATCTGGAGGAGGCAAGGGTGGTCGTGATGACATGGAATCCGTGGGTATGGGCATATTCTGCCGTGCGGCACAGCCTCAGGCGGAAGCACTGCAGGCAGCGCCCTCCGCGCTCCGGCTCTCCTTCGAGACCGCGGACAGCCTCGCGCCATGCATCATGGTCATAGTCGGCGTCCACGATTTCAAGTCCGAGGGCAGCCGCATAGCGCGTACATTCGTTCTTGCGGATGAGGTATTCCTCCTCCGGCCAGATATTGGGATTGCAATAGAAGACCGTGGGACGGATGCCGTTCTTCATGAGATATTCTATAATGGCTGACGAGCACGGGGCACAGCATGTGTGCAGGAGCACTGATGTCTCTCCGCCGGGGACTTCCGGACCAGTCCCGGATACTTTCTGGTCACTTTTTGTCTTCATTTTCAGATAATTTCCTGAACAATGCAAAAATAGCAAAAATTCCGATGTGCGGTACCGGAGTTGCAAGGCTCGCTACTTCGGCGTATCTTTGCGCCAGCTATGGAAATTATACCGGACATACATAAGAAAATGAACGGATGGCTCGCCCTGAGCCCGATGGCCGTATTCCTCGGCGTATATCTCGTGTCATCCCTGGCTGCAGGCGATTTCTATAAGATTCCGCTGGCAGCGGCATTTCTGCTGGCTTCGGCGTATGCCCTTCTCATCACACCGGGGACGGCGGAGAACAAGATATCCGTGTTCTCATCCGGCGCCGGAGAGAAGAATGTGCTGCTGATGATATGGATTTTCGTGCTTGCAGGAGCCTTTGCCAGCACGGCAGAGGCCATCGGGGCAATCGATGCCGCCGTCAATTTCACACTGGCGGTTCTCCCCGGGAAATTTGTCTATGCAGGCATCTTCCTCGCCGCCTGCTTCATTTCCATGTCCATCGGAACGAGCGTGGGGACCATCGTAGCCCTCGTGCCCGTGGCTGCCGGAATAGCGCAGGAGGCCGGGACAAGCGTTCCCTTCATGACGGCAATAGTGGCCGGAGGAGCGTTCTTCGGGGACAATCTGTCTTTTATCTCCGACACCACGATAGCCTCGACGCGGACCCAGGGATGTCCGATGTCCGACAAATTCAAGGTCAATGTCAGGATTGTCGCCCCGGCGGCCGTCATCGTCACCGCAATATATATTATAATAGGTCTCGGAAATGAAATCCCGACTGAAGCAGGGCAGATAGGATGGGTCAGGCTCATTCCATACCTGCTCGTCATCTTTCTTGCAGTGGCCGGGGTGAATGTGGTCGCAGTGCTGGCTCTCGGCATCTCAGCGAATGCCGTCATCGGGGCCGCGCAGGGAAGCCTTTCGTGGAGCGGCTGGCTCGGGGCCATCGGAGACGGCATCGGGAGCATGGGCGAGCTGATCATTGTGACAATGCTGGCCGGCGGAATGCTTGAACTCATCCGGCACAACGGAGGACTGGACTTTCTCACAGGGCTGCTGACAAAGAGAATCAGAGGGAAAAGAGGAGCGGAGCTCAGCATCGCCGCCCTCGTCAGCCTCACCAACCTGTGCACGGCGAACAATACAGTGGCCATAATAACTTCCGGACGCATCGCCAGAGAAATTTCCGAAAAATTCGGCCTTGACTCGCGCAAGACGGCAAGTATCCTTGACACATTCTCTTGTTTCATACAGGGCATCATACCCTATGGGGCACAGATGCTCATGGCCTCAGGCCTGGCCGGCGTGTCAGCCGTCTCGGTCATCGGCCACCTGTATTATCCGTTCATGATGGGAATCTGCGCCCTGCTGGCGATACTGCTGCGGCTGCCGCGGCAATATTCCTGAAGACGGCAGCATTTCCACTCAGCCTGGCGCGAGGACTGTCATTCCACGGAACTGGAGTCTATGAGATTGTTGAGCAGGGCATAGACGGTGAGGCCGGCGACGGTCTTGATGCCGGTCTTGCGGGTAATGTTTTTCCTGTGGGAAATGACGGTATAGATGGAGATGTTGTAGAGGTCGGCGATTTCTTTGTTGAGCATGCCCTTGGCGACGCAGATGAGTATTTCCTTTTCGCGGGAGGAGAGCTCGAGGCTGTCAGACTTCGGGGATTCCTCATGAGACGACAGGGCTGAGCGCAGCTTTCTGATTATGACGGCAGGCGCATCATATATGTTGATGACTTCATCGTACTGCTTCCACACCTCGTCTTCCATTGCCATGGTCTGAAGGGCCACCACCGCGGCATCGGTATATTCCGCAATATGGCTGCGGCCCTCGGCTCTGCCTGCATAGTCGAAGACTATCGGGTCGATTATTATCAGGTCGGCGCCTATGGTCCTGAGCCGCGCCTCGCTGGTCCTCGAAAGGTCGGACAATATCCCCTCGACCTTGAATTCTCCGAGGTCGCTGAAGACTCCTTCTATTCCTCTGACCATTATCCGTGAGGGTATGATCAGCAGGACCTTCTTACTGTTCCCGTTTTTCATTTTCCTCCAATCTGTTTACCATCGGCACAAGGACATTGTTCTCGATTGCGGTGTGTCTGTCAAGGTCATCCTCAAGGAAGAAAATATGATAGAGCACGCTGTTTCTCAGGACAGTGTCACATACTGACGGAAGGTATTTCATCACTATGTTCTTCAGGTCGTTGAGTTTCTCGTCTATGTTGCTGTGGTTCTCCTCGAACTGCTCCATCGAGTAGCCGTCGTGCGTGTCATGGGCAAGAAGAGCCGCGACATACGGGAATACCGTATTCTCTTCGTATGCAAAATGGTTCTCGACTTCTTTCTTGTATTCGGAAAAGAACCTGAACATGACTTTCTGCTGGTTCCCGTCGCACGGAAGCACCAGTTCCCCTATGGTCTGCTCCAGCTTCCTGAGCTCGTCGTCAAGATAGAAGGAGTGCGAACTGTGGAGATATTTCACGATGTCGGCAGGATTGCCGGCCTTGAGGAGCTCATTGGGGGCGATATAGTCATCATAAGTGTATACCCCGCATATCAGCAGGAAGGAACTGACATCTATGCCGTGGCTGCGGCACACTTCCGCCACAGTATTTTCTCCGAATCCGAGGTCTATCCCGAGGCGGGAAAGAACTATGAGCAGAGAATAGTTCAGCTCTATGAGGTCCGCCAGCTTCATCGTCGGGGACAGCACCATGCGGGATGAATCATTGTCATTTCTTTTCATTGTCCTGATCTTTGCTTCAAAAAGTCTCATGTGGGGCAAAGTTAATGATTATAAAACAAAAAGGACACGCCCCAAGACTTTATGGTCGCGTCCTTTTTCAATTTCTCCAGAGTGACAGCTCTCACCGGCCCCGGAGCACAACAATTAAAAGGATCTGAACTTTTTAACTATATGGCCTAAAATCTCAATCTTCAGTTGCAAAGATACGGCCGTGCTCCGTGCGGGACAATCGCAAGAAATGGGGAAATTGCGCTGCTGCACATCACCAATGATGGTGATGGGGTCAGAACAGCAGGGCGATCCTGTAGACAATGAATGCCATCACCCATGCCAGGACTATGGTATATACGGCGGAGCCTATGGCCCACTTCCAGCCTCCGGCCTCCTGCTTTATGGCAACGAATGTGGCGATGCAAGGGAAGTACAGGAGCACGAATACCATGAATGCGAGGGCTGAGGCCGGCGTCATGAAGCGCTGAAGGGCCCTCTGCAGCATGGTGTCGCCTGTTTCCTCCTGCTCCGGAGGTGCGACGGCAACAGCTCCCGAAGCCTCGTATTCAGCCTCATCCGCACTGTACATTACGCCCAGCGAGCTCACCACGAGTTCCTTGGCCCCTATGCCGGAAAGGATGCCCACGCCCATCCTCCAGTCGAATCCCAGAGGCTCGAGCACAGGCTCTATTGCCTTGCCGATATATCCTATGTATGAGTTCTCCTGCTGCTCGGCCACTGTATCATATGCCCTGTGGTTCGGGAAGTAGCCGAGAAACCAGATGATGACGGAGCATATCAGTATGATTCCTGCCATCTTGTGGAGATACTGCTTGCCTTTTTCCCATGTGTGGCGGAAGACGGACTTGGCCGTAGGCACACGGTACGGAGGCAGTTCCATGACGAAAGGAAGGTCGTCATCCTTGATGAAGCGGCTCATCACCCTGGCTGAGAGTACGGCCAGAATTATTCCCAGGGCATAGATGCCCAGCATCACGAGCCCGCCGTAATGAGGGAAGAACGCCCCTACGAGCAGGATATATATCGGCAGCCTGCCAGCACATGACATCAGGGGGATGACCAGTATGGTTATGAGCCGGCTCTTGCGGCTCTCGATTGTCCTTGTGGCCATGATGGCAGGCACATTGCAGCCGAAGCCCATAATCATCGGGATGAACGACTTGCCGTGAAGGCCCATCTTGTGCATCAGCTTGTCCATGATGAACGCCGCCCTTGCCATGTAGCCGGAGTCCTCAAGGAGGGAAATGAAGAGATACAGGAGGAGGATGTTCGGAAGGAAGACAAGCACGCTGCCCACTCCCCCGATTATCCCGTCCACAATCAGGTCCTTGAACGCCCCGTCCTTCATGTAGGCAGAGACAAAGTCCCCGAATTTCTCCACCAGCCACTCTATCCACTGCATCGGATAATCCCCGATGACGAACGTGCACTCGAACACGAGATACAGCATCAGGAAAAATATCGGGAACGCCAGCCATTTGTTGGTGACCACCGCATCTATCTTGTCAGTGACCGTATTCCTGCGCCTCTGGCCCTTGAAAGGCCGGTATGTCTCGGCAAGTGCGCCCTGGATGAACGCATATTTCGCATCCACGATTGCGGATTCCGTGGAGACATGCATCAGTTCGTCTATCCTCTTCTGCTCCTCGAATCTTGCAGCGATGATTTCATCCCTGTCAGGAAGCGTCTCAATGACTTTCTCGATGTCCTTGTCATTCTCAAGATACTTGATGGCAAGGTAGCGGGTGGAATATTTGAATCTTATCTCCTCGTTTTTCTGAATCAGAAGCTTGATGCGGTCTATGCTCTTCTCGATCTCGGTGCCGTGGTTGATGTGTATGTGGCGGCTGAGCTGCGGTGTATTTCTCTCATATATCTGGATGACGGTGTCGAAGAGCTGCGGAATGCCTTCCCCGCTGCGGCTGACCGTAGGGACAATCGGAAGTCCGAGAAGATGGCCGAGGGTCTTTATGTCAAGCTCGTCCTTCTTCGCCCGAAGCTCGTCATACATGTTCAGGGCCATGACGACCCGCAGGTTCATGTCAATCAGCTGGGTCGTAAGGTAGAGGTTGCGCTCGAGGTTGGATGCATCCACCACATTCACCACGACGTCTGGAAGGTCTTCTATGAGGTTGCGGCGGACATAGAGTTCCTCCGGGCTGTAGGCCGAGAGGGAATATGTCCCGGGAAGGTCGACAAGGGTGAATTTGTAGCCACCGTACTCGAAGTTGCCCTCCTTCGCGTCGACGGTCACTCCGCTGTAGTTGCCCACATGCTCATGGCTGCCGGAAGCGATGTTGAAGAGGGATGTCTTGCCGCAGTTGGGATTGCCGACAAGGGCAACCCGGATCATCTTGCGCCGTTCGGCCGCCAGATGCCTCATTTCCTTCTCTATGTCCGCGTTTTCCTGTCCCGGCTGCATGTCATCGCATTCGGATGCCTCAATCGGCGGAAGGGGCTCCTGTGCCGCCATCACTTCCTTGGCCTCGGTCTCGCTTATCACCTCTATTTTCTCCGCCTCCTCCCTCCTCAGGGAAATCTTATACCCTATGATTTCATACTCTATCGGGTCCTTGAGCGGGGCATTCAATATGACATTCACGAGCTTGCCTCTCACAAAGCCCATCTCAATTATCCTCTTGCGGAAACTCCCGTGGCCGTTTACCTTCACTATGACGGCCCTCTCCCCTGTCTTTAATTCTGATAATTTCATCTGTCCTGTCTGAAATCTGTTGCGTCCAAATCATTTGCGCTGAAAATCCGGCCGAAGATACAAAAAATTGCGTCTCCGGGGAGCCGGAGCCGCTATAAAATAATGAAATGATGCCCATAAATAATTAGTTTCACGGCATCTGCTCCCAACAAATGGGGAGAGGCGGCCAACTTGGTGAACAAAAACCGGCCAACTTGGTGAACGAAATTCGGCCAACTTGGTGAACGAAATTCATTATTTCTTTGGGAATCAAGGATTTTATAGATATCTCATGAGCCTGACCGGCACAGGACAATATGCATACCGCCGTCCGGACGGAGTATATGTCGTCCCTATATCATGCCTGAAAGATTGAACCGGTTCTACAGCCTGTTCTTGTAGACCTGCGCCATCAGCTTGTGCCAGCTGTTCTTCAGGGTGATGCAGGCGGAAAGGTTGGTGTAGATGGAGGATGCCTCGACGAAATAGTCTATGAGAGAGATTTCGCCTCCTTCCACGGCCTTGCCAAGCAGGTCGAGGGTTTCTCTCATCAGGGGCTCGTCATAGGCGTCGATGGCGGCTTTGGTCTGGTCCATTTCGTTGAGGAGGGAGCGGATTTCGGACTCGGACTGAAGACGGACCGAAGTCAGGGCACTTCCGGCAGAAACTGAGCGGGCCTTTGCCATCGCGACCTTACGGTGATTGGAATACAGTGGGATGGAGCCTCCGACGAGAAAGCCGTGCTCCGCCTCGCGGATGGCGGTATTGCGCCTGTAACCAATCTCGAATTTCGGAATCCAGCCCTGCCTGTTGACCGAGACTTCTTTCCGGGCGGCGGCAGCGGCGCTTTCCGCAGCGGCGACAGATGCATCTGCGGAAAGATATTCTTCCACGGCAGCCTCCTTGTCAAGCACTTCCTCGACAAGAGGATAGAAATCGGCGTCAAAGATTGTCTTCCGCCCTCCGTTCATGGCATTGAGGGCACGGCAGGCTGCATCAAGAGAGGCATTGTTCCGGGCCACGGCCGTGGCGACACTCATCAGTTCCATCTTTATCTTGTTCACCTCCAGGGCAGAGGCATCTCCGGACTCAAGTCTTCTGGTATAGAGGGAAAGAAGCTCGTCCGCTATGCCGGCCTGCATTTCAAGCAGTTCTCCGATCTGCCTGTACATGATGATGTCAAGGCAGATATTCTTGGCGTCCAGCAGAATCCGCCTCCTTTCATTCTCAAGACCGCTTCCGAGCGCAGAGCGTGACAGCTCGTTCATCTGATGCCGGGCAGCGTACAGGGTCGGGAAGTCAAAGCCCTGCGACACAACGAGCTCCGAGCCGGACTGACCGGAGACACCGCTGCTGTAGAATGAGCTGTATTCTATGGCAGGGTCCTCAAGGATGTTCTCGCTTTTCATCTGAAGGGACCGGGCCTCAACATCTTTGGCGATGGCCTCCAGCTCGGGATTGTTCCTTGCCACAGACTCCAGCACTTCTTCAATATTCTGGGTATGGAGAGTATCCTGCACCTGCCCGGTCTGAAGATCCTGCGGTACGGGCTGATGCTCCTGCGCCTGAAGCGGCTGGAAGATTGCAGTCAGCAACATTAAGATTGTTGCCGATACCATTACAATTGTCGTCGGCAACATTGCCGGTACGGCATATATAACAGGTTTCATATTGATTGATTCGTCTTTATTCAGTTTATCTGTTTCGGCGTTTCCTTTTCTTCCTTTCTGTGGAGCCACCAGTACATCACCGGCACGATGAAGCCGTTGAGGAAGGTGGAAGTAAGCAGCCCCCCGAGGATGACCTTTGCCATCGGGCTCTGGATTTCATTGCCCGGAAGGTCTCCCTTGATGGCGAGAGGAATCAGGGCAAGGGCCGAGGACAGGGCTGTCATCAGTATCGGATTGAGCCTGTCCAGAGAGCCGGTGATGATGCTGTCATAAAGGGAACGGCCCTGCTCGCGAAGCAGATTGTAATGGCTGATGAGGAGCATCCCGTTTCTGGTGGCGATGCCGAACAGGGATATGAATCCTATGATGGCGGGGATGCTGAGCTCACCTGTGGTCATCAGCAGGGCAAACACGCCTCCGATGAGGGCAAGAGGCAGGTTCAGCAGCACGACTCCGCTCTGCGCGGCACTCTTGAACTGCATGTAGAGCAGGAGGAAGATGACGACAATGCTCATCAGGGATGTCAGCAGCAGCACACGGCTCGCGGCTTTCTCGCTCTCGAACTGGCCTCCGTATTCTATGTGATAGCCTTCCGGCAGCGCAATCTCATCTTCCACAATCTCCCGTATGTCATCGACGACGCTTCCGAGGTCCCGTCCGGCGGCATTGGCGGAAATCACCACCTTGCGCTTGACATTCTCGCGGTTGATGGCATTCGGTCCGCTTGAGGAAACCACATCCGCCACATAGGACAGCGGAAGCTTGTTGCCCTGGGCATCGTCTATCATCAGATTGCGTATGCGTTCGGCCGAGCCTCTGTCAGATTCAGAGGCACGGACCACGAGATTGAAGGATTTGCCCTGCTCATAGACCTGGGACACGGTCTCGCCGGCCATATTCACCGTCACGAACTCACTGAAGGCGGGCATGGATATGCCGTATTTGGCAAGCATCTCCCGCTTAGGGACAATCTTGATTTCCGGCCTCTCTATCTGCTGCTCGACATTCAGGTCGGCGATGCCTTCCACCCCGCTGATCCTGTCCTTTATCTGATTGCCTATGGCGAACATCCTGTTGAGGTCGTCACCGAAAAGCTTGATGGCTATGCTGGCCTGGGTTCCGCTGAGCATCGCGTCAATCCTGTGGCTTATAGGCTGCCCGATTTCTATGTTTGCCCCTGTGATTGTGGACAGCTTCTCTCTCACTTCTGCGAGAAGTTCCGCATGAGAACGGTCCCTGAGCTCAAACGGAGCCTCGATTTCCGACACATTCACCCCGAGGGCATGCTCGTCCAGCTCCGCACGGCCGGTCTTCCGCGCCACAGTCTGTATCTCAGGTATTGACAGCAGAAGTTCCTCCGCCTGCCGGCCTATCTTGTCAGACTCTTCAAGTGAAATTCCCGGCAGGGAACTTACATTTATCGTGAATGAGCCTTCATTGAAAGGAGGCAGGAAGCTGTGGCCGAGGGTAAAGAACAGGCCGAGGGCCACACAGAACAGAGCCACCGTGGCCCCGACGACGCTTTTCTTGTGCCTCATCACCCATTTCAGGGCGATTCTGTAATATTTCTTGAGCCATACGGCAAGGAATGCCTCTTTCGGCACGCCGTCTCCCTTGACCTTGTAGTCAAGCATATAGCTGCAGAGCACCGGTGTAAGCGTCAGTGCCACAAGGGTAGATGCGAAGAGGGCAGTGATGAAGGCCACCCCGAGAGGTGCGAGCATGCGCCCTTCCATGCCTGAAAGGAAAAACAGCGGCACGAAGCTCACCACTATTATGAGGGTGGAATTCAGAATCGGCATCCTGACCTCCTTCGAGGCATCGAACACGACATCAAGCACAGGACGCCGCTCTGCCGCCGGAAGAGCCTTGTTGGCCCTTATATGCTTCCACACATTCTCGACATCCACTATGGCGTCGTCCACCAGCGAACCTATCGCAATGGCAAGGCCGCCGAGACTCATCGTATTGATGGTCATGCCCATCCAGTTGAGAGTAAGAATGGAAATCAGTATTGACAGCGGCAGCGTCACCAGTGATATTATGGTGGTCCTGACATTCGCCAGGAAGAGAATCAGGACTATGACCACGAAAATCGCACCTTCATACAGGGAAGACTTGACATTGCTTATGGAGCTTTCAATGAACCTTGCCTGACGGAATGTGTCGGTGGACAGCTTCACATCCGGAGGAAGATTTTTCTGCACATCCTCCAGCGCTGCCTCAAGCCGCTCTGTCAGCTCGAGAGTCCCTGTCTCCGGCTGCTTGGTCACAGTCACGAGCACTGCCGGCTTTCCTTTCTCCGAAGCGAGTCCGAGCTTCGGCTGCTGCGCCCCGATGCGCACATCCGCCACATCCTCAAGGGTCACCGGAGCTCCTCCGACGACCTTTATCACCGACCTGGCCATCTCGGCGACATCTTCCGTGGACACGATTCCGCGCACGATGTATTCGTTGCCATATTCATAGATGACACCTCCGTTGGTGTTCCGGTTCATGCCTCTGGTCACAGCCATCACCTCCCCGAGAGTGACTCCGTAATGCTTCATTTTCTCAGGGTGTATCAGCACCTGATATTCCTTTATGTCTCCTCCGAGGACTGCCACCTGGGCGACGCCTCCAGTAGAAAGAAGCCTCGGCCTTATGGTCCAGTCGGCTATTGTCCGCAGGTCAAGCATCGAAGTGGAGTCAGCCGTCATGCCGACTATGAGCAGCTCCCCGAGTATCGACGACTGTGGCCCGAGGGTCGGATTGCCGACATTGTCCGGGAGTTCCTCGGCCGCCATCGCTATTTTCTCCGACACTATCTGACGGGCCAGATAAATGTCCGTGTCCCAGTCGAATTCGACCCATACCACGGAAAATCCCGCAGTGGATGAAGAACGCACGCGGCGCACTCCCGTAGCCCCGTTCACTGCCGTCTCTATCGGGAAGGTAACGAGCTGCTCTACTTCCTCGGCTGCCATTCCTCCGGCTTCTGTCATCACTACGACAGTAGGAGCGTTCAGGTCCGGGAACACATCCACTTCGGTGCGGTTCATCACATAGACTCCGGCCACCATGAGCAGCACGGCCATCACAAGCACAAGCAGCCTGTTCTGCAAAGAAAAATGTATGATTTTGTTCAGCATGATGCTTCAAGGTTAGGGTGTCCGTATCTGTCAGTGGTTATGGGTGTGCGCCGGGATGGCATTGCTTGCCGAGGCCAGCCTGACATTATATGCCCCGGCGGTCACGACATTGTCTCCGGCCTTGACTCCTGACACAATCTCCACCCTCTCACCGTCGCTTTCGCCGAGAGTCACCTCCTGCTTCCTGTAGCAGCTCTCATCCATCTTTATGTACACGAAATTCACCCCCTGCTCTTCGGTCACGGCCTGCAGAGGAAGGGAAATGACATCATTGCGGACACCGGTCAGAAGCCACACTTCCGCAAAAGAGCCCGGAACAAGGCCGTGCCCTGCCGGGATGGAGAATGTCACCGGAATATAATGCGATGCCGCTGCGGAACTGCGCCCGACAGAAAGGAGCCTGCCTCCGAGAGCCTTGACATTCTCTGTCCTGGCCATGGAAGGTGTCCTGAAGTTGGCCGAAACGATTCCCCCTGTCCTGTCATAATAGGTCTGGGACAAATCCGCCTGCAGCACCAGGCTGCTGTTCCTGACGACACATGCGAGAGGTGTTCCCATCGACACATAGTCGCCTTCCCTGACAAATATGCTCTCCACATATCCGCCGCACGGAGAGCAGACCACCACTCCCGTACCGTCGGCATTGGGCTTCAGAGCCTCATATGCGAGACGGGCATTCTCGTAATTCTCCTTGATTCTCACATATTCTTTCTGGGAAACTATCCTGCTGTCCACGAGTGAGGAAACCCTCTCGTATTCTGCCTTGGCAGCCTCGTAGGCTACCTTTGCCTTTCCGATGCGGTTTCCGTCCTGGATTGTCCCCGATATGACGGAAAAGAGCGTCTGCCCCTCGTCCACGGCAGCTCCTTCAAAATAATTCCCCCCGAAGGACACTATGCCGTCGGCCGGAGCCACAACGGTCATCTCGTCACCCCTGGAGGAAAGAATCTGTCCGCCGGTGCGGATTACGCCCGAAAACTCCGCCGGTGACGCGGTTTCGGTCATTATCCCGGCTGCAGCTGCCTTTTCGGGAGAAATCACTATTTCATCCGAATGTCCGGCATGAGCCCCGGCTGCCCCATGAGCCTCCGCGGCCCCATGTTCAGCCTCGTGGTCGTGCGGGTCTTCATGGTTGTGGCCTGCATTGCAGGACCATAGAAGGAATGCCGTACACATTCCGGCAAGAAGAGCGAGTCTTTTCATATCTTTACACTGTTAAAATCGTCTGACAATTTTTGACAGCCGCAAAGATATTCCTAAACTGCCGCAACCCGGTTGCAATATATCCGCCTGCTCTATTTTTCTGCCCTTGCCGTCAATCATTACTCCGGACAGCCGGCATCCTGCGGCACTCGGGGCAGATTCCCTTTATGATATAATTGACTGAACTGGCGCTGAATCCTTCGGGAAGGTCGACAAGAGGGGCGGAAATGTCCTTGAGACAGAATGTCCTGTGACATTTTTCACAATAGAAGTGAGTGTGCATGTCCGCAATGGTGCAGTTGTCGCGTCCCCCGCAGACTTCATATTTGACCGACCCGGTGCCGTCGTCTATCGAATGTACTATATGATGTTTCTCAAACACTTCCAGAGTCCGGAATATGCTTGACTTGTCCACTGTGTCCAGTTCTGTCTCAAGGTCAGAAAGCGACATGGGACGGGACGAACACATCAGGGCCTCCATGACAAGAATCCTTATTGAGGTGACCCTGACTCCCTTCCTTTCCAGTATTTCTATGGATTTCTGACTGTCCGCCATTATCATTCAGTGAAAGCCATACATATTTCCCCGCCGGGATGGCAATCCGTACAAATTTACAGAATAATGCATATATTTGCAAGTTGGAATAATTTACTTTTTATGAAAGGATCGCAATTTCTCAAGGACACATACGCCAATGTAGGCAAAAGTTCACAATACATTGTTGTAAAAATCAAAAAGTTGGACTGGAGGCACTGGACAGCCATAGGAATTGTCGTTGCCGGCATTGCCGGTGTTATAATCTGGCTGACAAGACCGGAACCGGCAGAAGAAGTCGTGCCTATTGTCAGTACGGAGACTGTGACAACGGAAGATGTGCAGATTTACGGTGAATACCCGGGAAGCGTGACCGCGCAGCAGTTCGTTGAAGTCCGCGCGAGGGTGGAAGGCTATCTGGAGCAGATGCTTTTCGAGGAAGGAACCTATGTCAAGAAAAACCAGGTGCTCTTCATCATTGACCCGCGCCAGTACAAGGCTACGGTCGACAGGGCAAAGGCCATGCTTGAAAAAGCCAAGGCCATGGAACTCAAGGCAGAAAGAGACCTTGAACGCATCCGCCCCCTGTATGACCAGAAGGCAGCCAGCCAGCTGGACCTCGACAATGCCATCGCCTCATACGAAAGCGCCAAGGCCGAAGTCCTCATGAGCGAGGCCGACCTCAAGCAGGATGAACTGGCGCTGAGCTACACCACGGTACGTTCCCCTATCAGCGGCTACATAAGCGAGAGACATGCAGACATCGGTACACTTGTAGGTCCCGGGGGACAGTCCCTGCTGGCCACAATCGTCAAGAGCGACACGGTCACGGTGGAATTCAAGATGACCGACCTCGACTATCAGATAAGCAAGGCGAGGAATGTGAACATCGGACAGAAGGACTCCCTCAGGAAATGGGACCCGTATGTCACCATCACCCTTGCGGACAAATCCGTGTACAAATACCGCGGACTCGTGGACTTCGCCGACCCTCAGGTGGATTCACGGTCAGGTACATTCTCGGTACACGCCGACATCCCGAATCCGGACAGGGAACTGCTCCCGGGGCAGTTCACCAATGTGACACTTCTGCTTGATGTGCGGGAGGATGCGGTCGTAGTCCCTACAAAGGCTGTTGAAATAGAAAAGGACGGCTCCTATATATTCGTGCTCAGAAATGACAATATCGTGGAAAGACGATTCATCGAGCTCGGCCCCGAGACCGGCAACAATGTCGTGGTGGAAAGGGGGCTGCTCCCGGGAGAACAGATTGTGACGGAAGGCTTCCACAAGCTCCAGCACGGAATGAAGGCCAGAAGGGCAGACCAGCTTCAGGTGTCGATTGACTGACTGTCAGGCACCGATTGATTAACTAAAGGACAGAAAATGAAATCAGATTTCTTCATAGACAGGCCCGTCTTCTCTATAGTCATATCGATTATCATCGTACTTGTCGGACTTATAGGGCTTGTAATGCTGCCTGTGGACCAGTATCCGCAGATTGTTCCTCCCGTAGTGAAAATCTCGGCTTCCTATCCTGGAGCAAGTGCACAGACCGTCGCACAGGCAGTGGCAACTCCTATTGAACAGGAGTTGAACGGCACGCCTGGCATGCTCTACATGGAGTCAACCAACACCAATTCGGGAAGCTTCTCGGCCACCCTGACATTTGACATTTCCAGCGACCCTGACCTTGCGGCCGTCGAAGTGCAGAACAGGGTCAAGCTGGCGGAGTCCAGGCTTCCGGCAGAAGTGGTGCAGAACGGAATTTCGGTGGAAAAGGAGTCCGCAAGCCGCCTCATGACCATCACAGTGCTTTCCGATGACCCGAAGTTCGATGAGATATACTTGAGCAACTATACTACTCTCAATGTTCTGGACATGCTCCGCCGTGTTCCTGGAGTAGGCCGCGTATCCAATATCGGAAGCCGCTATTACGGAATGCAGATATGGGTGCAGCCGGACAAGCTGGCAAGCCTCGGTCTTACTGTCGATGACCTCACGAGTGCGATAAAAGACCAGAACCGGGAGTCCGCCGCCGGTGTGCTCGGTCAGCAGCCTATCAGCAATGTCGATGTCACTATCCCGATTACCGCCACAGGAAGGCTCTCTTCCGTAAGCCAGTTCGAGAACATTGTGGTCAGGACCGGGGATGACGGGGCCATCATCAGAATAAAGGATGTGGCGAGAGTATCCCTTGAGGCCCAGTCATACAACACTGAGAGCGGCATCAACGGAGGAAATGCAGCAGTGATGTATGTGTACACCCTTCCGGGAGCAAATGCAATGAAAGTCGCCGAAGATGTCAAGGCCACCATGGAAGAAATCAGCAAGAATTTCCCGGACGGCATCACATACGACATCCCGTTCGACATGACCACTTACATTTCGGAATCAATCCACCATGTGTACAAGACTCTCTTTGAGGCTCTCTTCCTGGTGATTCTCGTGGTCTTCCTCTCTCTCCAGAGCTGGAGGGCGACCATCATTCCGGCAATAGCGGTCCCGATATCCCTTATCGGAACCTTCGGCATCATGCTCGTGTTCGGCTTCTCCCTCAACATGATGACCCTGCTGGGACTGATACTTGCCATCGGTATTGTGGTGGACGACGCCATCGTGGTGGTCGAGAATGTGGACAGAATCATGGCAGAAGAGAATCTGCCGCCATATGAAGCCACAAAGAAAGCCATGAGTGGCATAGGAAGCGCCCTTATTGCCATGTCTCTGGTGCTCTGTGCCGTCTTCATTCCTGTGAGTTTCCTCTCCGGCATCACCGGACAGCTGTTCCGGCAGTTCACCATCACCATCGCGGTATCAGTCATCATTTCCACAATAGTCGCCCTGACGCTGAGCCCGGTCATGTGCTCCAGACTGCTCAAGCCGCATGACGCGAATGCCAGGAAAAATTTCCTTTTCCGCAAGATCAACCAGGGATTTGATGCCGGCAACTCGTTTTATGCCAAAGTCATACATGCCAGCCTGAGGCACTCCCCGAGGATGTTCGCCCTTTTCGGCGTGACAGTCGTATGTATCTGGGCTCTGTCCCAGATAGTTCCGAAGAGCTTCATGCCGCAGGAAGACCAGGGATATTTCACAGTTGAACTCGAGCTTCCCGTCGGCGCGACTCTCGAAAGGACAAGGGAAGTCACCGACAGGGCAATGGATTTCCTGCTCAGGCAGCATGACATAGAATATGTGCTGAATGTGACGGGGTCAAGTCCCCGCATCGGCACAAGCCAGTCCAACAGTACGCTGACAGTCATAATGAAACCATGGGAAGAGAGAAAGGAGACCGATATCAACAAGATGATGCAGATGGTTCGGGACACCCTTTCCCTGTATCCTGAAAGCAAGGTCTATATCAGCAGTCCTGCCGTAATCCCGGGACTCGGCACCTCGGGTGGTTTCTCCATGGTGCTTGAAGCCCGCGGAGACGCCACATATGACGACCTTCAGGCTGCGGCGGACACCCTCCTTTTCTATGCTTCCCAAAGGAAAGAACTCACCGGACTTGCCTCCGGAATCCAGAAAAATATCCCGCAGCTCTATTTTGACGCCGACAGGGACAAAATCCAGCTTCTGGGAGTGCCTCTGTCCGATGTATTCTCCACATTGAAAGCCTTCACCGGTTCAATATATGTGAATGACTTCAACATGTACAACCGTGTCTACAGGGTATACCTCCAGGCAGACGCCCCGTACAGGGCGCACAAGGACAATCTCAACCTGTTCTTCGTCAAGAGCGACAGCGGAGCCATGATTCCGGTGACGGCCCTCGGCAACACCCAGTACACCACAGGCCCCGGCACAATCAAGAGATTCAACATGTACTACTCAGCCACAATCACAGGAGAAGCAGGGCATGGAGTCAGCTCGGGACAGGCAATGGATATTCTTGAGGAAATCACAGACGAGCATCTGCCGGACAATATTGACATAGAATGGAGCGGGCTTTCGTATCAGGAGAAGAAAGAAGGAGGCCAGACAGGACTTGTGCTCGGACTTGCCCTTCTGTTCGTATTCCTCGTGCTCGCAGCCCAGTATGAGAGCTGGTCAGTGCCGATTGCAGTAATTCTTTCCCTGCCGATTGCCATTGCCGGAGCATATCTCGGCATCTGGCTTGTCGGCCTGGAAAGCAATGTATATTTCCAGATAGGACTTGTGATGCTCGTCGGCCTCGTGGCCAAGAATGCCATTCTCATCGTCGAATTTGCAAAAGAGGAAGTTGAAAAAGGAAAAACGATAGAAGAAGCCGCTGTCACTGCCGCCCACCTGAGGTTCAGGCCTATCGTGATGACATCCCTTGCCTTCATCCTCGGCATGCTTCCTCTCGTATTCGCCACAGGACCTGGAAGCGCCAGCCGCCAGAACATCGGTACCGGAGTATTCTTCGGAATGATTGTGGCGATTACCCTCGGCATCACATTCGTGCCGTTCTTCTTCGTATGGATATATAAACTCAAGAACAAGATGGCAGGAAAATCCAAAGGCATAGGGTCCGGAGCAGCCGTCATCGCAGCCGTCATCATAGCAGGCTCCTCGGCAGCCTCATGCTCGCCGGCAAAACATTGTGCCGAGCCTGAACTCAATCTGCCGGAGCAGTATATGGAGGCATCCCCTGCCGCAGACTCGCTGACATTGGCAGATGTGAAATGGTGGGAACTGTATGCCGACACCACCCTCCAGAATTTCATAAAGCAGGCCCTCGAGTACAACAAGGACATGCTGATTGCAGCTGAACGGATCCGGGAACTTGAATGCAGATACAGAATCCAGAGGTCAGAACTCTGGCCGTCCATTTCCGCCGAGGCATATGCCAGCAATGAATACAACAATTACGGCGGCAATGCAGCTGACCCCAATGATCCGGAACACGGTCCGAAAATCGCCCTGCGATGGGAAATCGACATCTGGGGACACCTCAGGTGGGCCAGCAAGGAAAAGATGGCCGAATATCTGGCAAGCATAGAGGCGCAGAGGGCTCTGCAGATGACCCTTGTCTCGGAAGTAGCCAAGACATACTTCGAACTGATTTCCCTTGACAACGAACTTGAAATTGTCAGACGCACACTGAAGACACGCCAGGAAGGAGTCAAGCAGGCCAAACTCCGCGCTGACGGAGGCCTGACATCAGAAATCCCGCACCAGCAGGCCCTTGTGGAACTGGCCACCACAGCGTCCCTTGTCCCTGACCTTGAAAGGAAAGTTGCCGTCAAGGAAAGCGAACTGGCATTTCTGACAGGCACCTATCCGCACGAGATGAAGAGACCGAGACAGGTGCTGGAACTGTCTTACAGGGACATTTTGCCGACCGGCATCCCGTCACAGCTTCTGGAGCGCCGTCCTGACCTCATGGAATCATGGCAAAGGCTCAGGGCAGCCGAGGCCGCAGTAGGAGTGGCACAGGCAGAGCGGTTTCCGACTTTCGTCATCGACCTTTCCGGAGGCCTTGAAAGCAATTCATTCCTCGATGTGCTGAAGTCCCCGTTCTATTACGCCGCAGCAGGGATAGCATCACCGATTTTTGAATTCGGCAAGCGCAAGGCAGCATTCAAGGCGGCAATTTCCGAATACAATCAGGCCAAGCTTGAATATGAAAAGAATGTGATGCAGGCCGTCAAGGAAGTCTATGATGCCGTCGTAACATTCAATTCCGCACGGGAGAACACCAACCTGAAGTTCGACCTTCAGGAAGCGTCCCGCAAATATGTCTCTCTGGCCAGTTCACAGTATATCAACGGAATCCTGAACTATCTCGATGTGCTGGACGCCCAGAGAAGCTATTTTGACGCCCAGGTCGAACTCAGCAACGCAATTGCCAACGAGTACATAGCACTGACGGAACTCTATAAAGCGCTTGGAGGCGGATGGTAAACCACCCGCCCCCAAGATTTTTCATTTCTTATTTTCTGCCGTGGACACCAGACAGAGCTCATCCATCTGCACCTGGTCTATGTATGACGGAGAATCTATCATCACATCGCGGCCCTGATTGTTCTTCGGGAAGGCGATGAAGTCGCGGATAGTCTCCTGTCCCCCGAAGAGGGCGCACATGCGGTCGAAGCCGAATGCAAGTCCTCCGTGAGGCGGAGCCCCGAACTTGAAGGCGTTGATGATGAAGCCGAACTTATACTGGGCATCCTCATCTGAGAATCCGAGCACCTCGAACATCCTTTGCTGAACCTTGGCATCATGTATCCTGATGGACCCTCCGCCAAGCTCTGTTCCGTTCAGCACGAAATCATACGCATTGGCACAGACTTTCTCCAGGTCTTCCTTCTTGTCGCTGTAGAACAGGTCAAGCTGCTCCGGCTTCGGAGCCGTGAACGGATGATGCATTGCGTAGAAGCGGCTTGTCTCGTCGTCCCACTCAAGGAGAGGGAAGTCCACCACCCAAAGCGGGGCGAAGACATGAGGGTCACGCAGGCCGAGCCTGCCTCCCATTTCGATGCGGAGCACTCCGAGCATGGTCTGCGTCTTGCGCTTCGGTCCGCAGAGCACAAGCACGAGATCTCCGGCCTTTGCTCCGGCCTTTTCCGCCACAGCCTTGAGTTCCTCCGGAGTATAGAATTTGTCCACTGAAGACTTTATGCTGCCGTCGGTATTCACTTTGATATATACAAGCCCCTTGGCTCCCACCTGAGGTCTCTTTACCCACTCCGTCAGCTCGTCAAGCTGCTTTCTCGTATATGAGGCAAGGCCTTCGACGGCGATTGCCCCGACATATTCCACGGAATCGAACACAGAGAAACCGTGGCCCTGGACATCGGAAGTGATTTCATGGATTGTCATCCCGTATCTGATGTCAGGCTTGTCGGACCCGTACCTGTCCATTGCGTCGAACCAGCTCATGCGGGGTATAGGATTCGGGATGTCTACATTGAGAACATTCTTGAACAGAGTGCGCATCATTCCCTCAAAAGTATCAAGGACATCGTCCCTCTCCACAAAAGACATCTCGCAGTCTATCTGCGTGAACTCCGGCTGGCGGTCTGCCCTCAGGTCCTCATCCCTGAAGCAGCGGACAATCTGGAAATACCTGTCATACCCGGCCACCATCAGCAGCTGCTTGAATGTCTGCGGAGACTGCGGAAGGGCATAGAACTGCCCTGGATTCATCCTTGAAGGAACGACAAAGTCGCGGGCACCTTCCGGAGTGGACTTGATGAGATACGGGGTCTCTATTTCCATGAACCCGAGTCCGTCAAGATAGTTGCGGACTTCATGGGCGAGCCTGTGGCGCAGCTCCAAAGCCTTCCGGAGAGGATTTCTCCTGAGGTCAAGGTACCTGTACTTCGCCCTGAGCTCCTCGCCGCCGTCACTCTCGTCCTCGATGGTAAAAGGCGGCGTCTGGGCCTTGTTCAGTACATTCAGACCGGAAAGTCTGATTTCAATGTCTCCCGTCGGCATCTTGGCATTCTTGCTCTGACGCTCGATGACTTCCCCCGTGGCCTGTATGACATATTCGCGGCCGAGGGAATTGGCTGCGGACTGAAGCTCTTCGGCAGCCGTGCTGTCCACGGCAAGCTGTGTGATACCGTATCTGTCGCGCAGATCGATGAAAGTCATTCCGCCGAGTTTCCTCGTCCTCTGCACCCATCCGGCAAGAGTCACTGTCTTCCCGACATCAGAAATGCGGAGCTCCCCGCAAGTATGAGTTCTGTACATATCTGTAAATATTATTTCCAAACAACCTGCAAAAATACAAAATTATTCAGAAGGCTGGCGCGAAGATTCCAGAAATCCGCAGGTCTTCTTATCTTTGCACATCTGTGAATGAAAAGACGACAATATGGAAGTAAGGGCAAAAAAATCCTTGGGACAACATTTTCTCACTGACCTGTCCGTCGCACGGCAGATTGCCGACGCTCTGATTGTCCCTGACAAGCCTGCCGATGACGGCAGTCAGGCAGTTCCCGGCAGGACAGATGTCCTTGAAGTCGGTCCCGGGATGGGGGTACTGACACAATATCTGCTGCAGAGACCTGAGCTGAACCTGAAGATGGTCGAGATAGACAGGGAATCGGTGGACTACCTCCTCGTGAATTTCCCGCAGGTGAACGGAAGCCTGATAGAGGCGGATTTCCTGAAGCTCAGGCTCGAGAATTTCTTCAGCGGAGACTTCTGCGTCATAGGCAATTTCCCCTACAACATCTCTTCGCAGATATTCTTCAAGATACTCGACTACAAGGATTCAGTGCCGCAGGTGGTGTGCATGATACAGAAGGAAGTGGCCGAGAGGATAGCGGAAAAGCCGGGGACAAAGACATACGGCATCCTCTCTGTCCTGCTTCAGGCCTGGTATGACATTGAATATCTGTTCACTGTCGGAGAAGGTGCATTCAACCCGCCTCCGAAGGTAAAGTCAGCCGTCATCAGGCTCACCCGCAACAGCCGGACAAGCCTCGGATGCGACGAAAGTCTGTTCAAGACCGTCGTAAAGACATCTTTCAACCAGAGGCGCAAGACGCTCCGCAACTCGCTCAAGCCGCTAATCCTGGACAAGGCGGCGAGAGAGGGATGGTCTGTGGAACAGGCTGAGGCATTTGTCTCAGACCCTGTCTTCAGCCTGCGCCCGGAAAGGTTAGGCGTCGAAGACTTCATCGCCCTCACCCTGAAATTCAGTCAGACCCTGTCGTGACGGAGGAGGCTCAGCAGGGCTGCCGCGAGCACAACGGCCGCAAAGCCTGCGAACACATATACAAAATGCTGCTGCACAAACAGCCTGATGTCAGGAACAAGATAATATACAGCAAGCACTGCGCCCAGAAGCACAGCCGTGACAGCCGCTGCCGATACGGCCTTGAGCCTGTTGCGGCGCTTGATTCTGCGGGCTGTTGCAACTATCAGATCCATGGCCGTCCGTATCTCTTCCTCCGACTTTCCCGCCAGTGAAGCCGGCACCGGAAGAAGCTCTATCTGCCTGACGAGCTCCGCCATGAACTTGTCCCCTCCCTTTATCTCAGGCATGTTCTCCCTGATGAACTGCCTTATTTCCTTATCTGTCGACATATTCTGCATTTTTTATGACCTGCTGACCAGAGTCATGCATTTTCCATCCTGACCAAAAAATTCTTCAGATGCGCCCGGGCCCTGGAAAGATGAGAGCGGACCGTTCCGGAGGGCATCCCTGTGATAGCTTCTATCTCCTTGATAGACTTTTCCTCCATATAGAAAAGAAGAATGACGGCCTGTTCTTTTTCAGAAAGGTTTCCGATAGCCCTGTAAAGGTCCTGATACTCGAAACCGCGCACAGACCGGCTGTCATCTGCTGCCATTTTCTCGTGCTGCGGACCGAGCGGCTCCCCTTCCGTCTTCACACTTGCCGCCCGATTGTCATAAAAGCAATTATAGGCAATCCTGAACAGCCATGTCGAAAACTTTGCCCGTCCTTCGAATTTCCCGAATGACAGATAGGCTTTAAGAAGCGCTTCCTGCGCTATGTCATCGGCCCGGAACGCATCTCCCCTGCACAGCACGCACAGGAATCTCCGCAAAGATTCCTGCTCGCGCGACACCATCTCTATGAATTGCGCCTTGTCCACCGCTCCTACAGAACCTGATTTTCTTCCTCCTTGATTTCTGCTTCCATCCATTTCCTGCCGACAAAGAACGACACAAAGAAACCTATGCCGATGGCAAGAAGGATGCTCGCAATGATAAAAAGAGAATCCTTGCCAGGAATCAACATGGCACAGGCAACCAGTCCTGCACCCATAATGACAAGAATGATTCCAGTCTGAAGTTTGCCGAGAAGATTCATTTTCAGGCTTCTCTTGGATCTGTCATCCGACGCGAACATCTCCGGGTCAATATCCTGTCCGTTCTCAATCGCCTTGAGAAGAACTTCTGCCTTCCTGTCGACAATATGATTTCTGGATCTGAACACAAGCCACACTACCATTACGGGCAATACGACGCATACCCCGATTGGGACAATGATTTCTACCATAGCAATATTATTTTATATTGTTTGCAGGTTAGACCTGCCAATGTGACAAAATGTTGCAGCAGAAATAAAATTCTGTTGCCGGTTGTAATATTCATTTAACAAAAATAACGAATTTTGCAGATTGTAAGCCAGAATTCAGATTCGTTACATTTTTCAAAAATATTTTTGCGCCTGATTTTGCAGACAATTTGTATTGTATGAAGACCATTGCCTTATTCATGAAGCCGGCGGCGGCTCTGCTTTCCATATTCATAATGATTGCGGCGGCATCTTTCCGGACATCCGCGGCAGAGAAAAAATCTTCCTCCCCTTCCGGGGAATCCGGCAGTTTCCGGAATTTCCAGAGCTTCGTTACAGACTCCATCGACGGAGGACGCACCGACATCATGGAGAGGCTGCTCAACCTCCCGAACATTGAGGTCGGCAAAGGCGTGACATTCCGCCCGAAGAACAATTCATATGAAATGACCCTGCGCTTCCGCATGCAGAACATGGTAGGGCTCTCATTCAACCGGAACATGGGGCTCACTTCAACCGACGCCCAGGTCAAGAGACTCAGGCTCCGCTTCGACGGATACATATTCTCCCCTAAGATTGTATATTCCATCCAGCTCGGTTTCAGCAGCTATGACACTGAAATGATTCCGAACGGCAACATGAACCTCATCCGCGACGCCATCGTCTATTATGTCCCGAGTCCGAAATGGAACATCGGCTTCGGCCAGACCAAGATCAAGGCCAACAGGGCAAGGGTCAATTCTTCCAGCGCCCTCCAGTTCATTGACAGGAGCATCGTGAACAGCGAGTTCGGCGGAGACAGGGACTTCGGATTCTTCGGCGAGTACAACTACGGGGACTTCAACACCTTCGCCCTGTCGGCAAAAGGGTCCGTGACCCTCGGAGAGGGACGCAACTTCAACTCTTCTGATGTCTCCGGTTTCGCTTATACCGGGCGCCTTGAACTCTATCCGTGCGGCAGGTTCCACTCCAACGGAGAACTGCTTGAAGGGGATGTGGCAGGAGAAGACAATGTCAAGATAATGCTTGCGGGAGCATACACCTTCAACAACAATGCGCTCAGGACGCAGGGCATGAAAGGGGCCCTCTTCAGCGACCCGAGGAACATCGGCTCATACTATGTCGACTTCATCCTCAAGTACAGGGGATTCGCCTTCGTGACTGATTTCATGGGAAGACACTGCCCGAGCCCGATTGTCAGCGACCCTGCGGCCGGAAACGGCTCCCCTGCATTCATCTACACCGGCTCGGGACTCAATGTGCAGACCAGCTACCTCTTTGACAAGAAATGGGAAGTCGCCCTGCGCAATTCCACAATGCTCCCCGATGCCGCAGTGCAGCCTTTCGTGGGATATGCAAGCTGGAACCAGAGCACAATCGGCGTGACGCGCTACCTCATCGGCCACAGCCTCAAGATTCAGATGGACCTGTCCTACAACTACCGCAACAAAGCCGTCACTCCTGACTATGACAGGTGGATGCTCCGCTTCCAGGTAGAGCTCGGCCTATAGTTCAGTCCTATATTACAAAAAGAGGGAACACCATGCAAGGTCGTTCCCTCTCTTTTGCCGCCGACATACACGGCGGATCTGCTGCATACGCGCCTATTCGTCCTTGTCCTGCTCCATGTATGCCTTCAGAAGCTTCTCCTGCACATCGCCCGGTACCGGCTGGTAGTCGGCGAACTGCATTGTGAAGGTGGCGCTTCCGGAAGTAAGAGAGCTCAGGGAAGTAGAATATTTATAGAGTTCGGCAAGCGGAACCCTTGCCTTGATGACATCGAATCCCTTTTCGCTGCCCATGCCTTCGATCAGGGCCCTGCGGTTCTGGAGATCGGACATGCAGGATCCCATATATTCAGAAGGAGTCATGACTTCAAGGCTGTAGATAGGCTCCATAATCTTCGGCCCGGCATTGCGGAAAGCCTCCTTGAAGGCATTCCGGGCGGCAAGCACGAACGATATTTCGTTTGAATCCACCGGATGCATCTTTCCGTCATAGACATAGACCCTGATGTCCCTTGCAAGGGAACCGGTAAGAGGGCCTTCGCTCATCTTGTCCATGATACCCTTTAGGATAGCCGGCATGAAGCGGGCATCAATGGCACCGCCCACGATACAATTGTAGAACTCAAGCTTTCCGCCCCACTCAAGATCAAATGACTCCTTGCTCTTGATGTTGAGCACCATCTCCTTGCCGTCGATGCGGAACCGGTTGGTGGCCTCAACGCCCTCGACAATAGGACAGACAAGAAGATGCACCTCTCCGAACTGGCCGGCACCGCCCGACTGCTTCTTGTGACGGTAATTGGCCGTGGCCACCTTGGTGATGGTCTCCCGGTAGGAAATCTTCGGAGGGAAAAGCTCTATCTCTATCTTGTTCTCGTTCTTGAGCCGGGTACGTACGATATTGATATGCTGTTCGCCCTGACCTTTCAATATGGTCTGCTTCAGTTCCTTTGAATATTCAACAATAATCGTCGGGTCCTCGGCGGACATTTTTGCAAGGGCCTCGCCCATCTTCTCTTCATCCTTCTGCTCCTTGGCCTTCACTGCCGTACGGAACTTGGATGCAGGGAACACGATATGCTCATATTCAATCTCTGTCCCGGTCTGAGACAGAGTGACATTGGTCTTGGCATTACGCAGCTTCACAGTACAGCCTATATCGCCGGCATAAAGGTCCGACACTTTCTCCTTCTTCTTGCCTGCCACAGCATATATCGTGGATATTCTCTCCTTGTCGCCTGTGGCCGGATTCTCAAGGTCCTGGCCTTCGGTAAGCTCTCCGGACATCACCTTGAAATATGCGACTTCACCCAGATGAGACTCCACCGCCGTCTTATAGATGAACAGAGATGTCGGCGCATCCTGCTTGCATTCAATTTCTTTTCCGTCCACGGTCCGGGCCGTTCTTTCCGCCGGAGACGGCGCTGTCCTGATGGTGAACTCCATCAGTCTCTTGACCCCGATGTCTTTCTTGGCTGAAAGACAGAAGACAGGCATCACTTCTCCTGAACGGAGACCAAGGCCAAGGCCCTTGCGGATTTCATCTTCAGACAGCTCGCCTGTATCAAAGAACTTCTCCATCAGAGTGTCGTCATATTCGGCAGCCTTTTCAATCAGGGCCGCACGAAGTTCATCCGCCTCATCCTTATATTCCGCCGGAATTTCCAGATCTTCCCTTGTGCCGTTGTCATCCTTGAAATGATAGTATTTCATCTTGAGGACATCTATGAATCCGTCGAAGCCTGTGCCCGGATTGGCCGGGAACTGTACAATAGCCGGCTTGCTGCCGAAGGCTTCCTTCATCGTCTCAAGCACATTCTCCCATGATGCCTTCTCTCCGTCAAGCTGGTTGACCGCCACTATGAGCGGCACATTGTACTGCTCGGCATATCTTGCGAAAATCTCAGTACCGACCTCAACACCCTGCTGTGCATTCATCACGAGGATACCGGTATCGCACACCTTGAATGCGGAAACGGCCCCGCCCACAAAATCATCGGAGCCCGGAGTGTCTATAATATTGAATTTGGTATCCATGAATTCCGCATAGAGCGGAGTCGAATATATGGACCTCTGGTTGGTCTGTTCTATTTCTGAATTGTCCGAAACCGTATTGCCGGCCTCAACAGTCCCTCGCCTGTCAATGACCTTGCCTTCAAAGAGCATGGCTTCAGATAATGTGGTCTTGCCTGACTTGCTGCTGCCAAGAAGAACCACATTGCGGATGTTTTGTGTTGAATAAGCTTTCATTTTACTTATTTATTATGGGTTATTTTTCAAAATTGCGCATCAAAGCAGCGCATCTTTGCAAATTTAAACAAATAAAACAGCAAAGTCAACATAATTTTATAACAAAATCCCGTATTTTTTCAGAAAATGTGAAGATGCGGCACCCCTGTATGCTTTCAGAATATCAGACCCGCCACAGCCTGTCTCCGACATCAGATACCGGTCAAAATCCGCTTCCCGCACACCCATCCAGCGGCAGATGGACCCGAATGTAAGTCCCGGATCCATATACACCCGCTCCTCTTCCAGCAGTTCAGCAAAAAGGTCATAAAACTTCTCCATAACTCGGACACTTTTTATTGTCATTCCGACCGCAAAAATGGTCCTACAACATCAAAAGTGCAACAATCAATTGTCACTTTTTCTGATTTTGAGATGTTGTTTTTCTCTTTTTTTCAATTTTTTCTCTTTTTTGGCAAGTTTTCATTGCCAATGGCAATAATTTATTGTCACAGCAGCTGCGTTCATTGGCATAAATTTGTCATCTGACCAACAAGAAAAGACAGAAATGGACAAAAACTCCATCAAAGAAAACTTATTGAAAATGCGTGGCAGACTCGGACTGTCACAGGAAGCCATGGCTGAAAAATTGGGCATTTCACGAACAGCATACAGAAACATAGAATCCGGAAAAACCAGGCTCATAAGCAACCATGCGGACAAAATAGCCTCCATTCTCGGTGTTTCAACAGAAGAACTCCTGCTCGGACACAACCCCAACGACAGCAACGCATCATCTCTTGAGGACATAAGGGAAAAATACGAGACGAGAATCAAGGAGATTGAAAACGGGCATACAGATGAAATGACAGCACTCAATGCACAGATAAAGGTGCTGACCGAATTTATAGACACCTTGAAAGAGACAATACGCACCAAAGATGAAATCATAGCGCTGCTGCGCAAGTCAATCGCCAATGCTTCCGAACGCTGATTCCGCCCGTTCCAAGACAGGGGAAGCACCAATTTGAAATATCCGGAGGGAAAATACTATTTTTGCATTCTTGTCAGAGTGTACAGAATATGGACTTTTCAGGAAACAGACTTGAATTATGCCTTTCTCCGGGCATCATTGAGGCCGGATGCGACGAGGCCGGACGAGGGCCGCTCGCCGGACCGGTATTTGCCGCGGCTGTAATCCTGCCGGAAGGATTCAGACATCCTCTCCTGGACGACTCCAAGAAAATGACAGCCAAAGCCAGGGAGACTGTCCGCGATGCCATCGTAAAGGAAGCCGTAAGCTATGCGGTGGAAGCCGTGTCAGCAGAAGAAATAGACAGAATCAACATACTGAATGCATCGGTTGCCGGCATGTGGAGGGCCGTCTGCAACCTCTCTGTCATGCCTCAGGCGCTCTCCGTGGACGGGAACAGATTCAGAAAGTACAGCCGGATTCCGGAAGCCGGGGCTATTTCGTCCGAAAGCCTCAACGACATGGACGAGGCAAGGGAAACCGACGGCAGGACACCATGGTTCCGCACAGCCGGAAATCCCGGGACTTCCGTCTTGGGCAATGCCTTTCCGCCAGGACACATCATGGACGGCATCCCTTTCAGGTGTATCATCAAAGGGGACGGAAAATTCATGAATATTGCAGCCGCATCCGTACTCGCCAAGACAGCACGGGACAGATATATGAAGCGCCTCGCACAGGAATACCCACAATACGGATGGGACAGGAACATGGGGTATCCCACCAGGGAACACATAGAAGCCATCCGACGATACGGACTCACGCCGCACCACAGGAAAAGCTTCCATGTCAGGGAACTTGAACCGACATTGTTCTGAAAGCCGCAGCATATATTTATACTGCCTCGCCTCGGAAAAGGAAAATGAACAGTTCATTTCCTTTTCTCTCGGCTTCTGAGTATATTTGCCGCTGCATTTACGATGTATGATAATTCAATTATAATTTAACAAAGAAAAGGACATGAAAAAATTTCTTTGCGCCATTGCTGCGCTGGCGGTATTCTCGGCCGGCATGAAGGCAGATGAGGGAATGTGGATGCTCCCTCTGCTGAAGAAGATGAATATAGACACAATGGAGAAGATGGGATGCCGCCTGTCTGCGGAAGACATCTGGAACATAAACAATTCTTCTCTCAAAGACGCCATCGTGCAGTTCGGAGGAGGATGCACAGGAGAAATAATTTCCGATGAAGGGCTGCTGGTGACAAACCACCATTGCGGCTACTCGAGCATCCAGAAACTCAGCTCCGTGGAGCACGATTATCTGACCGACGGCTACTGGGCCATGAACCGCAGCGAGGAACTTCCTGCAGAAGGACTTACCATCACTTTCCTTGAAAGCATGACTGACATCACCAATGCATTGGAAAAGGCAAGGAAGACCGCACTCAAAAAATATTCCGGCTCCGACACTGCCGTAAGGGACTCCATAGCAGAAGCTGCAGTAAACGCGGCAAAGAAAGAAATCATAGAAAAAGCAGAGGAAGCCAACCCATACTGCGACATCCGGACCATGTCATTCTACAATGACAATGTACAATATCTTATAGTCTACAAAACATACAGGGACATCCGCTTTGTCGGCGCGCCGCCTTCCTCAATCGGAAAATTCGGGGCAGACACGGACAACTGGATGTGGCCGCGCCACACCGGAGATTTCTCCATGTTCCGCGTATATGCAGACAAGAACAACAATCCGGCCTGCTACTCGGAAGAAAATGTTCCGTACAGGCCGAAGAAACATCTGCAGATATCCCTCAAAGGCATCAATGAAGGTGACTTCACAATGATCATGGGCTATCCGGGCAGGACAAACAGGTTCTACACCTCGCCTGAACTCAAGAACCTCCTCGACATGCAGGACATTTCCATCGAAGCCCGCACAATCCGCCAGGACATCATGATGGAAGACATGCTTGCCGACCCGAAGGTCAAAATACAGTATGCCAGCAAATATGCCGGCTCATCCAACGGATGGAAAAAATGGATCGGCATGAAGCAGGCTTTCGCCAAACTTGATGTCATAGGCAGGGCTCAGCAGGAAGAGGCGGCATTCACGGAATGGGTGAATGCTGATCCGAAGAGACAGAAAAAATACGGAGACGCACTCCGGATGATCAGGGAAGGTGTCAATGCCGGCAGAGAAGCCAACCGGATTTTCAGAACACTTGCAGAGTCCGCCATGAAGATTGAACTTACCCAGGCCGCCACAATTTTCAACAATGCGGCAAAGTCTGCTCTGGAAGCCTCGGGAACAGACACTCTCGCAGCCTTTGAATCTGCCCTCGCAGCCATGGGGGATTTCTACAAGGATTATTCTGTCGGCACTGACATAAAGGAAGCCGAGGCCCTTCTTGAATATTACCGGACCCATGTGGACAGCACATACTATATAAAAGGAATCGGCGCGGACTTCGCGACAATGGACATCCCGTCATTCGTCAGCACCCTGTTTGCCGAAAGCATCTTCACCTCGGAAGAAAAGCTCTCCGAGGCCGTAAAGTCAATGACACCATCTGAAATATTCGATGACCCCGCCATCAACCTCGCTATAGCCGAAGCCTCAGTAATTGTTCCGGTCATCGGCAGGATTCAGGAAAGCGAAAAGACACTGACTGAAGCCAGGAAAGCATATACGGCCGGGCTTCTGGAATGGAAGAAAGGCGAACCGTCATACCCGGACGCCAACTTCACCATGCGCCTGACCTATGGTACGGTCAAAGGTTATTCCCCGAAAGACGCAGTAATATATAAATACTGGACCACCCTGGACGGGGTGATGGAAAAGGAAGACCCGGACAACTGGGAATTCGTCGTTCCGGCAAAGCTGAAAGAACTCTGGCAGAACGGGGATTTCGGAGACTACGCCATGGCTGACGGGAAGATGCCTGTGGCATTCCTTTCAAACAATGACATCACTGGAGGAAACTCAGGAAGCCCGGTGCTGAATGCCGACGGAGAGCTCATCGGCCTCGCCTTCGACGGGAACTGGGAATCCATGAGCAGCGACATCATGTTCGAGCCGGACCTGCAGAGATGCATCAATGTGGACATCCGCTATGTCCTCTTCATCATGGACAAATTCGGCGGAGCAGGCTACCTTCTCGACGAGATGGACATCGTAAGATAATCCGGCATTACAATCCAGGACATTTCATCAAGTCATCAGGACATTTCAGATTCAGTCTGACGCAATGAAAAAGAAATGAAACAGAACGAAATAATGAAAATGCTCTACGATGTGCAGCATCCCGCAAAGGGAGACAGGAACATCGTGGAGCTCGGAATGGTGGACAAAGTCGAGTGCGACGGCAACAAGGTGACCGTCACACTCGCTTTCCCGAAGCATCGCGACCCGCTTGCAGAATACCTCATCGGAAGCACCCGTGCCGCAGTCATCCGGCACGCTCCGGACGCGGAAGTCGAGGTAAAGACCATAATAAGGGACGAAGCAAAGAAAAAGCCCGTGGGGCTGGACTTCGGCCTTGAGGAACTGGCCGGCGTAAAGCATATAATCGGCATAGCATCAGGCAAGGGAGGCGTAGGAAAATCCACAGTCGCCGTCAATCTTGCAGTGGCCCTGGCCCGGCTCGGATACAAAACAGGACTTGCCGACGCCGATGTCTACGGCCCGTCGGTGCCGAAAATGACAGGCACCGAAGAGGAGCAGCCGCAGGCATTCCTTGAAGGAGAGAAACAGGTGATTCTCCCGCTTGAGAAATATGGAGTCAAGTGGATGTCAATCGGCTATTTCGCCAGGGCGGAGCAGGCTCTCATCTGGAGGGGACCGATGGCCTGCAACGCACTCAAGCAGATGATTCTGCAGGTGAGGTGGGGCGAGCTTGACTTCCTTCTCATCGACATGCCTCCGGGAACAGGGGACATACACATCAGCCTCGTGCACGACATACCTCTGACAGGAGCCGTGATAGTCACCACCCCGCAGGCGGTGGCCCTCGCTGATGTGGAAAAAGGGGTGAACATGTTCCGCAACGAAAGCATCCGCAAGCCGATACTCGGCCTGATTGAGAACATGGCATGGTTTACACCGGAAGAACTGCCGGACAACAGATATTACATTTTCGGAAAGAACGGCGGAGCCGCCATGGCCGACAAATACGGAATCCCTCTCCTCGGGCAGATTCCTATCGTCCAGAGCATCAGGGAAAGCGGAGACGACGGAGAGCCTGCCGCGCTTTCCGACAGGCCGGACGGACTTGCTTTCGCAGCCCTTGCCGGGAAAGTTGCCCGGGCAGCCAAAGACCTCGGCTGATTCCAGGCATCAGAAACTGCAGAAGAAGCAGAAGCAACAGCAGTTAACGCCTCAGCCTGACAAAGATACTGAGCGGAAGTTTTTTCCCGAAGCGGTCATTCAGAACCAATTCTCCCGAATCAAGTCTGATGCCCTCTTCGGGATTGTCATTTCCGAGCACATCTGCCTCCCCTCCGATTCCGAACGCCTGCCGTACCACAGTCTCCCCGAGCACGGCGGAAAAACCGTTGGAATACAGGTTCAGGACCATGAAGCTGTCTTTCGGGGCAAGGATGGCGGCGATATTCTTCATCATCTCGTTGAGGCATTCATCCAGTTTCCATTTCTCCCCGTCCGGCCCGTGACCGTAGGCAGGAGGATCAAGGATTATTCCCTGATATACATTACCCCTCTTTGCCTCCCTGCGGGCAAATTTCATTGCATCTTCCACTATCCAGCGGATATTGTCCATCCGGCTGAGTTCCATGTTGTTGCGAGCCCATGTCACGACCTGCCTCACGGAATCGAGATGCGTGACATCGGCACCCGCCGCCTTTGCCGCAAGAGAGGCGGCACCGGTATAGGCGAAGAGATTCAGCACCCGAGGCTTCGGCAGGGAGTCTTTTTCTGCCTTTTCAACGAGTTCCCGCGTATTCCTGTATATATACTCCCAGTTCGGTGCCTGCTCCGGAAACACGCCGACATGCTTGAATGCAGTCAGCCCGAGACGCAGGGAAAAATCCGGCCCCTGGCCGCTTCCGCCGTATCTTATGACCCACTGGTCATCGGCCTTCCTGAGCTTCTCCCATGTGCCGCTGTCCTCCTTCCCGGCACGGGCGAATCCGGCCCCCGGCCTGAAGCGGATATGCGCCGCCCGCGACCATTCCGCGTCAGACATGGACTTGTCCCAGAGAGCCTTTGGCTCAGGCCTGGACAGGACCTGCCTTCCGAATCTCTCAAGTTTCTCAAAATTGCCTGAATCAATGAGTTCATAGTCTTTCCAGAACTCCCCGGGTGTCTCTATTGTCATGACGGTATCATATTTTCGGCAAAAATACACATCTTTGACGAATTCATAATCTTTTTTTATATTTGCAGATTGACATAACGAAACAACTTTTAACTAAATAACATTATGCAACAGAGTATTGACACTTATGATTTCTCCGGCAAGAAAGCTCTTGTCAGAGTGGATTTCAATGTTCCTCTCAATGAGAAGTTCGAGATTACAGACGACACCCGCATCAGGGCTGCCGTGCCTACTCTCAAGAAAATCCTTGAAAAAGGCGGTTCAGTAATCATCATGTCGCATCTCGGACGTCCGAAGGGAGTGACAGAGAAATTTTCTCTCAAGCATATCCTCGGCCGTGTGGAGGAACTCCTCGGGGTACCTGTGAAATTCGCAGAGGACTGCATGTCAGCTGACGAGCAGGTTGCCGCCCTCAAGCCTGGCGAAGTCCTCGTACTTGAGAACCTCCGCTTCTACGCCGAAGAGGAAGGCAAGCCGAGAGGCCTCGCAGAAGACGTCACCGACGAGGAGAAGAAGGCTGCAAAGGCTGCCGTCAAGGAGAGCCAGAAGAAATTCGTCGCCAAGCTTGCCTCATACGGAGACTGCTATGTCAACGATGCATTCGGGACAGCCCACAGGGCACACGCCTCAACAGCCCTCATCGCCAAGTATTTCCCGAACGACAAGATGTTCGGCTACCTCATGGAAGGTGAAATCAAGGCCCTCGAGAGAGTCGTCAACAATCCTGAGCGTCCTGTTACCGCCATCATCGGAGGAGCCAAGGTGTCATCAAAGATCGGCATCATCGAGCATCTCTTCGATGTAGTGGACAACATGATCATCGGCGGCGGAATGGTCTACACATTCGTCAAGGCCCAGGGCGGAAAAATCGGCAACTCCCTCTGCGAGGATGACCAGCTCCAGCTCGCCCTCGACACTCTGAAGAAAGCCGAGGAAAAAGGCGTGAAGCTCTACCTGTCAAAGGAAGTGGTTATCGCCGACGCATTTGCCGAGGGTGCCAACACCAAGATCTGTCATAATACGGAAATTCCTGACGGCTGGGAGGGTGTTGACGCAGCACCGAGCACGCTCGCAGAGTGGGAGGATGTCCTCATGAAGTCAAAGACCATCCTCTGGAACGGCCCTGTCGGCGTATTTGAGATTCCTTCATTCGCCAAAGGAACCAACCGTGTAGCCGAAATTCTCGCCAAGGCCACCGAAAACGGAGCCTTCACCCTCGTAGGCGGAGGAGATTCAGTGGCAGCCGTGACACAGATGGGCTACGCCAAGAAAGTCAGCTATGTTTCAACCGGCGGCGGAGCAATGCTCGAATACCTCGAGGGCAAGGAGCTCCCGGGCATCGCAGCCATCCGCGAGTAATCCCGCCAGGCGTCAACTGACACTGCGACATATTTTCCCCACAGGGAAATCATCAACGGCTTCGGAACCTCTCCGGAGCCGTTTTTCATAATAACCCGATTCAATAAAACGCATAAGACAAATGTGATTACATTGGACGGCCTGTTCAGATAATTGATGGAAAATGTATATCTTTGCATGATTGGTAAGGAAAGGGCATATTTGCCGGAGGGGGGCGGGAAAACAGGTAAAAGACAAATAAACCGGGAGCTGGCCTGAAATTTTCAGAACTGCTTCTGAAACAATAAAATACAATGTTTGAACTTCTGTTTGTAAACTGGCATGTAAATCCGGAAATCTTCCATATCGGTCCGTTTGCCGTCAGGTGGTACAGCCTGCTGTTCATATCCGGATTTTTCATAGGGTGGTACATCTTCAAATGGTTCTTCAAGAGGGAAGGCGTACCCGTGACATTGCTTGAACCTCTGCTTTACACCCTTCTGATAGGAACTATAGTAGGGGCAAGGCTGGGTCACTGCCTGTTCTACCAGCCGGACTATTATTTCGGCAGCTGGAAAGGATTCTGGGAGATATTCATGGTCTGGAAAGGCGGCCTGGCCAGCCACGGGGGAACAATCGCCCTCATACTTGCAATGTGGTGGTTCTCACATCACTACGGCAGGAAATACGACTTCGACCTGCTGTGGATTCTGGACAGGCTCTGCATTGCCGTCTGCTTTGCGGGAGCCCTGATACGAATCGGAAACCTCTTCAACTCGGAAATATACGGGGATGTCACTTCCCTGCCGTGGGGCTTCATCTTCGAACTGCGCGGGGAAACGGAACCGAAGCACCCGACCCAGATTTATGAGGCCCTGAGCTATACAATTCTCGGATTAGTGCTGTTAGCGATGTACAGATACCGGCTTGAAAAACTCAACAGAGGCACTCTGCTCGGCATCTTCTTCATTGTGCTTTTCGGCATGAGATTCCTGATTGAATTCATCAAGGAGCCGCAGGTAGGATTTGAAGAGGGAATGGTCCTGAACATGGGACAGATTCTGAGCATTCCGTTCATTCTCATCGGCATCGGACTCATCATCTACAGTCTCGGATGGGGAAAGCCGGCCATGCTCCAGCATCCGCAGAAGCACAAGGCAGAGCCGACCCGCCATGCCAAAAGCCTCGCAGATGGAAAATAAGGCAAAACAGGACGGGACCTGCACGGCAAAGCCGGCCGATGAAACGGCGGACAGGCTTGCCAGAAGGCAGAAGACGCTGGACTTCCTGACAGAGCACGGCATCGGTTATGAACTCTATACCCATCCCCCGCTCCCGACTGTAAAGGAAGCTCTCGAGTACTGGAAAGATGTGGAGGCGACACACTGCAAAAACCTGTTTTTCCGCAACCACAAGGGGAACAGGCATTATCTGGTAGTGCTGGAGTGCCACAAGGACCTTGATATCCACGCCCTGGAACATCTTCTGCACCAGGGGAAGCTGTCATTTGCCTCCCCGGAAAGGATGGAGAGATGTCTCGGGCTGAAGCCGGGCTCGGTCTCCCCCCTCGGCCTAATAAATGACATCGGCATCAGGGAGACCGCCGACCCGAAAGAACTGTTCGATAACGGGCACAGGGTAAAGCTTTTCCTTGACAGCGACCTGAAAAAAGCCGGAAAGCTCAGTTTCCATCCATGCGAGAACACTTCCGGAGCGGTGCTCGCATATTCTGATTTCCTGAAGTTCCTCTCAATCTGGGGAGGAGAATATGAATGGCTGGAAATCTGAAAAAACGGTTGCCCACTCATCTTTTGCAGGAAAATTATTACTTTTGTAAAAAGTACTGCCATGAAACGGTTAATAAGAATCTTAGCTACAGTCATATTGCTGACTGTCATCCCTTTGACCGCATCTGCAGAAGGTTTCGGCATCAAAGGAGGAGTAAATATTTCCAGTCTGAGGAATGTCAATGCCAAGGATTTCATCGGCTATCAGGCCGGTCTGCTGTATCAGGTGGACCTGCCTCTGTGGTTTTCAGTACAGCCTGAGCTTCTGTTTCATGTGAAAGGGGCCAGAATTACCGAGACAGACAACAGCTTCGGAATGGGATATCTTGAAGTTCCCGTGCACATCCAATGGGGCCCGAGGTTCAAGGACGGTGACATAAGAGTCTTTGCCCAGGGCTCCCCGTACATCGGATACGCAATATCAAAGGACATGCAGGACGCTGAAGGGAACCAATATTCCTGGAAGAACCTCAACCGGTTGGAATACGGAGTGGCTGCCGGCGTCGGCATCCAGCTGTGGCATTTCCAGATAACGGGGCAATACAACTGGAGTCTCGGCAATCTTGCCAACAAGGCTCTCGCCGAGCAGGCGTTCAAGGACATACTGAATGACTCCAATTTCAGCGGCTACACGATTTCGCTCGCCATAGTATTTTAGGTCACGGCGGCTTATCCTGAAGCCTGTTTTTATTCGGAAACTTATTTTGACAGACAATAAATTTTAAGACACAAGATTATGGAAAAGACAGTTACAGATGCCAATTTCAATGAAATACTTAACTCCGGGATGCCGGTGATGGTGGATTTCTGGGCTACATGGTGCGGACCTTGCCGCGCAATCGCCCCGGTCGTGGAAGAACTTGCAAAGGAATATGAAGGCAAGGCCGTCATCGCCAAATGCAATGTTGACGAATGTGATACAATACCGGCACAGTTCGGCATCCGCAATATCCCCACCCTTCTCTTCTTCAAGAACGGACAACTTGTGGACAGACTTGTGGGAGCTGTTCCGAAAGCTGAAATAGCAGCCAAAATCAACGCCCTCCTTTAATGAGTCTCTGTTGAAACAGAGATTTACAAACGAACTGTACAAAAGTTAATATCATGAAAAAAACTTTGGCTCTGGCTATTTCAATTGCCGCAATCCTCTGGACAAGTGTCAGCATTGACGCTCAGAACAGATGCGGCGTAATAGGCGGATTCTCTTTCTCGCAGGCATCTGAGGTTGCCAACAGGGGGACGATGACCAGATACAGCGCAGGCGTGACATACCAGTTCAGGCTCCCCGCCGGATTTTCAATCCAGCCGTCGCTCTTGTATCATTCAAAAGGTGTCAGGGCGGGAAATGTCAATACCGGCGCCAACATGGACCTGACTGTCGGATATCTTGAACTTCCGGTGTCATTCCAGTGGGGGCCGGATCTTCTGCTGTTCAGACCGTTTCTTGATGTCAGCCCTTACATCGGGGTAGGTCTGCACAACAAGATGTCATGCAAGGGGGCCGCGGCGCCAGAAAGCTTTACGGAGAAAAACATCTGGCAGACAGCCGGAGTAGCCAGAATGGAATATGGAGTCGGCGTGGGAATAGGCGTCGAAATATGGAGATTCCAGATTATAGGAAGATACAATTGGAACTTCGGCTCTCTGTACAAGGAAAATGACAATATTGACACATCATCGCAGGCAACATGGTTCATGGAAAATGCTTTCGGAGAGGGAGGCAATTTCAGAGGACTCACGCTGTCTGTGTCATTCCTTTTCTGAGAGGGAAAGAAAAGATTATTTTGGTAATGAACCTGAATGAAATAAAAGATTATCTCGACCAGGACTGGAAAAGGACAGCAAACTATATTGAGGATTCATTGAAGAGCGACATTGACCTGCTGGACAAGACCAACAGGTCAATATTGTCACATTCCGGCAAGCAATTGCGGCCGCTGATATCTCTTCTCGTCGCCAGAGCATGCTCCGGAGGAAATCCTGCCAATGATGACAGCTGCAGATATGCAGCCGGGGCAGAACTTCTGCACAATGCCACCCTCCTTCACGATGATGTGGCAGACGACAGCGACCAGAGACGCGGCATGCCGACAATCCGGTCAATGATGGGACCTTCTGTGTCTGTCCTCATAGGCGACTACTGGCTTGTCAAGGCAATGGGCCTGATTCTGGAAAGCAAGACCGAGACAGGAAAAGTCATCAGATTGTTCTCAAGGACATTGAGCGACCTTGCCGAAGGGGAAATCCTCCAACTGCAGAAGGCTCAGAGCGGAGATACAGATGAAAATGACTACATCAGGATTATCTTCAACAAGACGGCCTCACTCTTTGAAGCGGCAGCCGTATCGGCGGCAATTTCCGTCAAGGCCGCAGAAGAGACAATCCACGCAGTAAGAGAGTATGCAGTATCCCTCGGACTGGCATTCCAGATACGGGACGACATCTTCGACTACTCTCCGGAAATGAATACCGGAAAGCCTGCAGGAGTAGATGTGCTTGAACAGAAAATCACGCTTCCGCTGCTCGGGGCGTTCGCATATGCCGGAAAGGAGAAAGAAGACGCAATACGGGAAAAAGTGCGGAGAATAATGGAAACCCCCGAAAGGACAAGGAAGGAAATCCTCTCATTCGTAAGGGAAAACAAGGGAATGGACTATGCAAGAAAAGTTCTGGACGGCTACATCGGGAAGGCACTGGATGCGCTGAAGCAGCTTCCGGAATCACGCGACCGGGACTATCTTGAAGAACTTGCCCATTTTGTGGCAGAAAGAAAGTCGTGAAATGAGATTCGCGGAAATCACAGGACATGAGGACATAAAAAAAGTCCTGCGCTCTATGGCAGACAGCGGTAGGGTGCCTCATGCCATGCTTTTCTACGAAAATGAGGGTTGCGGAGGACTGGCTCTGGCCCTGGCATTCATCCAATATCTGAACTGTTCCTGCAGACAAGACGGTGACTCTTGCGGGAAATGCCCTTCATGCATCAGGATGGCAAAACTCATTCATCCTGATGTGCATTTCGTCTACCCTGTGACAGGAGGAGCAAAGGCGGACAGTTCATCAAAACCGACTTCCGACACCTACATCAACCACTGGCGCGGACTTGCGTTGAAAAATCCGTATTTTCTGGAAAACGACCTGTGGAGAGCCCTCGGAATAGAAGGCAAGGCAGGCAACATTGCCGTGGCTGAAGCCAAATCCATCCTTGAGAAACTCTCTTTCTCAGCCGTAGAGAACGGATACAAGACCATCCTGATGTGGCTGCCGGAAAAAATGAATGCAGAAGCGGCCAACAGGCTTCTGAAAATAGTAGAGGAACCGCCCGAGAAGACAATCTTCCTGTTCATCACCCATGGCCCGGAAAAGGTTCTTCAGACTATTTTCTCCCGGTGCCAGAGTCTCAGGATTCCCCCGCAGCAGAAAGAGGAAGTTGCCATTGCCGTCAGGCAATATTCCTCCGCAGCAGAAGAAGAGGCGGCAATAGAAGCAGGTCTCTGCGGAGGGAGTATAGGAAGGGCTCTGGCAGATCTGTCCGGAAAGGAAAACGAGACCGAATTCCTTGACATATTCTCGGATTTCGTCCGAGCAGCACTTGCGAAAGATTTCATGTCCGCACTGGAGACTGGAGAAATGATGTCCGGACTGGATTCGCGAGAAAAACAGAAAGCTTTTTGTAACTTTGCAGGCGACTGTGTCAGAAAAATTTTCATGCTGCAGCAGAATATGCCGCAGATAGCATGGATATCCCCGCAGGAAAAGGAATTTTTCACAGAAACAGCAAAGAATGCAGACCCGGGATTCTGCCGGAAGGCACTCGGATATCTTGACAAGGCTGCGGCGCTGCTTGACAGGAATGTCAATGCGAAGATAGTATTCTGCGACCTTGTCAACAGATTGTTTTTAAGTATATAAGCTATGGATTTCGATAACGAGACAAGACAATTCGACTGTTCCAGAGGTTGCGTTGTGGAACGCACTGACGAAGGGGAACTCATCTGCACCTATCGTCAGGGATGCTGCAAGCAGGAAGTGTACAACTGGCTTCCCGGGGTAAGACAGGAGCAGTTCAAGGACTACTTTGAGGTACGGTTCAAGAACACCAGAAAAGGCATATATATCAACGCCTCAGGTCAGAGCATCAAGACCGGGGACCTTGTCATCGTAGAAGCGGCCAACGGGCATGACCTCGGGATAGTAACTCTTGAAGGTCCGATTGTAGCAAGGCAGATGGCATGCCGGAAAATTGACATCTCCTCCGCAGAATTCAAGAAAATCTACAGGAAGGCCAAGATGTTCGACATAGAGAAGTGGCAGGAGGCAATAGCGAGGGAGCACGAGACAATGATCCGGGCAAGGCAGATTGCCGCAGAACTCAATCTTGAGATGAAGATAGGCGACGTGGAATTTCAGGGAGACGGCACCAAAGCCATCTTCTACTACATCGCCGACGGCCGCGTGGACTTCCGGCAGCTCATTAAAGTCTTTGCGGAAGAATTTCGCATCCGCATCGAGATGAAGCAGATAGGAGCTCGGCAGGAAGCCGGCCTCATCGGAGGACTCGGGGTCTGCGGCAGGGAACTGTGCTGCTCCAATTACATCAACAGCTTCCAGTCCATCACCACATCGGCGGCAAGATGCCAGGATCTGTCGCTCAATCCGCAGAAACTTGCCGGACAATGCGGCAAGCTGAAATGCTGCCTCAACTACGAGACAGCCACATATATGGACGCCCAGTCAAGGATTCCGAAGCTCAGCGGACCGCTTGAGTTCCAGGACGGACAGGCCTGGCTGATGAAGACCGACATACTCAGGGAAGTGATGTACTTCTCTTATGAGCAGGGCTCCTTCACCAATCTATATCCTCTGGCTGCCTCTGAAGTCAAGGAAGTGCTGGCGATGAACCGCAACGGAGAAAAGCCGGAATCGCTTAAGTCAGAGCCGGAGCCGTCAATGCCGGAATTTATCTCCGCAGTCGGGGACGACAGCATCACCCGATTCGATGACACAAAAAAGAAGCGCAGGGGAGGCAATCAGAATCAGAAAAGGAACAGGAACAACCAGAACAGAAATACTGCCAAGGGAGGTGGCCGCAGGGACGGACGAAGAGAGGGCCACGGCAGAGACAACGGGAACAACGGAAGAAAGACTGACGGAGGATCTCCGGAAAGCCGGAACGCCGGCGGGGAGGACGCATAATGAAGACTACTGCCGTACCGCAATGTCTGCTCATCCTTCTCCTGTTTCTGGCAGGATGCGCAAGACCTTCTGTCCATGAGGAGTTCAGGAAAGCCGCAGACCGGGAAAACGGAAAATACTGCTTCTCCCTGGACATGACCGATACGGCGGGACGTTATGACCTGCACCTGTTTTCAAGAATAGACTGCAGTCCGTCTGTCTTTGATGTAATGCCGGACACAATCAGGATGAGCATGATGTTCACTGCCCCGTCCGGGCAGAGATATTCAGAAGTATTCCCCGTGCCGAAAGAATATGTGTCCAGGGGAACCGATTTCTCCAGGGAATACGAAATCCCATACAGGCTCGGGCTCGTTCCTGCCGAAAAAGGCATCTGGAGACTGGACATAACCATAGAAAACGAAAACATGTTCCCGGGACTCCGGGGACTCGGACTCAGGACCGCATGGAAAGAATAATCATCGCAGCAGTTGCCGACAACATGGCAATAGGAAAAGGCAATGCCATGCCATGGCATTTGCGCGAAGACCTGCAGTTTTTCAAAAGGAAAACTTCGGGATATCCCGTGATAATGGGAAGAAAGACATTCGAGTCCCTCGGGAGACCGCTGCCAAAGAGGCTGAACATAATAGTCTCCCGGTCCCTGACAAATCCTGATGGCAGGACTGATGGGGTCCTCTGCGCAGAATCCCTCACGGAGGCATACGCAGCAGCCGAAAATTACCTGAAGGAGCATCATGAAGCGGAGAACTGCGGGATGAAATGCTTCGTCATCGGAGGAGGGGAAATCTACCGCCAGGCCATGGACACGGCCGACAGGCTTCTCATCACACATGTCCATACGGCAATCGGAGACGCTGACACATTTTTTCCGGCCATTGACCCTGCCGTCTGGCATCCGTCGGAAAAATCCGGCATCCGCCTCGATCCCGAAAGCGGGCTTGAATTTGAATTCGTCACCTACACAAGGGCATGAAGCCCGCCACTTAAAACAGCCGTTCTATGGAAAGAGAACATTTCAAGAGCACATTCGGCATACTTGTGGCCATGGCTGGCTCAGCCATCGGCCTGGGCAACCTGTGGAGATTCCCGTACATGGTGGGCATCTACGGAGGCGCGGCATTCATATTCGTCTATATCATACTGACATTCCTGCTGTGCCTGCCTATCCTGTTCTCTGAAATCATCATAGGACGGAGAAGCCACACCAATGCATTCAGGGCATTCGGAGCCCTTGCTCCAGGCAGCCCATGGAAATGGGCCGGCATCCTGATGGTCGCCACTCCGGTCATCGTGGTCTCATACTACAGCGTCATCGGCGGCTGGTCCCTTGAATACCTCTTCAAGGCCTGCACATTCTCCTTTTCGCAGGGAGCGACAAGGGAAGAACTCGGGACAATATTCAGCGGATTCATCTCCTCCACCTGGGCCCCTCTGCTCTGGCATACGGTCTTCATGCTGCTCACCGCCCTTGTCATTCTCGGGGGAGTGAACAAGGGAATAGAAAAATTCGGGAAAATAATGATGCCGGTGCTCTTCCTCACGGTGATAGCCATAGCCGTAAGGTCCGTGACTCTGCCTGGCGCAGGGGAAGGGCTGAAATACCTGTTCCGGCCGGATTTCTCCAAAATCACCCCGGAAGTATGCGCGGCGGCCCTCGGACAAGGCTTTTTCTCCCTTTCCGTCGGGTTCGGCATAATGCTCACCTACGGTTCATACACCCGCAAAAGCTCCAACATTGCCTTCAACTCGACATGGACGGCAGTCGCAGATCTGACCTTTGCCCTTATAGCAAGCTGTGCCATCATGCCTGCCGTATTCGCCTTCGGACTCAACCCGCAGGAGGGCCCGGGGCTCGTGTTCGAGACACTTCCGTTCATATTCGCCAACATGCCGCTCGGAGGCATCATCGCCATCCTGTTCTTCATTGCCCTTCTCGTCGCCGCCCTCACTTCCTCGGTGTCACTGGTGGAAGTGGGAGTCGCCTATCTCACCGAGGAAAAACATCTTTCAAGAAAAGCCGCAACCTGGACCGTGTCCGGCATAGCATGGGCTCTCGGCATCCTGTGTTCCCTTTCTTTCGGCAGACTTTCGGGCATACGCATTCTCGGCAACACCATCTTCGACTTCTTCGACAAGCTGTCCGCCGGCTGGCTCATGCCTCTCGGAGCCCTTATCATCGTGGTTTTCACGGGATGGAAAATGAAGAAATCCGATGTCCTGGATGAATTCACAAACGGAGGCTCCCTCAAAGGAAACCTCCGCATATCCGGTTTCATCTATTTTCTGATAAAATATCTCGCCCCTGTCGCCGTCCTGATAATATTTCTGACCAATCTGCTGTAAAGTCAGATGCCCATCTTCGTCTTCATGTCCCTGAGCAGGTCAAAGGCCTGGAGCGGGGTCATATTGTTGAGATCGGCGGCATTCAGTTCATCCCTGAGAGACATCAGAAGCGGGTCTTCAAGCTGGAAGAACGAGAGCTGGAGGGAGCCGTCGCTCTCGATGCGTCCTTCCCTGACATTGTGTGCCCGCACTCTTTTCGCCGGTTGGCTTTCAAGGGCGGCAAGTGTCCTCTCCGCCGACTCTATCACCTGACGGGGCATGCCGGCGAGTCGGGCCACATGGATTCCGAAGCTGTGTGCCACCCCTCCTTCCTTCAGCTTGCGGAGGAAGATGACATTCTTGCCGACTTCCTTGACGGCTATATGGAAATTCCTGACTCTCGGGTAAATGTTCTCAAGGTCATTGAGTTCATGGTAATGGGTGGCGAAAAGCGTCTTGGCACCATGGCCGTATTCGTGGATGTATTCGACGATGGCGCGGGCAATTGACATTCCGTCGTATGTGGATGTCCCGCGTCCGATTTCATCCAGAAGCACGAGGGAGCGTGAAGAGAGGTTGTGCAGAATCATGGATGTCTCAAGCATCTCGACCATGAAGGTGGATTCTCCCCTGGAGATGTTGTCGGAGGCACCGACCCTTGTGAAAAGCTTGTCGCACCAGCCGATGGAGGCCGAATCCGCCGGGACGAACGAGCCGACCTGCGCCAGAAGCACTATCAGAGCCGTCTGCCTCAGGAGTGCGGACTTTCCGGCCATGTTGGGTCCGGTCAGGATTATGATCTGCTGCTTCTTGTTATCCAGAAAGACATCATTCGGGACAAACTCTTCCCCAGCCGGCATAAGAGTCTCTATCACCGGATGTCTTCCTCCCTTTATGTCAATCGCATGGCCGTCGTTCATCTCCGGGCGGCAATATCTGTTGGAGACCGCAAGCTCGGCAAACCCCGAGAGCACATCCAGCCGAGACAGGATGCGGCAGTTGCCCTGGATAGCGGCGATATTGTCCTGGATCTGCGCCACGAGGCCGGCATAAATCTGCGCTTCGAGCACATAGATTTTTTCTTCTGCCCCGAGTATTTTCTCCTCGTATTCCTTCAGTTCGGCGGTAATGTACCTTTCGGCATTGACGAGGGTCTGCTTCCTTATCCAGTCTGACGGAACCTTGTCCTTGTGCGCATTGCGGACCTCAAGATAATATCCGAACACGGAGTTGTAGCTTATCTTGAGTGAGGAGATGCCCGTCCTTTCCATTTCCCTCTGCTGGATTTCCAGCAGGATGTCCTTGCTGTGGCGGGCAAGATTGCGAAGGGAATCCAGTTCTTCGCTGACTCCAGATGCGATGACATCCCCCTTGCCTACCGCTGCCGCAGGATCCGGGCACATCGTGCGGCCGAGGGCATCCAGCAGATCGGAGCATCCGTCGAGGGATTCGGCCATCCTTTCCAGCGGTGCCACATCATGGCCCCGGCAGATTCTGCGGATGGGGTCAGTCTGTTCAAGGCCGCGCTTGAGCTGCATGACTTCGCGTGGAGAAATTTTCCCTGCCGCAGCCCGGGATATGATTCTCTCAAGGTCCCCGATGTTTCCGATGAGTTCCTGCAGCTTCTGCAGGTCTTCGCCGTTTCTGACGAAATGCTCCACCACATCATAGCGGGAATTGAGCTCGTCCAGATCCATCACCGGCATTGCCAGCCATGTGCGCAGGAGCCGTGCCCCCATCGGAGAGGAACATTTGTCAATGACAGACACAAGGGATACCCCTTCACCTCCTGCCGCAGAAGAGAATATCTCCAGATTGCGGAATGTGAACTTGTCCATCCACACGAATTTCCCTTCGTCAATCCTGGATATGGAACAGATGTTCCTGAGTCCGGTGTGCTGGGTCTGCTCCAGATAGACGAGGAGCGCTCCGGCAGAGGTCACGCCGAGAGGGAAGCCCTCTATGCCGAATCCCTTCAGCGAGTCCACCCCGAGCTGTTTCCTGAGCTTTTCCGCCGACGATTCGTAGACAAATGCCCATTCGTCGAGAGTCGAGATATAGTATCCGTCGCCGAGCCTTTCCCGCACACCTTTGGCATAACTGCGGGAGACGAGAAGTTCTTTCGGCGCAAATGACGACAGGAGGGTCTCAATGTATGCCAGTGACCCTTCGGCTATCTGAAATGTTCCGGTAGAGACATCGAGAAAGGCCGCTCCGCACCGTTCATTGTCAAATGTGAGGCCGGCCAGATAATTATGTTCCTTCTGCTCCAGGAGCTGGTCGCTGAATGCTATTCCCGGAGTGACAAGTTCTGTCACTCCCCTCTTGACTATCTTCTTGGTGAGCTTCGGGTCCTCCAGCTGGTCGCACACGGCCACCTTGTAGCCGGCACGGACAAGCTTCGGAAGGTACATGTCGATGGAATGATGGGGGAAGCCGGCGAGAGGCACTGACGAGGCGGAGCCGTTGGCCCGTTTGGTAAGCACTATTCCGAGGACCTTGCTCGCTATCAGGGCATCGTCAGCGAATGTCTCATAGAAATCCCCGACCCTGAACAGCAGCACTGCCTCCGGGTGTTCCGCCTTGACTTTGAAATATTGCTTCATCAGCGGAGTCTCCGCTATCTTCTCCTGTTTCATCATCCGTATTGTTATGGAAAGTTAAAGTGAGCAAATTTACAACTTATTCAGCAAGTCTTGGAGGCCCCCAACAAAAATTTTTAGTAAGTTTGCACGATTGTACGACTGACTTGCAGCAGGATTGCCATTGACATGAAACGGGCGCTTATCATCACATATTATTGGCCGCCTTCAGGCGGTTCAGGAGTCCAGAGATGGGTCAAGTTCTCCAAATACCTTCCTGAATACGGTTGGCAGCCCGTGATATATACTCCCGAGAACCCGGACCTGACCACAAGGGACAGGACTCTCGGGGAGGAAATCCCGGAATGCGCGGAAATCATCAGGAGGCCAATCATAGAACCTTACGGGATATACCGGAAACTTACCGGGGCCAAGGCGGCTTCCGAAGGGGAAGTGAACCCCGTCAATGCACAGAAGAAAGGGCTCCTCAAGAGGCTTATGATGTCAATAAGGGGCAATCTGTTCATCCCCGACCCGAGGTGTCTGTGGATCAGGCCGTCAGTCAGATATCTCAAGAAATATCTCAAAGAGCATCCCGTCGATGTGATTGTCAGCACGGGACCACCACATTCCATGCATCTGATTGCATGCAGGCTCGCTGAAGCCACCGGACTGCCGTGGATAGCGGATTTCCGGGACCCGTGGACAAAATTGTTCTATTTCAAGCATCTGCAGCTGAGCCGGTGGGCGGAGAAGAAGCACTGCCGGCTTGAAAAGCAGGTGCTTGACAGCGCCACCGCCGTCGTATCCGTTTCCCCTCTCGTACAGGAGGAGTTCAGGGCCATGACATCCACGCCAGTGGAACTGATTACCAACGGATATGACGAGGATGACTTTGACCAGGTGGTGGAGCCGGACGGATATTTCAATATCGTGCATACGGGCCTATTCGCCTCCGACGGGAATCCCGATACCCTCTGGAAAGTCCTTTCCGAAAAATGCAGGACTGACAGGGAATTCAGGAAAATGCTCCGCATCCGCCTCGTCGGGAAGACCGACAGGGAAATAATATCTTCCATAAGAAGCTGCGGGCTTGACGAAAACCTCGTGGACCTCGGATACCAGTCGCATCAGACGGCAGTCAGGGAACAGAAGGGAGCCACGCTGCTGATTCTTCCCCTAAGGAAAGAGCCAGAATACAGGGCCGTGCTGCCCGGCAAACTCTTCGAATATCTCGCATCCCGGCGCCCGGTCCTCGGAATAGGACAGAGTGACGGGGCAATGGCAGCCATCCTCCGGAGGGCAAAGGCCGGCGAAGTATACGGCTGGGACGACAGCACCGGCATATCCGCCTGCATCGGCAGGAACTGGGATGCATTCAAGAAGGGCGAATCCTGCCTGAGCACAGGCAACATAGAACAATATTCACGGAAATTCCTGGCAGGCCGCATGGCTTCGCTCATGGAATCAATGATTGAAAGAAAATAACGGAGAAAATGGAAAGGAAAACCCTCATACGGAAAATACTGGCATTCGCGGGCATAATCCTGCTGTTCATCGCCATCTCATACGCCTTCGTGCCGGAGGTGCTCAGCGGGAAGATTGTCAACCAGTCGGACATATCGGGCTGGAGAGGAATGGCACAGGAGACAATCGCCCACAATGCCGCCCATCCGGATGACAAGACGGCATGGACCAACTCCATGTTCGGAGGCATGCCGAATGTGACGATGTACGATGACTTTGACGGAGACTGGACAAAACCTCTCTACGACTTTCTGCTTGCCGGAGCCAGACCGGCATCCTACCTGTTCGTCGCCCTTCTCGGAGGATTTCTGCTGATGCTGTCATTCGGCGTCAACTGGTGGCTTGCCGTGGCAGGGGCGATTGCCGTGGCATTCTGCTCCTACAACATGCAGATAATACAGGTGGGGCACAATACCAAGATGCAGGCCATAGCCTTCATGCCGTGGGTGCTTGCCGCCATGGTGTTCACATACAGAAGCGCAATGAAGGGCACCCGGACATCGGAATGGCTGCCGAAGACTATTCTCGGAGCCACCCTGTTCGCATTTGCCCTCAGTTTCCAGATCAAGGCCAATCATCCGCAGATAACATATTATCTGGCCATAATCATCTTCATCTATGCAGCCGTATGGCTCGTATGGCTCTGCCTGAGCAAAGAGAACAGAAAAAGCATCGGCAGGTTCTTCGCAGCTTCGGCTCTCCTGCTCGTCATCGGATGCACCGGCATCGCCACCAACCTCAACAAGCTCATCCCTACCATGAGCTACACCCCGTACACCATGAGAGGCGGCTCGGAACTCACCCCGCAGCATGAGATGGAGAGCGGCAAAGGCCTTGACCTTGACTATGCCACGGCCTGGTCCTACGGAATAGAAGAGACCCCGAACCTTCTCATACCGGACTTCAACGGAGGAGCTTCAGCAGGAGCCATCACTTTCAAGGATTCGGAGACGGAAAAGATTCTGCGTGAGGCGGGACAGCCGAATGTAAAGGAAATACTCGGATACCTCCCTCTCTATTGGGGACCGCAGCCTTTCACGGCCGGCCCGATGTATATGGGAGCCGTCACAATATTCCTGTTCGTCCTCGGGCTCTGCCTCTATGACAGAAAGGAAAAATGGTGGCTGCTCATAGCCACAGTCCTCGCGATATTCCTGGCATGGGGAAGCCATTTCATGTGGTTCACCAGACTATGGTTCGACTATGCCCCTCTCTACAACAAGTTCCGCACAGTATCGATGGCCCTTGTCATCCTTCAGGTGACTCTGCCCGTGCTCGGATTCGTCGTGCTTGACAGAATCATGAAGGCGGAATATGACTCAGGCAGGACCAGGCGCGGGCTTGTCATCGCGACTGCTGTCACAGGCGGCTTCTGTCTCCTGTTCGTCCTGTTTCCGGGACTCGCAGGCACTTTCTCAGGCCAGTCCGATTCGTCTCTCCCAGACCTGCTTGCAGACTCGCTTGCCGCAGACAGGAGGACATTGCTTGTCAGGGATGCAGTACGCAGCCTTGTGCTGATACTCTGCACGGCCGGCATCATTTATTTCCTTTGCGGCAGAAAGACAGCCGGCGGAAAGCCTGTTTCGGGAACACAGGAGCCAAAGAAGGCCTCCACAGGAAAGGCCTCGGGCACAAACCGGATCATGATTGCGGGCCTCGCCATTTCCCTTCTGGTCATCATCGACCTTTTCCCTGTCGGCAAGAGATACCTCAACAAGGATCATTTCGTGTCAAAGAGGGAATTTTCCGGACAGTTTGCACAGAGGCCGGTGGACAAGGTCATACTTCAGGACCCGGCTCCGGACTACCGTGTGCTGGACATCAGCGTCAATACTTTCAATGACTCCCATGCCAGCTACTGGCACAAGTCGATAGGAGGATACAGCCCTGCAAAGATGCAGAGATACCAGGACCTCATAGAAAAGTATCTCACCGGTGAAATCAGCAGCATCATAGGCACCGTCAATTCATCCGCCACAATACAGGATGCCGAGGCTGCCCTCCCTTATCTGCCTGTGACTTCCATGCTCAACGGCAAATATATCATAATAGGCGGGGAATATCCTCCTGTAGTAAACGGTCATGCCATGGGCAACTGCTGGATTGCCGAATCCGCTGTGGCCGCAGCCACTCCTGACGATGAGATTGCCCTGCTGAAAGGCACTGACCTGCGCAATACCGCCGTCATCGGCGATGATTTCCTGTGGGCAAGGGAACGGCTGGACTCCCTGTCGGCCCTCGCACGCACGGACATCGCGCCTGCCGACTCGGTGTGGATGACATCCTACGCTCCGAACGAACTGCACTACAGGTCAAGGCTGCATTCGGAAAGAGCCGTAATCTTCAGTGAAATCTACTATCCGGACGGCTGGACCGTCACAATCGACGGCAAGCCTGCAGAGCTTTTCAGGGCAGACTGGATTCTCCGCGGAGCCTTCATCCCTGCCGGAGAACATGAAGTCGTCATGCGTTTCGAGCCCCGGTCATATGTCATCGGGGAACGCCTCTCAAGGGCATCGTCAATCACTCTGATTCTGCTTCTGCTGCTCTCATGCGGAGGCCTTGCCTGGAGCTGTCACCGTTCCCAGCGCTCCGGCTCCCATTCGGGACTGATGTAGTCCCCTTCATGGTCTATCTGAAATGCAAGATATGTGATGGGAATGCCCTGCGCCAGATATTGGGATTCATAGAATGTCTGCACTTCAAAGAGCGCATCCACAGCATCCTTGCCGCAGACGGAAGCAAGGGAAGAAAACTTTGAGCAGATGTCTTCCGACCGTCCGCCGTAGATGTCTGTAGAGCAGGCAAGAATCCTGAGGCCGTTCTGCTCCGCAATTGCCCTCGTATATTCATGCAGATAGCGGCTGTCCGTCTTCAGGTGGACGATTCCGCCTTTTTTGAGAAAACCCCTGTACCGGGAAAGGAACAGAGGCGAAGTCAGCCGTTTCTTTTCCCTGCCGATCTGCGGGTCTGCGAATGTAATCCATATCTCCGATATCTCTTCCAGCCCGAAAAGGGCCTCTATGAACTCTATTCTGGTCCGGAGGAAAGCCACATTCGGAAGATTGTGCCCGTGTGCATATTTTGCACCTTTCCACAGCCTTGCTCCCTTGATGTCGACTCCTATGTAATTGCAGCCCGGATTGCGCAATGCGAGATCTATCGTATATTCCCCTTTGCCGCAGCCAAGCTCCACCACTATAGGATTGCCGTTATGGAATACTTTGTCAGCCCAATGTCCTTTGAGCGGATGGTCCTTATAAATTACTTTACCATAGGATGAATCCTCCGTTGTGACCTCCGGATTCCCTGCACTGGCCGGTCTCTCTATAAGTTCATCGGTCTTCGGCTGTATAAGGCAGGAAAATGTCTCGTTCTCCTTGAATTTCCTGAGTTTGTCCTTCCCCATCGTCTGTTCTGCTGGATTTTATTTTACACTGCTACCGGTGCTTTGATGGCCGGCCACGGGTCATATCCCTCAAGACTGAAGTCCTCATACCTGAAACCGAAGATTGACTTCACTTCCGGATTGATTTTCATCACAGGCAGCGGCCTCGGCTCGCGGGAAAGCTGAAGGGCGACCTGCTCAAAATGATTCCTGTATATGTGCGTATCTCCCGTAGTGTGTACAAAATCTCCCGGCTGAAGGCCGCAGACCTGGGCTATCATCATTGTCAGAAGCGCGTATGAGGCTATATTGAACGGGACACCGAGGAATACATCGGCGCTGCGCTGGTACAGTTGGCATGAAAGCCGTCCGTCAGCCACATAGAACTGGAACAGGGTATGGCACGGAGGTAGGGCCATCTTGTCCACTTCGGCAGGATTCCATGCCGACACAATGAGCCTGCGGGAATCCGGATTGCGCCGGATCATTTCTATCACATCCGAGAGTTGGTCTATGCTCCTCCCGTCAGGGGCAGGCCAGCTGCGCCACTGGTGTCCGTACACAGGGCCGAGGTCTCCGTTTTCGTCAGCCCATTCGTCCCAGATGCTCACACCGTGGTCCTTGAGGTATTTTATGTTCGTATCCCCTGCTATGAACCACAGGAGTTCATAGATGATGGACTTGAGATGCACTTTCTTGGTGGTCAGGAGAGGAAATCCGTCCGAGAGATTGAATCTCATCTGATAGCCGAAGACACTCTGCGTGCCTACGCCCGTCCTGTCCTCTTTCATCACCCCGTGCTCGCGGATATGCCGCAGAAGGTCAAGATACTGTTTCATTCAGAAGGTCGAGATATTGTTCATTCGGATACTTTAAATTCATTCGGATATTTTGAATGCGAAGATTATCGCCTCTTCAAATACTTCCCCGGGTCTCAGGACTGTGGAGGGATATTCAGGCTTGTTGGGCGAATCCGGGAAATGCTGGCATTCAATGGCCACGCCGTCATAGTCATTGTAGCTTCTGCCGCATTTGCCCTCAGGACACCCTGCAAGCCAGTTGCCTGTATAGACCTGCACTCCCGGCTGTGTGGTCAGCACTTCAAGCTTCCTGCCGCTGTCCGGAGAGCGGAGCTCGGCGGCAGTCTGTATCTGCCCCGGCTCATAACCGTCTATCACCCAGCAGTTGTCGTAGCCCTTGCCGTATTTCAGTGCCGGAAAATCTTCATTTATGTCCCTTCCGAGCACCTTTGCCGTCACGAAGTCCATCGGGGTCCCGGCAACAGGCTCGCTTTCCCCTGCCGGTATCAGCGTCTCATCTGTCGGCAGGTATTCCGAAGCATTGAGCCTCAGTTCATGGCCGAGGACGCTGCCGCTTCCTTCCCCGTTGAGATTGAAATATGCATGGTTGGTAAGATTGACCACCGTCGGCGCATCGCATTCCGCTGTCAGCGTCAGCCTCAGCTCGTTCTCATCGCTCCACTCGTATCTCGCCACTGCCTTCAGCGCTCCCGGATACCCCATCTCCCCGGCTTCGGAATAATACAGGAACTCCACGCCTCCGTTCTCTATCCTGCTCTCCCATACCTGATTCTGGAAGCCTTCCGGACCTCCGTGCAGATGATTAGGCCCGTTGTTCACCGGCAGCTCGTATTCCTTGCCGTCAAGGGAGAAACGCCCGAGGGCTATCCTGTTGGCATACCTGCCCGGGATTTTCCCCGCACAAGGGCCGTCGCTGAAATAGTCGAGAGGATTCTTGTACCCGAGCACCACATCCCCAAGCTTTCCTTCCCTGTCCGGGACATTCACTGACACAATCCCAGCCCCGATGCTTGAGACCTGCACGGAAGCCCCTCCCGTATTTTTCAAAGTATACCTGTAGATTTCCTTTCCGTCCGGAGTCTTCCCCCAGAGTTCCTTTTCTATTGCCATGATATTCTTCAGTTTTGAATTTCAAGTCAGACACATCTGACAAAGATACGCAAAAATTCTTGAGCGCGGCCGGTGGACATGTAAAATGGCTGCCAACGGCCACGGTTACAAAATCAGCATGGATTATCCGTTGACGCAGAATTACTGTTACCCTTTTTGTAAAGTTATGCATAAGGCGTATATTTGTAACCCCAATGATTATTATGGCCTGTCACAGGCATAAGTAGTTATGGCCGGCCACAGACATAAGTAAAGAACAGTTTGGAACAGACTTGCCCACATACAAATGTATCTGCCCTCAATTTCATTGCGGCATTTTTCCTCGCCATGCTGCTGGCGGCATCCCTTGGCGGAAGCCTTCATGCAAGGACAAGAACCGGGGCAGGAGACAGGGAGGGGAAGGACAATGTGAGGAGGATTGAAGTGGAAGTCGGGGGAGGATTCATCCACGGCAACAGCTACGGGGGGAATCCGTCAAAGATAGGAATGGTGCTGTTCCTTGAAGCCAGGAACAATTTTCCGGGGACGCCGTTCGATGTTTCCTTTCAGGGAATGTTGGGGTCTTTCAGCAGAAAAAATGACAATCTTGCCGTAAACATCAACGGAGGAGTGACGGTGTTCGGGGACTACAACTGGAGGCTCGGCAGGAGGGCGGCACCGTTTGCAGGAGTCGGAGCAGGGATGGTATTCGTTGAAAGCCGCGGCCTTTCGACTGCCGCCGTCCGGGAAAAAACATTCGTATTCAATCCGAGGATAGGAGTGGAACTGTTTGAGCATCTCCGCATTACCCTTGAATACAAATGGATGAAGGCCCCTTATTCATTTCTCGGGCTGAATGTAGGATTCGCTTTCGGGGGAGGCAGGAAATCATGAATCACACTGGTCCCCGAGCCATCTGAGAAACGCCAGAACCTTTGTTTCCGGTGCATCCTTCATGATGACCCGCTTGTTCTTGTCAAGAATATAGAGAGACGGGATTGCACGCACATTGTAGAGCATGTCTGTCCTTATGACGAGATTGGGGTCATAGCCGTTGTACCAGCTGTCCGGATACAGGTCTTCGTATTCAAGCCATGCGGCGATGTCTTCGTCGACATAAATGTTGACCACGGCAAGACGCCCTTCTGAAATCAGCTGCCGGACTTCCCCGCTTTCTTCAAGGGCCCGGATGATGCCATGGCAGGATTCGCAGCCTGGATTGGAGAAGAAAAGCAGCACATAGCCGGCACTGATGCCCCACAGAGTATGCACATTGCCGTTTCTGTCGGAAAATTCAAAGTCAGCCGCCTTCTCCCCTGTGGAATTGAGTGCACACATTTCGGCCGTATAGGCATATATATCCCTCTGCGGGCGGGAAAAACCTTCATGCTCTGAAAGCCCCTTGACAAACGGAAGATAAAAGTCCTCATTTCGCAGGGGAGAATTAGGGTCATAGAAATATTTTTCGGCGAGATGCGCCAAAGTCTCGAACACTGTGGACGAAGAGTCATGCCTTTCAAATGCCTCTGCCCTGCTGAAAAGTCTTGACACGCTCCTTCGGGCGGCCGTCATGGAAACGGATTCAAGTATGGGGCAATAGTCGGCGAATGCCTGCTCCACCTCTGCATAAGGGACTCCGTTGACATGCGCCGAGTCGCAGAAGAATACCTCAGAAGTATCGGTGAATTCATCCCACCAGTGCTCAGCGGCATATTCAGCTGCTTCCGGTCCGGCAGCAACCATATCCGGCACCGTCACTTTCGGGAAATGCCTGGCCGCCGCCTGTTCTCCCGACACCTCCCTGCCGTACCCGGATTCTCCCCTGCCTCCACCGCAGGAAGTGCATCCTCCGGCAAGCAGGCAGACTGCCGCAACTGCCAGGACAGCAACCATTTGTCCATATCTGATTTTCATATAATATCTATTATTTTTCCATTTGCTCCCATTGACATTCCAAAGTTATAAATTGTTCCGATTTTTGTGACTATTTTTGCAGCGCAATATGAAGAATTTCCATAAACTGATTGTTATATTGGTGCTGTTGGGGCTTCCTTTTATGGCAGAAGCCCAGTTCTATTCCGTGGGAGACGACCCCGGCAGACTGAAGTGGTACAGCATCGAAAGCCGGAACTACAGAATCATATATCCGGGGGGACTTGACTCGCTTGCAAGAGTCTACGGCGAAATGCTGGAACAGTACAGGCTTCCAGTAGGGGCAAGTGCCGGATATTTTCCCGGAGAGATGACCAGAAAAAAGATGCCTGTCATCCTGCATGCCTGCAACGCCCAGTCAAACGGGTCAGTGGCCTGGGCTCCGAAGCGTATGGACCTGTTCACATCCCCGCAGGGCTATGGAGCTGAAGCCATGCCCTGGGAAAAGATGCTGGCGATACATGAATCCAGGCATGTCGCCCAGATGCAGTTCGGGCTCAGCAATGCATTCAGGCCATTTTACTGGATATTCGGTGAAATGTTCGCAGGAGCCATGCCTGGAATCTATCCCAGCAAATGGATGCTGGAGGGAGATGCGGTCGTGGCGGAAACAGCTCTGACAGATGCCGGAAGAGGCCGTTCCGCCGATTTTCTCAATTATTACATGGCGGCCTTTGACAACGGGGACTTCAGGAACTGGAACCGGTGGAGATACGGTTCATTCAAATATTTTACTCCTGACCACTATGCCCTCGGCTACATGACCATAAGCGGGATAAGATATTCTTCAGGAAAAGCAGGATTCATGGGAGACTATCTGACGCATGTCTCCAGACGGCCGTATGACATCTTTTCATACAGTACTATAAGCAAAAGATATACAGGAAAGAACTTCAGAAAGGCATTTGACGCCACCATGCAACTGTATCATGATATCTGGAGTGAAGAAAAGTCTCTCCGTGCCCCTTTCCTGAAAGCGGAACAAATCAGCAGACCCAAAAAAGAATACACTGAATATTCTGACATTTTTGTCGCAGGAGACACGGTATATGCCCTGAAGGAAAGCATGGGCAGGGCCAAGGCCCTTGTGATGAGGCTGCCTTCAGGAAAAGAAAAGGCCCTCTCTTCATTCGGAGTCACTTCAGGCCCGCTGTGGCATTCTCCGGAAACCGGCAAAGTCTGGTGGAGCGAATATATCTGTGACGAAAGATGGTCACAGGAAATACATTCCGTCATCCGATACTGCGACCTTAAGACAGGTAAAAAGAAATCCTTCACAAAAAAGGGAAAGAAATTCTGCCCTTCAGTCTCTGCTGACGGCAAACTGCTCGCCGTGACGGACTATCCGACAGAAGGAGGGTCAGGAATAGAGATATTTGACATAGAATCCGGAAAATCCCTGAAATATGTCCATGCCCCCGATTCCCTGCAGGTGACAGAGGCTGTCTTCGCTGCAGACGGACTTTTCATCGTCGGGATATCTGAGCACGGATACGGACTTTATTCAGAAGACTTCCGTCCTCTTCTCGGTCCTGAACCGGTCAAAATCACCCGAGTGAGGCCTTCCGGCGATGCCCTTGTGTTCACTTCCGGCAAGAACGGAGTCAACGAACTTTACAGCTACAGCCCTGATGACGGCACTCTCAGGCAGATGACATCAACGGAATATGGGGCCGGATACTTCACTTTCAGCAGCGACGGAACATCCCTGTATTATGCAGCCGTCCGGCATGACGGAAAGCCTGTAATGTCCGTTCCGGCCGATTCCCTTCTGCATCGGGAAACTGCATTCAGCGACATCCACAGATACAGGATAGCTGACGAACTGTCAAGACAGGAGAAACTCCTGTCTAAAGTGCAGGAAATAAATGTCCCTGACCAAAAGGACAGTGCACAGGACGGAGGAGACACTGTCCTATTCTCAAATCCGGAAAGATACCGCAAGTTCGCGCATCTGTTCAACATCCATTCATGGGCTCCGGTCTATTTCAATGTGGACAACATCATGAACCTGAGCTATGACTATTTCTATGAACTCGCTTCACCGGGAGCGGCGGCAGTCATCCAGAACAATCTCGGCACCATGTCGGCCAACTTCGGATATTCGGCGCACAGAGATCCGTACGATGTGAGCGCATGGAGACATTCCGGACATCTGAAATTCACATACTCAGGTCTGTACCCTGTGATTGAAGCCTCTCTTGACATAAACGACCGGGCCGCCTTCAACTACACTTTCAACCAATATGACGGTACCGGAGTTTACCTTTCAATGACCGGGAGGCAGTCATCCCGGCCATGTATTAAAGGCAGTCTGACTGTCTATGTCCCATTCAATTTCTCTTCCGGAGGATGGTCCAGAGGTATCATCCCGCAGGTGTCGTATTCCATTTCAAATGACCTGTATGACACTGGAGTCCTTCACTGGAAAATGCTTCAGGCAACAGGCATTCCGTTGATTCTGCTCTCTGCAGGAAGCAAGGAGAAGGGTCTCTCAATTCCGGCACAGAGCGTGACTGCTGCCGTAAGGGCCTATACAATCCGTTCTGCCGCCCAATCAGAGATCTACCCGGACTGGGGAATCGGGATTGAAACAGGAGTATCGATGAATGCGGGGCTTGCCCGATGGTTCTCACCTGTCGGCTACCTGTACGCATACGGTTATCTTCCGGGAATCACCCATAGCCAGGGACTCCGGCTCGGAGCCATGTATCAGAGACAGCTTCAAGGAGGCTCGGTATTTGACACCGGACTGCTCAATACTCTTCCGCGCGGACTTGCAGCATCGGGAGACTTGAGAAATGAAATCATGAGAGCCCGCAGCAGTGCAAAAATATCCGCTGACTATGCCATCCCCATTTATCTCGGAGACTTCAGCATCGGACCTGTATTCTACGGAAAACGGGCAGTAGTCACTCCGCATTTTGACTGGACATTCATCGGCGGAGAAGACGGACTGTTCTCTGGCGGAGGACTGTTCTCTGGCGGAGGACTGTTCTCGGCAGGAATAACGGCGCAGATAGAGTTCGGGTGTTTCTTCTGGATAGGAACCCCTGTCAGCATCGGCCTGACATGGTCATATAACGGAGGCCCATCCTTCAGCCGTCTTGAAGCAGCAGGCATCGATATGCCGCGCAATTATTTCGGTCCGGCAATAAGCTTCTCCCTGCCGCAGTAATCAGAACATCGGCTTGATGACCCCGAACATCACCCATGCCACGAGAAGGGTCACAATGATGTTGAAAGTCTGTGAAATCAGGAACACATAGAGAGGTCTGCGGTTTTCCTTGCCGAAAATCTCGGAAAATCTTGTCTCAAGGCCGATGCAGACGAAAGCTATGCTGAAGAGAGTGTTCTGGAATCCTTTTGTCACTGTGCCGACTGCCTTGGCCGTCGTCTCGTCCATACAGAAGCTGAACACGAGGGAAGCAAGGATAAATCCCACGACGAATTTCGGGAAACGGTCCCAGATGACGCCCAAAGTCGGACGCTCCGCCTGATTTGTCCCCCGGTACGACCACATGAGCGAGATGACGAATGCAGCTACACCCAAAAGCACATTCTGGGAGGATTTCACTATCACGGCCGTATTGGCTGCAGTCTCCCCTATCAGGGTTCCCGAAGCAGCCACAGCCCCTGTCGTATCGATGGTCCCTCCGAGCCAGGCCCCTGCCACTTCTTCATCCAGTCCCATAAGTCCGGAAAGCCACGGAAGCAGATACATCATCGGAATGGCTATGATGAGAACGAGGGATATCACATAGGAAAGCTTTTTGTTGTCTCCCTTTATGACTCCGCAGGTGGCGATTGCCGCAGATACTCCGCAGATGGACACGGCAGATGACAGCATTGTCCTCATTTCGGGGTCAACACGCATCTTCTTGCCGACCCAGAAGGCAAAATACCAGACTGAGAAAACGACAATGAGCGACTGCGCCAGCCCGAATGCCCCCGATTCAAGGACTTCCTTGAAAAGAATCGTGGACCCGAGGCAGATGATTCCTATCTTGATGTAAAATTCGCTCTGAATTGCAGGTTTCAGCCATTTTGGAACACCGAATACATTGCTGACAAGAAGTCCGAGAATGACGGCAAAGAAAACTGACTCAAACCCGAGGTCCTTGACGGCAGGGATTGATGCAAGCAGCTGGGCGCCGAGAGTCAGTGCGAAAATGACGAGCAACGACAGGAAAATGCCTTTGAGAGGCCGCCTCAAAGCCGCAGAGGTGACATAAGTCAACACCAGTACAAAGAGAAACATATACAGGGCCGAAAGCCAGTCTTCGCCTGACACAAGTGTCTTCGGCATCTCGGGCATTATTGTCGGAAACGCTATGGCGAGAGCAAGGATGACCGCTCCGGCAAAGACTATTATCCAGTCTTCCGAGGCAAATTGTCTAAGCCACTTTTTCATTCTGCATAAATTTGGTTTGGATTCAGTACATTCCGCATCACTGCCTCAGCAGCACGGAAAGCGGCAAAGATAATTCCAATCTATAATAATTCCAAATATTGTCAAATGCTGCACATTTGCTATCTTTGTCTGCCGGAAATAATATTCTTTCCCGGAGAAACTCATTGTCAATACAATATACTGGAAACAACCATGTCAATCATAAGAAATGCCGAAGCCTCCTGCACGAAATGCGGAGCAAAAGACAACATCACCATATACAGGAGCATCAATGTATCCGAGAATCCGGAACTCAAGGACAAGGTCAAGGACGGCTCTCTCTTCCTGTGGAAATGCCCTTCATGCGGACAGGTGAATCTGGCAAAATATGAGACTCTGTATCATGATCCTGACAAAAAACTGATGATATGGCTGCTTCCTGACGGGATTGACATCTCGGAAGCCCAGATGAATTCAATCTCCCTCCATGCAAAGGCCATCGGCAACTATACACTCAGACTTGTGTCAGACACCGGTTCCCTGATGGAAAAAGTACTTGTCGCTGATGCCGGACTGGATGATGCAGTGATTGAAATCTGCAAATATGTCACAAAAATGGAGATAATGGCCAAGACTCCCGACAAGGAAATGGCCGGAAACATTGCATCCTCAGTCTTTCATTTCTACTCTGTGCAGGGAGAGGGTCCGGACCGCACCATCACACTGATGTATCCTTCCGAGGGCAGGATGACAGGTGTGAGCATAGGGTATAATGTCTATGAGGACTGCCTTGGAATCATGCAGAGGAATCCAGCAATGAAGCCAGGCGAAGGATTTGAAAGAATCGATTCCGCCTGGCTTGAATCCCATATAAGATAGAAGTCCGGGCTGCAGTCCGGACAGTGTTCTATTCCAGCTTGCGCGCCCCGTCACTGATGACTACGTCATAGACTTTCGGCTCATGACCGAATTTTTCCTTGAATGCGGCCTTAGCCCTGGAAATGAATCCCTCGTAGAGTTCATCCCTGACGAGGTTGATGGTGCAGCCTCCGAAGCCGCCGCCCATGACTCTGGAGCCGGTGACCCCGCACTCTTTCGCAATGTCATTGAGATAATCAAGCTCTTCACAGCTGACTTCATAAAGGCGGCTCATGCCGTGATGTGTCTCATACATCTTCTCTCCGACTGTCTCATAATCTCCCCTTTCAAGAGCATCACATACATCAAGCACACGCTGAACCTCTTCTATCACATATTCAGCCCTCCTGTAATCCTCTTCTGAAATGACCGGCCTGACTTCCTCCAGCCATTCTTTGCGGGCATCCCTGAGAAATTCCACCTCAGGATGATTCTTCCTTATGGCCGCTGCCGCCCTTTCGCATGACTCACGCCTCCTGTTATAGGCCGACGACGCCAGTTCATGCTTTACGACAGAATCCAGCAGAACAAGCCTGTAGCCTTGTGGAGCCGGGTTGAACGGATAGTACCTGTATTCCATTGTCTTGCAGTCAAGTCTCATCAGATGACCCTTTTTCCCGAATATCGACGCGAACTGGTCCATGATGCCGCACTTGACTCCGCAATAGTTGTGTTCAGTGGCCTGGCCTATCCTGGCAAGCTCGAACTTGTCAATGCCGAGGTTGAAAAGATAATTAAGGGCAAATGCGAATGTGCTTTCAAGAGCCGCTGATGAAGACATTCCTGCACCGAGCGGCACATCGCCCGCAAACACTGCATTGAATCCTCCTATCCTGCCCCCACGCTTGATTATTTCCCGGCAGACGCCGAACACATATCTTGCCCAGCTCTGCTGAGGTATGTCTTCCTCTTCAAATCCGAATTCCACGCATTCGTCAAGATCAAGGGCATATACACATGCTTTCTCCGAGCCGTTCAGCTCCATTTCCGCCATTATTCCCTTATCCACTGCGCCAGGAAAGACATATCCACCGTTGTAGTCCGTATGTTCGCCGATGAGATTGATTCTGCCGGCAGAGGCGAAGAACTCGCCGTCATGCCCGAAAAGAGTTCTGAATTTTTCAGATATCCTTGATTTCATTTTTATTGTTGTTTAATAGTTTTTGTCAAAATCATGCAGTTCATCTTTCAAAGATACCAATATCCCCCGACAAAGCAATTTTTATTTTCAACAATATGGGCCAATGGTCGCTCACTCCGCCGATATATCTCGGCCCTGAATATGTTCTGAACGGCTTTTCGCCGGAATGCGCAGTATCCGGGACTGTAAGGAACGGAATATCCGGTATCTCCATTTCCGAGTCATCGGCTACCGGAGGGGACACTATGAACATGTCTATGAGCTCCCGTTTACCCTGATACCTGATAGTCCCCTTCCCCTGATCATGGAGACAATCAGCCATATTGACAAGAAAAGATTCATCATATTCAAACAGAGGGCTGTCAGGAGTATCATTGAAATCTCCCATGCTCACAATTTTAGGAGCCCCGTCCGCAGATGAGGAAAATATTGAGTCACAAACAGAGACCATGATATTCATAGCTGCCTTTCTCTTCGGGGCCGACACTTCCTCTCCCCCGAATTTTGAAGGATGGTGGTTAACCAGAAAATGCCATGTCTCCCCACTCTGAAAATGTTTCAGAGCCACATAAAGTATGTCTCTTGTCAGAAAAGAAGCCGTCCCCCGGAGAGCTCCGGCATTCCCGTTGAATACAGGACTTCCGGAGACACGGACAGGCCTCGCACTGATTTTTTTGAAAATTTCTCTCCGGTAGACGAGCGCGACATCAATTCCTCTCGGATCAGGAGAATCGTAATGCACCGCCTCGTATCCATATTTGCGCAATGCCGTCGACTTAAGAATTGAATTCAGTACAAATCCGTTTTCCACTTCGGCAAATCCGACCACATCAGGCATTCTTCCGCATCTGCTTCCAGTCCATAGCAGAGCCTTGGCCACGGCATTGCACTTTGTATAAAACCTGCCCTTTGTCCAGCGCCTTTCCCCGAATGACGAAAATTCCCTGTCAGAATCACCGGCACCCGAATCCCTCCAGTCAAAGAAATTCTCCAGATTCCAGAAAAGCACCAGCAGAGAATCATTCCCGGCATATGCCGGAGACACCTGAATCAAAAGACATAATGACATTGTGACAATCCCAGAAGCAATTCCTCTTGACATAATTGACATTTTTTATTCATGATTATTCCGAATATCGGCACATAAAAGAGAAAAAAAGTCCAAAAAGAGAAAAATGTGGTGAAATGCATGAATAATTAGTAACTTTGCCGCCCAAAACAGCATAATATCATGTCACTCAAGTGCGGAATAGTAGGACTTCCGAATGTGGGTAAATCCACTCTTTTCAATTGTATAAGCTCGGGGAAAGCCCAGAGTGCCAACTTCCCTTTCTGTACGATAGAACCCAACATAGGCTCTACCATAGTGCCTGACAAAAGGCTTGAAGTGCTGGAACAACTGTGCAAGCCGAAGAGGGTCGTTCCGGCGACAGTGGAGATTGTCGATATTGCAGGACTTGTCAAGGGCGCAAGCAAAGGCGAAGGTCTCGGAAACCAGTTTCTGGCAAACATCAGGGAAACAGATGCTATCCTTCATGTCCTCAGGTGCTTTGATGATCCGAATATTGTCCATGTGGACGGAAGCGTGGATCCTGTCAGAGACAAGGAAGTAATCGACATGGAGCTCCAGCTGAAAGACCTTGAGACAGTAGAAAACAGACTTGCAAAAGTCCAGAAGCAGGCTCAGGCCGGAGGAGACAAGAGTGCAAAGAAACTTTTTGAACTCCTGCAGCGCTACAGGGAAGCCCTCCTGCAGGGCAAGTCTTGCCGCAGAGTCAGGCTTGAGACTCCTGAGGAGGAACAGCTTGCAAAAGACCTTTTCCTTCTTACCGACAAGCCTGTGATGTATGTCTGCAATGTGGACGAAGCCTCGGCGGCTGAAGGAAATGAATATGTCGAACGCGTCCGCGAGGCAGTGAAAGACGAAAATGCCGAAATTCTTGTCATTGCAGCCAAGATTGAGTCCGATATCGCAGAACTCGACACTTATGAAGAGCGCCAGATGTTCCTTGAAGAAATGGGGCTCGAGGAGTCAGGAGTAGTCCGTCTCATACAGAAGGCTTATTCCCTGCTCAATCTCCAGACATTCTTCACCGCAGGAGCTGACGAATGCAGGGCCTGGACCATCAACAAGGGAGACAAGGCTCCGAAAGCCGCCGGAGTAATCCATTCTGACTTTGAAAAAGGCTTTATAAGGGCTGAAGTCATCAAGTATGAGGATTTCATTGAATTGAAGTCCGAAGCTGCCTGCAGAGCCGCAGGAAAGCTCGGAATTGAAGGCAAGGACTATGTCGTCCAGGATGGGGACATAATGCATTTCCTCTTCAATGTCTGACAGAACATGCCAGAGACAGAAAAAGTGAAGGGCGGCCAAACGGTCGCCCTTCAAAATTATATCATGAGGCTTTGCAGAGATTCTTCTGCAAGTCTGATGCCTTCTAATAGAATCTTGCCCTGTTGTCCTTGACATCTGCATCCTGCATCATCACCGGCACGAGCATCTGAAGACTGTACTGCGACATCTGTGCATCCCGTGTCTTGGCGTCATCCTCAGTATAGAATGCCCCTGTGTCATGTGCAGTCACTTTATATACATAGACCCCCACATTTCCTGCAAGCGGAGCGGAAATCTTTCCTGGTTCAGCCACAGATACAGCACCGATGAACTTAGGGTCAAGTCCCTGCGATGTAAGTGAGGCGAAAGCAATGCCGTCCTTTGTGCTTACTGTCGTGCCAAGAGTATCTGCAATTGCCTGCATATCGGTAAGACCGCTGATTTTTTCTGCGATTTCAGCCGCTCTCTTGACCCCGAGCTTCTCCCTGTAGAGGATGTTCCTGATGCCTGAGGACACTTCGTCTACTGTAGCATAACCTTCTTTATGAATACCTTTGAGTGCTGCCACAAAGAAATAGTTGTTGTTGACGGTGATGATATCCGATACCTTTCCCTGCTTGGCTTCAAAAGCCCATCTTGCCACTTCCTTTGTACCGTCAATTGCTCCGAGCCTGTCTGTTCCTTCAAGCATCCTGTTCACAGGATGAGAATAAAGTCCGCCCTCTTCCACGGCTTTCTTATAATTTTCATATTTGCCGGCAGACTTCACCGCAAGGTCATTGGCCTGAGAATAATATTTGTTGAAAGTCTCCTTGCCTGCTATCGCAGTCTTCTCAAGGATGGCTACCTGCTTCTTGAGCATCGGCTCTGTCCTGTCCGTGACTTTCACAATATGTTTACCATACTGGGTGTCAAGGACGAAAATCTTGTTGAGAGGAGCGGTCATCACTGACTCCATTCCAGGTATCATATAGGTCTGGGTCATCCAACCTATGTCACCTCTCTCGGCTACATTTGGATTCTGGTCTGCAGAATACATTGCGGCAACATTAGCAAAAGATTCCCTGCCTCTGTTGAGGACTCCGACAAGACTGTCGGCAAGAGCTTCCTGGTCTCCCTGAAGAAGGATGTGCTTTACGAACACTGAATCCGGAACCATCCTGCTGTCAAGGACTTTTGCCACATAGAATGTATTGTCCTTCGTAAATACCCCGGATGTGCCCTTGCCGTCATTGAATACAAAATCATTGACATCGGCAGATATTGTGGAGAGCTCTCCAGGCCTGTAATAATACTCGGAATATGACCTGTCGGAATTTCTGAGAAGGAATCCCTTCATGCCGTCCTTGTCTGTCGCGGCAAACTCGTCATATACCTTGAGTATCTGCTCATTTGTTGCAGCTATGTCTTCATCAGAAGGCTTGACTTCAAATACGACATACTCGATGTCCCTGCTTGCCTGCTGACGGTAAAACTCCTTGTGTGACTTGTAGTAGTCCTTGATTTCCTTGTCCGATACCACGATTGTGGAGTCAGTGCGGAATCCGTATGGAACCATGACGAACTCGACGTCGGTGGTATTGTTGTTCTCGTCAATCTGTCTTGCAAGCATCAGCGGATTGGCAAAGTTTCCCTGAGTGAAGAGGGAACCGTATTTTGCATAGAACTGCTGGTTATATATCGTATTCTGAAGATACTCTATATACATGCCTATGCTGCCTGACTGGTCGTTGTGCCTTGCCTGCACAAGTTCGATGAACCTGTCTTTTGAAAAATTCCCGCTCTCGTCAAAGAAGGACGGATCCTGTGAAATGAGCGGAGAGACCATGTCTCCGGCAGTCAGAGCGAACATCTCGGCTTCGCCTACATTAATGCCGGCAGCCTTTGCGTTCCTGACAAAAAGATACCTGTCAATCAATGACTGCCAGGCTGCATTTCTCACCGACTCTATCTCCTGCTCAGAATGTGCGGAAGACCCTGTCATTATCTCATTGAGTGTGGTAAAATATTCAATGTCCTTCTCAAAATCCTGATACGAAATGTCTTTGCCGTTTATTTCACCGACATCATACTTTGATGACATTGAATTGGAAACAGCTTCAAGTGTGGTAGGGTCAATTATGAATGACAGCAACGCCAATGCAATGACGATGGTTATGAACACACCGAGCTTCACGCGAATTTTTTCAAGAACCGCCATCTCTTTATCTAACTTTTAATTTTTTACTGATTCGTTTTGGGCTGCGAAGTTAATAATTTTCCGAGAAATCTTCACTATTTTTTTAGTATGGGGCCTATAAAATTGACAGAATCTATGTCAGTTGCAGTAGAATCCTGCTTCACCACGGCAAAATTGTCAAATACCTTGAGTATTATCGTATTTCTTGCCCTTTCATCCGACTCCATCCCGTAGCCCTGTATAAAGCCGTCCGGAGAATACATCTTCACATAGCAGTCAGTATATATTTTTCCGTTCTGCCTGTCCCAATAGAGGGTGTCCGTCTCCATCACCTCCTTCTTGATGATATTCTTGACGACAACATTTCCGAAAGCCTTCCATGTCTCCCTCTTGTCCTCGAATTTCTCATGCCTTGCATTGTCGGAAGTTATTTCAGTCTCAAGCAGCCCCTGCTCATTGTACCCGTATACGGCAAAGCCTTCCGGAAAGAGTTCGTATGACATTGTGTCCCTTTCATATCTTTCCATAAGGTCCGCCTCCATCCTCATCTGCAGGATTCCGTTTTCCGACTGCACGACAAACATGTTGTCCACTGTCTGCACGGGAGTCTCGGCTATATTCAGAGAATCTGCCACTCCGAGATTGCTCTTGCATGAATAGACAACGAAAGCAACCGCAAATGCGGTTGCTGCCGTCTTGAGTATATAAGGTATTTTAACCAATTTGCTATTCCTGGGTCCTTACTGTTGTGAGAGCTCTCATGCCGCCGCATGATACGGTGTAAGAATCACCGTCAGTGATATTGTACATGAATGCCTCGGCTGTCTGAGGAAAATATGTGCTGTACTGCCCGATAAGCCTGTTGGCTTCCTCAGCAAGAGACGGGTCTGCATTCCTTGCCTTTACAAGATAGTCAACTGCAACCCAGTACGGTGCCCTCTGCTCAATTTCATTTCCAGGACATACCTGTGAGCCCCAGATGGTTCCTATGAGCATGTATGACTTTCCTGCGTATGAAGGATCAAGGTCAATTGCGTCAAGGGCAGACTTGAATGCCTTGGCATTGCTGCCGGCATGTGAACATGCCACTGCAAGCTCGTAATAGTATTCTGCATCTGTCAGATTATCAGAATCAGGAGAAGCAATAGCCTCCTCCATATACTTGATTGCCGAATCAATGTCACCCTTTGAGTTATAGAGCTTGAAGAGGAAATATGCTGTCTGGTATGAAGGGTCGAGCTGATGCATCTTGGTGGCGGCCTGGAGGAAGAGGTCATTGTCAGTACATCCTTCAGTAGAAGCCATCATCATCACAATGCTGCTTACGGTCTCAAGGTTGTCAGGATTCTCCTCAAATCTCGGAGTAAAGAGAGAGATGAGCTTGTCGCAGTCGGCGATTTTGCTGGATATGAAGAGACTTTCGATGTCTTTCCTTACTTTTTCATTCTGCTGCTTCTGGACTTCAGACTTAGGGTCCATCTTGTACATGAGAGCCATCACTTCCTCATAGTCGTTGAGAACTGTCTCAGCGTCAAGGACTCCTTTCTGATAGAGATCGACTGCAGTATTGATTGTAAAGAGAAGAATGTTAGGCTTTACCTGCTCCTCATTGGCCGCAATGACTTCCTTGAAGCCGTCATACTGCGCCTTAGGATCATTCTTGAGATAATTGATGATATCTGTTCCCTTGTTGTTCATGGCTGTCACAGCATATTTTGAATAATACTGCGCCCTTGTGTTGTGAAGAGAGAGGAGAGTATCAATCAGCGCATTTCTGTAGACAGTGTTCTGACTGTTCTTTCCTATGAGATATCTCATGAGGGTAGTACCGTCGATGAGCATTGTCTGGCTCGCAGTAGGAGGACAGAGTGTGTACGCCTTTCTCCAGTTCGGAAGGGAGGCATCGTAATTCTTCTGCTTGAAATACTCCTTGTAATAAGAGAGGTATTTTATGCATTCTGCACTGTCCGCACCATATTTTCCCTGTGCAAACAATGATGTGCCGCCTATCATGGCCAAGGCGATCAGAGATAAAAGCAACTTCTTCATAATTTATAGTTTTAATTGTTTAATTATATCGTGGTTTCTGGAACCATAGGTCATGTATGTTGAATCCTACTGAAAATGACACATATCTCTCCCTCACCATACTGTTCCTCAGACTTCCCCTCTGTCCGAAATCAACACCGACAGTAATTCCGTTATACCATCTGAACACAGGCAATGTCACACCGAGCGTTATGCCGAACGAGTTCACCACATTGCCGTCAAACAGATAATATGATGTGTCATAATATGCACCGGCCCTGTATGCGCAACGGCGCAGGTAATATCTGATGTCATTTCTGTTCGGGACTATCTCAAACCCTGCCCTCACCGAATGCGATACCGTAGATGTGAACACCGAACTTCCTTCGGCTGAAAATCCCGGCCTGCTTTCCATCCCCGTATTGCGCCAGTCGGACATGAGGTAATTGACCTCCGCACTCCACTTGTCGCCTCCTTTCACAGAGACTCCTACACCTATTTCATCTCCGAATTTAATTCCGTCGGCCGCATCAAGATGATTCACATTGTTTCTCAAAGTATCGGTAGTCTCTGAGGTATTCGCATAGCTGTATTCGGTAAGGCGCCCCCTTACATTTGTCCTGAGCCTGTATGTGGCTCCGACAGTCAATGAAAGGTTATTTCCGAGAGGCTGTTCGTACTGTACCCCGAACTTTCCGGTATATCCCCTGAGAAGCAGATTGTATCCGTTGTTGTCAGTCCTGTAGGAATCATCTTCGAAAGCCATGTTGTACACCTTGTCAAGGGAACCGAAATAATATATGAACTCAGCCCCGAGGGACAGCCTTCTCCAGAAAGTGACGGCACCGCCTGCAAACAGCTGATAAATGCTGCCTTCCCCATAATTGCTCAATCCGACATTGCCGGTATTGCCCACTATGTCCTGGTCGGTGATGATGGATGAAAATTGATATCCTATGTCGCTGAACGGGGTGATTCCCACCATAAATGCGGATGACTTGTATATAGGAAAGCTTATTACAAAGTCGTGGATATTGAATGTATTGTTGCCGGAAATCAGCTTGTTTCCGTCTATGTTCTGCCTGTATATGGTATTTGATTCGGACAGTCCGAAATCTGCCATGAAAGAAAGGGAATCCCTTGCCGTCAGGGATGCAGGATTTACGATATTTATGAAACGTTTGCTGCGGTTGGCTATCCCGACCCCTCCCATACTCCTGTTATATGCGGTCCCTTCTTTTGAAAGATTTCCTATACCATAAATGGAATATGGTGAAAATGAACCGTATGCCCCATTTTCCTGACTATATGCCAAAGACGCACACAAAAGAAGAGTGCACAATGAGAATATTCTGAAAATAATCCTAGACATAATCTTCAGCTGTTAGAGCCAGACCCATCAAAACAAGGTTACAAACTACAAAGATGGAGTTTTTCATTCTTTTTGCAAAATAAATTGCGTCTCCCCCCGTAAAAACATTTATATTGTCAGGATAACGGCACAAATACCCTTCTATTTCAAATATTATGCCTTCTATTATCCCTGATTCTATTGACGATATGATGTCATGGCCGGTTCCGGTGATTTCAGAAGGAGTGTCCGTCAGAGGAAGGGAACGGGAATACCTGTTTATCGCCTTGAATCTTGTACGGCATCCGAGGGAAATGTTTCCTCCGGAATAGTTTCCGTCCGCATCAAGAAAATCTATGGTAAGAGTAGTCCCGAAGTCAAACAGAGTGCAGCCCCTTCCCTTGAAGAGATACCGTGCAGCTATGACTGACGCAGCCCTGTCCGGCGAAAGATATGAAGGAAGTCCGTTTTTCTCAAGTACATCATTGTGCCTTGAGTCCATAATGACAAGGACGCGGCATTTTTCCCTGAATATCTTTTCTTCTTTTGAGGAAATTTCTCTTGAAGAGGAGATGACCATCACATCAGGCTTGTCCTTTGAAACCAGAGAAAGTATGAAATCAGACATTTTCTCTCCCTGATACCTGAATGTCTTTCCGAGAGTAATCCCGTCCGTCCACGCGGCCTTCAGAGCCGTATTTCCTATATCTATAACAAGATTGCCCACTTCTGAATATTAAAATGCATCCTGCAAATTTATAAATTATCACAACTATTGTCAAGCAAGTTTTTTCAATGCATTGTATGCGCTGCCCACCGAAGGAATGTTTCTGACCACAAGGCGCAGTCTGTTGTCAGGCTGCTTGAGTTCGAATATCCTTGAATTTCTGTTCACGGCATCAAGCACATCTGCAAATTTCCTTGACCTGTAATATTTTGAAAGGGGATTCATGATAAAGAAAGCTATCATTATGCCGTTCTTTATTATGATTTTCTCAAAGCCCAGTCTCTCTCCGAGATTCCTTATCTTCACTATATCAAAGAGTCTGGATGTCTCTTCAGGCATCCTTCCGAACCTGTCTTCCATTCTCTGCCTCATTCTCTCTATTTCCCTGTCGTCGGAAATAGAATCAAGTTCTTTGTATATCCTTATCTTTTCAGCGGATACATTGACATAGCTGTCAGGAATCAATGCCTCGAGGTCAGTGTCGACCATACAGTCGGATATGCATGTGTCAGCCTTTGAGGAAGCGGCGATTCCTGTCTCCACCCCAAGTTCTTCCATAGCTTCCGACAATATCTTCTGATAGGTCTCGAGCCCCATGTCAGATATGAAACCGCTCTGTTCGGCGCCGAGCAAATTGCCGGCTCCCCTTATGTCAAGGTCCTGCATGGCTATGTTGAATCCGCTTCCGAGATCAGAGAATGCCTCTATTGCCTTGAGCCTGCGCCTGGCATCATCCGTCATTGAAGTCATAGGAGGTACAACAAGATAGCAGAATGCCTTCTTGTTGGAACGTCCTACCCTTCCCCTGAGCTGATGGAGGTCACTCAACCCTATGTTCTGGGCCTGATTGATGATGATGGTATTCGCATTCGGTATGTCAAGACCGTTCTCGATGATTGTAGTGCAGAGCAGAAGGTCATAGTCACCGGCCATAAAGTCAAGAATCTTGTTTTCAAGTATCTTGGGTTCCATCTGGCCATGAGCCACACATATCTTCATGTCGGGTATCATCCTGTGCAGAATATCCGCTATCGGCTGAAGTTCCTCCACCCTGTTATGGACGAAGAATACCTGACCTCCCCTGTTGAGTTCATAATTTATGATGCCCTTTATCTCATCATTGTCAAAAAGCATTATCTCCGTCTGCACTGGTATCCTGTTCGGAGGAGGAGTATTTATTATGGAAAGATCACGGGCCCCGAGAAGGGAGAACTGCAGCGTCCTCGGTATCGGTGTGGCCGTAAGGGTAAGAGTGTCGACGGAAAGCTTCATCTGTTTCAACTTTTCCTTTGCACTTACTCCGAATTTTTGCTCTTCATCTATTATCAGAAGGCCCAGGTCCTTGAATTCAAATCCTTTTCCGAGGAGCTTGTGTGTTCCTATCACTATGTCAAGCGTGCCTTTTCTGAGTTTTTCCTGAATCTCAGATATCTCTTTTGAAGTCCTCAGGCGGCTGACATAATCTATTGAACATGGAAAATCCTTCAGCCTTCCTGAAAATGTATTGAAATGCTGCAGAGCCAATATAGTTGTGGGAACAAGGACAGCCACCTGCTTGCTGTCAGCCACTGCCTTGAACGCAGCCCTTACTGCAACTTCAGTCTTTCCGAAGCCTACATCACCGCATACAAGCCTGTCCATGGGACAATCATCCTCCATGTCATGCTTCACAGCCTTCACAGCCTTTTCCTGATCAGGTGTATCCTCATACATGAACGAAGACTCAAGCTCCTCCTGAAGATATGAATCAGGAGAGAAAGCGAAGCCTTTGGCAGCCTTTCTCTTGGCATAGAGCTGAATGAGTTCCTTGGCTATGTCCTTGACTTTGGATTTGGTGCTGTTCTTGAGATTCTGCCAGGTCTTCGAGCCGAGTTTGTTGATTTTCGGAGGTTCGGAATCCCTGGACTTGTATCTTGATATCTTGTGCAGGGCATGTACAGACACGAAGACCGTATCATTGTCCTTATATGATATCTTCACCACCTCATGCACCCTTCCCTTGTCATCCTTCATCTTTACGAGACCTCCGAAAATCCCTATTCCATAGTCTATATGGACTACATAGTCTCCTATATTGAATGCAGTCAGGTCATTAATGGTGAGCTGTTCACTCTTTTCAACGGTTCTTCTGATGCTTACTCTGTGGAATCTGTCGAAAATCTCATGGTCAGAATAACAGCATATCCTGTCCTCACTGTCAATGAAGCCGCTGTGGATATTTTTTCCTGAACAGAATTCCGGCAAAAGTCCGCTGCTTTGGGAAAGGATGGAACGCAGGCGCTCAAGCTGCGATTCCTTTTCCCCGAAGATATACACCTTGTATCCGGATTCCATTTTCTCCCTTATGTCAGCGGCAAGAAGGTCAAAATTCTTGTTGAACGAAGGCTGCGGGGCAATATTGAATCTAATCACATCCTTGTCACGGACAGATACGGGAGTATCAGTGAAGACATGCCTGAAAGAAAGCAATGAATTGAAGAAAGGACGGTCTCTGTACATGTCCGATGAATCCAGCCATACCGTACTTCCTTCAGGAAGCCTTTCTCCAATAAGTGAATCCGGATTGCCGTCAGCGGATGTGAAATCAGGAAAAATCTCGGCTTCATCAACTTTAGCGACTGACAGCTGGGTATTGCAGTCAAAGACATTGATACTTTCTATCTCATCCCCGAAAAATCCTATCCTGTAAGGATTATTGTACGAGTATGAGAATATGTCTATGATTCCTCCCCTTACCGCAAACTGTCCCGGAGAAGAGACAAAGTCCACTCTCTCGAATCCCTTTGAAAAAAGAGATTCTATGATGTCATCATGATTGATTTCTTCCCCCGCTTTCAGTTTCAATATCTCCGCGCCTATTTTTCGGGAATCCGGAATGCCTTCTTCAAGAGCCTGGGGATATGACACTATGACAAGCAGGTCATCCCCTGAATACTCGGCTATCCTGCCTATTGCCGCAGTCCTCTGGACCCTAAGGGAAGATCTGTAGTTGCTCCGTTCGAGACTTCTGCCGGAATCAGGAAGAAAGAATACCCTGTCACCTTCTATAAGATTATAGAAATCAGCGGCACAATATTCGGCAGACTCCCGGTCAGGCAGAACCACCAGATTGATTCCGGTCTTCATCACGGAAGAAAGGACAAACCATCTTGCTGAAAAGAAAAGTCCGGAACAATATATTTCATTCGAATCTTCCAGCCTTGCCGAAAGTTCTGAAGATGTCTTCTCGGATATGTCCATCATTTAACGAATATTGTTGACAACTTGTTGAAAACTCTCATAAAATATGTTGAAAACCTGTTGAAAAAGCACTGAATAAAAATTCAAAAATACATTATGAAATGAAAATAATCTTTACATACTCCGCGTAAATCAGAAATCAAAATTTGTCACCAACAATCTCTGAAAAGTTTCCATTATGGTTATCAACATTTCTGCTATATTATAATTGATTGTAAATTACTTCAATATAAATTTTATCAACATTTCAACACCAGTATAATCACAATAAAGAAAAATATAAAAAGATTATATTTGTATGTTTTTATGATGATGACCGCATAACTGCGGACAAAAAATTGACAAGATGAACGGACATTTTGACCCCCATGATGTAAATTCGGACAAAGATAAGGAATTTGACGGAATCATAAGGCCTCAGGAACTTGAAGACTTCACCGGGCAGGAAAAGACTGTGGCCAATCTTAAGATATTCATCAAAGCCGCCAAAATGAGAGGGGAGTCCCTTGACCATGTGCTCTTCCACGGGCCTCCGGGACTCGGAAAGACTACTCTTGCGCATATCATAGCGAATGAACTTGGAGTCAGCATGAAGGTCACTTCCGGGCCGGTGCTGGACAAGCCCGGGAACCTTGCCGGGCTTCTGACTTCGCTTGAGGAGGGTGATGTGCTTTTTATAGATGAGATACACCGCCTTGCCCCGGAAGTTGAGGAGTACCTTTATTCCGCAATGGAAGATTTTGTCATAGACATAATGATAGACAAGGGACCTGGTGCACGGTCTGTGCGGATTTCACTGAACCCTTTCACCCTTGTCGGGGCGACCACCAGAAGCGGTCTGCTTACTTCCCCTTTGAGAGCAAGGTTCGGAATTACCTGTGCCCTTGAGTATTATGACACACCGACCCTCGTACATATAGTAAAGAGAAGCGCATCCATCCTTAAGATAGGAATAGAAGAGGATGCCGCATACGAGATTGCACTCCGGAGCCGTGGAACACCCCGTATCGCCAATTCTCTGCTCAGGAGGGTCAGGGATTTTGCCCAGGTCATGGGCAACGGACATATTGACATTGCAATAGCGAAATATGCCCTTGATGCATTGAACATAGACAAGCGTGGACTTGATTCCATAGACAACAAGATACTCAGGACTATAATCACCAAATTCAAAGGCGGTCCCGTCGGGGCGAATACCATAGCGACTGCAGTCGGTGAAGATCAGGGGACTCTTGAGGAGGTCTATGAGCCGTTCCTTATAAAGGAAGGCTTTATTATCAGGACTCCAAGAGGCAGGGAGGCAACTGAACTTGCCTACAGTCATCTCGGGATAGAAATGTGCGGGACTCCCGAGGCAGATGCCACATTGTTTTAGAGAAATTTCATCTGTTCCGGATATGAGATTGCTTCCGTATATCATATTTACATTAGCGGCAATTGTCCTGTGCCATACCTCAGATGCCTGTACGGCTGTAATAATTTCCGGCAAAGCCACTGCTGACGGGCGCCCCCTTATGTGGAAGAACCGCGATTCCGGCTTTCCTGACAACAATATAAGGCATTTCAAGGGAGAGATTCACTCATTTGTGGGTCTTGTCAATTCCGGCTCTGAAGGCGGCGAGGTCTGGGCCGGTGTCAATACTGCCGGATTTGCAGTGATGAACACCGCATCATACTGTCTGAAGGACGATGATGTGCCTGCTTCACAAATGGACAGGGAGGGGAGAGTCATGTACAGGGCTCTTGAAATATGTTCCACACTCGCTGATTTTGAACATTTTCTTGATACTTTGCGTCGTCCGATGGGAGTGGAGGCTAATTTCGGATGCATCGATGCACATGGAGGTGCCGCATGGTATGAGACTGACAATGATTCATGGCATAAAATTGATGTCAACGGGAGCAGAGACGGTTTTGTCGTCGTCACCAATTTTTCTGTTTCCGGCCGTCCTTCAGGATGGAAGGGAGTGGAAAGATACATGACGGCCCAGGCTGTTTTCAATGAAATAAAGGACGAAGGTGCCCTGTCCGGTATATTGCCTGCCGATATAATGGACAGACTTTCGAGGTCTTATCGTCATGAAGTGCTTGGAATAGACTTGATCAGGGATTCATCTGCATTTTTTTCAAGTACTTCGGGGCTTTTCGTGGACCAGGATTTCATACCGAGAAATTCCACTTCTGCATCAGTCATCATCAGCGGTGCCGCATCCGGTGGTAATCCGCTTTCCTGTGTGCTTTGGGCAGCCCTCGGCTATCCCTCATGTTCTGTGCTGGTTCCCGTTCCGGTATCTGCCGATGACCATGTTCCAGATGCGCTGAAACTTTCCCCGGAAGAGTCTGACAGTACTTTCTGCGGCCTTTCCGCAATTCTCAAGAAGAATTTCATCTTCAGGTCTGATGTAAGCAGCATGTCACATTATATGGACCTCAGGCCCGTGCTTGCCGGAGTTGGCGGATATCCGTCAATGCTGTCTTGCTGCAGGGAGGCAGACTGCAAGATATATTCTGTCTTTCATCCTCTGTTTGCCGGATATGTGTCGGGAGCAGCAGGGGAGGAAGAGTATCTTTCAGGTTATGATTCAATATCCGATTCATTTTATGGGATATATCTTGAATATTTTGAAGGTTATATACATCTTTAATTGCTAATTAGCCTAAAATTGATTAAAATTGTGCCGAAATTTCATTAATCGATATAAAATGGCCGAAAAACTAATTTCTAAGATTCCTGAGGGTCCTTTGTCTGAAAAATGGACAAAGCATAAATCTCAGCTTCGTGTTGTCAATCCAGGCAACAAGAGGAAAATCGAGATTATTGTCGTCGGAACCGGTCTGGGCGGGGCATCTGCAGCTGCTACGCTCGGTCAGCTCGGTTATAAGGTGAAGGTGTTCTGCATCAGTGATTCCCCTCGCCGTGCACATTCCATTGCAGCACAGGGAGGTATCAATGCAGCCAAGAACTACCAGAGTGACAATGACTCGGTTTACCGTCTTTTCTATGAGACCATCAAAGGTGGAGACTACCGCAGCCGTGAGGCCAATGTTTACCGTCTTGCCGAAGTGAGCGGAAATATCATTGACCAGTGCGTTGCGCAGGGTGTTCCGTTTGCCCGCGAATACGGCGGACTTCTTTCCAACCGCTCATTCGGCGGTGCGCAGGTAAGCCGTACGTTCTATGCAAGAGGCCAGACAGGACAGCAGCTTCTTCTCGGAGCATATGCCGCAATGAACCGTCAGATAGCAGAAGAAAATGTGGAGAGTTTTCCGCGTCATGAAATGCTTGATGTGGTTCTTGTCAACGGCGAGGCAAAGGGAATCATCGCAAGGAATCTTGTTACAGGAGAAATTGAAAGATTCGGCGCCCATGCTGTAGTGATTGCTACCGGCGGATACGGCAATACATACTTCCTTTCTACAAATGCCATGAACAGCAATGGTTCCGCTGCATGGCAGTGCTACAAGAAGGGAGCTTATTTTGCAAATCCTTGCTTTGCTCAGATACATCCTACATGTATTCCTGTCCATGGTGACCAGCAGTCAAAGCTGACTCTTATGTCCGAGTCGCTCAGGAATGACGGCCGCATCTGGGTTCCTAAGAAGATGGAGGATGTGATGAGACTTCGCAGAAAGGAAGTGAAGCCGTCACAGATTCCTGAGGAAGACCGTGACTATTATCTTGAGCGCAGATATCCTGCATTCGGAAACCTTGTTCCGCGTGATGTGGCTTCACGTGCCGCCAAGGAGAGATGTGATGCAGGCTTCGGCGTCAATGAGACTGGACTTGCGGTATTCCTTGACTTCAGCACTGCAATTGCAAGGCTCGGTGAGGACAAGATACGCGAAAGATACGGAAACCTCTTCCAGATGTATCAGAAGATTACTGATACCAATCCTTATAAGGAGCCAATGATGATATATCCGGCCATACATTATACTATGGGAGGCCTTTGGGTAGATTACAATCTCCAGACTACGATTCCTGGACTTTATGCAATCGGAGAGGCCAACTTCAGTGACCATGGCGGAAACCGTCTCGGTGCTTCTGCCCTTATGCAGGGACTTGCAGACGGATATTTCATACTTCCTTACACTATCGGAGACTATCTTGCTGGACAGTTCAAGTACCCTGTTCCGGATACAAATGCTCCTGAGTTTGTGGAGGCAGAGAACACAGTCAGGGCTAAGATTGACAAGCTCATGTCCATCAAAGGCAAGCATACTGTAGACGAGATTCACAAGAAACTCGGCCACATCATGTGGGAATATGTCGGTATGGCCCGTAATGAGGCAGGCCTCAAGAAGGCAATAGAGATGATAAAGGAACTCCGCAAGGAATTCTGGAGTGATGTCTATGTCGCAGGCGAAAAGGACAATTTCAACCAGGAGCTTGAAAAGGCTCTCAGACTTGCCGATTTCCTTGAGATAGGTGAGCTTATGGCCCGTGACGCCCTTCACCGCAAAGAGTCCTGCGGAGGACATTTCCGTGAGGAGATGCAGACTGAGGACGGCGAGACCAAGCGCGACGACGAGCATTTCATGTATGTCGCAGCATGGGAGTACAAGGGAGACGAAAAGGAGCCTGAGCTTCACAAGGAGCCTCTCGTCTATGAGAATATCAAGATAGCTACCAGAAACTATAAAGACTAATTGAAATGGATTTGACTTTGAAAGTATGGCGTCAGAAAAATGCCAAGACAAAAGGACGTTTTGAGACATATAAGGTCAAGAACATATCTCCGGACAGTTCTTTCCTTGAGATGCTCGATATCCTTAATGAACAGCTCATCCATGAAGGTATGGATCCGGTGGCTGTTGAGAAAGGATGCCAGAGCAGAGGTCCAGTATCATTTGACCATGACTGCCGCGAGGGTATCTGCGGAGCATGTTCACTCTATATCAACGGAAGGGCCCATGGACCTGACGATGAAGTGACTACATGCCAGCTTCATATGCGTAAGTTCAAAGACGGAGACACTATCACCATAGAGCCTTGGAGGAGTAATGTATTCCCTGTAATCAAGGATCTTGTAGTAGACCGCAAGGCATTTGACAAGATTATGCAGGCTGGAGGATATGTATCAGTCAATGTGGGAGGAGTTCCTGACGGAAATGTCATTCCTATTTCCCATGAAACTGCCGAAGAAAGCATGGATGCTGCTGCATGCATCGGATGCGGTGCCTGTGTTGCAACCTGCAAGAACGGTTCGGCAATGCTCTTTGTGGCTGCCAGGGTAAGTTCTCTTGCGCTTCTTCCTCAGGGAAGAGTAGAGGCTGCGAAGCGTGCAAAGGCAATGGTTGCCAAGATGGACGAGCTCGGATTCGGCTCATGCACCAATACCCGTGCCTGTGAAATGGAATGTCCGAAGCATGTTACCATCTCACACATTGCAAGACTCAACAGGGAGTTTATCTCAGCAAAGTTCAAGGAATAGGACATTCCTTGTTCCATAAAATTAAAGAGGCCGGTTCGTTTGAGTCGGTCTCTTTAATTTTTTATCAATAGCCTGAAGTTTTTTACCAGAGAAAATTATTGAAAGGATAGCGTCCGGCATGGATTTCCGCCACCATTTTATACAGGTCGGCGCGGAGCTTGTCTATTCCGATTCTGTTTTTGGCCGAGATGAATATGCATGGTGTATTCTCCTTTGCTATCCAGCTTCTCTTGAACTCTTCAAGTGTGTAATTTTCCTGCTTTTTAGGCTCAAGGGAAAACTCGTCGTATTCTTTGTATCTGTAAGCATCTATTTTGTTGAAAACGACGAATACGGGCTTTTCTGCGGCATTTATGTCTTTCAGTGTCTGTTCCACCACATGCATCTGTTCCTCGAAGTTAGGATGCGATATATCCACTACATGCATGAGTATGTCGGCTTCACGGACTTCGTCAAGAGTGCTCTTGAATGCTTCCACTAGTTGAGTCGGCAGCTTGCGTATGAATCCTACGGTATCACTCAGAAGGAACGGAACATTTTCAATCACGACTTTCCTGACAGTGGTGTCAAGTGTTGCAAACAATTTGTTTTCTGCAAATACATCACTTTTTGCAAGCAGGTTCATCAGGGTACTTTTGCCGACATTGGTGTATCCTACGAGTGAAATCCTTACAAGAGAGCCTCTGTTTCCCCTTTGTGAGGCCATCTGCTTGTCTATTTTCTTGAGCTGTTCCTTGAGTTTTGCGATTTTGTCCTGGATGATACGCCTGTCTGTTTCTATCTGTGTTTCACCAGGTCCCCTCATTCCTATTCCTCCCTTCTGTCTCTCAAGATGCGTCCACATTCTTGTGAGGCGAGGAAGAAGGTATTGGTATTGAGCAAGTTCAACCTGTGTTTTAGCATAGGCTGTCTTTGCTCTCTGTGCAAATATGTCCAAAATGAGGTTTGTCCTGTCCAGTATCCTGCAGTTCAGCTCCCTCTCTATGTTCCTTAGTTGAGTAGGGGAGAGTTCGTCGTCGAATATGGCCACATCAGTGCCGTTTTCGTTGATGAAATTCTTTATTTCCTCAAGCTTTCCGCTTCTGATGTATGTGCGGCTGTCAGGTTTGTCCACTTTCTGAATGAATCTTTTCTGTCCTTCAGCACCTGCTGTCTCAGCAAGAAATTCAAGTTCATCCAGATATTCAAGTATCTGTCTTTCATCGTCATTCTGTTTTATTACACCGATGAAGACTGCCTTTTCTCTATATCTCTCTTCACTCATCCTTAAGTATTTTTCTCATTTTATTCCCGACAAAAATAAGGATGACTCGACTGAGCCATCCTTATTGATTGATATGTCCTGTCGGATATGGCGGCACTTTATCTCAACTGGAAGATAACCGGGAATGTGTAGGTAACCTTTACCGCACGGTCTCTCTGTTTTCCAGGAGTCCATTTCGGTGACATTGACACGACTCTCACTGCCTCTTTGTCAAGCGAAGGGTCTACGCCACGGAGAACTTTCACATTGCTTACGGTACCGTCAGTGTTCACTGTAAACTGGAGGGTTACCCTTCCCTGTACTCCGTTTTCCTTTGCAATTTCAGGGTATACGAGTCTTTCGTTCACCCATTTTGAAAATGCATTTGCGTCACCGCCCATAAACGAAGGCTTCTCTTCAACAAGCATGAAAGGAATGGCTTCTTCTTCCACAACTTCTTCCTCTACAGTTTCGACATAGTCCATGATTTCAACTCCCATGTCTGCCTGATCCTCAAGGTTGAGGAAAAGGTCATCATCAACCTGAATCTCATCATCCACGATATCAATCTGGTCTGAAAGAACAGGAATTGATGGTGCTGATGGAGGTGGAGGAGGGGTTTCCTGTGTAATAGGAACCATCTCTTCTGTCTCCACAATCTGTGTGGTTTCCTGAAGTGCCTCTACAGTTTGCTTCTCCTTTGTGGTCCACTCGAAGGCATACCATACTATGCCAAGAGAAATAATGAGACCGATTTCAAGGAAGAGCAGCTTCTTGTTTTCAAGATTCGCTTTTTCTGATTTCTTAACTTCCATATTACTTGTGTTTTATTTTCCATTTTGCCCGGTAAAGTTAGAAATAATAATTATTAAATCATAATTTTTTCTTTATATGTTGTAGATTTGCGGAAAATTTATAGCATGGTATCATTTTACTTTGAGGACATAAAGTTTGTGTTCAGACAGAAAACTTTGACGCGAAAATGGCTTAAACTCGTGGCAGAAAGTGAGATATGCCGGATTGGAGATATTTCTGTAATTTTCTGTTCAGACAATTATATTCTTGATATTAATCAGAAATATTTGGGTCATGACTACTTCACGGACATCATTACTTTCGACTACAGGGAAGGTGACCGCCTTTCCGGTGATCTTTTCATAAGTGTCGACAGTGTCCGTGAAAATTCGATTGAGTACGGAACCGCTTTCAATGATGAGCTCAACCGTGTCATTGTCCATGGACTCCTTCATATTATAGGATATGATGATCATACTGATGAGGATATCAAGGTCATGCGGTCAAAGGAAAATTATTATCTTTCATTGAGGGAACTTCTTTAGTTGGTATGGGCGGAATATATGATATTATAGTAGTAGGCGGAGGTCATGCGGGATGTGAGGCAGCGATGTCGGCGGCTCGGATGGGATCTTCGGTACTTCTTGTAACAATGGACATGGGAAGGTTTGCCCAGATGTCGTGCAATCCTGCCGTAGGAGGTATCGCGAAAGGACAGATTGTCCGTGAGATTGACGCGCTCGGGGGATATACAGGCATTGTCACGGATGCATCTACTCTTCAGTTCAGAATGCTCAACAGGTCAAAAGGTCCGGCTATGTGGAGTCCCCGTGCCCAATGCGACAAAATGCATTTCAGTCTGAATTGGAGAAAATTACTTGAAAGTAATTGTAACTTAGATATTTACCAAGATTCTGCAATTGATTTTCTTTTTGATGGTTCGCGTATCTCGGGGATTTGTACGACTACCGGTGCAATATTCAAATCTCAGGCAGTTATTCTTACAGCCGGAACTTTCCTTGACGGCCGTCTTTTTATAGGAAGGAACAGTTTTGAGGGAGGAAGGATAGGTGAGTTGTCATCACATGGACTTACCTCCCGTCTTGTAGAGATGGGAATAAAGACTGCACGAATGAAGACAGGGACTCCTCCTCGAGTTGACATTTCATCTGTTGACATATCCGGGCTTCCTGTTCAGACAGGAGATTCTGAACCTGACAAATTTTCATATCTTCCTTATCTGTCCACGGCCCAGAACGGTACTCCGCAGATGCCATGCTATATTCTGCATACCAATCCTGAAGTTCATGATATCCTGCGCTCGGGATTCAAGGATTCACCGCTTTTTTCAGGAAAAATCACAGGTATAGGCCCGAGGTATTGTCCGAGCATTGAAGACAAGCTCCGTACTTTTGCAGACAAGGATTCGCATCAGCTTTTCCTTGAGCCTGAAGGCAGGTCCACCGGTGAATATTATCTCCAGGGATTTTCGTCATCCCTACCTCTTGAGGTTCAGATGGATGCTCTGCATAAAATTAAGGGTCTTGAGAATGTCAAGATATTCAGACCGGCCTATGCAGTGGAGTACGATTATTTTGACCCGACTCAGTTGAAGCCTACACTTGAACTAAAGTCATTAGAAAATCTTTTCTTTGCCGGTCAGATAAACGGTACTACAGGTTATGAGGAAGCAGCAGCCCAGGGTCTGATGGCTGGTATCAACGCTCATCTTAAAATCCAGGGGAAGGAGCCGTTTGTCCTCAAGAGAGACCAGGCATATATCGGTGTGCTGATAGATGACCTGATAACCAAAGGGGTTGATGAACCATACAGGATGTTTACTTCCCGTGCCGAGTACAGGATTCTTCTCAGACAGGACAATGCCGACATGAGGCTCACGCCGTTGTCATATAATATAGGTTTGGCTGACAAGTTCAGGTATGAATATACAATGAGAAAATATGACTCAATATCCTGCCTCAATACTTTCTTTGATGAAGTGTCAATTCATCCTGATACAGTCAACGATTATCTTACATCAGTGGACACGGCTACATTAAGCGCAAAAAAGAAATTTTCAGATTTGGTAATAAGACCTCAGGTTAGATTATCTGATATATTTGATTTTGTTCCACGTGGAACTTTTCAGAAAAAAGGAATCAATGTTGATGAAATTTTTTCCAGTCCATTGAAGAATGTATTCGGTGATATAAGGTATAATGATATTCTTGCAAATATGGATTGTACAAACGCGGATTCTGGTTCTGCATTGAATGATGCCGTGTGTATTTTGAAAAATAATACTGACTACCCGTTGTCCGAAATTAATGATGTCGATATGGATAGTCGCATTCTGAATATCTGCAGAAGGGAGATTCTTGAGTCCTGTGAGATATCCATTAAATATAAAGGATACATTGAAAGAGAACAAAAAATGGCAGACAAGATAATGCGGCTTGAAAATCTTGCTATACCGGAGAATTTTGACTTTGATAAGGTAGAAAGCCTCTCCATTGAATGCCGGCAGAAACTAAAAAAATATTCCCCGAGGACCATCGCTCAGGCCTCGAGGATTTCAGGTGTCTCTCCTGCCGACATATCTGTGCTTCTTGTCTATTTCGGCAGATGAATGGAGATTGCTGACAGGAAGATTTCGGATTTATTTCTTTTTGATAATGATGGTGATTACACGTACTAATCCATACAGGAATAGAATCCACCATATAATCTGATTAAACAAAGGCATTTCAGCGATATCACTCTGTGAATATCCGAGATAGAGGAAAATGCCGGAGAATACCATAATGAGGAGTGGGACAAGGAGTTTTATCATCCAGTGCATTCCTCTTTTTTTATTTTCTTGTGTTTCCATAATTAATATTGTTCCACGTGGAACTTTTATAGTTTTTTAAGAGCAAGTTTGATGATAGATTCAAGGTTGGCCTCGGGATTTTCTTTCATCACAGATGATACTGCTTTATTTACATTGGCTTTGGTGAAGCCAAGCAATACAAGGGCTGTTACAGCTTCTTCAACAATTGCATTATTCTGTTGAGTGAACATTATTCCGGATTCATTGCCGCTGCCTTTGACAATCTTGTCTTTCAGTTCAAGAATAAGTCTCTGGGCGCTTTTGAGACCGATACCCTTTATGCTTTTTATCCTGTTGATGTCTTCGGCTATTATTGCTGTCCGGATTTCTTCAGATGACATTGAGGAGAGCATCATCCTTGCTGTTGCAGCGCCTATCCCTGATACTCCTATCAGTAATCTGAAAAGTTCCCGTTCCTCTCTGGTTCCGAAACCATAATAGAGTTCTTCATCCTCTCTGAGGTAATGGTGAATGTATACCTTCACATCCTTCTTGTTTTCCAACTGGCTGAATGTCTGCAGGGAAATAAGGATATGATAACCTATTCCGCAACATTCGACAACAGCATCAGCGGGGGTAAGTTCTGCAAGTTCACCTTTGATGTATTCTATCATTTGAGTATGGCATTTAAATCAGACAAAATTATTAAAAAAATAATTATCATTTCAAAAATCATTGCCTCTGATGCCAACTGATGATTGTTTTTGTTAAATTTGCAGGCTTAACCGGTGGTTGATATCAATAGATTGTTGATTATGGATGTATCAGAAGTAAGGCAGTTTTTCCCTGCATTGGAGCGTCAGGTGTACGGCAAGCCTTTAGTATATTTTGACAATGCCGCCACTGTGCAGCGTCCGCAGCAGGTCATGGATGAGTGGCTGAGGATGACTTCGGTGTGCAATGCCAATATTCACCGGGCGGTCCATCTGCTTGCTGAAGAAGCTACCTCTTCATACGAGGATGCAAGGGAGACTGTGGCGAGGTTTATCAATGCTCCCGACAAGAATCAGATAATATTTACTTCTGGAGTCACGGCATCAATCAATCTTGTGGCGTTTTCATTCGGCGAAGCGTTTGTATCGGAAAATGACGAGGTGATAGTGACCCAGGCAGAACATCATTCCAATATAGTTCCTTGGCAGATGATGTGTCAAAGGAAAAAAGCGATACTCAAGGTTTTGCCCGTTGATGAAAAAGGACATCTCAAGACAGAAATGCTTGAGCAGCTTCTTACGGACCGGACGAGGATTGTTGCGGTGACACATATTTCCAATGTTCTCGGAATAGTCAATCCGATAAAGGAAATAATAGGGATATGCCACAGGCACAATGTGCCTGTACTTGTGGACGGAGCCCAGGGAATAGTTCACTGCAAGGTAGATGTTCAGGATCTGGACTGTGATTTTTATGCTTTTTCAGGGCATAAGGTATATGCAGCCACAGGCACCGGAGTGCTGTACGGGAAGAAGAATCTGCTTGAAGCCATGCCTCCTTATATGGGAGGAGGGGAGATGGTAGGGACAGTTAAATTCAGTGCTACTACCTATGCTCCGGTACCGCTTAAGTTTGAGGCAGGAACACAGAATATTGCAGGCACTTCAACTTTGAAGCCAGCTCTGGAACTCGCGGAAAAGTTGAATTCTGATTCCTCATTGGCAGAATATGCGGACAATGTGCGTGACTTTCTTCTGTATTCTTTTATGTCAGATGACCGTATCCGTCTCTATGGTATCCCTGTAGGTCGTAAAAATGACGGCTGCGGCAAATCTCAGGAAGAAAAGATACCGCTTTTCTCTTTCTCTGTGAAAGGTGTGCATCACGAAGATCTTGCATTGGTGCTTGACAAGATGGGAATAGCCGTAAGGTCAGGACAGATGTGCGCAGAGCCGCTGATGGACAGGTATGGGGTGACAGGTATGCTGCGTGCTTCCCTTGCTCCGTACAATACAATGGAAGAGGCAGAATACTTCATAAAATGCCTTGACAAGGCTATAAAAATGCTGAGTTAGCAAGAAAATGACAATTGGCTTAAATAAATGGCTGACAATATGGAAAAATCATTAAAAGATATTGAAAATGAGGTAATTGATGAGTTTTCAATGTTTGACGAGTGGCTTGACAAATATGAGTATCTCATTGAACTCGGGAAATCTCTCAATAACTATCCTGATTCGGAAAAAACCGATGATAAACTTATAAAAGGTTGTCAATCAAGAGTATGGCTTGACTCTAAAGTCAAGGACGGCAAGATTTTCTTCAACGCCGACAGCGATGCCATCATCACAAAGGGGATAATATCACTGCTCATCAAGATATATTCAGGAAGGACACCCGAAGAGATTCTGTCGTCAGATTTTTCTGTAGTGGACAAGATAGGACTTAAGGAGAACCTTTCTCCTACAAGGGCAAACGGGCTCGTTTCCATGATATCCAGAATCAGGGAGACGGCTGCAGAAAACAGATGATGAGTCCTCATTTCTATGAAATAAGGCGGCTATGGATTTGAAGAGTATGTTCAGAAGGCGTAAAGCTGGACTATTGGAAAATGAAACTGAAAAGGAGAGGCTTATGGCATTGGAAAGAGATATAATTATGGCATTGAGACAAGTCTATGATCCTGAAATACCTGTCAATATCTACGATCTCGGGCTGATTTATGAACTGAAGGTCGACGAGGGACATAATGTCTATATCCAGATGACCCTCACTGCACCGAATTGTCCTATGGCGGACTATGTGGTGGATGCTGTCAGGGCTGCTGTCGAGGATGTGCCGGGAGTCGTGAGCGCAAAGATTGAACTCGTGTTCGAGCCTGTATGGGACAAGAGCAGGATGTCTGAGGAGGCGCTTGTGGAACTCGGTCTCGATGAATAGTTGTATTTCTCTTTATGGAAGAATATCCTCTGTATCTCGGTCTCGGCTCCAATATAGGCGACAGGAAAGGAAACATCATTGAGGCTCTTGCACGTCTTGACAAGGCATTAGGCTGTCATTATGATGCAGTTTCCGATTTGGTCGAGACAGATCCGTGGGGATTTGAGGCGGATGAAAAATTCATGAATGCGGTTGTGCGCTATATCATGCCTGTTCCACGGGGAACATCGGAATATGCAGAATGCGTGAACGCCCATACCGATGAAGCGAGAAAGATATTGCGGATATGCAAAGACATAGAAAAATCCATGGGCCGGACGGAAAATGTTGAATACGGGCCGGACGGGAAACGCATGTATCATTCACGAATCATCGACATCGACATTCTTATGGCAGGGGACTGGCTCATCGATGAACCTGATCTGAAAATCCCTCACCCGCTGATGCAGGAGAGGGATTTCGTGAAGATTCCGCTAAAGCAGATTATGAAATAGGCTCCCGGATTACATGAAAATTCATCATATTCCTTCTGCGACTTTGGAAGAATATTCTTATTTTTGCAGGCTGTGGCCGATAAGGGGACTGGCAGTCAGTTCCATGGCAAAAATTATTTTTATAAAACAGATGCTATCATGACTCAGGATGAACTTTTCAAGGCTCTTGTGGCGCATTGCAAGGAATATGGATTCATTTTTCCTTCCAGTGAAATCTATGACGGCCTTGCAGCCGTATATGATTACGGGCAGATGGGAGTGGAACTCAAGAACAATATCAAGAGATACTGGTGGGAGGCCATGGTCCGCCTTCATGAAAATATTGTCGGTCTCGACTCATGTATTTTCATGCATCCTAAGATTTGGGAGGCGTCAGGACATGTGGGGGCATTCAATGACCCTCTCATCGACAACAAGGATTCGAAAAAGAGATACCGTGCCGATGTCCTTATAGAGGACTATATCGCCAAACTTGAAGAGAAGATAAGGAAAGAGGTAGAGAAAGGCAGGAAAAAGTTCGGCGACGGCTTTGACGAGACGAAGTTCCTTGAGACCAACCCTAATGTGCTGAGAAACAAGGCCAAGATAGAAGAAGTGCGCAAGCGTATGGCAGATGCCCTCAATGCCAATGACCTTGCTGAACTCCGTCAGATAATCATCGACTGCGAGATCGTGTGCCCGATATCAGGGACAAAGAACTGGACTGAAGTCCGTCAGTTCAATCTGATGTTCAGTACCCAGCTCGGAAACACTTCCGATGATACCAATGTCATCTATCTGCGACCTGAGACGGCCCAGGGTATCTTCGTCAATTACCTCAATGTGCAGAAGACAGGGCGCATGAAGATTCCTTTCGGAATAGCACAGATAGGCAAGGCTTTCAGAAACGAGATTGTAGCCCGCCAGTTCATCTTCAGGATGAGGGAGTTCGAGCAGATGGAGATGCAGTTCTTCATCAAGCCTGGCACTGAGCTTGACTGGTTCAGGACATGGAAGCAGAACCGTCTTGCATGGCACGAGGCTCTCGGTATGGGCGATGAAAACTACCGCTTCCACGACCATGAGAAGCTCGCACACTATGCAAATGCCGCCACAGACATTGAGTTCAACTTCCCGTTCGGCTTCAAGGAGCTGGAGGGTATTCATTCAAGGACAGACTTCGACCTCGGAAACCATCAGAAGTTCTCAGGAAAGAAGATCCAGTACTTTGACTCTGAAAGCGGAGAAAGCTATACTCCATATGTCATCGAGACTTCAATCGGAGTAGACAGGATGGTGCTTGCAGTCCTTTCCAATTCATTGAAAGAAGAGACTTTGGAGAATGGCGAGACCCGTACTGTGCTGAGCATTCCGGCCCCGCTTGCCCCGGTGAAGGTGGCAGTGCTGCCTCTCATCAAGAAAGACGGGCTTCCAGAGCTTGCCCAGACCATCATGGATGAACTGAAATATGACTTCAATTGCCAGTATGACGAGAAGGACAGCATCGGCAAGAGATACCGCCGTCAGGATGCCATAGGCACGCCGTTCTGCGTTACTGTCGACCACGACTCCCTCAACGACCATTGCGTGACGGTGCGCGACCGCGATACCATGACCCAGGAAAGGGTGAAGATTGAGGATCTGCACAAGCTCATCAATGACCGTGTGAGCATGACTTCTCTTCTGAAGAAACTGAAATAGAAAATCGGATATATCCAAACGAGGGCGAGTCTGACTTTAGACCCGCCCTCATCTTTTTAGTTTCTGTCACGGTCGGTGGACATGTAAAATGGCCTCCGACGGCCGTGATTTTCCCGCAAAAGTGTGGCCGTTGGTATTTTGAAAATGCTATCGGGCGCGAAAAACATGCAAAACCGCGGCCGGTGGACAGCATTTTGGGTCTCCACAGGCCGCGCTGTCATCAACCAAAATGTTAATCATACCTGTTATTTAGGGACATGAGGGTATTGATGGCGTGGCCGCCCGTGGCCTCGTGAACGGGAGGGGCCCGCGCAGCGGGAGGGATTTACCATCAATACCCTCATGTCCCTGAATCAATTGATAAACATTAATTTATATCTGATAAGCAGATTCTTGTTTTGCATTTGAATCATTTTTTCTATAATTTTGAATCCAGAACGAACTTATTACAAATTCAATATCATTTAGCAATGAAAAAATTCTTTGTTTATGCTTCCCTCCTTGTGATTGGGGGGGGAATTGTTCTGACAGGGTGTAAGAAAGAACCTGAAGGACCGGACCAGGGGCAGAATCCGCCGGCTGCCGAAGAGACGGACTTTGCATTTGAGACAATTGAACTTACCCAGGGTTCATTCGGAGTGAGGATTTCTCCTGAAGATGAGAGCATGACCTATTATTTCGGTCTGATGTCCAAGGAGGACTACGAGGCTAATTTTGAAGACGGAGAGGCTCTCCAGCAATACAATCTCGAATATTTCAAACAGTATGCCGCTTCTCAAGGCATTTCCCTTGACCAGCTTCTCATCGAGTCTCTGATGAGAGGGGAGCAGGAGTACATTTATTATGAGCTTGCTCCTGCCGCGGACTATATCTTCTATGCATACGGACTTTCGACTGAAGGGGAAAGTCTGACTTCGGTAAATGAATATGAATTCAGGGCTCCGGCGGTGGAATTCATGGACACTGACTTCACCATCACGGCCACCGATGTGACCTCAAGTTCGTTTACTGTCAATGTGGAGCCGTCGGACGATGAGTGCTTCTATTTCTATGACGTGATGCCTGCGGCTACTTACGAGGAGTACTGCGGAAGTGACCCGGCCAATGTCCCGGCCTTTGTGGAGCAGTATCTTGCGGCGACATATGAGTCATATTATCAGGATGAGTATTCTGTCCCTCAGTTCGTGGCAGGGGTGACAGTCCGCGGCGAGTCTTCAGACAGCGAGTCATATATCAATCTTGATTCGGAGAGCGCATATTATGTTTTCGCAGTCGGCGTGGCCAATGACATGACTGCATATACGGACGCTGCGGTGATTGAAGTGGTGACTTCGGAGACTCCGAAGAATGAATATGAGGTCATCCGTAGCAATGCTTCCGATGTGACATTTACTGCGACGATTTCCGCCGCACAGGACGAGAATTTCGCAGTGATGCTGGAAAGGTCGGTGTATTTCTCCGATACGGATACTGATGCTGATATCATAAGAGCACTTTATACTGCCAATGGTGAAGACATCTCTGAATACATCCATTCAAGATCAGCCAATGTGGAGTTCACCCGTCTGATTCCGGATGAGAACTATCTGCTCCTCATCTTCGCATGTTCTCCGGACGGGTCGCCAAAGCTTGACGAAAGCAAGGTCAACCTTATGAAGGTTCCCGTACACACTGCCGGGGCTCTGATGTCTGATGCAGACTTCAGCATCTACATGTACGATGTGGCCAAGACATCAGCTACGGTCAATGTGGACGCTTCGTCAGGATATGATGATGAGACATATCTGTTCAACTATATGACAGCAGATGAATATGCGTCGATTGAAAGCCAGGTAGACTACGGTACTGTGGATGAATATCTGCAGGAAGATATGAATGAGTTCATCGATGCGAGCCTCGAAGAATGGAACGACAGTCATTCCGCAGCTTCGCAGATGGACCGGAAGGAATTCCTCTCAAGGAGTCTGCTGGAAGGAGTGGGAATGTTTGCGGAGTATGAACTCACTGACCTTGAGCCTGGTACAGGATATGTCGTATATCTGTTCGGAATGAAGGCCGACGGGACATTCACAACATCCGCAGTCACTGAAGAATTTACCACTGTTGCAGATGCTGCAAGTCTCGCCACATTGAGTCTGGAAGTGGCAGCTACGGATTTCTTTGAGACAAGTTCAACAATGTACGGAATCTGGGGTTTTCCGGGCGGCTCCAAGGACAAATATTATGTCAAGACATTCATCGACAATGACGAATGGGCAGGAAAGCCTGCCTCAGAGCTTGCTCCGCTTCTCCAGACGGAAGGAACCGGGTATAAATTCTCAAGCCAGACACCTATAACAGTGAACTGGGGCAGCACCTGGTATGCGTATGCCGTATGCTACGACACAAACGGAATACCTACCGACGTGTACAAGATAGTCCATGCTGTGCCTCAGACCGGCGAGGGCGGATTGAATTACGAGTACATAGACTTTGACATGACCGTGGTCTCTGATTCAGCATCCTCTGAAGGAGCCTCGCTTTCGGTCAATGCCGAAGGTCTTCTCCGTCCGTCGGCAGGCAGGAGCGGTGCGGCATTTGAAATGAAGCCTCTGGATGCAGCCCGTCTGCATGAGCTGCTCCTGCGTCCGGCAGTGATGAATGGCAGAAAACAGGCACACTGACGGCAATGAGAAAGACATTGTATTTCATGATGGCTTTTGCTGCAGCGGCCGGTGTGCTGGCCGGCTGCGGCAAGGAGCCGTTGCCTGACGGCGGCGGAAACGGCTCGGGGACAGGAGAGCCCGACCCGGACGATCCTGCCGTTGAGGAACCGGCGTATTCCATAGGAGACTGGTATGAGAAAGGCTTTCTGAAGGGTGTTGTCTTCAATGTTGACGAGACAGGGGAGCACGGCTATATCATGGCCACGGACGAGATTGTGACCGTATGGTCGTATGTCAGCGAAAATGTCATGTACGGTACGCCTGCATCCAACGGAGACTACAACTGTGCCCTTGTCCGGGAAATGGACAACTGGAAGGAAAATTATCCGGGATTCGCCTGGGCGGACAGCAAGAATGTGCTCGGGCTGAACAACTGGTATGTGCCGTCAAGTCAGGAGATGGCTCTGATATATGCGGCATTCAAGGGACATGAGCCTGATGATGTGGAAGATGACAATGCAGTCGTCTCATCACGGGCCGCAGGCAGCTCCGGAATGACGGAGGAGGAGTGCATGGAATGGTTCAACTCCTGTCTGACTTCCCATGGCGGAGCTCCGCTTGACGATGTCCTGTACTGGACTTCCGGGGAGTTCGGGCCGCAGATGGCATATGCATTCGACATGGCTACAGGCACCAATACTCTTGGACAGAGTGAAATCTACAAGACCAGAGAATACCCTTTCAGGGCAATCAGCCGGTTCTGATTCAGCCGGGATATAATAATACTGAACAAACATGAAAAAAATATTTTTGCTGATGGTATCGGCGGCGATGGCGTTTGCCTGCTCCGATGTTGATCCGGATGTGCCGGAGACTCCAGGCGCGCAGACTGGAGACGGTGAGCCTGCGGCTCCCGAAGTAATATTTTCAGACATTACCTCTACATCTTTCACCGCTTCATGGAAAGAGGTCAGCGGAGCTGACGGATACCGCTATGAAGTCACATTTGTCGAGGACGGGGCGACTGTGACTGTTGCATTTGAAAATATTGAGGAAACATCGTTTGCGCTCTCGTCCCTGCAGCCTGCCGTGGAGTACAAGGTGAGGGTGGCCGCCCGTGCGGAAGGAAAGACTTCCAGAAACTGGTTTGAGGGCAGCGTGACTACGGCAGGCGGCTCTGACATGTCCTTTACGGTCATTCCGGTCGAAAAATATTCATCAGACGGATATGTCTATCCTCATGCAATGGTAGAGACATCCGTCGAAGATGTGTATTATTGGGTAAGTGCCGTACCAGTAGAAAGCATGGCCGAAGCCCGTGCATGGATTCAGGAAGACATACAGTATTATACCGATTATTATGGAGTAGGCTGGGATGAGCTTGTGGAGGCCGGGCTGATCATGCACGGGACGGCAGAATCCCTCGGATTCAATTTCACCAACTACGGGGACTTCTGCTTTGCGGCAGTTCCTGTCAGCAACACCCTGTCAGGAATAACCGTATCGTCTGATGTGTATTTCAGTCATCAGTTCTTTGCAGCATCCCTGCAGTCCACGATATCTTTCCCCGCTGAAAAGGATGACTATATCGGCGAGTGGGCTCTTGTCACTTCCGCTACCCTCAGGTCCGAAGGCGGATATTTTGTTGAAGACAAGGGAGAAATCTTCAATGTGACGATTTCCGCTGCGGCGGACGGAGCCCTTGAGATGAGGGGCTGGGGAGGAAGCCGCAACAAATATTCATCAAGCCCCCTCAGGCTCGGCTATGCTGATGACGGCGACGGATACGGGGCATTCACTATCACGCTGCCACAGACAATAACAACCGATTCCGGGGTGGAGTGGCAGTATTATTCATGGTGCACATTCTATGGAGGAGCCACTGATGTGACTTATTTCCCGTTTGACGAAACATATGGGGAGCAGATTCCTCTTGCCGAAGGCTTCAGCGGCTTTGCGGCCAATCTCAACAGGACTGTCATCAAGATATTCGGAAAGCAGTTCACCGCTTCAGACGGTACGGGCTTCCTTATCACCGCCCTCTGGCCATACGGCACGGATGCTTCCGGAGAAGGCGTGTATCTGAACGGGGAACATTCGGAGCCGGTCGAGATGTATTATCTTGTCAGGAAGGATGTGGCGGACGGCGAGGTCCTTGAGATACCGGACAATTCAGCCTCTTCTTCCTCGCTACATTTTTCTGTACCTCAGGGGAGTGAGGCCGGTATGGGCCTTGAAGAACTTGTGGAAGGTGGACTGGTTGGGGAAATGAAGCCTGTTCACAATCTCTTTTATAGGAATATCTGAATATTTCAGCATATTCTTGGCTTCCAATATGATATAAGTGTCAATCCATTCCGGGGCTGATTTTCCGGAAGCGGATTTGACCAGTCTTGAAAGATATTTAGGGGTGAGGCACAGCTTGTCTGCATAGAATGCCACACCCCTTTCTTGTGTATGGAACTCAGATACAAGGCTGATGAATCTGTTGAAGACGGTCTTGCTGCGGTCTGTTCCGGAAGTTTCAGTCCCGCATGAGCTTATGCTTCTCTCAATGACGCTGCCGAACAGGTAGAATGATGAGGACAGCAGGGCTGCCATGCATTCTCTCTTGTATGTGAATGTGGAGCCGAGAATCTCCGATGCCATGTCTATGTATTTCTTGGCCACCGTCTTTTCTTCGTCCGTGAGTGTGAAGCACGGGTTTTTCAGCAGCGCAAGGCTTTTTGACATCAGCTGCGGAACATTGAATTTGAGGCTTGACATATATTCCTTTGTCATTGCCATCACCATGAAATGAAGTTTTTCTTTCTGCGCCCCGTCTATTTCCGGAACTGTGATGATGTCTCCCGGAAAATCAATGAAAAGGGAATTTTCACAGACTTCGAATTCTGTCAGGTTGATGGATATCCTGAAATTCCCCGAGATGCAGAAAAACATCAGGAAACCGTCGAATCTGCAAGGACGGACGAGCATTTCCAGACATTTGTCGTACCTGAGCTCAATTACACAGAAGTCGTCCCCTACGCTCATTCTGCTTGTGACGGGAAACATCTGCATGAATTCAGCCAGATTTACTGTGCGTACATCAGATTGTGTGATTTTGTGTGCCATATCTGTCAATGTTATTCCGGCTGCAGCCTCCATTTCTTTGCCAAACCTGCGACAAAATTAGAAAATTCTACCTTTTGACAAATTTGAGGTTCAAACGGAATATAAATTTCATCCGACGGGCATTTTTTTAGTATGCTTCCGCCGTCGCATCCGGAATCGGAATGACGGATTCCGGAAGATTTAAAATTTGGTCAAGAATGAAAAGAAAATCATTTGCTGCGGCATTCCTTCTCCTCCTGCCCCTTGCCCCTTCTGCGGCCGGGGCGGCTGAGGTGATGACTCTGCAGCAGTGCCGTGATTCTGCTGTAAGGAACAACATTTCCCTGAAGATGGCGCAGCAGAAGGTGACTCTGGCCGGCTATGACAGAAAAATAGCCATGGCGAATTATTTCCCCGGGATTTCCGTCACCGGGGCTTATATGTACAACAGCAGGAATCTCAGCCTGCTTTCTCAGGAGAAGTCGGACATGCTGACAGGTCTGGGAACCGGTATCCAGGGGTCCCTGCATTCCGGCCTGGAGAATCTGATGTCCGACCCGGTGTTTTCCGCCATCCTGCAGGAAAATCCTGGCATGATGAAGCTGATGGAGGAACTGATGTCGGCTGACATAGCATCTCCGGTCAATGCCATCGGCTCTGAAATCAACAGAGCCTTTGAGATGGACATCCATAATGTGTTTGCCGGGGCCGTTTCCCTGAGGCAGCCGGTCTTCGCCGGAGGAAAAATCATCAATGCCAACCGTCTGGCGAAGCTTGCCGAAGACCTTGCCCGGTCGCAGTATGATATTGAGTACAGGGCCGTCGTGTCGGAGGTTGACAATGCCTACTGGCAGATTGTCTCCATTTCCAACAAGAAGAGGCTCGCACAGGATTACGCCGACCTGCTGGGAATGATGCTGCATGATACCGAAGCTCTTGTAGCTGAGGGAATGGCGACCAGGGCCGACCTGCTGTCTGTAAAGGTCAGGGCCAATGAAGCCGACCTGCTGCTCACCAAGGCGGGCAACGGCCTTGTGCTTGCGAAGATGCTGCTGTGCCGGCTGTGCGGACTGCCTCTGGACACGGAGCTCGAGCTTGCGGACGAATGCCTTGACAAAGTACCGCTCCCGAGGATTGAAGGCAGGGCCGGAGAAGAAGAAATTTTTGCGTCGAGGCCGGAGATACGGAGTCTGGAGCTTGCCGCAAGGATTTATGACAGGAAAGCTGCCGTTGCCCGTGCCGACATGATGCCCAGGGTGGCTCTGACAGCAAATTATCTGCTCACAAACCCTAATATGTATCACGGTTACAGCAACAGCTTTGCGGGGATGTTCAATGTCGGAGTGGCCGTGGAAATACCTGTTTTCCACGGATGTGAGGCAATGCAGAAAGTACGCAGGGCGAAGGCGGAGTCTGTCATGGCGGACTGCATGCTCGAAGATGCGAAAAAGAAGATTGCCATGCAGGTGGAGCAGCTGCGCAGACAGGAAGACGAGGCCCTGGAGAAGCTGTGCATGGCGGAGAACAGCCTCGGATGCGCCGAGGAAAATCTGCGGGCGGCAACAGCCGGCTATGCCGAAGGCATGGTCCCTGCCAATACTCTGATGCAGGCGCAGACAGCGTGGATGCAGGCGCATTCTGAATATATCGATGCAGGAGTTGAGCTGCAGCTGCATGCCGTGGCTCTGGCTCTTGCCGAAGGAAGATGAATCTGAAATACAGGAAAAGAATGAAGATGGAAAAGACAAGGAAAAATTATAATCTGCTTATCGGAATCATTGCACTGCTGGCTGTAATTGCCGTGGTGGCTGTCACAGGCTATATTGTGTCAAAGCCGAAGCCTGCGGTAATCCAGGGGCAGGCGGAGGCCACGGAATACAGGGTGTCGGGAAAAGTCCCGGGAAGAATAGTGAGGTTCTATGCAGACGAAGGGGATATGGTCTGCAAAGGCGATACTCTGGTTGAAATCGACAGCCCCGAAGTAAGGGCTAAGCTTGCACAGGCAATGGCCGTGAAATCTGCGGCGGAAGCACAGAAGGAAAAGGCTCTGGCAGGAGCAAGGCAGGAACAGATAGCCGGCGCATATGAATTATGGCAGCAGGCCCTGGCCAATGAGGAAATAATGGAAAAGTCGTTCAGCAGGGTGGGCCGCCTGTATGAACAGAATGTGGTCAGCGCCCAGAAATATGACGAGACCGAGGCAAGGTACAAGGCTGCAAAGGCGATGAGTGCGGCAGCCAAGTCCCAGTATGACATGGCTGCGGCCGGGGCGAGAAAAGAAGACAGAGACGCCGCAGCCGCCCTCGCAGAGCAGGCTGCCGGAGCCCTTGCCGAGGTCGAGTCTTATCTCGGCGAACTTTATCTCACTGCGCCAGCAGACGGAATCATTTCAGCGCGTTTCCCGAAGGCTGGAGAACTTGTGGGGCAGGGTGCTCCTGTAATGGCTGTCACAGACCTTGATGACATGTGGTTTACCTTCAACATTAGGGAGGACATGCTGCATGGCTTGGGCATAGGGGATGAGCTTCTTGTCAGGGTTCCGGCCCTCGGCAATGCAGTGTACAGGACAAAAGTCAGCTATATGAGCGTGCTGCAGTCTTATGCAACATGGCGGGCAACTCAGGATACGGGAGGCTATGATGCCAGAACATTCGAAGTGCGCAGCATTCCTGAGGAAAAAATCGGAGGTCTTCTTCCGGGGATGACGGCAATCGTCGCTTATGGGGAGTCTGTACGATGAAGTTTCTGTCTGGAGTATGGTCGGCGATGCGCAGGGAACTGCGCATCATGGTGCAGCGTCCGGTGTATCTTATGGCTTCTGTCGGGGTCATGACATTCTGCATGGTCTTTTTCGGTACATTTTTCAGGGAGGGAGTGCCGCAGGACCTGCCGATAGGAGTGGTGGACCTTGACAATACTTCCCTGTCAAGGAATATGGTGAGGCAGATTGATGCCACCCAACTCGGGAAAACCATAGGATTCGGCTCATATACTGAGGCCAGGGAGGCGATGCAGACAGGAAACATCTGCGCATTCTTCCTCATTCCTGACGGGATGTATGCAGATGTGCTTTCCGGAAAGCAGCCGGAGTTCACTTTCTATGTCAATTCCCTGTATATGGTGGGAGGGGCACTTGCCTACAAGGACCTTCTGATGATGTCCAACATGATTTCCGGGGGAATACAGAGGGAGGTGCTCCGCAGCATGGGGCTCAGCGATGAAGCTGCCATGGCGCGGATACAGCCTGTGGCTGTTGATGCCCACCAGATAGGCAATGCGGCAACGAGCTACAATATATACCTTACCAACATGCTGGTTCCGGGAATACTTGAGATGACGGTGATTCTGATGACTGTATACGCCCTGTGCTCCGAGCTGAAATACGGGACTTCAAGGCATCTTCTTGAAAAATCCGGAGGCTCTATGACAGCCGCCATGACCGGGAAGCTGGCAGTCTATACTGTCCTGTTCACGGCAATGGGAATTGTCTGCGACATCTTCCTGTACCATTGGGCAGGATTCCCTCTGAAAGGGTCCATATGGAATATGTTCCTTGCCACATTCCTTATGATATTGGCCAGTGAGGCAGTGGGATTCTTCATAGCCGGAACCCTGCCTGTTCTCCGGATTGCCCTCAGCATAGCGGCACTCTTCAGCACTCTGGCATTGTCCCTGACCGGATTTACATTTCCTGTCGAAGCCTTGCCGCCGGCTGTCCGCGGACTGTCCGTCCTGTTTCCCCTCAGGCATTATTATCTGATATATGTGCAGGAAACCATATTCGGGAGCGGCTTCACAGGCTGGTATTTCCAGGCAATCTGCCTGCTTCTTTTCCTGCTTCTGCCTCTGCCTGTGTACGCGAGGCTCAAGGCAGCTTATGTAAACCAGAACTTTCCCCGAAACTGAAATTCTTGTATCAAGACATCATGAAAAGATATATTGAGGCATGGATCAGAGACTGGATGCTGATTTTTTCCAGGGAACTGCGCCATATATTCAGCGACGGCGGCGTCATGGTAATATTTTTCCTTGCCGGGCTCGTCTATCCTCTGCTATACGGAATCATCTACCACAACGGGACGGTCGATGACATGCCTGTGGCTGTGATTGATGCTTCAGGCAGCGCCGCCGGCAGGGAATTCATCAGAAAACTGGATGCGACAAGGGAGCTTGCGGTGACCCGCAGCTGTCCTGCAATTGCTGAGGCTGAAAAGCTGATGCAGGAGAGGGAAGTGCATGGCATCGTGCTGATTCCGGAGGATTTTGACCTCTGTCTTGCAGAAGGCAGGCAGGCCCATGTCTCCACATATGCCGACATGAGCAGCTTCCTGTATTACAAGAATCTTTCCATGGGAGTGAACAATGTGATGCTCGACAGCATGAGAGAAATGTCCCTGCTCCCGCAGCCAGTCCTGTATGAAGCCTCAATGCCATACAACAGGACTTTCTCCTATACGCTGTTTTTCCTGTCGGCAGTACTGCTCATCGTCATCCAGCAGACCATGTTCTACGGCATATCGATGCTGACGGGTACCATGAGGGAGGAAAACCGCAGCTTTGCCGTCCTGCCGGACATGCTCAACGGGAAAGGCATATCAAGGAGCGTCTTGGGTAGAGGAGTGGCTTACTGGTTGATTTACATGGCAATAGGTATCTATGTTGCCGTCATTGTCCCTGCTGTGACAGGACTTCCGCGCAACTGCAGCTTCGGCAGCATCATTGTCCTGCTGCTGTTCTATGTCACCGCATGCGTGGTTTTCAGCTTTACTTTCAGTGCGCTTATCCGTCACCGTGAAACTGTATTTATAATGTTCTTGTTCATGTCTCCAGTCTGTCTTTTCCTGACAGGTTTTGCCTGGCCTCAAAGCAATTTTCCTCCTGTCTGGGAAGTATTCTCCTGGATTTTCCCGTCCACATTTGCTGTGAGGGCGTTCATAGACATGAATACTGCCGGCGCAAGTCTGTGCATGGCCGGCGGTAATATTGCTGCGCTCTCGGTGCAGATTGTTGTATATTATATCCTTTCTTGTGCGGCTTCGGTCATTTTATCGGAAACTCCACTCCGTCAGGAGTGACCGTCGTCTGGCCCACTTCCGGCTTTGCAAGGTGTCCGATAATGTCATAGACCTGAAAGTCCCTGCGGAATTTATCGTGTTTGCCGATGGGAATTGTGAACAGCAGGCGGCAGTCGTCACCTCCGTTCATGGCCACCGACATCGGGTCGACATTGAATTCCTTGGCAACATCGAACATTTTTCCCGGGAATGGAATCTTGTCCACATAGATTTTGACGCCGAGGCCACTGTCGCGTGACAGCCGTTTGACAGCATCTCCAAGACCGCGGGTGACGAAATATCCGTATGAAGGAATTATTTCGGCTTCTTCGAGAAGTTCCACTGTGCCAGGATTGAGTTCAGGCTTCAGGTATGCACCGACCAGATGCTTGTAGTCGTCCAGCTTCGGCTGGTTGCGGTCATCCTTTGTGACAGAGAATTTCTTTTTCTCCCTTTCCAGCACCTGCATTCCCATGAATGCTCCTCCCAGATTGCCGGAAATGCATATAAGGTCCATGCTTTTGGCCTGCATCCTTCTCTTGGCCGTCAGATTGGCCGTGAATCCGGTTGCAGACACCGAGATGCACAGCCCGTTCTGAGACGGGACGAGGTCCAGTGCGAGACTTTTCACTTTGTGCTCTTTTGCAGCCGTCACGATACCGTCCCATATTTCTTCCGTCTGCCCGAAGTCAAGCTTTGCGGAAAGTCCCAGTACGACAGAAACGGAAGCAGGCTTTGCCATAGATGCGTAGAGTTCACCGATGACGGAAATGACACTTTTGTATCCCAGATGCTTGAGGGGGAAATATACGAGGTCAAAGTCAATGCCTTCAAGAAGCAGCCTCGATGCCGTGCGGGCCATGTCTCCTTTTGAGTCCGCTTCTGCACCGTCGTTTCCCCAAGGTTTGTATCCCGTGCCTTCAAAAAGTTTTTCAATGGCCGCCGTACGGCCTATTTCAGAGAATTTTTCTTCCTGCATATCGTATCTTGATTTATTTTCAAAATTCTGAACTGATCTCTCCGGATCAGAGTTGATACACAAAAATACAAATTTTGAATATCATCTGAAAATTCCTATTTTTGAAAGATGTGAAAGAGTATCAACAAGTAAAATTTAATATCAGTATGGCAACAGTGAATTTCAAGGGTTCTCCGGTGGAATTGTCCGGTGAACTTCCGAAGACAGGGGAGGAAGCTCCCAAGTTCGGCGGCGTGAAGGGTGACCTTACGACTGTGCATCTTCCGGAATTGCGCGGGAAAAAGGTGCTTATAAATATTTTCCCGAGCCTTGACACTCCGGTATGCGCGGCTTCCGTGAGGAGGTTCAACAAAGAGGCCTCTGCCCTTGACAATACCGTGGTGCTCTGCGTATCAAAGGATCTTCCTTTCGCCCAGTCAAGGTTCTGTGCTGCTGAAGGGTTGGAGAATGTCGTCCCTCTTTCAGTATTCAGATGCCATCATTTTGACGAAAGATATGGTCTCACCATGACGGAAGGCCCGCTTAAGGGGCTTCTTGCCAGAGCAGTCATCATCGTGGATGAAAGCGGAACCATAGTCTATGAGCAGCTGGTTCCGGAAGTGACCGACGAGCCTGACTATGAAGCGGCCCTGAATATCCTGAAGAATCCGGATGCTCCGGAGAATTACCGTCTGAGTCCGGACGCTCTGAAAAAATAGAACAGACGCAATACAAGAGACATATAATGAAAAATTTTCTGCAGACAGCATTATTGTCGTTGACGGCATTATTGTCGCCGGCGGCTTTTTCTATGGCCGATGTTGCGGCCAGTTCAGGGGATGAGTCCTGCCTCAGGGTGGTTTCCTTCAACATACGCAACGGGGAGGCCAACGACGGCACCAATTCATGGATATACCGGTATCCGGCATCCGTCCTCATGGTGCGTGAAGTCAAGCCTGACATTATGGGGCTTCAGGAGGCTTATGAGTATCAGGTCAATTTCCTCGCCGAGAATCTCAAGGACTACAAGTGTGTGGGTGTCGGTCGGGAAGACGGGAAGCATGAGGGAGAGCACATGTCCATCTTCTATAACAAGAAAACGGTTTCTTTGAAAAAATGGGGTACTTTCTGGCTTTCGGAGACGCCGGACAAGCCTTCCCTCGGTTGGGACGGGGCCTGCCGCAGGACTGCGACTTGGGCTCTGATGAAAGACAAGAGGACCGGTCATTTGTTCTTCTATGTCAATACTCATCTTGACCATGTCGGCAAGGCTGCGCAGCGCAACGGACTGAATCTGATTGTAGAGAAAATCGCCGAGATGAATCCCGACAATCTGCCTATGGTCCTTACCGGGGACTTCAATGTGGAGCCGGACGACAGCATCCTTGATGCCCTTGACGGCAAGATGACGAGTGCGAGGGATGCTGCCGACAAGACAGACCGGCACGGGACATTCAATGACTGGGGAAAAGCATCGTCAGTGATAGACTATATCTATTATTCAGGCTTCTCCTCCTGTCCTGAATTTCGGACAGTTACTGAAAAATTCGGAGACTGGCCTTTTGTCTCCGACCATTATCCGGTGACAGCTGTCCTGAAGTTCTGATTTCTACCGGGTGACTATCTGATGCCCGATGCCGATGCTCTCAAGCTGGTCCATCAGCTGCTGGTTGAGAGTCACCTGGAATTTCCTTGACAGGAAATCTATCTTGAAATGTGTCTGTGGATCATGCAGGGTCATGGTCAGGGGTATGCTGCCCTTGTTTCTTTTGATGATTTCCACAAGGCTTTTCCTGAAGTCCCCTGACAACAGGGTTGTGGAGATGCTGAGCTTGAGGCTTTTTACATATGTCTCGGCAACATTGCCCAGATGGATGATTTTCTTGATTCTGAAGCCGAATGGAGGGTCCCCCTTGAGCTTTCTTTCTTCCGGGCTTCTCGGGTAGATTTCTTCTACTCTGCCTTCAATGAACACTGCCGAATTCATTTCAAGCTGCTTTTTCAGGTCATCTATGGCCTTTCCGTTGACGGACAATTCATAGCTTCCATCAAAATCTTCGACAGTGGCCCGGAAGAAAGGTTTTCCGAATCTGTTGACACCGGAGTTGACGGCTGTTATGAATCCTCCTATGGCAGCATTCTGCGGGGATTTCTTTTCAAAGCAGTCATCAATGAAAGATTTCAGTGAATCAAGGTGTACTGAAGTGAAATTCTTCAGTTCAAAGGCATACCTGTCAAGCGGATGAGATGACAGATACATGCCGACGAGCTCTTTCTCCTGATGCAGAAGTTCCAGGGTATTCTCTTCCCCTGTCATTTCCGGCATGTCGGGCCGCTGGGGCTTCATTTCTTCAGAATCCCCGAAAAGAGATACGGATTCTTCCAGCGCATCTTTCCTGTAGAGGTCCGCATATCTTACAAGGGCGTCAAGGAATATGTCTCCGGAGCCCGTGGGTCTTGTATACTGGCTTCTCTTGTATCCGAAACTGTCGAATGCGCCTGAATACAGAAGGGAATCGTATGCCTTTCTGTTGACCGTCCCTGCCATCCGCTCTGCAAAGTCAAAGATATCCTTGAAAACCCCGTGTTCTTCCCTTTCCTTGAGAATGGCAGTCACTATATTGTCCCCGAATCCCTTGATGCCGCCGAGGCCGAAACGGATGTTCCCGGCCTTGTTGACGGTAAAGCGGGCGTCACTCTCGTTTATGTCAGGATTCAGGACCTTTATCCGGGATTTCTTGGCGTCATCTATGATTTTCTTTATCTCATCCATGTTGGAGAGATTCTTGCTCAGGTTGGCCGCCTGAAATTCAGCCGGATAATGGGCTTTCAGGTAACCTGTCTGATAGCTGACCCAAGCATAGCATGTGGCGTGGGACTTGTTGAAGGCATACTGGGCGAATTTCCTCCAGTCATTCCATATTTTCTTGAGTGTTTTTTCCGGATGCCCGTTGGCCTTGCCCCCTTTGAGAAACTTGTCCCTGAGTGACTCCAGGACATCCAGCTGCTTTTTCCCCATGGCCTTGCGGAGCTTGTCGGCTTCTCCTTTCGTGAATCCTGCAAGTTTCTGCGACAGAAGCATGACCTGCTCCTGGTATACAGTGATGCCGTATGTGTCCTGAAGATATTCTTCCATTTCAGGCAGGTCGTAGGTAATCTGTTCCCGTCCCTGCTTTCTGTCGACGAATGACGGAATATAGTCCATAGGCCCCGGTCTGTACAGGGCATTCATGGCTATCAGATCCTCAAACCTCGTGGGCTCAAGTTTCTGCAGCCATTGCTTCATGCCTTCAGACTCGAACTGAAATACGCTTGTGGTGTCTCCCCGTCCGTACAGGGCGTATGTAAGCGGGTCATCGATAGGTATTTTCTCAATGTCGATATCTATTCCGTGCCTCTTCCTGATATTTTCCAGGCATTCCTTTATGATGGACAGCGTCTTGAGTCCGAGGAAGTCCATCTTGAGCATTCCGACGTCCTCGATGAAGCAGCCCTCGTATTGGGAAACCCACACATCCTCGCCTGTCGCCTTGTCTGCCGCGATGCTTATGGGAATATAGTCCGTGAGGTCGCCCCGTCCTATGATCATTGCGCAGGCATGGACTCCTGTCTGGCGGATGCATCCCTCCAGCTTCAGGGCATAAGTCAATACATCACGGGTGAGTTCAGGGCCGTTTTCATATTCGTTCTTGAGCTCGCTGATGTATTTGATGCAGTTTTTCAGGGTTGGCTTGTAGTCTTTCTCCACTTCTCCCTTCTTGAATTTCTTGACGGCCCTGATTGTCTGTCCCTCATGCTCCGGATCAGGTATTTCAACTTCTTTTTCTATGATTTTGAAATCCTTGTCATCTTCGGTAAGTTCCTCTCCGTCCTTCATCGGGATTTCCTGCATCTCCTTGACCTTGATGGGCCTGTCCGGAATCATCTTGGTAAGTCTGTTGGATTCTTCCATCGGCATGTTGCTGACTCTCCCGACATCCTTTATGGCCATCTTGGCCGCCATTGTGCCGAAAGTCACGACATGTGAAATGTGATCCTTCCCGTATGTGTCCTCCACATATTTGAACACGCGGTATCGCCCGTCGTCGTCAAAGTCGATGTCTATATCAGGCATGGAAATTCGGTCCGGATTCAGGAAACGCTCGAAGAGGAGCTGATATTTGATCGGGTCGATATTCGTGATGCCAAGGCAGTAGGCTACGGCAGAGCCGGCTGCGGAGCCTCTTCCCGGCCCTACTGAAATGCCGTTTCTCCGTGCCGCGGCAATGAAGTCCTGCACAATGAGGAAGTAGTCGGGGAATCCCATTCTGCAGATTGTCTTCAGCTCAAAGTCAATGCGTTCTGCCTGTTCAGCATTGAGCTCACCATATCTCCGGGCTGCGCCTTCATAGCACAGGTGGCACAGGTAGGCGACGGAATGAGTGAAGCCTTCGCCCCTGTCGTTCCCGTCCTTGTCGCACCGGCCCGCATCAATGACATCCTTGTATTTTTCAAGATGGCTTCCAATGTCTTTCATGAATTCAGGGTCAATCCTGAATATGGGCAGCACATGGCCTCTGTCTATGGTGTAGTTTTCAACCTTGTCGCAGACTTCAAGAGTATTGGCAAGAAATTCCGGGTGCTCAGGGAAGAGAGCGGCCATTTCTTCTTCGCTCTTGAGATATTCCTGCTGAGTATATCTCAGTCTTTTTTCGTCAGTCAGATATGCGTTGGTAGTCAGACAGATGAGTCTGTCGTGCGCCGGGCCGTCCTCCTTGCGGACAAAGTGGGCGTCATTGGTGGCCACAATCTTGACCCCGGTCTTCTTCGCCAGTTCTATAATCCCTGCAAGCGCGATTTTCTGTCGTTCCCATACTTCCTGCGACTGGTTCGGCACTTCAGTGCGATGCAGCTGCACTTCAAGGTAATAGTCGTCACCGAATACTTTCTTATGCCATTCTATGGCCTTTTCTGCTGCCGCAAAGTCTCCGTCAATTATGTTCCTCGGCACTTCTCCGGCGATGCAGGCAGAGCAGCATATCAGGTCCTTGGAGTATTTTTCAATCACCTCGTGGCTGACCCTCGGCTTATAGTACATTCCCTCGATGTGTCCGGTAGACACTATTTTCATGAGATTCCTGTAGCCGTTGTAGTTCTTGGCCAGAAGGATGAGGTGATAATATTCCTTGTGGTCCTTGTCCTTCAGCCTGTGGTCATAATGCCTTGTCACATATATCTCGCATCCGACGATCGGCTTTACGGAAGGATGCTTTTTCGCGAATTTGAAAAATTCCTTGACTCCGTACATATTGCCGTGGTCGGTGATGGCAAGTCCCGGCATTCCAAGTTCTTCGGCCCTGTTGAAAAGATTTTCGATTGACGACTGGCCGTCAAGAATTGAATACTGGGTATGGACGTGAAGGTGGACAAATGACATGGTGTTGTGCTCTTGGATTTTCAGGTGATGCGTCTTGTTTCCGGAATTTCCGGGAAAGACAAAGATACTTAAAATAGAAAGGAGGACAATATAAAGTTTTCAACATGACAAGCGCCGAATAAAAATGAGGCGGAGCACCCGGCCCCGCCTCATTATGCATATCAGTTGTCAGTGAATTATTTCTTTGCTTCAGCCTTTGCAGCCTTTCTCTTCTCGATCCACATTGTCACATCGTACATGAGCGGTGTGGCGATGAAGAGGGATGCATAGGTACCGATGGCGATACCGAGGATGAGGGCAACAGCAAGACCCCTGATGACTTCACCTCCGAAGATGGCGATGGCCACCATTACCACGAGGGTAGTCAGGGAGGTGTTCATTGTACGGGAGAGCGTACTGTTGAGGGCCTCATTTGCATTGATGTCAAGAGGCATCTTAGGGTGCAGGGTCTTGTATTCACGGATACGGTCAAAGATGACCACTGTATCATTGATTGCGTAACCGATGATGGTCAGGATGGCCGCGATGAAGGTCTGGTCCACATCAAGGCTGAACGGAAGTATTCCCGAGAACAGTGAGAAGAATCCGATGACGATGATGGCTGTATGGGCAAGACCCATGACACCGCCGAATCCCCATGTCCATTTCTTGAACCTGAAGGCAATGTAGACGAAGATGGCGAACAGTGCGATGACAACGGCGATGATTGCGTCGCTCTTCATGTCATTTGCGATTGTCGGTCCCACCTTGTCGGAACTGATGATACCGTTCGGGTTCTCGAGAGTGGATGTGAACTCTGACAGAGTGAGGTCTTCAGCGAAGAAGCCTTTGAGTGCGTCATAGAGAATCTGCTCCACTTCGGCGTCCACTTCTGTAGACTCCTGGTCAACCTTGTACTGTGTGGTGATTTTCATCTGGCTTTCGCCTCCGAACTGCTTCACTTCAACTGCTGAACCGTAGTTCTGGCTCTGGTCGGCCTCGTCAGCAGCGCTGAATGCTGCGATGGTTGCCTCCCTGACATCCTCAGCAGCAACAGGCTGGTCGAACCTTACCACGAATGTACGGCCTCCCGTGAAGTCTACACCATAAGTAAATCCCTTTGTGAACATCGACACGATGCAGATGATGATGACGATGCCGGAGATTGTATAGGTGTACTTTCTCTTGTTGAGGAAGTTGACATGGGTATTCTGGAGCAGGTTGCGGGTAAACTTGTTGTCGAATGTGATGTTCTTGCCCTTTGCAAGCCTGTCTTCGAATATGAGTCTTGAAATGAAGATGGATGTCAGTATTGAAGTGATGATACCGATGATGAGGGTAGTGGCGAAGCCCTGTACAGGACCGGAACCGAAGATGAAGAGGACGATACCGGTGATGATGGTCGTCAGCTGTCCGTCTATGATTGCCGAGTATGCGTTTGAGTATCCGTCGGCTACTGCCTTGCTCAGGCCCTTGCCGGAACGGAGTTCCTCCTTGATGCGTTCATAGATGATGACATTGGCGTCCACTGCCATACCCAGAGTCAGGACGAGACCTGCGATACCAGGAAGAGTGAGCACAGCGCCGAATGACACGAGGGAGCCCAGAAGCAGAAGCACATTGCAGAGCAATGCCACATCGGCCACGAGACCTGCGCCATGGTAGAAGAATGCCATGTATGCCAGCACGAGGAGGAAGGCAATCAAGAAGGAGATGAGACCCGCATTGATTGACTCGGCTCCGAGTGAAGGACCTACGACCTGTTCCTGGATTATGGTTGCCGGAGCCGGAAGTTTTCCGGACTTGAGCACATTGGCAAGGTCTTCAGCCTCTTCAAGAGTGAAGTTTCCGGTGATTTCGGAGCTTCCTCCGGTGATTTCAGTATTTACGACCGGATATGAATATACCATGCCGTCAAGGACGATGGCTATCTGGCGGCCGATGTTGTCCTTGGTCATCCTTGCCCATACATTTGCGCCTTCGGCGTTCATTGTCATGGATACATTCGGATTTCCTCCGTTGCTGCCGTACTGCACGCGGGCATCGGTCACTGCACCTCCGTCAAGAGGAGCCTGTCCGTCGCGGGAAGTGGCTTTGATTGCAACAAGTTCGAAAGTGTTTCCTCCCTGGATGTAGGCAGACGGCTTGACTGTCCAGTATGCCTTGAACTCAGGCGGGAAGAGAGCCTCTATCTGAGGCATTTTCAGCCAGCGGTTGATTTTGGCTGTATCAGAATAGTTGGCATATCCGATGCATGCTCCTGACGCAAGTCTGCCGTTGAACATGGCCGGATTGAGAGCGGCGAAGAGAGGGTTCTCTTTCTTGAACTGCTCCAGCTGCCTGGCTTCGGTGTCCTGGTTTGTGAGTCCGGCAGAAATCAGTGAGTCGGCGACAGACTGAGGGGCTGTCCCGGCTGCAGCATCAGCTGCAGGCTCTGCAGTCTCCTCTATGGCCGGAGTCTCTTCTGCCAGCAGTTCTGCCAATGTGGAATTGGCCTGCTGCAGGAACGGATATATTTCGCTGTTTTCGTAAGTTGCCCAGAATTCGAGGGATGCTGTTCCCTGAAGAAGCTTCCTCACGCGCTCCGGCTCTTTGACACCCGGGAGCTCGACGAGGATTCTTCCGCTGTTCCCGAGCTTCTGGATGCTCGGCTGGGTCACTCCGAAGCGGTCGATACGGTTTCTGAGCACATTGAATGAGTTGGATATTGCGCTCTCCGCCTCTTCGCGGATGACGGCAATTACTTCGTCATCAGTGGATTCAGGCCTGATTTTGTCCCTCATTTCGTATGTTCCGAAAATCTGGGCGAGCCTCTGTCCGTTGCCCACTTCGTTCCATGCTTCCTGGAACAGAGTGATGAAGTCGGCCCGGGAAGTTACGCTGCGCTCATTGGCAAGGGTGAGAGCCTGAGAGAACTCCGGTGACTGATTGTTGCCTGCGAGGGCACGCACGAGGTCTTCAAGCTGAACCTGAAGCATCACATTCATACCGCCCTTGAGGTCAAGACCCAGATTGATCTCTTTCTCCTTCACATCTTTGTAAGTGTAGCCGAAGTAGACCTTTTCAGTAGATACCGAATCAATGTATCTTCTGTTCTGCTCCTTCCTGATAGAATCAAGGCAGTAAGCCTGGTCTTCAACGGGCACATTGCTGAATTCAGCTGATTTCTGGTATTCCGCCACGGCTTTCTCCGCATATTTCGCAGCCTTGTTTTCCTGAATCTTGGTCACAAGGGTGAACGAAAGCTGCCAGAGACATACTATGGCCAGAACAATTGCCACAAATCTGATAGCACCTTTACTTTGCATAATGTTTCTATAGTTAGATTATTTGATTTTACATTCTATTGGAAGGCAAGGCGCTTGCCAACCGCAAAATAGGGCACAAATTTACTATTTTTTTCTTATAAATAAAGTATTTCTTATTTTTGTTGGTCGTAAACGAGCAGGGAAAGGGAAATGAGAATGTATTTGTTCTGTATCCAGGCGGCAGTTGCCGCGATGGTTCTGAATGTCGCTGAACTTCAGGCCGGCGACAGCAGTGTCGTCCGTCTGACGGAAGCAGCGGATTCTCTTCGCATGGAATACAGGTTTGAAGACGCTGCCGCAATATATAGGGAGGCATCGTCAACCGCAGCTGATTCCCTTGAAAAGATAGCAGTTGAAGAAAAGCTCCTTCTCGCGGAAAACGGCATCAGCATGACCGGGTTCGTAAGCACACCGAAAGTTGTTGCCAGACACAGGTTTTCCCTTGAGGATTTCTATCTTTTCTATCCGCTTGAGGACAGCTGCTGGGTTTCCGTCCCGAACCAGCTTGACACTGCCGGAGCCAATCATTTCAGCCGGGCCACATATTTACCGGGCACAGTTGCCAGTGCTGGTACCGGAGACAAAATATATTATTCCGCTCCTGATGCCTCCGGGGCGATGAATATCTACATGACAGAATACAGGGATTCGCTCTGGTCTCTTCCGTCCCTGCTGACGGAGTCGATGACATCTTCCTCGGACGAGATCTATCCTATGCTGTCGCCTGACGGCAAGACCATGTATTTCTCGTCTTCGGGACTTTACGGTGCCGGAGGCTATGACATCTACATGACGGAATGGGATGAGGATGCCTCTGAGTGGGGAGAGCCGGTCAACCTTGGTTTCCCGTATTCTTCGCCATACGATGATTTCCTCTATGTGAATACTCCTGACGGCAAATATTCCATCTTTGCTTCCAACAGGGACTGCAGCCGGGACAGTGTCTGCGTCTATGTCCTTGAATATGACCCGATGCCCGTCAGAAAAGAAGTGCGGGACATTCAGGAACTGCGGAGAATATGCGCCCTTGATCCTGATGACGCTTTGACCGGCCCCAATTCGGTTGATACCGGCACATCGGTGTCAGATACCATGCCCGATAATGTGGACATAAGGAGATACATGGAGAAGGTGTCGGAAGTAAGGCTTTACAGGGATTCCCTGTACGGATGCATATCTTCAATTGACAATGACAGGCAGGCATTGCCGGCCACAGAATATGAAGAGGACCGCAAGGCCATTTCGGACAGGATTGCGGCCAACGAAAAGATGATACCGCGGCTTCAGGCATCTCTGGACAGGGCAATGTCCGACTTGCAGAAAATAGAGATGGAGTTCCTGTTCAACGGTGTCGTGATTGACCCGGGCAAGATTCAGGCAGAATCCGACAGAGAGGTTGTCGGGGCTTCCACCGGCTTTGTTTTCACCAAGATGAATCCCGGCACAATGCCGGAAATGAAGTTTGAAGTACCGGAGAAAAAATTTGACTACACATTCATGATTCTGCCGGAGGGCAGATTCGCGGAAGACAACACATTGCCTCCGGGGCTGGTATATCAGATACAGATATTCTCATTGTCCGGAAAAGCTTCTGTGCGTCAGCTCAACGGATTGTCTCCGGTGTTTGAATCCCGGTCATCCTCCGGCAGATACATTTACAGGGTCGGAATCTTCAGGACATACAATGATGTCCTGTCCCGGCTCAATGCCGTCAAGAAAGCCGGATTCAAGACGGCCTACATTGTACCTCTTAAAGACGGGCAGGTCATCAGGATGGCTGAGGCAAAGGCTTTGGAAAAGGAGCAGAAGGCCGATGAGACATTCCGGCTTCTGCTTGTCCCGGCAGAAGGAAGCCTGCCTGAAGTCGCAAAGGCTGCTCTCCAGCAGTTCGGAGCAAAAGACATAGCAAGGACAGAGGAGGACGGGACGGTAAAATATGTCGCCGGCCCTTTCGGCAGCAGGAAGAAGGCGGAAGAAGCTGCCGCGGCGGCCAGGGCGGCCGGAATATCGGAAGTATTGGTCTCAGTCATGAAATGAATAGAGTTATAAACATAAATAAGACATGGCATTTATTATTATTCTCATCGCTGTCGGGATTGTTCTGATTCTGTCTGAAATATTGCTGATTCCGGGGGTAGGCGTAGCCGGGATACTTGGGCTTGTATCCTTGGGAGGTTCATGCTTCTATGCCTTCCATGAGTTCGGCCAGACAGCCGGGACTATTGTTACCGTGGTAAATGTGGTGCTCCTGATAGGCCTGACTATCTATGTCCTCCGTGCCAAGACATGGAAAAAGCTTGCCCTGAATACGAACATCGATTCCAAGATTCAGTTTTTCGATGAAAAGAAACTTGCCGTAGGGGATACCGGCGTGGCAATGACCAGGCTTGCCCCGATGGGGACAGTCCGGATAGACGGCAATATGTATGAGGTGAAGTCATTGGAAGGAATAATTAATACCGGTGATGAAGTCGAAGTCGCTATGATTGAGGACAATAAAATATATGTCAAGCCGGTGGAAAAGGATTTTTGAATAAAAGGATTTCAGAATATAATTGGACAATAATAAAATAATAAATTATGTACGACATGGCAATGATTGCAGTTTGGGTCGCTATAGCGATAGTCGGCCTGATTATTTTTCTCTGGTTCTTCCCTGTGACGCTCTGGTTTCAGGCGCTCATTTCAGGAGTCCGGATTTCACTTATCCAGCTGGTCCTGATGCGCTGGAGGAAAGTTCCGCCAAGCACAATCGTAATGGCAATGGTTACCGGAACCAAAGCCGGTCTGAAACTTGACGCCAATGAACTTGAAGCGCATTATCTGGCCAAAGGCAATGTGCCTAATGTCGTGAATGCCCTGATATCCGCAGACAAAGCCAACATCGCCCTTGACTTCAAGATGGCTGCTGCGATTGACCTCGCCGGACGCGATGTCTTCGAGGCTGTGCAGATGTCCGTCAACCCGAAGGTCATCAATACTCCTCCCGTAACGGCTGTTGCCAAAGACGGCATCCAGCTCATTACCAAGGCAAGAGTCACAGTCCGCGCAAATATCCGTCAGCTTGTCGGAGGAGCCGGAGAAGAGACGGTACTTGCAAGAGTCGGCGAGGGCATAGTGTCAAGCATCGGTTCGGCAGAGAGCCACAAGGTCGTCCTTGAGAATCCTGATTCAATCTCCAAGGTCGTCCTCAACAAAGGCCTTGATTCCGGCACAGCCTTCGAAATCCTCTCAATAGACATAGCCGACATTGACATCGGAAAGAACATCGGCGCCGTCCTTCAGATGGACCAGGCCGAGGCAGACAAGAACATCGCGCAGGCCCGGGCCGAAGAGCGCAGGGCAATGGCCGTCGCCCTTGAACAGGAAATGAAGGCCAAGGCCCAGGAAGCCAGGGCAAAAGTCATAGAGGCAGAAACCCAGATACCTCTTGCCATGGCTGAAGCCTTCCGTACCGGCAATCTCGGCATCATGGATTATTACCGCATCAAGAATATCCAGGCTGACACAGACATGCGCGAAAACATCGCCAAGCAATAATCCCGGCCTAAACTGCAATTGGCAGTTTAGGTGGTTTTCATAATTTTATTTGGCAGAAAGGAACTTTTGATGTAACTTTGTCATCCCTTTCAAAGGTGAGATGGGTGAGTGGCTTAAACCAGCAGTTTGCTAAACTGCCGTACGGGATTACCGTACCGGGGGTTCGAATCCCCCTCTCACCGCTGAATAAGAGGTACAAGCGATTGAATGTCAATTTCTTGTACCTCTTTTCTTTTGCTCAGTCCTCCTCGATAATCTGCTCCGGTTCCCAGATTCGGTCCATTATGTCCTTGGCAATGGTGTTGCCTTCTTCAGCGGCCGTCATCAGAATATCGTACCAGCGTTCTGTGTCATCCATAAATTCCGCGGGGTCGTTGTTCCCGGCGGCAGCCTCCATCCAGTCCCAAGCCTCATCTTGGTCGGGGGCGAGACAGCCTTTGTCAATGCCCTCCAGAAGGATGTGTCTGAAATGGCTCATGCGGACGATTTTGCCGGTAGCCCAGTTGTTGGACGCATCCAGCAGGGCCTTGAGCGGATACATGTCTGTCCTGTCATTTTTATAGATTAGTTCGTCCAGCATATTGAGCACTTTCTGTTCGGCTTTGGTTGTGCCGGCTTTTCTCGGGTCCATGGCGCCGTGCAACTTTGCGATTTTGTCCAACAGCCTCATGGCTCTTGTGTAGAGAGGGATTTCGCGATATTCAAATCGTATATGCATCTCATCCACACTCAGATACGGATTGTCGAGCAGGATATTTTGGGTAGTGACGGTGTTGCCCAACGGAATCTCGTATTCGTGCGAGCACCATTGAACTCTGACTTTGTCCCCTGAGGCCTCAAGTATTTCAAAGGCTGAATCAGGGAAGTGCGGAACTTCAAATCGGGCTCCTTTCTTGAGATCCTTCTCTGGAATATCCATGTCTCCATGTTCGGTGTTGCTGACGGACATGTCCATGGTGCGCTCCGTAGCCCGGACTCGCAATTCTTTTCCCGGATCACCTTCTGTCTCATCAATTGTGCAGGTACTGTCCTGCTCCTCTGCCCCCTTTGTCTCCTCTGGCTTCGGAGCGGCGGGTTCTCTCTTTCCGCCTTTTGCCATGTCTGCGAGGCGGCAGATGTCCGGAATGCAGTCATGTATCCTGATAAGGGCATTGTCCATCTCCGCGTAGCTCATCGGGTCTTCCGCAGGTCCTTTTACTGATGTCCTCAGGCGTTCCAGGATGTCCTCCAGGAGGGGTTCCCCGGAGAGCCCGGCCGAGACGGCGAACCTCTTCAGTTCAACCATAATTGTGAGGGTATTGAAGAAAAATCCCTCAGGGTCGGACATCCGTGTTTCAAGATGCTTTATTTCATAATATACCGTCGCCAGAGCAGGGTCATCAGTACTTAAATAATGTTTGCCGATGACATAATTGTATTCTGCGGTCGGGATGTAGTTGTTGTCATCCATGGCATTGTGGGTTAAATTTGTTATTTCAGAGTGAGTTCCACAATCATGTCTGTTTCCGTCGGGATGCGTCCGAGCTTCAGGAGAACTCCGTCCTTGTCCTGGCGGAATTCAAGTGTCCTGCCGTCGTTGAGGCATACTGCCTTTCCGACTTTTCCTGATGTGAACGGCACGAAGAGAGAATTGTCCTGAAGGTTCATGATGTGTACATAGCGGATATTGTCCCTGCGGGTCATGACGCCCCAGTCGCGGGGAGTCATTTCTCCTCCTCTCGTTCCATATATGGTCTGACCGAATTCCCGGAGCCATTCTCCGATGCCTTTCATCCTGTCAACAGCCTGTTCCGGGAGATTGCCGTCCGGCTGCGGTCCGACATTGAGCAGCAGGTTGGCATCTCTGCCCGCTGCTCCGGCAAGATACCTGACAAGGTCCCCGACGGATTTGTAGTCAAGGTCGGTTATCTTGTATCCCCACATGCCGTTCATTGTCTGGCAGGTCTCCAGAGGCAGGGCATCGCTGACTTCCTGTCCGGACAGGCCTGCGGTGTTCTCTCCTGGCAAATCCCTCTCAAAAATCTGGATGTCCTCCCCTTCGAACGGAGCAAGGTGGTGATTGTTGCCCACGAGGCAGCCGGGCTGCAGGGAATGTATAAGTCCGTACAGCTCATCATATCGCCAGTCAAAGTCCGGATTCTGGTCCTGGTCCCAGTGCCCGTCGAACCAGATTGCCCTGACCGGGCCATAGTTTGTCAGCAATTCGGTGAGCTGGGCTTTCATGAAATCGTAGTATGCATCCTTGTCCACAGTGTCAAGCGGCCTGCCCGTCCCGAGTCCGGTCCTTCCCCTCGGGGCATCTTCCCGCCCCCAGTCAATCAGCGAATAGTAGAAATGTACTTCAATGCCCTGTCTGTGGCATTCGTCTGCAAGTTCCTTCACAATATCTCGCCTGAACGGAGATGCATCCATGATGTCATATTCGGTCACTCCGCTGTCGAACATGGAGAAGCCGTCATGATGCCTTGTCGTGAAACAGATGTATTTTGCCCCGGCATCCTTGATTGCCGACACCCATTCTTCTGCATTGAATGATGCCGGAAAGAAGCCTCCGGCAAGCTTTGCGTATTCCAGATAGTTCAGATCCTTGTTGGTCATGGTCCATTCCCCGGTGGCAAGCATGGAGTATACTCCCCAGTGGATGAATATTCCGAACCGGTCTGCTCTGAATTCTTCCCTGGATTTGACATTCTCCGGCGACGGATTATAGTCACCTGCCAGAATATTTGTCCCGGCGACGGGCGATGCCGCAATGGCGGCTATGGACAGGCATGCTGTCAGCAGTGTCTTGTTCATGAGGTATGTATTTGATTTCAAATATAGAGATAATTTCGGCAGAAATAATTCCTCGGAATACAATTATAAAAAAAAGAGTGGCCGGCTGACCACTCTTCTTTCTCTGAATTTGCATCAGTCACTACCTGTACTGAGCGAATTCAATGTCTTTTGCAGCCCTTTCTGCAAGAGCTTCAACTTTGCCTGCTGCCTCAAGGTTGGCCTTTACTTCTTCGGCATTGCCCTGGCGTGCGGCGATGATGGCCTTCAGGTAAGAAACACTCGGGCTTGCGCATTTTGCAGAAGCTGCGGCCTTGTCAAGCTGTCCTGTAAGGATGTAGGCAAGAGTCTTGTTGTGGCAGCATCCCTGTGCGTCGGCGAGCTTCTCTGCTGCTGCAGCATAGTTGCCGTCAAGGATGTCAAGCACTGCAAGGTTTTCCTTTGAAGTCTGTGAGCCGGCGGCTTTGAAGTATTTGGCTGCTTCGGCTGCATTGCCTTCCCTCAGGGCTACGACGCCCATGGCATTCTGCCAGTATGCGTTCTGGTCCTGAACCTTTGCAAGGGCGGCCTTGGCTGCATCAAGCTTGTCTTCGTTCAGATATACGACGGCAAGATTGTACTGTGCGCGGTCGCTGTTGAATTTCTCAATGGCTTTCTTGTAGACATTCTCCTTTGCAGAGTTTTCCTTTGCTACTGATGCGGCGCGGAGGAGAGCCTCTTCGTCAAGCACGTCAATGTTTTCCTCGATGAGCTGAAGGAGCTCTTCATTTGAATAGTTGGTAAATTCAACATTGGCGATGAATCTTGCACGGCGGAGTTCAGGAAGGATTTCCTTTGCAAGAGTCTTGTATACGGCAGACATGTTCTTGATTTCCCTTTCGCGGACAGCAGGGTCGCTGTACATTGAAAGTACGCGGATGATAAGATCCTTGTCGGCGATGTCAGACTGTGCCACGAGCTCCTGGAAGCCTTCCCAGTCCTGTCCGATGCTCTTCACATTGACCGGAGCCTCGACCTCATGTTTCTTTGTAACTTTGCCGAATGCTTTTTCCGCAGAAGTTGAACGCTTGTCGGAAAGCTTCGCATTGAGTTCTTCTCCGCCGTCAGGTGATGCGTAGGCAACGATGTCGGTGCTTACGATTTCCTTGCGCTCGTTGGCCTTGATTTCATCGAGGGCTTCCTGGAAGCTCTTGATGGACTCAGACCTGAGCTGGCTGTTTCTTACTGTAGAACTGTTGATTGTATAAAGAATCTGGCCTTCGGCTGTCTGCTTGATGATTTCCTGATAGCTGTCTGGAATGTAGTCGACCTTGCCGTCTTTATTTACGAGCATGTAGGTGGTGTTGGTTCCGTCAGCGACTTTCTTTACAGGAAGGTTTACGGATTTGTTCTTGTGCATTACTGTACCGCGGAGCTCAAGATAACCTTTCTCCATGCCCGGAACATATGTGAAGTGCACTTTCTCTGTCACAGTCGAGCCCTCGGAAGGGATTGTCTTGTAGTTGTCGGTGACTTTTTCTCCCTGATACATGAAAGGCTCCATGGCAGCTTCTCCTCCTTCATATACGAGGACAGGAGTAACTTCCAGAATGGCCTTCGGATGGAAATAGTCAGCAGGATAAGTAACGGAAACTGTAGCATCGATTTCTCCGGCTACAACTTCAAGTACGGCAGGGTCGCACTTAACTGTCACGTTCTCTGCCATGTCTGCCATTTTCTCCGGGGAGCTGCAGGCCACTGCTGCAAGACCCAGGACGGCAGATGACAAAAGTTTGATACCTTTTTTCATTTCAAATATAAATTAAATGGTTTGTTTTCATAAATGATTGTACGCTTTTGACAGCGCAGAATCATTGCAAATATAATCATTATTTTAAATTTTCGGCATTCCTGTACTATTTTTCACGCCTTTTCTTAACTTTGCGCATTATGACAAATCAGGAACTCCAGACTCTAAAGAATAAATTTGACATCATCGGCAATGATCCCGGACTGAACCGGGCTCTTGAAATCGCTGTGGCAGTGGCTCCTACGGATTTGACAGTGCTCATCAGCGGTGAGAGCGGAGTCGGAAAGGAAAATATTCCGAAAATCATACATCAGTTCAGTCGCCGCCGTACGGGCAAATATTTTGCCGTCAACTGCGGGGCCATACCTGAGGGCACGATTGATTCAGAACTTTTCGGCCATGAAAAGGGGGCCTTTACCGGAGCTGCAGAGATGCGCAAGGGATATTTTGAGGAAGCTGACGGAGGGACTCTCTTTCTGGACGAAATCGGCGAGCTTCCCCTGGCCTCGCAGGCGAAGCTGCTGCGCGTGCTGCAGTCGGGGGAATTCATCAGGGTCGGATCGTCCAAAGTACTGAAGACAGATGTCAGGGTAGTGGCGGCGACCAATGTCAACCTCATGCACGCTGTGTCCCGGGGCAAATTCCGGGAGGATCTCTATTACAGACTCAATGCTGTGCCGATAACAATGCCGTCCCTCAGGGAACGGCAGGATGACATTCATCTTCTGTTCAGAAAATTCGCTTCGGATTTTTCGGAAAAGTACGGGATGGCCAAGGTGTCGCTGACCCCCGATGCCGTGGCTCTGCTCAAAAGCTACCGCTGGCCGGGAAATATCCGTCAGCTGAAGAATGTGGCCGAGACTGTTTCAGCCCTTGAATCTGAAAAGCTTTCGGCAAGGACGGAAAGGTTTGAGATAAATGCCGATGTGCTTTCTGCATATATTCCGAAGGATGACCGCAGTATGCTTCCGGTGAAGTCGAACGCGGCTGAAGAAACCGTCAGTCCGTCGGAACGGGAGGCCATGATAAGGATGATATATCAGCTGAGGCAGGAGGTGGATTATCTTAAGGAAATTGTTCTGGGACACGGGGCCGGAATGCTCCCGAGACAGCTTTCTGCCCACGGGCAGACTGCCGGCGCTGACCGGAGTCTGCAGGAAGATGCCGATTGGCAGGATGCCGAGCAGCCGGACGCCCCGGAGGTCACACCTTCGGCAGTAATCAATCTTGGTGAAGGCTCTGTGCGGCCCGCTTTTGAGGACCAGGGAGACCCGGGAAGCCTTTCGCTTGAGAAGGCGGGCGAGGATTTGATCAGGAAGGCGCTTGAAAAATACAAGGGCAACAGAAAGCTTGCTGCCGCCGAACTGGGGATTTCCGAGAGGACATTGTACAGGAAACTGAAGAATATCGGTGAATGATACGGCTGTCATCGGAAAATAATCGACCGAACAATATGAAAGTAATGATGAAAAATAAATTCAGAATGCTGCTGCAGGCGCTGTCGGCTCTTGTCGTGCTTGTTGCTGCGGCTCCGCTTTTCCAGTCATGCGGCATATATTCTTTTTCCGGGACATCCATTCAGCCGGATGTGTATACCGTCACAATCAATTATTTTGAATACAAGGCTCTGCGTGTGAACCCTACTTTGAGCAATGAGCTCACCGAGGCTCTCCGTGACCAGTTCCGGAGGCTCACGAGGCTTGAGGAGGTGGACATGGAGGGAGACCTTGAGATTTCGGGAGAAATTACCGGATATGATGTCAGGGCCACAGCCGTGACCGCTGACGAGGTTGCGGCCCAGAACCGTCTCACCGTGACCGTGAAGATATATTTCATGAACAGGAAGTATCCCGAAGATGATTTTGAGAAATCATTCTCGGCCTACGCCGACTATGACTCGATGCAGTCTCTTGATGCTGTGGAATCTACCCTGTGTACAGATATCATAGAGACTCTGGTCGAGGATATTTTCAATGCAACTGTCGCCAACTGGTAATGCAGAGCATATGGAAGCATTCATTGATTTGAAAAAATTGTCCCTAGACGAACTGGCCGGGGTTGTCAGTCTCTATCCATGGTTCGGAGGAGCCCGGAAAGAGCTGTGCAGGAGGATGAGCGCAGCAGGAGGCGAAAGCTGGGGCGTCTCCCAGTATGCGGAAGCGGCTATGCATCTTCCCTCAAGGAGAGTTATAGCCGGGCTGCTGCGGAGCCCTTCCTCGGGGGACTGTTCTGACGGCGATTTGTCGGAGATTCTCAAAAAAATGAGCAGCGGCTTCAATTCCAGGCGGGTCCGCGTTGCCGGCGGGGATTATTTTTCTCAGGAGCAATATGATCTTGTCCGGAAACAGGATGATTCTTTTGTCGGCAGGTTCAATTGGCGCGCGGAGGAGAATACGGCAGAAGCCGCGGCCGAAACGGGGGGAAGCCTTGCATTCTACACGGAGACATTGGCTCAGATATATGCTGACCAGGGATATTATGAGCAGGCCAGGGAGATTTATTCAAAACTAATTTTGGCATATCCGGAAAAAAATACTTACTTTGCAGCCCTTATTGAAAAATTGGACCAAGAAATTAAAAAATAGCGATTATGGGTATCGTATTTACTATTCTCACAGTGCTGGTCATCCTGGCAAGCGTGCTTATGACGATAGTTGTGCTGCTCCAGAACAGCAAGGGCGGCGGACTTGCCAGCAACTTTGCCGTCGGAAACCAGACTTTCGGCGTGCGCAAGACTGCAGACATCCTTGAGAAAGTCACATGGGGTCTCGTGGCATTCATATTCGTGCTTTCCATCGTGACGACCTTTACTACAGGCGGGTCAGGCCGTGCAGAGATTGATGTCACAGACAGGATTGAGAATGCGGCCGGAAGCCAGACTCCTGACTTTGCTCCGCTTCCGCAGTCATCTCCGGAGGCAGAAAGTCCCGCTCAGGAGGCTCCGGCACAGGAAGTTCCTGCCGCTGAATAAAAGTCTTTGTAACACAGACAATAAAGACCTGATTACTGACAAAATGTCAGTATGATGGCGTTGGAATATAATTTGACTATAGCCGTTTGTCCGCATGGGCAGACGGCTATTCCGGTGTAGTCATACCATAATGATTGTCCCGAAATGAATCTGCCTCGGACAGAGAAAAAGGAGAAAAATTATGGAGAACAATACCAACAGCAAGTTTGAAAATTTGAGCAAGTTCGCCGTCAATCTCAATGAGAAGGCGGCGCAGGGAAAACTTGACCCTGTCATCGGCAGGGACGAGGAAATCCGCCGGGTGCTCCAGATTCTGAGCCGAAGGACCAAGAACAACCCTATACTGGTGGGCGAGCCTGGTGTGGGAAAGACGGCCATCTCAGAGGGCATTGCCCAGAAGATTGTCGACGGTCAGGTCCCGGAGAACCTTAAGAGCAAGAAGATATATTCTCTTGACCTTGGAGCATTGATTGCGGGTGCAAAGTATCAGGGAGAATTTGAGGAAAGGCTGAAGGGAGTGGTCAAGGAAGTCGTTGACAGCGACGGAGAAATCATTCTTTTCATAGATGAGATACATACTCTGGTCGGTGCCGGAAGGACTTCCGGAGCCATGGACGCATCAAATATCCTGAAGCCTGCCCTTGCAAGGGGCGAGCTGAGGACAATCGGCTCGACTACCCTGGATGAATACCAGAAGTATTTCGAGACAGACAAGGCCCTTGAGAGGAGGTTCCAGATGGTCATGGTGGACGAGCCTACTCCGGCCGAGTCCATATCTATCCTGAGGGGACTGAAGGAAAGATATGAGAACCACCATAAGGTCCGGATAGAGGATGATGCCCTCATTGCGGCCGTGGAACTTTCACACAGGTACATTACTAACAGGTTTCTTCCGGACAAGGCCATTGACCTTGTGGATGAGGCTGCGTCGAAGCTGAGGCTGGAAATGAATTCCGTGCCGGAGCCTATAGATGACCTCAACAGCAAGATCCGCCAGCTTGAAATCGAGAAGGAGGCCATCAAGCGGGAGGGAGTCTCGATGAAGATGGACAAAATCAAGGAAGACCTCGCTTCCCTGAACAGTCAGCGCGAGGAGCTGATGAAGAAATGGGATGAGGAGAAAGGCATACTGTCCGGACTTCAGGACGCCCGCCAGAAGATGGAGGACTATAAGATTCAGGCCCAGAATGCCGAAAGGGCGGGGGACTACGGCAAGGTAGCCGAAATCCGCTACGGCAAGATGGCCGAGACGAAAAAGAAGATAGACGACCTGACCGCAAGGCAGGCGGCGATAAAGGACCCTATCATCACCGAGTCCGTCACGCCTGAAGACATAGCCGAAGTCGTGGCCAAGTGGACGGGCATACCGGTGAAGAGGATGCTTGAGAGCGAGAGGGAGAAGCTGCTCCGCATGGAGGATGAACTTCACAAGAGAGTGGTGGGCCAGGACCAGGCGATAGCTGCCGTGTCCGATGCGGTGAGGAGAAGCCGTGCCGGGCTGCAGAACGAGAAGAGGCCGATAGGCTCATTCCTGTTCATGGGTACCACCGGTGTCGGAAAGACTGAACTGGCCAAGGCCCTGGCAGAATTCCTGTTCAATGACGAGAACATGATTACCCGAATAGACATGAGCGAGTATCAGGAGCGTCATTCGGTGAGCCGCCTTGTCGGTGCGCCTCCGGGATATGTCGGATATGACGAAGGCGGACAGCTTACGGAAGCCGTGAGACGCAAGCCGTATTCTGTCATTCTGCTCGACGAGATAGAGAAAGCGCATCCGGATGTATTCAATATCCTGCTTCAGGTGCTTGATGACGGACGGCTTACCGACAACAAGGGCCGGACAGTGGACTTCAAGAACACGATTCTTATCATGACCTCAAATGTCGGCGCTGAAATCATCCAGGGCTATATGGACCGGCTTCCGGTCATCGGCATCAAGGATGCTGACCCGTCTGCCGAGAAGGCCGCAAGGGAAAAAAGGGACGAAATGCTGCTTGAGTGCAAGAAAGATGTCATAGACATCCTCAAGAAAACCGTGCGTCCTGAATTCCTCAACAGGATTGACGAAATCATCATGTTCGAGCCCCTGTCCCAGAAAGACATCCGTGACATCCTTCATCTCCAGATGAACGACCTGAAGAAAAAGCTTTCCCAGAACGGTGTCTCAATCACATTCACGGAAGGATTCACTGACTATATGAGCACCAAAGGCTATGAACCTGCATATGGTGCCCGTCCTATCAAGAGGCTCATGCAGCGTGAGCTTGTCAACCTGCTCGCCAAGGAGATTCTTGACGGCCGCGTGCACAGGGATTCCGTAATAGAAGTCGATGTGAAGGACGGCCAGATAGTTGTGAGGGACAGGAAATGATGGCAGAGTAAGACATTTTAGCCGATTAAAGTAAAGCGCGGCCGGTGGCAATAAAAAATCTTGCCACCGGCCGCGATTGTAATTCAGATGACGGCAACCAGGTCTCCGGGCATTGTCCTTAACATGAAAAGTTATAATTTTGTCTGCCGGAAATCAGGACTGTCATTAAATCAATGGTGAAAAGGCATATAATAATACTTATATCCGTGCTGGTGTCGGCAGCGGGCATGATTTCATGTGCGGACCGTGTTGTCATCAGGGAACTGGACGATGTAGAGACCTATAAAGGCATTATATTGACAGCTGTTACATCCGCGCCAAACTCGGTCTTGGGGAATATGATACCAACCGTGGCATCTACCTCAGAGAGATTCTTTCAAAAATAATCGTATATGAAGAAGTCAATCATCTTGGCAGTCATGCTGCTCGCATTTATGTTTAATGTTACTCCGATTTCTGCGCAAACACATAAATCTCCCATGTATGAGAAAGGATACAAGGCTGACGTACAGATTGGCCCTGTGATAGATTCTGATTACACTCTTTACACATTGAGTACATCTCACGGGTATTCCTTTGGAAACGGACTTTACATAGGCGGAGGCATCGGACTTCATATAACGCCTGTTGATATGGGCGGGCATAAGACAAGGTATCAGGTTCCGGTCTTTGCGGAGATTAAGTATAGTTTCTTGAACCGGTTGGTCAGCCCGTTCGTGGACCTGAAGGCCGGAGGGTTCTATGACTATACTCTCGGCGGTGCCGGATACATGATCCGCCCTTCGATAGGGGTTGACATTTGGAGGTTCTCAGTAAGCGCAGGCTGGGACCACAACCGGTTCAGATGGCAGAATGGCGGATTAGGGAATCCGGGATGGCATGTCGGAGTGTCTTATAATTTCTGACTGCAAAGAACAATGGGCACATAACTTATCCGGAAAAAGCTGAAAAGCCATCGGCTAATATGGAACGCTATCACATGCTGAGGCATTACTTTATCTTATAAAAAATCATCCATAAAGTAGTAACCCGCATTATGTTGTATTGGTGAGTTTGTACTTTTACTTAAATATTTTATGAGATAAAGTACAAACTCACTCTTTGAAATTTGGCAGATACATATGGATTGAGTACCTTTGCGGAAACGGAAATATTATGCAGGAAAGATTGGTTTCACGAAACAGGGAATGTGACGAACTGCAGCGGTGTCTGGAATCAGACCGCTCCGAATTTGTCATCATCAGCGGAAGGAGGCGTATCGGCAAGACATATCTAATAGACAAGTTCTTCAACTATAAATATGATTTCACCTTTGTCGGCGAGCACAACACTCCGGCTTCGGTTCAGATACAGAATTTCATGAGAGCCATCCGGCGTCATTCGAAAAGAAGACAGCCGAAAGCCGAGACATGGTATGATGCCTTCAATGCGCTTGAAGATTATCTGGAGACATTGCCTTCAGACAGGAAAAAAGTCATATTCATTGATGAAATGCCTTGGATGGATACGCAGAGGTCGAATTTTGTCAATGCCCTGGAAACATTCTGGAACGGCTGGGGCAACAGGCGTACAGACATTATGCTCATCGCCACAGGATCGGCGACATCATGGATGGCGGACAAGATAGAAGCCAATCAGGGAGGACTGCACGCAAGAGTGACCTGCAACCTGCATCTTTCCCCGTTCAACCTGCATGAGACGGAAGAATATCTGAGGCAGCGCAACTGCAGATGGGACAGATACCAGATTCTGCAATGCTATATGATATTCGGCGGTGTCCCCTTTTATCTGAGCCTCCTGAATACCTCTGACAGTCTTGCACAGAACATTGACCGACTCTTTTTTGCAGACGGGGCCCATCTCAAAGGGGAATTCGACGAGCTGCACAATGCCCTGTTCAGCAATGCCGACACTTATATTTCGATAGTCAAGCTATTGTCGGAGAACAAGTCGGGACTGACAAGGGAGGACATAGTAAAAGCTACAGGACTGGAAGGCTCTTTCTTGAGCAAGATACTGAAGAACCTTGAACGCTGCGATTTCATAACCCGTCTGTCTCATTTCGGGAACAAGACCAGGGGAAGCATTTTCAGGCTTACGGACTTCTTTACATTGTTTTATTACAAGTTCATAGAATCCAACAATGCCAAGGATGAAAGGTGGTGGAGCAACAACATGGATTCCCGCAGCGTCTCTGCGTGGATGGGACTCAGTTTCGAA
>CASEBV010000007.1 GCA_949286415.1 uncultured Bacteroidales bacterium
ACGCCTTGGCCTCAGACCGTTTACCTTGATGAATTTGTCATATATTTTGCAGAAATCGTCCGCCATACAGAATATTTCCGTAATTTTGTCCTCGGTGATCATCATAGCGATTGTTTTTGTTGTTTTGACTTTGTTTGCTTATTCAAATATACAAAAACTTTCGCTATTTTATTAATAATCAATATATTATATTTTATTAAAATTCATCGAACTCACGTTAATATAGGGAAAATCATTAACATTATTTTTAGAAAATGAGGAAAGCATAAGAGATTAATGGAGAAATTTTATAATTTTGTAATGCTTTAGGGCAATTGAAAATACGGAAAGTGCCTTTATCGTAGAAATCGCCAATTTTATACGTCACACAAGGCACAACGGTTCCTGCTTCCATAGGGCGGGCTGTTTGTCTTTGTGTGACAGGTGTTTGGCGATACCTTACGATTCAAGACTGCAGCCCGCTTTCCGTTGGTATAACCACATAAATCCTTTGGCTGTAAAGGAGTGACATGGAATTATGGAATCTGATCAGGATGTATTGTTTCTACGGACATCTCAGGGTGCTTTCCGCAACAAATTATCTTTCGGTAAAAGGATTGAGCATTATGTAATCGGCCGTTTGTTGAAAGAGCAATTCGATGTGTTCTTGCCGGTAGTTGATGACGATGCCGTTGATATTGTCGTCAAGCGACCGGACGGCAAATTTATCGAACTTCAGATTAAAGCACGCTCAAGAAATGTACAGAAAGGCACTTCTGCTAGATTTGCAGCAATCACTCATACTGACCGTCCCGATTATTGGTTCGTTTTTTATTCGGAACACCTTGACAGTATTTGGCTTCTTTCTTCGAAAGAATTTTTGGAAAATTCCATTTTGGATAAGTCGGGCAAAAGGACCATTCAGTTCAACACGGCGAAAGATGAAGTGAACCCAAAATTTTCAAGGTTTATTGTCAACAACTTCGACAGCCTTAAAATATGAAAGTAAAAAATTTGATTGTCATGAAAAAATTTTTATTCATTGTATTTGCTTCTGTCGCTTTCAGTCTGAACACATCTGCGCAATCAATAACGGCTAATATGCGGTCTGATTTGAAAGTTTGGTTAAAATATGCCGATAATTTTGAACAGGCAACAGTATTTAGCATAATGTCACAGGCGACCGATTGTGAAAATTGGAGTCGGGGACAATACATGCAAATCATTGATAACATAGATGAGTATCCAACATACGCAGAAATCATCATAATGGGGTTTTATATTATTAATGACGGGGATGAAGATGAAACGTACCTTTGGCTTCGTGATATTTTTGAGGAATTCGGAGAAGTAGATAATGAAAAAATCACAATAGCAAATAATGTCTGGAGAAAAAAATACAAAAGCAGGTTTGAGGAAGTGAAACGCAAGAAAATCGCTGAAGCAAAAGCAGCGGAAAAGAAGAGGATTGCTGCCGAGCAAGAAGCGGAACGAAAAAGAATAGCGGAAGAAAAAGAAAGGGAAAGAATTGCCGAACGGCGACGTATCGCTGCTGAAAAGGCGAGACAGGCTGAAATAGAAAGGCAAAAACAGGAACGAAGAAAGAAAATTGATTCCTATTTGGCAGGCGAGGATAAAAACAAGGTTTATAATATGTCCGATGATATGCAGTCTGCATATTATGCTATGATGAAATCAGCAGTGGTAGAAGCCGTATCGCAGTATGCTCCTGACAATATCGATATTTCGGTCGCGGACAGTGTCATAGTGAATGCTACAGGAAACACATATCATAATATAAAAGTGAATTTCAAGACAGGAACTTCATCGGCGGAGATAAAGAACGCGATTGACGCAGCGGTATCAAGCCTGAATTTATATGTGATGAAACTGCCGATACCTGATACGGACACTACTTATTCAGTCAACTCCCGATGGAAATTTATTGTTCCATATAAAATTGAAACAGAACAGCAGAGTCTTATAGTGATAAAGAAAAGGCGGGAATTGGTGTTGAAAAAAGGAGAAGAAGAATTTTATAATTCCAATAAATCCGCTATTGCTGATTCTTTGAAAAGTAAAGGCAAATATAGCCTCAATGTATGGAGGCAGGAAATTGACGGAAAAGTTGCAACAGAAGTTGAAACGCTGGATTATTTTAAGCCTGTCGGAAGTGTAATGTTTGGTTACAGTTTTTCACCAGCGGCCCCACTCGGATTTATGTTTGCTTTGAACAACGTATATTCAAAACACTGGGGAGCATACCTTTCGTTAAGAACTTCTGTGAAAGGAAAAGAAACGGTTAATAGCGGTGCTTATGTGACGCAATGGACACCGAAAGGGTACACCTGTTTTAATTTCAATGTCGGTGCGACATATTCCATTACTAAATATGGTTTTATATATGCCGGTATAGGATATGGACAATGCGGAAGATATTATGTAGGAGAATATTATGATGGGTGGTCATCGTCGTTATTACCTGAAGGAGAGCCGGCGAAAGTAAAAACACCAAAAAATAAAGGATTGGGAATGGAAGCCGGCATTATAGTCCGACCATTGAAGTGGCTCGGTGCGTCTGTCGGTTATAATTTTGTCCCGGGAGGACACTATGGTGAATGTAATTTCGGAGTGTTGTTTTTCTTTAATTGATTTGCTATGAAAATATTGAATATTATTTTATCATTATTGATTGCCTTAATGGCTGGAAGCTGCGTATATCCGGAAGATGTTATAGAAGAAGTTTCTGTTAGCATTTCAGGTGATGCAGATGAGTCCGGAATTACAGTGTATGGTAAACTAGACTCAGGTGAAACAAATGATGTTTCGGAATGCGGATTTGAACTATTTCACTACGGGCAGGAAATAGGTGGCAATATAATTAAAGTAACGATATCAGATTTCAGACATTATTATAATCATGACCAATATGGAGACCTTCGTGATGGCACTTATTCATGCCGTGCATATGTCGTCATTTGGGGAGTGAAAATTTATAGTGACGAATATAGAATCCACCGGTAACAAGTTCAATACCGTTCCGAGGGTTTTGGCCTTACGGTTAAAACCCTCAGGATTTAACCTAATTTGTCAATCAGCAGTGTCCGTACGATATCATATCCTATTTATGCATCAAACACCTCGTCAGGTCTGAGAAGTTGAACAATTTCACCTTCTCCCCTCGGCACAGCAAAAGCAGTTTTATATCATAACGGGTATAAATCAATCCTGACACCTCAATTTATACCCAATATGGTATAATATAAAACTTTTTTATATATTTGTACCCGAACAGATATAATTTGGAATATGAATATTCTATCTTCTACTGTAAAATCATTGCGTAAGCAATTCAATATGACGCAAGAAGATCTCTCCGTCAAATCAGGGGTCGGATTACGGTTTGTCCGTGATCTGGAACAAGGGAAATCTACATTACGCCTTGATAAAGTAAATCAATTACTTGATTTCTTCAATTACGAAATGGCTCCACAACCGAAACAAAATAAGCAGCGATGAAACGGGCAAATATATATTACAAGAATTTATTGGCGGGAGTTCTTACAGAAGGAGACTATGGTTATGAATTCTATTATCTTCCAGAATATATAAAATTGACGGAAGCAAAACCCATCAGCCTGACTTTGCCTCTGCGCAAAGAAACTTATCATAGCAATGTCTTGTTCCCGTTCTTTGACGGTCTTATACCTGAGGGGTGGCTGCTGGACGTAGCCTTGCGTAATACGGATATCAGTATTCTTGACAGAATGTCTTTACTTCTGCTTTGCTGTAATGACTGTATCGGTGCTGTAAGTGTTAAACCGTTAGTTGAGGAGGAAAGTACAAATGGATAAATGTTTGTATTGTTACCGTCCGCTTGAAAAGGGAGAGACGGATTTTCATCATAAGTGCGCAAAGAAATTCTTTGGTACAGAGGAAGTACCTGTCTTGGACTATACTTGTGAGGATTTGGAGAAACTGGCAATACAGGTTATCAAAGACCAGACTTCACTTACTGGTGTACAGCCCAAATTGTCCTTACATCTTAACAAACATGAAGGGAGCCAAAGATTGACTATAGTTGGCTTATGGGGAAGTTTTATATGTAAGCCTCAAACGGTACAATTCAAACAGATGCCAGAGACGGAAGATTTGACAATGCATTTGGCAGAGTCGGCCAAAATAGATGTTGTACCACATACCTTGATGCGTATGGCTGACAATAGTCTATGTTACCTGACAAAGAGGATTGACCGTTCTGGTACTGGTGAAAAGGTGGCAATGGAAGATATGTGCCAGTTGACTGAAAGGCAGACCGAACATAAATATAAAAGCAGTTATGAACGTATTGCCAAAGCGATAGTACAATATTCTTCAATGCCTAAAATGGATGTCACCAATTTTTTTGAAGTAATATTGTTTTCATGGATTACCGGGAACAATGATATGCATCTGAAGAATTTTTCTTTGTATGAACCAATAGATGGAATTATTCGCCTGACTCCAGCCTACGATATGTTGAATGCCGTAATCTTAAATCCGAAAGATGATGAAGAACTGGCATTGACCTTGAATGGGAAAAAGAAAAAACTGAAACGGCAGGACTTTATATTATCCGGTATGACGATGGGGGTTGAACAGAAAGCCATTGAACGCCTTATTCTGAAATATGCAAAACTTTTGCCTGAAATGGCGGAAGTTATTGACAGATCATTCCTGACTGATGAATTTAAAGATAAATATTACAGGGTGATACATGAACGTATAGGAAGGTTAAATGCCTGAACAATAAATTCAGACGACAGCACCTCCCTTTGCATTGTCCCTCTGAAATCCATCAGCACATGGGCGAGTTTAACAATATTCTGGCCTGTCGGCCACATATACTGTTCACGCCTCGGCAATACAAAAGTCCTCGTCTGCATGCAAACAAGTTTGCATTTGCCTTCGGCCTCTTGCATTGCGCTCGGCTTCTGCGCAATTTGGCCTGTCGGCCACATATACTGTTGCGCCTCGGCAATACAAAAGTCCTCGTCCGCATGCAAACAAGTTTGCATTTGCCTTCGGCCTCTTGCATTGCGCTCGGCTTCTGCGTATATTTGCCCTGCTAAAACGGACTTGAGAGATGAGAGATTTTCTTGCTGACGGCAGAATAATGATTCTGGACGGGGCGACGGGCACAATGATACAGAAATGCGGGCTGACGGAGGAGGATTTCCGGGCTGGGATTCAGGAAGCGCCGCAGGGAAAGGAACTTAAAGGCAACAATGAATGCCTCAACCTCTCGCGGCCTGACATCATCAGGAAAATCCACAATGAATATATCGCGGCCGGGGCGGACATAATAGAGGCAAATACATTCAGTGCCAACAGGATATCCCAGGAAGAATACGGATGCGGTGCACTTGCGTCCAGGATGGCATACGAGGGGGCGAGGATTGCCAGAGAGGCTGCGGATGCCGCAATGGAGACATTCCGTGAGAGCGGGAAGAAGACAGAAACCGAAAGGAAGATTTTCGTTGCCGGAAGCATAGGCCCGACATCAAAGTCACTTTCCATGTCTCCGGACATGAATGATCCTGCCTTCAGGGCTGTGACATTCGATGAAATGGCCGATGCCTACGGGGAGCAGATCAGGGCACTGATTCTGGGAGGCGCCGACATGCTGCTGATAGAGACATGCTTTGATGCGCTCAATGCCAAGGCAGCCATATATGCTCTTGAAAAACTGCTTGACAGCCCGGACTTTACAGATGGCCCTGCAGTCAGAGAGAGACTGGATGAGGACGGATATTTCCCAGTGATTGTGTCCGTGTCCGTCAGCGACAGAAGCGGAAGGACTCTGACGGGACAGACTCTTGAGGCATTCTACACTGCCGTAAGCCATTACCCTCTGACAGCATTCGGGCTCAACTGCTCGCTCGGTGCAGGAGAGATGCATCATCTGCTCAGGGAAACGGCAGCCTTTGCCAAATGCCCTGTCATCTGCTATCCGAATGCAGGCCTTCCTGACGGGATGGGGGGATATGCCCAGACTCCGGAGGAAATGGCAGGAGAAATGGGACAGATGGCTGCCGAAGGGCTGCTGAATATCGCAGGAGGATGCTGCGGCACCACACCTGAGTACATCAGGGCAATAGAGGCAGCCGTGAGGAAATACCCGGCAAGGAAAATTCCGGGCGACGACAAAGACACACGGGGCATGGACAACCCCGACGGCAGGCAATGCACTCCCCTGACAATAAGCGGACTCGAAGCGGTATGCATAGACCGCAGGACAAGAAACTTCACCAATGTCGGGGAGAGGACCAATGTCGCAGGCTCAAGGAAATTCGCCAGACTGATAGCCTCAGGCAATTTGACGGAGGCGCTGGGAATTGCCGCCGGACAGGTGGACAGCGGGGCCGACATAATTGACATCAACATGGACGACGCCATGCTTGACAGCGAGGCGGAAATGACAAGATTCGTCCGCAGCATTTCAAGTGAGCCGGCTGCCGCAAAGGCCGCCCTCATGATAGACTCTTCCGACTGGAAGACAATCCTTTCCGGACTCAAGAACGCCCAGGGAAAGTCAATCGTCAATTCCATCAGCCTGAAGGAAGGCGAAGAAGCATTCATCGGCAAGGCCAGGGAAATCCGCAGGCTCGGGGCCGCCATGGTAGTCATGGCTTTCGACGAACGGGGACAAGCCACGGATTTCAGCAGGAAGACGGAAATCTGCGCAAGGGCATACAGGCTCCTGACAGAAAGGGCAGGAATCGCCCCGCACGACATTATCTTCGATGTGAATGTGCTGGCCATAGGTACAGGGATTGAGGAGCACGCCGACTATGCCGCCGACTTCATCAGAGCAGTGAAATGGATAAAGGAGAACCTCCCGGGGGCACTGACTTCAGGAGGCATATCCAATCTTTCATTTGCTTTCCGCGGCAACAACACGGTCCGCGAGGCGATGCACTCGGCCTTCCTCTACCATGCCATACGGGCAGGACTTGACATGGCCATAGTCAATCCAGGAATGCTCCAGGTCTATGACAACATCGAACCGGGACTTCTGAAATGCGTCGAAGATGTCATCTTCAACACGGACAGCGGAGCAACCGAAAGGCTGATTGAAAAGGCCGCAGACATAGCAGCCGCCGAATCCGCGGAAAAGGCAGAGAAAACCGGAAGTGACGACCGGATGAAAGGGGAATCCCCACATATCAGCTGGAACGGACAAAGCGCGGCGGCCTGGTCTCAAGGACCTGAAAAACGGCTTTCCGAAGCCCTCGTCACGGGAAGGTCTGACACTCTGCAGCAGGACCTTGAAGACTGCCTTAAAATCTGCGGCTCAGCTACAGGCATCATAGAGGGCCCGCTTATGGACGGGATGAAAAAAGTCGGGGAACTCTTCGGGGACGGCAAGATGTTCCTGCCCCAGGTCGTCAAGTCGGCAAAGGTCATGAAGGATGCAGTGGACTACCTGCAGCCGTACATGGGCAGGGATTCCGATGCCGCGGACAACGGCAGGACAGGCGCCGGCATGAGCGGGACGAAAACATCCGGGCCGAAGATTGTCATAGCCACCGTGCGCGGAGATGTCCACGACATCGGCAAGAACATAACAGCCACTGTGCTCAGATGCAACGGATTCAATGTCATTGACCTCGGCGTCATGGTGGACAGGGACACGATACTGGACACAGCCGTCAGGGAGCATGCCGACATCATTGCCGCCAGCGGACTCATTACTCCGTCCCTCTATCAGATGGAAGAACTCTGCCGGGAAATGACGGCACGAGGAATGGACACTCCCCTCTTCATCGGGGGTGCCACGACATCTGCCCTGCACACAGCCGTAAAGCTTGCGCCGCTATATGAGCATGTTTTCTATGGCGCGGACGCTTCGGCAAGCGCCGTAATGGCAAAAAGATGCATGGCGGACAGGGAGAGATTCGAACAGGAGGAGCACGAGGCACAGGAAAAGATGCGCACGATATACCGCAGCGGGAAATCAGGAGGAGTACATCCTGAAGGCAACGGCACAGGTCCGCATGACACAGAGAAAGTCTTCCCTCCAGAAAGCTACCTCCGTGACACCAGCCTTGAAGTCCCTCATGCAGACAGCATCAGGACTGAAGACATTCCCGTCGGAGAAATCAGCATCAGGGAAGTATTGCCTTGGTTCGACTGGAAGATGTTCTATGCCATCTGGGGCATAAAATACGGAAAGATGAGCCCTGATGCCCCGGAGATGACAGGACTGAGACAGGAAGCCGAGGCCGTCCTCCGGGAAATGACAGAAAGCGGCTCATGCAGGATAGCCGCAGGTGTAAAATGGTACGGCGCATATTCCCGGAACGACGACATCATATTCGCCGGGAAAGCATCCGGCAACATCAGCGCAAACACCGGCAACATCAGTGCAGACACCGGAGAGACAAGACTGCCGATGCTCAGGCAGGAAGAACCTTCGCCGCTGTCTGACGGAAGAAAGGTCTGCCTGTCGCTGTGCGACTTCGTTCCGCCGGAGGAATACGGCTTCACCTCACCAGTCGGAGCATTTGCCATAAGCGTTACCGACAGTCATCCGGAAGGCCCGGACTACGGCAGCATGCTCAGGCGTTCAGTGATGAACACCCTCGCCGAAGCCGCTTCATCCTGGATTGATTACAAAATCGGAGGAAACTCCGGGCACTGGAAAATCATAAAGCCCGCCGCCGGATATGCAAGCTGCCCTGACCATACCCTCAAGCGCGACATATTGCATCTGCTGCCGGACTCGGAAAAACTCGGAATCACACTCACGGAAAGCTGCGGAATGATCCCGGAGGCTTCCGTCTGCGGAATGATATTCATACACCGGAACGCCATGTATCCTGATATCCGGACCATAGGCAGGAAACAGTATGACTGCTATGCCGCACGCAGGGGGATGACGGATGAGGAAGCCAGACGGTTTCTCGGACATCTTCTCCGGCCGGCTGCGCCATCAATAGCCCCATGTCCCTGAACCGACAAACAATTCTGAATATTTTTTGCATACAGACAATTTATTTTCATAACTTGCGTCAGTAATTCTTACAAATATGGTGCGTATGAAAAAATTTGCGGTCACTGCACTCCTGTTCCTCTTGACTTTTACAGCCGCTTCCGCGACAACGAAAGAAGAGAGCTCCGCCCAGTCCGACAACAGGACCGGATACAGGGGAAGCATTTCGGCTCACGCGATGTTCAATGTATGGCTCGGAGCCGAGACATCCCACGGATATATATTCAACCGGCGGCATTATGTCGGAGGAGGAATCGGGGCTTCAGTTGCCCCTATAGAAAACATTTATGTCCTCGGGCATATATTCGCAGAGTACCGTTATTTCATACTGACGCAGGACAGCAGCCCGACTTTGGGGGCGAAAGCCGGCCTATGCACGGATCTCCGCAATGATCCTTCAGGACCTCCTATTTCCAGGGCTGCGGAAATTGAAATCAACATCGGCTGGGACTGGACATTCAAGAACGGGAGCGGAGTATTTCTGCAGGTTGCAGCCCCGTTCTTCATCGCAGACTTTTTCCAGTTCCTTCCGAAACTGTCGTTCGGAGTTGAATTCTAAAAGACATCATGAAAATCAGTGATATTCTGAACGGAGGAGGCAGGCCCTTCCCGTCTCTCGAAATAGTTCCTCCCCTCAAGGGGATGACCAAGGACGAGCTCCTGGACTCGATAAGGCCGTTCATGGAGTTCAGCCCGAAATATATCAATGTCACCTGCCACAGGGACGAATATGAATACCGGGAAAAGCCGGACGGCTCATTCTCAAGGCATCTGGTAAGAAAGCGCGTGAGCGAGGTGGCGGTCTGCGGCGCCATCATGTCAGAATTTGACATAGAGACTGTACCCCACATAATCTGCGGCGGCGCGACTGCAGAGGAAATCGACAGCGAACTGCATGACCTGCGGTTCATGGGCATTTCCAATGTGATGGCCCTGCGGGGAGACTCCATTGCCGGCGAGAAGAGATTCACTCCCGTGCCCGGAGGCTACAGATATGCCGGAGAACTTGTGTCAGCCATAAGAAAGTTCGAGAAGGAAAACGGAGGGACACCCGAGAACAGATTCTTCTCCATAGGCGTAGGAGGCTACCCTGAAAAACACTTCGAAGCCCCGAACCTTGAGACTGACATACTCAATCTAAAGAAAAAAGCCGATGCCGGGGCTGACTATGTCATCACACAGATGTTCTTCGACAACAGAGTCTTCTACGACTTCAGGGACAGGTGCAGGGAGGCTGGTATCACCATACCGATAATCCCGGGACTGAAGCCCCTTTCTACAGTCAGACAGCTCACACTCCTTCCGGAATCATTTTCTCTTGACATCCCTGTTGAACTCACTGAAGCGATGACGGCAGCCGGAGACGACAAGGAAGCCGCATACAGGACAGGCACGGAATGGTGCATAATGCAATGCCGGGACCTGCTTGCCAACGGAGTACCCGCCGTGCATTTCTATACAATGGGCAAGTCCAGGAATATAACTGAGATTCTGAGGGAATGTTTCTGATTCTCATAGTCCAGGATTTTCAAAGCATTGTATTATAATTGACATTTATTTGCAATTTGTTCATTATTCCAAAATTCTGTTTGCATCTTCAATAATAATCCGTAAATTTGAAAGATGCTTGTACCACGGAAATAATTAATGAACACAAAATATGCAGAACAAATTGCAAGAGCTGACAGACAAACTCTACAATGAGGGCCTGTCCAAAGGGAAACAGGAAGGCGAGGCCGTTCTGGCCAATGCCAGAGTCCAGGCGGCTGAAATCGTTGACAATGCGAAGAAGGAAGCTGCAGGAATTGTGGCTGCTGCAAGAAAAGAGGCTGAAAATATCCGCGCAAAGGCCGACGGCGACCTCAGGATTGCAGCAGGCCAGAGCATCGAGGCCACAAGGCAGGCAATAGAAAATCTCGTCGTATGCAATCTTACTCAGAAAGAAGTTTCTTCCGCTCTCACTTCCGCCGCTTTCGTCAAGGAACTGCTGACTGCAGTGGTCAAGGCATACAGTGCCTCCTCTGAAGCAGAAGGGCTTGACGCCGTTCTCCCCGAGACTCTGAAAAAAGAGACCGAGCCTTTCATCAAAAAAGAACTTGCATCGATGCTGAAAGGCGGGCTCAATGTGACCTACTCAAAGAAGATTTCCGGAGGATTCACCATCAGTCCGAAAGGCAGCGGCTACTTCATCAGTTTCACCGACGAAACTTTCAATTCTCTGATTTCTGAATATCTCAGACCTGCCACAAAGAAGATTCTGTTTGAGAAATGACCTGCATAAAGACAGCCGGAAATGAACAATTATGAATATATAATTGCAGGTCTGCCGTCTCTGTCCAAAGACTGGAAATTCACTGAAGGTGACTTCAGCTCATTTCTTGAAGACATAAAGGCCGGATGTTCCGCAGGGGACAGGGAACTCGTCGGATGGCTTGAAAAAGGATTTGACGACGACAGCCTCACAGCGGACTTCTACAGGGACGCCATGTCATGCAGGAACAGGTTCATACGGGAGTATTTCACCTTTGACCTCAATGTCCGCAATGCCAAGACCCGCTGGCTCAACGAAGCCCTGGGACGGCCTGCGGACAAGGATGTGATTTCTGTCGGCACCGGTGATGACGGCGGGACAGAGTTCAGGGGTATCTGGGGCGACCTCGTGATTCCGGGGGAATTCGAGGAAGCACAGAAGCTGGACTCGATTCTCCGCGGAGGCGATATCCTCGCAAGGGAGAAAGGGCTCGACGACCTGATGTGGGAGAAAATCGACAGACTGACCACATTCGACTATTTTGACATCAATGTCATTCTCGGATTCCTGTGCAAGCTGCACATTGTCTCGAGATGGGCAATGCTCGACGAGCAGACCGGACGCGAGATGTTCAGGAAGCTCGTGGACGAAGTGCGCGGCACATTCAGGGGATTCGGGGCCGGCAAGGAAACAGAAAACAATAACAATAAAAACATCAGAATATGAAAAGTACAGGAAAGGTCACGGGCATCGTTTCCAACCTTGTCTCCGTGGAGACCTACGGGCCTGTATCCCAGAATGAGCTCTGCTATGTCACCAGCGGCGACACGAAACTAATGGCCGAGGTCATCAAGGTGACAGGTAAGACAGCCTCCATACAGGTGTTCGAGAGTACCCGCGGACTCAAGAACGGCAACGAAGTCGAGTTTGAAGGCAAGATGCTCGAAGCCACCCTCGGCCCGGGGCTGTTGTCCAGCTGCTACGACGGACTGCAGAACGACCTTACGACAATGACAGGCGTTTTCCTCAAGAAAGGAGAATACACTTCTCCCCTGGACCACAGCAGACTGTGGGACTTCACCCCTATCGCAAAGCCGGGAGACAAAGTCATCGCGGCAGACTGGCTCGGGGAAGTGAAGGAAGGATGGCTGCCGCACAAGATAATGGTGCCTTTTGCCTTTGAGGGCGAATATACCGTCAAGTCAGTGGTACCTGCGGGACAATACAACATCGACACCGTCATCGCCGTCCTCACTGACGAGAAAGGCGAAGATGTGAATGTGACGATGACACAGAAATGGCCTGTGAAAGTGGCCATAAAGGGATACCGTGAAAAGCCGAGGCCAAGCAGGATAATGGAGACGGGAGTCAGAGTCATTGACACCCTCGACCCTATCGCAGAAGGCGGCACAGGCTTCATCCCGGGACCTTTCGGATGCGGAAAGACCGTGCTCCAGCATGCGATTGCAAAGCAGGGCGACGCACAGGTCATCGTGATGGCTGCCTGCGGAGAGCGTGCCAACGAGGTCGTGGAAATCTTCACCGAGTTCCCTGAGCTCATCGACCCTCATACCGGACGCCATCTCATGGAGAGGACTACCATCATCTGCAACACATCCAACATGCCTGTCGCAGCCCGCGAAGCCTCCGTATACACTGCAATGACCATCTGCGAATACTACAGGGCCATGGGCCTGAAAGTGCTCCTGCTCGCCGACTCAACTTCCCGCTGGGCACAGGCCCTCAGGGAAATGAGTAACCGTATGGAAGAGCTTCCTGGTGCGGATGCATTCCCTGTGGACCTTTCGGCCATCATATCAAGCTTCTACGCCCGCGCCGGAATGGTGGTGCTCAACAACGGCCAGACCGGTTCCGTCACATTCATCGGCACAGTTTCTCCGGCAGGAGGTAACCTCAAGGAGCCTGTGACAGAATCCACAAAGAAAGCCGCAAGATGTTTCTACGCCCTTGAGCAGAACCGCGCGGACAAGAAAAGATATCCTGCAGTCAACCCGATTGACTCATACTCCAAGTATCTTGAATACCCGGAAATCCAGAAATACCTTTCGGATACCGTCGAGCCGCACTGGGTGGAGATGGTGGAAAAGGCCAAGAACATCATCAGAAGGGGCAAGGAAGCCAACGAGCAGATCAACATCCTCGGCGACGACGGAGTCCCTATGTCGTACCACGAGCTTTTCTGGAAATCCGAGCTCATCGACTTCATCATCCTGCAGCAGGATGCATTCGACCCTGTGGACAGTCTGACGCCGATGGAGAGGCAGAAATACATGCTTGACCTTGTCCTGGACATCTGTGACAAGGAATTCACCTTCGAGGACTATGAGAAATGCCGCGATGCATTCAAGGAGCTCATCAATGTGCTCAAGCAGATGAACTACTCTGAATTCATGAGCGAGAATTTCAACAAGTACCGGACTGAACTGGACGCCATGCTGGAGACTCTCGTACCTGAAATCGAGGCGGCATGACAAGGGCCGGAGCAATGAAACAAGACGCAGACTAAAGAAGAAAATTATGAACAACAAGGCATTCCAAAAAATATACACACAATTGGAAGGCATCACCAAGGCCACTGTTTCACTGAAGGCCAAGGGCGTCTCCAATGATGAGCTCGCCACCGTCGACGGCAGACTCGCGCAGGTGGTCAAGACAAAGGGAGACATGGTCACCCTCCAGATTTTCGGCGGAACAGAAGCGATACCTACAGATGCTGAAGTCGTCTTCCTCGGCAAGGCCCCGACTCTGAAAGTCAGCGACCAGCTTTCGGGAAGATTCTTCAACGCCTACGGGGAACCAATCGACGGAGGCCCTGCAATTGACGGGGAAGAGAGGGAAATCGGAGGCCCGTCCGTCAACCCGTACAAGAGAAGGCAGCCGTCCCAGCTCATTCCGACAGGCATCGCCGGCATCGACCTCAACAACACCATCGTGTCAGGACAGAAGATACCGTTCTTTGCGGACCCGGACCAGCCTTACAACAATGTGATGGCACAGGTTGCACTGAGGGCTGACGTAGACAAGATTATCCTCGGCGGCATGGGCCTGTCCAACGACGACTACCTGTATTTCAGGCACGAGTTCGAGAACGCAGGCGCCCTCGACAAAATCATCAGCTTCGTCAACACCACTGAAGAGCCGCCTGTGGAGAGGCTCCTCATCCCTGACATGGCGCTGACCGCAGCGGAGTATTTCGCCGTGGACAAGAACGAGAAAGTGCTTGTGCTGCTCACCGACATGACCCTCTATGCTGATGCCCTGAGCATCGTCAGCAACCGTATGGACCAGATTCCTTCCAAGGATTCAATGCCAGGCTCGCTGTATTCCGACCTCGCGAAAATATACGAGAAGGCCGTGCAGCTGCCGGACGGAGGCTCAATCACCATCATAGCCGTGACCACACTCAACGACGGAGACATCACCCATGCCATACCGGACAACACGGGATACATCACCGAAGGCCAGCTTTACCTCCGTGCAGACCCTGACTCGGGTAAAATCATCATCGACCCGTTCCGTTCGCTCTCGCGACTCAAGCAGCTTGTCATCGGCAAGCAGACCCGCGAGGACCACAACCAGGTCATGAACACCGGAGTACGCCTCTATGCCGATGCACAGAACGCCAAGACAAAGCTGGAAAACGGATTCGACCTCAGCGACTACGACCTGCGCTGCCTTGACTTCGCCAAGGAATATGCCACCAGACTCCTTGCCATCGACGTCAATATCACAATTGACGAAATGCTTGACACGGCATGGGAGCTCTTCGGCAAATACTTCACCAAGGCCGAGACCGGCATCAAGCAGGCCCTCATAGACAAATACTGGCGCAGCTGACGGCATGACGCAGTCATCATCCGAAAAGAAGCAAAAAGATAAATTATGGCGATAAAGTTCCAATATAACAAAACATCCCTGAACAACCTTGGCAAGCAGCTCAAGATGCGCCAGAACGCCCTTCCTACCCTCAAGAACAAGGAATCGGCGCTGAGGCTTGAGGTGCGCAAGGCCAGGTCGTATTCAGACAAGCTTATCCGGGAACTTGATGCCTCTCTGAAAAGATACGACTATCTGGCCTCACTCTGGAACGAATTCGAGCCGAATCTGATATCCGTAACGGATGTGGACCTCGAGACGGTGAAAGTGGCCGGAGTACGGACGCCTCAGCTCAAGGACATAAGATATGAGATACATGAGTTCAACGCCTTCTCGAAACCTGCATGGTATGCTGACGGAGTGGCGATTCTCAAGGAGCTCTCAAGACTGGGGATAGAGTCGGAAGTCTATATGGAAAAGAGCAGGATACTGGACTTCCAGAGGAAGAAGACCACACAGAAGGTCAATCTCTACGAAAAGGTCCAGATACCGGGCTATCAGGAGGCCATCAGAAAAATTAAGAGATACATGGAGGATGAGGAGAACCTGACAAAGGCCGCATCCAAGATTGTAAAGAACAGGCATCAGACGGAAGAAGAGGAGGAAATGAGCAATGGTAATTGAGATGACCAAATATTCCTTCATTCTCCTGGAAGAGGAGACTGAAGGCTTTCTGCAGCATCTTCAGGAACTCGGTGTGGTGGACATAACAAGATCCGCAAAGCCGATAGACCCGAAGTCTTCCGCCATGCTGGACGAGGCCGCCGCCAAGAGACGCGCGGTGTCCATACTCAAGAGGGCCGACTGGAAGGATGACCCGGACAAAGACGAAATAGAAGCCGCTGCCGCGGGAATCAGGCCGGAAGGAGACTACGCTTCTGCGGCAATCGGGGCATCAGCAAGAATCGCCGAGCTCAATGAAAGGCTCTCTGCCACGGAAAGGACCAGGAAAGCAAGGCTGCCGTGGGGAGACTTTGACATGAAGGCCGTGAAAGGACTTGAAAGCCAAGGACTGAAAGTCCGCTTCTATATGGTTTCCAAGAAGGCCTTCCAGGAAAGCTGGGCTGAAATCTGCCCTCTGCAGGTGATTTCCGACAACGGCAGCAGCGTATGGTTTGTCACTGTCGGGGACATCAGCGGCTACAGTTTCCCTGTCAGCGAATGCCAGGCACCGGAAGGCTCCGCAAAGGATGCGGAAGCGGAAGCCAGTGACATCAGAAAAGAAATCATCAGGCAGAAAGCACTGCTCCAGAGTCTGAAAGCCCATATTCCTGACATTCAGGAGGAATATGACAGGCTGCTGACAGAACTTGACTTCTATCTTGCCGACGCATCCGGAGAGTCAGCCGCAGAAAACAGGCTGAATGTCATGGAGGGTTTTGCACCGGCCGGGCTTGACGGAGAGCTCAAGGCCGAATTCGACAAGATGGGCATATTCTATATAGCAGAAAAGGCCACAGAAGAGGACAATCCGCCTATCAAGCTGAAAAACAACCGTTTCGCAAGGATGTTTGAAGTCCTGACAGGAATGTACGGAATGCCGGCATACAATGAATTCGACCTTACGGCAGTACTCGGGCCGTTCTTCCTTCTGTTCTTCGCCCTGTGTCTCGGCGACGCCGGCTACGGACTGCTGCTGGTGATCATCGGGATAATCCTGAAAAAGAAAGTCAAGAGCATGGCATCACTTGCTCCGCTCGTAGTGACTCTCGGAATAGGAACATTCTTCATCGGGACGCTGCTGAATACATTCTTCGGATTCAGTCTCATAGACCAGGAGTTCCTTCCGGAATGGCTGAAAGCCTGCATCCGGCCGCTGCAGGGAGAAGTCGCCGGCTTCCCGGCAACAATGGTGCTTGCAATCGGCGTAGGTATCTTCAATATCTGCGTTGCGATGGTCATCAAGGCCTTGTGCTACACGCACAGGTTCGGACTGAAGAACACACTCGGCACCTGGGGATGGACTCTTCTCATTGTGGGCGGGGTGATTCTCGCGGGCATAGCCATGACCGGGCTCCTGCAGTCTGAAGCCGTGAAATGGATATTCATCTCCCTGGCGATTGTATCCGGACTCGGGATATTCATTTTCAACACACCGGGAAGAAATCCTTTCATCAACATCGGCTCAGGACTCTGGGACACTTACAATATGGTGACAGGCCTCATGGGAGATACCCTGAGCTTCATCCGACTGTATGCCCTCGGCCTTGCCGGAGGGATGCTCGGGTCAACATTCAACACTCTCGGCGGAATGCTCATGGACAGCTGCCCGGTACCCGGACTCAACTGGCTGCTTTTCGCCCTCATATTTGTAATAGGCCATGCCCTCAATCTTGCGCTGTCCTGCCTCGGTGCCTTCGTGCACCCGCTGCGACTCACATTCGTGGAGTTCTTCAAGAACAGCGGCTATGAAGGAAGCGGCAAGCCATACAATCCGCTCTCTGTAAAGAAAGAAGAGATATAGAATCCCGGGAAAAGGGGAACAAGACAAGTAAAATACAATAAAACAATTATCTAATATCAAAACATTATGAACGAAATTCTCGGATATCTCGGATGGGGCCTCATGCTGGGCCTCGCCTTGGTAGGAAGTAGTATCGGTACTACAATCACAGGAAATGCTGCCGAAGGCGCATTGAAAAAGAATCCGGAGAAAGCGACGAGCTACATGATCCTTTCGGCCATGCCTGCCACACAGGGTCTCTACGGCTTCGTTGCATTCCTCATGTGGAAGATTCTCGGCATGGACTTCGTCGCACAGGGACCGCTCCTCTTCGGAGTAGGACTCGCCGTCGGCCTCGCCTGCCTTATCTCTGCAATACGCCAGGGACAGGTCTGCGCCAATGGTATCGTAGGGCTTTCACAGGGGCACAATGTCATGACCCAGACCATGATTTATGCCGCTTTCCCTGAGCTTTACGCCATCCTCGGCCTCATCGCCGCTATCCTCTGCGGCATTCTGTAGCCCGGGACTCCAGAAATCCCAAGGGGGGGTGACCCAAAAAGAATTCCACCTTTTGGGCCACCCTTCTTTTATGCAGACAACCATCAATTTCATATCAGGCAAGCAATGAAAAAATATTGCCTGCTGCCATTGGCAGCAACAGCTGTAGCCGCCGCCACAGGATGCGGAGGACAGGAAAGAGAAAGACAGCCGAATGTCATAATCATACTTGCGGACGACCTCGGATGCGGGGATGTAAGCTGCCTCGGCTCCACGGTGCTCAATACTCCGGGGCTTGACAGGATGTGCAGGGAAGGCCTCAATCTCACTGACGCCCACTCAGCAGCCCCGACCTCAACTCCGAGCCGGTATTCGCTTATGACCGGACAGTACCCGTGGAGGAACAGGGACGCTGAAATCCTTCCGGGAGACGCCAATCTGCTTATCCGTGAAGACCAGCCGACTCTTGCCAGGATGATGCAGGAAGCAGGCTACGGGACAGCAGCCATCGGGAAATGGCATCTCGGGCTCGGAAAAGGGAAAATCGACTGGAACAAGGAAATCACCCCCAATCCCAACAGCATCGGATTCGACTATTCATATATCATCGCGGCTACTGTCGACAGAGTGCCGACCGTGTATGTGGAAAACGGCATAGTCCCGGGCCTCGACCCCGAAGACCCGCTGTATGTGAGCTACACGGAGAATTTCCCGGGAGAGCCTACCGCCCTCACAAATCCGGAGATGCTGAAGATGAAATGGTCCGACGGGCACAACTGCTCGATTGTGAACGGCATTCCAAGAATAGGATACCAGAAAGGCGGGAAGTCAGCGTACTGGGACGACGAGACCATGGCGGATGTCTTTCTGGAAAAGGTAAAGGCATTCATAGGAGAGAACAGGGACAGGCCGTTTTTCCTGTACTACGGACTGCATGAGCCCCATGTCCCGAGGACCCCGCACCCGAGATTCGCCGGGACAAGCGGGATGGGACCGCGCGGAGATGCCGTGCTTGAAGCCGACTGGTGTGTGAATGAACTTCTGGACTATCTTGACGAGACCGGACTCTCTGAAAACACCATAGTGATTTTCACAAGCGACAACGGGCCGGTGCTCGATGACGGATATGCCGACGGAGCAGCGGAGAAATGGGGAGAGCTCACCCCTGCCCTGCCTTATCGCGGAGGAAAATACAGCCTCTACGACGGGGGCACCCATGTTCCGTTCTTCGTCAGATGGAGCGGACACATCAGCCCCGGATCGACATCCGATGCGCTTGTCTGCCAGATGGACCTCTTCTCCTCCCTTGCCGCACTCACAGGGCAGGAGATTCCCGACAGCCTTGACAGCCGGAACACACTTGACACATTCCTCGGGAAAAGCGATGAGGGCCGTGACGGGCTTGTACTCGGGTCCAACGGACGCCTTTCATACAGGCTCGGCGACTGGCACCTCATCCCTCCTTACGAAGGCCCGAAGCGGAACACCCCGAACATCGAGCTCGGCAATTCCGACACATGGTCACTGTACCTGCAGAGCGAGGACATCCATGAAGATGTGAATCTTGCGGAAAAATACCCGGACAAAGTCAGGGAAATGCGCGACAGCCTGGGCAGAATTACGGGAGAGAGCTACAGATAGAATCCAGGATTATCTGGAGACCGTCACCCTGAGTGGATGAGCCTGTGCATAAGCGAAGTCCCTGACTGCCTCTGCCCAGGCTTCCGGAGACTCTATGCCGCCCTGGCTCCAGCCGGAACCGGTCCACACGTCGAATCTCTTTCCCGGCTGGACACGGGTCTTCAATACGGCATGCCCGTCCATTGTGGCTGCACCCTCAACAGGCTCCGCGGCATCAATGACGAGCCCAACGGAGATATTGCCGTCCCTTTCAGGATCCGCACTGTCGGAAGCCTTCTCTGTAAAGGCGATGAAATTGTCCCCGTCAGTCCTTGACACCACATCGTGGAGAACGGCGCCGAGTACAGCCGGGATGGCGGAAGTATCCGGGGAGTCGAACCATGTGGATGTCTTGAGGAATCTTGAGTTGGCGTCAAGGGAAATTTCCTTCACTGCCGTGACCGGCTTGCCGTCCACATCAAAGGCGGAATATGTGAGTACAGCCTTTGTCCTTATGGGGCCGTTGCAGATTCTTTCCTGCCGGGTATAATTGTCCCCGATGACGATCTTCTCCCCGACATAGGGAGCGAGGGCCCCGCCGCCGAGAGTGTTGGCCACCTTGTAGCAGTCCATGCCGTCGCCATGGTTGTGGTGATAGTCGGCCTTCGCATACCATTCATCCACGATGAGCCTGTCCGTGCATTTCAGCCAGATGTCAGGACCGAATGTCCTCGGGTCAGAGAGGGCAGGGCCATATATTCTGCCGGCCACGAGATTGTTCTCATACGCATAGTCATCTGCCCTTTCAGGCACATGCCGGCTGTATGCAAGAGTGTCATACGGCTCCCTGACTCCGGCCTTGACTGTATATACTGCTGAAGTTCCTGCCTCAACGGTTGTCTGGAAAATGAGTTTCTGCTGCCCGTGCCTTTCCGTATACAGCTGGGACGGGACCTGCCGGCCTGCCGCGTCCAGAACCACTGCATTGTCTGCCGTCAGTCCCTCTACCCCGGCGGCAAGAGCCGCAAAGTCGAGTTCGACCGTCTCGTCCGTGCGTGAGAGTCCGGAGTCATTCTCCACGGTCACTTTCACTTCCTTGCTCTGAGAGCAGGAAACAGCCATGGCTGCAGCAAGAGCCATGGCCATTATTTTCATGTACATTTTCATCATTCCGTCAGGATTTCTGTGATACTTTCATGAAAAATGGCTGATGCTACTGAGGCTGTTTGCCGATGTATGCGAGGATGCCCCCGTCGACATAAAGCACATGGCCGTTCACGAAATCAGATGCGGAAGATGCAAGGAACACTGCAGGCCCCTTGAGGTCATCCGTAGTCCCCCATCTTGCGGCAGGGGTCTTGGCCACGATGAATGCGTCAAACGGATGGCGGGATCCGTCTTTCTGGCGCTCGCGCAGAGGAGCTGTCTGGGGGGTGGCAATATATCCAGGCCCTATGCCGTTGCACTGGATGTTGTATTCACCGTACTCGGACGCTATGTTCCTTGTCAGCATCTTGAGACCTCCCTTTGCCGCTGCATAAGCGGAAACCGTCTCCCGTCCGAGTTCGGACATCATGGAGCAGATGTTGATGATCTTTCCTCCGCCGTTCTTTATCATTGAAGGAATCACCGCCTTGGATACGATGAACGGGGCATTGAGGTCCACGTCAATCACCTGCCTGAATTCCTCCGCCTTCATTTCGGTCATGGGAATACGCTTGATGATGCCGGCATTGTTGACAAGTATGTTGATCGGGCCGAGATCTTTCTCGACGGCGGCGACAAGAGCCTGAACCTGATCTTCTTTGGTCACATCGCAGACATACCCTTTCGCATCGATGCCTTTTTCCCTGTATGAAGCCAGGCCTTTGTCGACCAGTTCCTGCCTTATGTCATTGAATGCAATCCTGGCACCGGCTTCCGCAAAAGCTGTCGCGATGGCGAAGCCGATCCCGTAGGAAGCGCCCGTCACAAGGGCGACCTTACCTTCAAGTGAAAAATTTACCATAATTTATAAAATTTAAACATCCTGTTTATTTCAAATCCGCCGTAGCGCAGGCGTCCATGTCCCCATAGTCGAGATTCTCCCCGCACATGGCCCAGATAAAAGTATAATTCCGGGTTGCGCAGGCGGCATGGATGCTCCATTCAGGAGAAATCACTGCCTGCTCCCCTTTCATCCAGATGTGCCTTGTCTCATCGGGCTGTCCCATAAAATGGCAGACTGCCTGGTCCTGTGGAATCTCAAAATAGAAATATACCTCCATGCGGCGGTTGTGGGTGTGGGCCGGCATGGTGTTCCATGTGCTCCCTGGCCTTAGCTCTGTCATACCCATCTGAAGCTGGCATGTAGGGACCACTTCCTTGACCAGCATTCTGTTGATGACACGGTGGTTGCTTTCCTCCAGCGTCCCGAGCTCCATGTGCACGGCCTCTGCCCTTGTTGTCAGATGATCCGGATATGCCGCATGTGCAGGAGAACTGCAGAAATAGAATTTTGCAGGATTCCTGGGGTCGGAGCTTCCGAAAGTCACCTTTCTGTCACCGCGGCCCAGATAGAGGGCCTCCTTGTATTCCATCCTGTATTCCTTGTCACCAGCCCTGACGGTCCCCTGTCCTCCGACATTGAAGATTCCTATTTCCCTGCGGGAGAGAAAATATTCAGACCTCAGTATATCAAAAGGTTTCAGTTCAAGCACTTCCGACACAGGCATTGCACCTCCGGCCACCATTCTGTCATGCATTGTATACACGAGGTTGACTTCATCCGCAGCAAATATCTTTTCTATCAGATAATGCTCCCTGAGCTGTTTGGTGTCATAATGCCTCACATCCTGGGGATGCGCGGCATATCTGACTTCAGTGTTCATTTTCATGATATATTCTGTTTAATGATATATTTCAAATATCGCGATAATTCCAGTGGAATCCAACAGACTTCCGCTGAATATTTTCACAGTGTGACACCTGTCTTGAATATCGCTATCTCTGAATATCCGGAGCGTTCGTTGCAGACTTCGGTGCCGGAAGCCACCGACAGGACAAAGTCTATGAATTCGTCATCCGTCTGTACCTGTGACTTTCCGTCGACTATCACCCCTGCGTTGAAATCTATCCACCCGGGCTTAGCGGAGGCAAGGCGAGAATTGGTGGAGATTTTGGCAGTAGGGACAAAAGTGCCGAACGGAGTTCCTCTTCCGGTCGTGAACAGCACAATCTGGCATCCGGCGGCAGCAAGGGCCGTCGAAGCGACAAGATCATTGCCTGGAGCGCTCAGAAGGTTCAGGCCCCGGGCAGACAGGCGCTGTCCGTACGACAGGACATCAGTCACCTCAGAATGTCCTGATTTCTGTGTACATCCCAAGGACTTTTCTTCCAGAGTCGAGATTCCTCCCGCCTTATTTCCCGGAGACGGATTCTCATATACAGGCTGTCCATTGCGTATGAAATATTCCTTGAAATCATTGATAAGGTGCACGGTTTTCCCGAATATGTCCTTGTCCCTGCATCTTGACATCAGGATGGTCTCGGCCCCGAACATTTCAGGGACTTCTGTCAATACTGCGGTCCCGCCCCTGGCAACAAGCCAGTCCGAGAAGCGGCCGAGCAGAGGGTTTGCAGTGATTCCGGAGAATCCGTCCGAGCCCCCGCACTTCAGGCCGACCTTGAGTTCCGACACAGGAACATCCTCACGGCGGTCAGAGGCAGTAGACGCGGCAATTTTTCTCAGAAGCCCAAGACCATATCCGACTTCATCGCCCTTCACTTTCTGCGACTCCATGAACATCACCCTGTCCGGATCAACCTCACCCACCAGCTCACGGAATGATGACAGCTGGTTGTTCTCACAGCCGAGACCGACTACAAGCACCCCTGCTGCATTGGGATGATGCACCATGTCGGAGAGTATCTTCCTCGTATTCTCATGGTCATCCCCGAGCTGGGAACATCCGTAGTTATGAGGGAAAGCCACCACTTTGTCCAGAGCCGGATAGTTTCCGATTTCTTCCTCAAAAAGACTCTGCAATCTCCGGACAATGCCGTTGACACAGCCCACGGTAGGTATAATCCACAGTTCATTTCTGATGCCGACTCCCCCGTCACGTCTCCGGTAGCCTTTGAATGTGGCCGTGACATCCGAAGGCGGGATATGGCATCTCACCGGGCTGTATTCATATTCAAGCACTCCTTCAAGATTGGTCTTCAGAATATTATGGTCTATCAGGCATCCTCTGTCAACAGACTTTGTCAGATGCCCTATCGGGAAACCGTATTTGACGACATTTTCGCCTTCCCGCAAAGTAGTCAAGGCCATCTTATGCCCGGCCGGAATATTTTCACGGACAGATATTTCCGTGCCGTCCACAAGACAGATGTCACCGGCAGCCACATCAGAGACCGCCACAGCGACATTGTCTGTACTGTTTATCCTTATGAATCTTGCGGACATATTCTACTCGAGTATGGATTCAACCGCAGCACGCATACCGTCTCTCCGGATCCGGTCAAGATATTCGGCCACCATATCTGCAAGGCCCGGTATGAGATTGAGATCTTCGCCCCAGACGGCTTCTGCGCCGAGGACACCTTCGGCCACCTTGCGGATATCTCCGTCTGCCCAAAGATTACGGAGAAGGTCTATTGTAGAGGCATCATCTGCCGGCACTATGTCTGCATCACCGCGCTTTCCTCCCTTATAATATGTGATTATTGCGGCAAGTCCGAGTACAAGTCCCTTAGGAAGCGAACCTTTCCTCTTAAGATATATCTTGAGGCCCGGCAGGTCGCGGGTCCTGTATTTAGGGAATGAATTCAGCATGATGCTGGTGACGAAATGCTTTACATACGGATTGACAAATCTCTCAAGCACATCATCCGCAAACTGTTTCAGTTCGTCTTCCGGAAGGTCAAGGGTCTCAAGCAGCTCCCCGAACATCACCTTGCGGACATATCTTCCGATGAGAGGGTCCTCCACGCATTCTCTTACCGTATCAAGCCCGGACAGATAGCCAACAGGAGAAAGCACCGTGTGAGGGCCGTTGAGCAGTGTCACCTTGCGTGCATGGTACGGAGCCTCGCTCGGCACGAAAAGGACATTGAGACCGGCCTTGTCGGCAGGAAACTCCCGCTCAATTTCAGCAGGAGCCTCTATTACCCACAGATGGAAAATCTCCGCCTTGACCACCATCTTGTCATCATATCCGATACGGGCATGGATCTGGCCGATGGTGTCTTTCGGATAACCGGGCACAATGCGGTCAACCAGTGTACAATATACTCCGCAGGCTTTCCTGAACCATTCCCTGAAGCCCTCGCCGAGATTCCAGAGGTCAATATATTGCTCTATGCACTTCTTCAGTTCCTTCCCGTTGAGAAAAATCAGTTCGCAGGGAAATATTATGAATCCCCGGGACATGTCACCCTTGAAATATTCATATCTGTGATACAGGAGCTGGGTGAGCTTGCCAGGATATGAGGATGCAGGCCTGTCTTCAAGCCGGCAGGACGGATCAAATGCGATTCCGGCCTCAGTCGTGTTGGAAATGACGAAACGGATGTCAGGGTTCTCGGCAAGGGCGATGTAATCGTCAAAGTCCCTGTACGGATTAATCCCCCGGTTGATGACATCTATAAGGTCTATCGAATCTACGGCAGCCCCTTTGTCAATGCCCTGGAGATTGAGGTGATACAGGCCGTCCTGATCATTGAGCATGTCCACCATGCCCTTTTCAATCGGCTGCACCACTACAACCCCGCCGTTGAACCCGGCCTTTTTGTCCAGATTCCATATAATCCAATCCACAAATGCCCTGAGGAAATTACCCTCCCCGAACTGTATCACCTTGTCCGGATACCTGCAGGCCTGAGGCGCTGTCTTTCTGTCAAGTTTTTCCATCATATAATAAATTTAGTCCAGTCTTGATATTGCCGGGTCCTCCCGGAGCACCGGAAACAAAAGTACAAAATTTCCGTGTCCGTTCACGGATTTTTTATACATTTGTCTGAGTTTGACAATTATTCAATAATTTTTGACGAATAATGATACCTGAGACAAGGTATGGGGGCGATATTTGCAGAAACTAATAATTACAGCGATGGACATCATATCCAAAGTCAAGGAAAATCTTGACTCTATAATTGACAGGAAATTCATCACCGATGAATTCATGCTCACAAACGACTATGCCAGGGAACTCTATCACGAGAGCGCAGAGAAAATGCCGATAATAGACTATCACTGCCATCTGGTGCCGAAGATGATAGCCGAAAACCACCGTTTCAAGGATCTGACAGAAGTGTGGCTTGGCGGCGACCATTACAAATGGCGGGCGATGAGAGGAAACGGAGTCCCGGAGGAATTCATAACGGGAAACAGGAGCAGCTATGAAAAATTCGAGAAATGGGCCGAGACAGTCCCTTACACAATGAGGAATCCGCTGTACCACTGGACCCACCTTGAACTTGCCCGTATATTCGGAATCTACGACCTGCTCAATCCTCAGACAGCAAGGGCGATATACGATGAATGCACGGAAAAGCTGCAGACGGAGGAATATCGCGGGCAGGCACTCATGAAAAAATTCAGTGTCAAGGTAGTATGCACCACAGACGATCCTGTCGACTCACTTGAATACCATCAATATATCAAGGAACATCCGTTCGGCGTAACTGTTCTGCCGGCATGGAGGCCGGACAAATCCATGGGCATCGAAAAACCTGGATATGCAGAATACATCTCAAGGCTTTCAGAAGTATCCGGAGTCCTGATTTCAGGATACCAGGACCTTCTTGACGCACTCAGGAAACGTCACGGCTTCTTCAATGAAATGGGCTGCCGCCTGTCCGACCACGGCATCGAGAATTTCTATGCGGAAGACTTCACAATGGAGGAAATCGATGCGATTTTCAGGAAAGGACTCAAGGGAGAAACCGTAACGGATGAGGAAGTGCTGAAGTTCAGAAGCGCCATAATGCTGGACTTCGCGCGCATGGACTGGGAGAAAGGCTGGGTGCAGCAGTTCCATGTCGGAGCAATCAGGGACAACAATACAAAGATGTACAACATCCTCGGTCCCGACACAGGATATGATGCAATCCATGATGTCCAATGTGCCGCGGCAGGACATAAGTTCCTCAACAGACTGGCTCTCGAGGACAAACTGACGAAGACAATCCTCTACAACCTCAACCCGAAAGACAACGAAGTCCTTGCCACAATGGCATATACATTCAATGACGGCACAGCTCCGGGAAAGATGCAGCTCGGTTCAGGCTGGTGGTTCCTGGATCAGGAAGACGGCATGCGCAAGCAGATGAATGCGCTCTCTGCACTCGGGCTGTTCAGCAGATTTGTCGGGATGCTCACCGACTCAAGAAGCTTCCTGTCTTATCCGCGTCACGAGTATTTCCGTCGCATCCTGTGCAGTGTCCTTGGCGAAGACATTGAAAAAGGCAGACTGCCAAGGAGCGAAATGCCGTTCATCCATCAGATGGTCAAGGACATTTCATACAATAATGCCGCAAGATACTTCAATTTCTGAATGACTATTTGTTCCGGGAGGCAAAGAAAGCATATACGGAATCCTGCACAGTACTGCCGCAATGATGCCCTTGCCCAGAGAAAAAGGCAGAAAATGTATCTGCTTCCCGGGATGAATATATTTCCTCCATCTCTGCAAAAGCATCTGCAGCAGACGAGGCGGGGAAAAGACGATCACTTATACCGCTCACAAACAGCATGGGCTTAGGGCAGACGAAACCGGCAATGTCCGGAAAGTCAAGGCTGTCCCTCAAGGACGGAATCCGCATGGACAAGTCCGAGACACTTGAGGAGTCGTAATCCTCTTTCTTGAGCATCCAGCAGACGGCTGCTCCACATCTGATGTCATCGGAAAAAGCCGCAAGCAGCCAGCACCTGTGGGCTCCCATAGAAAATCCGAAGGCCCCGACTTTATTCCGGTCCACAAATGACAGCGAAGCAAGGAAGGAGGCACAGGCTTTGTCATCATCCAGAATCTTTTCCGCCCATATCCGTCCGTCCCTGGCAAGACTGTCATACAGATGCCGCTGACCTTCGAAAATTCTTGCCTTGAGCAAAGCCGGGACAGAATCAGATACATTGCATTGTCCGAATGTCATCTCTGACCAGAGACGGGCATCGGAAGAACAACGGCTCCCCCAATAAAGGGCATCTGCCGCCAGCACGACATACCCCAGAGAGGCAAGTGTGTCGGCCATATATGCTCCGTCAAAATATTTTTCCACCCATTGCTCCGATGAATTGCGAATCCTCAGGGGAGCCTCAGCAGGAGGGCGGACAAGTTTTTCCTTCCCGATGTCAAATCTTGCCCCATGGTCATGCAGCATCAGAACCGCCGGCAGTTTTTCCTCATGACTGTGTTCGGGGACAAGAAGATATGCAACCGCATCATCCCCGTCGGAAACGTCCAGCCTTACAGTAAGGCAGTCGTATGTTCCCCTGTCATCAATATTCAGGACTTCCATATTCCCGCAGATGTCCCTGCCTCCGCAACAAGAGAAGACAGCACAAACTGCAACAGAAAACACCAGACGGGCAGCCGCCCTGAACATTACCGGCATCGGTTCAGCCATAAATGCTTTACTCCATCAGTTTCTTATACTTGAATCTTTCCGGAGCTTCATTTCCCATCCTTCTTTTCCTGTTCTCCTCATATTCTGAATATGACCCCTCGAAGAAATGCACATGAGAGTCCCCCTCGAATGCAAGGATATGTGTGGCAATCCTGTCAAGGAACCATCTGTCATGAGAAATTACCACAGCACAGCCGGCAAAATTCTCCAGTCCTTCCTCAAGAGCCCTGATAGTATTGACATCAACATCATTGGTCGGCTCGTCCAGCAGAAGGACATTTCCCTCATCCTTCAGAGTCAGGGCAAGATGAAGCCTGTTTCTCTCACCGCCGGACAGCACTCCGCACAGTTTCTCCTGATCAGCTCCTGAAAAATTGAATCTGGACACATACGCTCGGGCATTGACATCTCTCTTTCCTAATTTTATGAAGTCAAGCCCACCGGAAATGGTCTCATAGACTGTCTTCTCAGGGTCAATGCTCTTGTGCTGCTGGTCAACATACGCAAGCTTAACGGTCTCCCCTATCGTGATTGTTCCGGAATCCGGCTTTTCCAATCCCATAATAAGTCTGAAAAGAGTGGTCTTACCCGCGCCGTTCGGGCCTATGACACCGACAATGCCGGCAGGAGGGAGCACAAAATTCAGATGTTCAAACAGCAGCTTGTCTCCGTATGCCTTTGATACGTCATTAAATTCTATTACCTTGTTGCCGAGCCGCGGTCCATTCGGGATATATATTTCCAGACTGGCCTCCTTTTCCCTGGCATCGGCACTCGCAAGCTTTTCATATGCTCCGAGACGGGCCTTTGACTTGGCCTGCCTTGCCTTCGGAGCCATTCTGACCCATTCAAGTTCCCGTTCCAAAGTCTTTCTTCTCTTGCTCTCCTGCTTCTCTTCCATTTCGAGTCTCCGGCTCTTCTGTTCCAGCCATGAGGAGTAATTTCCCTTCCATGGTATCCCCTCTCCCCTGTCCAGTTCAAGAATCCAGCCTGCCACATTGTCAAGGAAATATCTGTCGTGCGTCACGGCAATGACAGTTCCCTTGTACTGCCGGAGATGCTCCTCAAGCCATTGTATGCTCTCAGCATCCAGATGGTTGGTAGGCTCGTCAAGAAGAAGTACATCCGGCTGTCTGAGCAGAAGGCGGCACAATGCCACCCTTCTCCGCTCTCCACCGCTGAGGGTCGAGACTTTCGCATCGGAAGGAGGACACTGCAGGGCATCCATTGCCCTCTCAAGCATGGAATCTATCTCCCATCCGCCGCAATGCTCGATTTTTTCGGTCAGCTCCCCCTGCCTCTCTATAAGAGCCGTCATCTCGTCGTCAGTCATCGGTTCAGCGAACTTCATGTTCACTTCCTCATACTCCTTCAGGAGGTCCATCACTTCCTGTACGCCTTCCTGAACCACTTCCATGACGGTCTTGTCCGGATCCATCTGCGGCTCCTGCTCCAGGTAGCCGACGGAATATCCCGGAGACCACACGACTTCCCCCTGATATGCCGTCTCCACTCCTGCGATTATTTTCATCAGGGTAGACTTTCCTGAGCCGTTGAGTCCTATGATGCCGATTTTTGCCCCATAGAAGAAAGACAGATATATATCCTTGAGGATTACCTTATTGTTATGGGGAAGGACTTTGCCCACCCCGTTCATTGAAAAAATTATTTTCTCGTCTGCCATATATGAATGGGTTTGATGTTACTTCCGACAAATATAAGCCTAAGTTTCCGATTTCTCAAACTGCCCGGCGCCACAGAACCTGTGCCTGCGGCACCATTCTCCCGGAGATTCATTCATGATGAGCTTGAACGCCATATTGTAAGAGGCAACAGTGTGAAATCCCGACATCTCGGCAAGCTGGCTGACTTTCAGATGCGGGTCGGCACGGAAAAGCTCCATTGAATATTTCACCCGATGATAATTGACATACTGGCAGAAATTCTTGCCCGTACAGAGATTTATTGACTTTGAGACATAGAGCTTGTTGGTATAAAGTTCCTTTGCTATGTCAGCTATGGTAAGGTCACAGTCAAGATATGGCTTTCTGTCCTCAAAAAAGGCATTGAGCCTCTCATATGTCGTCCGGTAACCCGAATCGGACCGTGTCCTGCTCTCTTCCGGATGCAGGATCTGCTCCATACGGCCGGTAAAGTCAGCTTCGAATCCGTCATATAATATGAAGACCGTATCCCTGCTGATTCTCAAGTACAGTCCGATGTGAAGCACAAGCATGCCCACGGTGCACAGTACCGACATGAAACTGCCTGCTGCCCCGGACAATGTCATGGAAGATGCTCCGAGGAGGACAACGGCCATGTACAGATAGCAGAAATGACATGTGACCACAGCATGCGCATATTTTCTTGCGGTCATTCCCCTGAGAAATTCCCTGATGCTGGAAAAATCAGACACGGACTTCACAAAGGTGAACAGGATGATTGACACTGACAGAATCACAGGTATCCAGCATGAGATGCCGGCTTCTCCGGATTCGGAGGGAAAGATGAACCTTATGGCGGCTACGGCAAGCGATGATGCGAAAAGAAGTGAAGCAAGGACGGCGAGAGGAATCTCTTCCTGATATCTGGCGCCGGCGGATCCGGCCACGAGTATTATCATTGATGACAGGGCAATGTCCGATGACATGGCATGATAGAGGGCGCCATGGGCGGTCAGACCGGAAATGACCAATGCCATTGCACTGACGGCAGAAAATACCCGGAATACTGCCATGCCCCGTATGCCATGCTTCACCGCATGGTATATGAAATCGGATATCATGACAATATATACACACGATATGACAGCTCCCGCACATAATGATAACAAATCATTGTCAAAAATTACTTTCATAAGTCAATCAGTGTAGAAATTTTCCGTCTGCAAAATTAAACAAAATGCCTCTCCCAATGATGCATCAGAAGAGGCCACGATTAATTTTTTTCTCTTTTTTATGATTATTTCTCTTTTTATACGAAAACTGTTTTTGTGATGATTTTTTTTCAATGTTTTTTGTCAGATTTTACCTTTATGGAGTCAAAGCCCTTACCGAAAACCCCCATGACATTTGTAACTGACAAGAATGCGTCCGGGTCAATGGACTTGATATAGCGCAGCAGAAGATTGAGGTCAGTCTTTCTTGTCATTACCATGATGACTTCGCTCTCTTCCTTGGTATACCATCCTTCGGCATGGATTATTGTCACACCGCGCTTCATTTCCCCGACTATTGAATCCGCAATCTCCGCATATTTCCTTGAAAATATGAACACCTGTACTGACTGTTTGGAACCGGAGAGGTACAGGTCAACGGCATAGCCGGATACAGTGATCATTATGAGGCCGTAGACGGACGTCGCAAGTTTCTCCGGGAACGGCACAAGTTCCCCGGAAGAAGTATAGGAAGGGAAAAGCATTGATGACAATATGATTACGACATCCATCGCGAGAATCAGCTTTCCCGGGGAAATATTTCTGAATTTGCCCACAATCAGAGCAATGATGTCCGTGCCCCCTGTACTGCCTCCGTATGATATGGACACTCCTATGCCCACTCCGCTGAGAATGCCGCCGATGATGGTGCACAGCAGTTTTCCGTTGGATACGGCAAGTTCACTTTTAATGTATTCAGGAATGAGGGGAGGCAGGACATTGAGCATTACGGAAGCAAAGATGATTGCATATATGGTCTTGCTCCCGAATCCTGTCCCCAATATCTTGAATCCTACGAGCAGGAGAATCAGATTGATGACGAAATATGAATAGCCCATATGTATGCCGGTGGCATAATATATAATGGCGCTCAGTCCGGAAACTCCGCCTCCGACCAGATTGTTCGGAATAAGAAATACCGCCCAGCCGAGCACATATGAAAGAAGCCCTGCCGTAATCAGGACATATTCCTTCACTGTTCTGCCCAATGAGGTTTTCAATGCAGTCATTTGATTTCCTTCTTTTTGTTCTTATGGTCAAGCCCTGTCTTCATCTCATCGAAGCCCTCTCCATAAACATCACTTGCGGATGATACGGAGACGAAAGCCGAATGGTCGATGCTCTTGATGATAGACACCAGAGTATGCAGCTCATAGCGGCGCACAATCACCAGCAGCACATTGCTGTCGGCCTTGGAATACCATCCCATGGATTTGATTGCCGTGACACCTCTGTTCATTGTCAGAATCCTGTCTGCTATTTCCTGATATTTTGACGAGAAAATAAGCACCTGCACCGACGACTTCTGCCCGAGGAGGACAAAATCCACCATGAAAGAGAATGTTATCATGACCACATACCCATATATCATGTCCTCGATGGTCTTGCCCGGGACAAGGAGGATGGATGCGATGATAAATATGTCCGAATAGAGATAGACTTTTCCGGGAGAGACAGGCCAATATTTGTTGACCACCATCGCCGCGATATCAGTTCCCCCGGTACTTCCTCCCTTCATAAGTACAATACCTATTCCAACGGCCTCAAGGACGCCTCCGACTACGGCTACAAGAAACTTCTCGTCAAACTCCACGATCCACTTCTTATCCAATATTTGAAACAGCAGCGTCGACAGGATAATGATATATATGGTCTTGAAGCCGAAGCCTTTGCCCAGCACCATAAAACCGATTATCAGCAGTATTGCATTAAGGACGAAGAATGACACCGAAACCGGTATGGTCTCATTGGAGGCAAAATAGACAATAGTACAAAGTCCTGTCCCGCCGCCGCTGGCTATGCCGTTCGGAATGAGAAATGATGTCCACGCGAGCACATAGATGACTGTACCGAAAGTCAATATCGAGTACTCCTTGAGGATTGAGAAAAAATTCTTCATTTATGCTATTGCTTTACCACTACATTGACGATTTTTCCCGGAACCACAATCATTTTCACTATGTTTCCCCCGGCAACATACTTTGCGGTAAGTTCATGCGTCCTGACCTTTTCTTCCACCTCGTCCTTCGGCATTGTCTTGGGGAGTTCCATTGTGAAACGGGTCTTTCCGTTGAATGACACGGCATATGTGCAGTTGTTCTCTGCCGTATATGCCTCAATGTATTCAGGGAAGCCGGCAAAACTTATGCTTTCCTCATGTCCGAGGGCCTCCCACAGTTCTTCGGAAATATGCGGGGCGAACGGAGAGAGGAGCACGACAAGAGGCTCCAGGACTGCCCGTTTGCTGCATTTGTGCTCATACAGCTCGTTGACGGCAATCATGAACGCACTGACAGCTGTATTGAAAGAAAAATTCTCAATGTCTGTCCTGACCTTGAATATCAGCTTGTGGAGAGTCCGGAGCTCCTCCGGTGACGGGGCGTCTTCGGATACAAGGAATGTGTCCCTGTCATAGAACAATCTCCACACCCTCTTCAGGAAACGGTGCACACCGTCAATTCCTTTTGTATCCCAAGGCTTCGACTGTTCCACCGGTCCCAGGAACATCTCATAAAGGCGCAATGTGTCGGCTCCGTAGGCATCACATACAGAGTCCGGATTGACAACATTGTACATGGACTTGCTCATTTTCTCAATCGCATATCCGCATACATATTCCCCGTTTTCAAGAATAAATTCCGCATCCCTGAAATCCGGCATCCAGCTGCGGAAAGCATCCATGTCAAGCCTGTCGTTGTGCACAATGTTCACATCCACATGAATCTCGGTTGTCTCATAATTGTCCTTGAGCCCGCAGGACACGAATGTATTGGTCCCGACAATCCTGTATACAAAGTTGGAACGGCCCTGGATCATTCCCTGGTTGACGAGCTTCCTGAACGGCTCTTTCTCGCACACATATCCGAGATCATAGAGGAACTTGTTCCAGAACCTCGAATATATCAGATGGCCTGTCGCATGCTCCGTGCCCCCCACATAAAGGTCAACATTACGCCAATATTCATCTGCCTCCCTGCTTACAAGGGCATTGTCATTATGCGGGTCCATGTACCTCAGATAATATGCGCTGCTGCCTGCAAATCCCGGCATGGTGCTCTTCTCTATCGGAAACCCGTCCACTTCCCAATGTTCGGCACGGCCAAGAGGAGGTTCACCTGTCTCGGTCGGAAGGTATTTGTCCACTTCGGGAAGTTCCAGAGGCAGGCTGCCGAACGGCATCGGGGTCGCAATCCCGTCCTTGAAATATATCGGGAACGGCTCGCCCCAGTATCTCTGCCTTGAAAATATCGCGTCACGAAGCCTGTAATTGATTTTTCTTCTGCCTATTCCATGGGACTCCACATAATCGATGGCTGCCGGGATGGCTTCACGGACAGACATTCCGTTGAGAAATCCGGAATTGCACATGATGCCGTCCTTCGCGTCAAACGAAGACCCGCTCACATCGCAGCCCTCAATGAGAGGGATTATCGGAAGGTTGAAATGCCTTGCAAAAGCATAGTCCCTGCTGTCATGAGCAGGCACGGCCATAATCGCACCTGTACCATAGCCGGCAAGTACATATTCGGAAATCCATACCGGCACCCTGTCTCCCGTAAGCGGGTTGACAGCATACGACCCGGAGAATACTCCCGTGACCTTATGCGCTTCTGCTATTCTCTCCCTTTCTGTCTTTTTCCTTGCAGCTGCCAGATACTCCTCCACCGCAGCCTTCTGCTCCGGAGAAGTCAGTTTCTCCACCCACTCGCTCTCCGGGGCAAGCACCATGAAAGTCACGCCGAAGACGGTGTCTGCCCTCGTGGTGAATATCGTCATGTCATATTCCCTGTCCCCGTTATATGCCTTGAAAATCATCTCAGCACCCTGGGAGCGTCCGATCCAGTTGCGCTGCATGTCCTTGAGGGAATCAGACCACTCCAGTTCATCAAGGTCATCAAGAAGCCTGCCTGCATAGGCAGAGACGCGGAGCTGCCACTGGGTCATCTTCTTCTGCTCGACAGGATAGCCTCCTCGTACAGAATAGCCTTCCTTGACTTCGTCATTGGCGAGGACAGTACCCAGCTCCGGGCACCAGTTGACAGAGGTATCGCCCTGATATGCTATGCGATAGTTCATCAGTACATCGGCCTTCTCCTTTTCTGTCATGGCATTCCATCTTCCGGCGGTAAATGAGAGTTCTTCAGTGCACGCGGCATCCACCCCGTCCGTCCCTTTCTCTGCAAAATGTTTCTCAAGATCTTCAATCGGACGCGCTTTCTGAAGAGTATTGTCGTAATAGCTGCCGAACATCTTCAGGAACGCCCATTGGGTCCATTTGTAATATTTCGGGTCGCAGGTCCGGATTTCCCTTGACCAGTCGAATGAGAAGCCTATGCGGTCAAGCTGCTCCCTGTAGCGGGCAATATTCCTGGCCGTAGTCACAGCCGGATGCTGTCCGGTCTGGATGGCATATTGCTCTGCAGGAAGCCCGAATGCATCATAGCCCATCGGATGGAGGACATTGAACCCGCACAGCCTCTTGTAACGGCTGAAAATGTCGCTGGCGATATATCCGAGAGGATGTCCCACATGCAGCCCCGCACCTGAAGGGTAAGGGAACATGTCAAGAACATAGTATTTCGGCTTTGATGAATTTTCTTCTGCCCTGAAAGTATGGTCGGCGGCCCAGCGCGCCTGCCATTTCTTTTCTATTTCGTTGAAATTGTATTCCATTTCCTTTATATGGTTTGTCTTGTTATCTGTTTGCCTTGCATGAATCCGGGCACCGTCATTTTCTCAGCGCCCTGCCGTTGATTCCGAAACTCCCGTTCTTCTCCAGTCTGAATTCCACAGGGATTGACATAGATGTGCGGACTCTTTCCCCGTTCATCCTTCCCGGCCTCCATTTTGGGGATGCGCCTATCACACGGACAGCCTCCTCATCAAGGAGAGGATCGGCGCTTCTTGTGACATGCACATCAGTCACATTTCCGGACTTGTCAATTATAAAATCCACGACCACGCGTCCCTGGATACCATTCTGCACAGCCTCCTTCGGATACTTCAGATACTGGTACACCCATTTCTCAAGAAACTGCCGGGGATCCGTACTGTTCAGGAACATAGGGCGCTGGTCACAGTCATAGTAAGCATACACGTCATCTTCTGACGGCTTCGGGGCGGGAAGCGAACTTGCATCAAAGGCAAGTTCAAGACCGGTATTGGCAAGAGCCTCCGTGAAATTATATATGTACTCCAGTTCCCTCTCCATCATTTCAAAGTCTATTATCCCCCAAGTGTCCTTCGGTGTATTGTGCTCCGGATACCTCCCGGTGGTGAACATGACCGACGGAATCTCCTTCGCGTAAAAAGCCATGTTGTCGGAAGGATAGATTTCGTATGTCACAAGTTCGGGAAGGAGAGGCTGAAGCTCTTTTGACACGGAGGATACGACAGCATTCAAGTCAGGATTTGATGCCGTATAGGCATAAAAGCCGCGGTCTCCGGTCCCGAGCATGTCAAGGTTTATCATTGCATCTATGTTCCCGCTGTCGGAAAAAGAACGGTTAAGGAAATACCATGCTCCGGCATGGGTCTCGGAAGACGCTCCGAAAGCGACAAAAATGACAGAACGCCTGAACAATATTGAGTTTGTTGCGACCTTGCCGGCAAGTTCAGCCATCATTGCCAGACCTGAAGCATTGCCGTTCGCCCCGTAGTATATCTGCTCGACCGGCTTTCCGTCCACCGTCATCGTATTTGTCCCCAAGTTGTCCAGCCTTGCGCCGACAACAATATACCTGTCCCGCAGATCCGGGTCATAGCCCTGGACAAAACCGACTATATTCCGTGATGTCAGTGTGTCGGCACCTCCGTCGGATATTCCGAAGACGTCACCGTCCTGAGGACAGAGCATGTCAATGCCATAATCCTTCAGACATGAATACATATACGCGGCGGCGGCCTTTTCTCCGTCAGAACCGGCTTTCCGGCCTTCAAGCGAGGCAGAAGACAGGTAGCCGAGATGCTTTTTCAAGGCAGTCACCGTCTCGCTGTCGTACAGACCGGCGTATCCGCCATCTGTCCTGTATTGGGAGTATGAAGGAATTGCCGAAATGGCAGTCATAAAGAAAACTGCCGCACCAAGTATAAGTTTATCAGACCAGTACATTGTCATTCATTTACCAGAATCCACACATCAGAAGGACAGAAAGTCTCGCCTTTCACCTTTTTCAGAGAGCCGAGGACTTCACGGAGATTGTCCGACGGAGCGACTCCGACAGCATTGAATCCGTTTCTGAAATTAATCAGGACCGGGACATAACCCGAACCTGATACCTTCCTGAAGAATGTCTCTGCGTTGGAGCGGTCAAGAAAAGACCCGACTATGATATAATATCTGGATTCAAGCTTCGTCGTAAACAGCCCGCCCATTTCAGAAGGATTCAGGATTGTCCCGTTCATCTGCCGGAGAGAGTCAAGTATCAGCAGAGAGTCTGCCGCCATCTTCTCAACTCTGCGCAGAGAATCTATCCTTGCCTGAAGCCTTGCCTCCCGCTCCGCCATCATCTCAATCCTCATACGGTCGAGTTCATCTCCTGTCGGACGGCCTGCAATACGCCGGAACATGTCACAGCCGGAGAAAAGCAATGCCGCTGCAAGCAATGTGATTATCGTTGTCCTGCTCATCATAAATTTCATTAGCGCATCCGTGCAAATTTAACCATTAAATTATCCGTGACAAAATAATATTATATAAATTTGCAAAGCCTGACAGGCTCAGGTTCAGGCTTTGCGGGCCTCAAAATATTATCGGATGAAAATTGTTCCCGGAGTTTACAGAATATTCTCTTGCTGCATTGCTGCGGCAGCCATTCTCATGCCGCCACACGAGGCCTGCGCCCAAGTCAACGACACTCATTTTATCAGAAGCTTTCTTGACAATCCACCGGATGCCCTGCCGACGACAGATACAGTATCTTTCATATTCATCGGAGATGTGATGCTGCATAGGGCACAACTGGACAATGCACATTCAAGATATGTTTCAAAGTACGGGACAGAGCCGCCTGACAGCCACCATGCATACGACTTTTCCCCATATCTCGAAGACATCAGGGGCATGGTGTCAGAAGCAGACATTGCAGTGGCCAACATGGAATTCACTCTGGCCGGACCGCCTTTTTCGGGATATCCGTCGTTCTCGGCACCGGACTCATACGCCGAATATATGGCAGACTGCGGCATAGACATATTTCTGACCGCAAACAACCATATCTTCGACAAGGGGAAGGCCGGAATTGAAAGGACGATGGAGGTCTGCAGGAAACTGGAAACAGAAAGACATATCATGGTGACAGGATGCAGGTCTGACGGAAATTCATGGCCACGGAAGTTTCTTCTGAAAAGAATCGGGAGTCTCACGACGGCCTTCCTCAATTTCACTTACGGCACCAATATTCCGGTATCAGGAGACTATTCGGTAAACATGCTCAGGAAAGAAGATGTCCGCCAGGCATTGGATGAAGCCAGGGATGCAGGAGCCGACCTTATTGTAGTGCTGCCGCATTGGGGGGATGAATACAAGACAAGGCATTCTGCCGCCCAGGAAGAGATGGCGGAATGGATAGCCATGCATGGTGCAGACATCATCATAGGCACACATCCGCATGTAATACAGGACTGCGACACAATCAGAGTCAGGACAGAGTCCGGAGAGAAGGAAGTGCCGGTCGTCTATTCGCTCGGAAACATAATTTCAAACATGAGCGCAACCGGCACACAGGCAGGACTGCTGCTCAAGATGACCGCAGTAAAGCATCCCGGAGGCGGCACGGAGATACTTCCGCTTGAATTCAGATATACATGGTGCTCCCTGCCGGGAAGACTGACAGACAGCCATAAGACCATATTCATTGAAGACGGCCTGCACAGAAGAAAAGAATGGCTGAATCCCTACGACCATACAAAAATGAAAGATACCTATTACAGAATAAAGAGAGAAACCGGAATATCAGATGAAAAAGACAATAAGACTGGAGGCGATTGACCCGCTTGAGATATACGGAGCCGGAAACAGGATTCTGGAAGCCCTGTGCGCATATTTTCCGAAACTTAAAGTTGCCGCCAGAGGGACTGAAATCAATCTGGAGGGAAAAGACTCCGAGATAGAGGAATTTGAGGCAAAACTGAACATGCTGATTGAACGCAGGCTTCATAAGACTGCACTCAGCCCATACGATGTCGAGGACATCTTTGACGGAGAATCCAGCCCTGAACGGTTCAAGCTGAGCGGAGACTCAACCATAGTCCACGGCAATGACGGCAAACCGATAAAGGCAAGAAACAGGACACAGCAGGAAATGGTAAAGGCATATTTCGAGAATGATCTGATCTTCGCCGTAGGGCCTGCAGGGACAGGAAAGACATATATTGCGATTGCCCTTGCCGTCAGAGCCTTGAAAAACAGGGAAATCAGGCGCATAATCCTGACAAGGCCGGCAGTGGAGGCCGGAGAACGCCTCGGATTCCTTCCCGGAGACCTGAAAGACAAACTGGACCCCTATCTGCAGCCGCTGTACGATGCCCTCGAGGATATGATTCCAGGAAAAAAACTGCAGGAATTCATGGCTGACGGCACTATTCAGATTGCACCTCTCGCCTATATGAGAGGCCGGACCCTTGACAGGGCCTGTGTCATACTTGACGAAGCCCAGAACACGAACCTTGGGCAGCTCAAGATGTTTCTCACGAGGATGGGCAAAGACGCCAAATTCATAGTGACAGGAGACGCATCCCAGGTTGACCTGCCTCACAAAGAAGACTCCGGACTGCTGAAAGGCATTGAGCTCACTAAAAGCATCAAAGGAATAAGCACAATCTTCTTCCGCAATGAAGACATAGTCCGGCATCCTCTTGTATCAAAGATTGTCAAGGCGTTCGAGTCCGGAATGCAGGAGTGAGAAATTTCCCTTCGGCAGCACGACACAAAGAAAAGAGAGAGGACGGATCCGTCCTCTCTCCTGCATCCGGGCCGGAAATCCCGGACTCCGGTATAATTTCTTTTCCGGCAAAGCCTATTCAGCCACTCCGGACGATACGATTGCATCGTATTTTTTGTATCCTTCCAGATATTTCGGATCAGGATCTGTGCTGAACCTGTAATATATGTTCTTCAGATACTCGGCGATGCTTACCTTGATATTCTGGTCCTTCGTGATGGCAAATGCCTGCTCAAAAGGCTCGATTGCACTCTTGAGAGAAGATTCGAACTGTGCTACAAGGGCATTGTACTTGTCATCGTCAAATTCATTCTGAGCCTCTTCCTGAAGTTCAAGGGCACGGTCGTAGTACATGATTCCGATGCCGATGAGACCGAACTCATACTCAGGATTGATTTCATTTGACATGAGATATGCAGCTTCAGCCTCTGCATATTTCCCGAGTTCCTTGTTGATATTTCCCTCGACATAATAGAGCGATGCATTGTTCGGTTCATTCTCCTTGGCCTTGTTGATGAGCTCAAAGAGACGCTCAGGATTGTCACCGGTACCGATGTAATAGTTGATGAGACCGATAAGAATGCTCTGGCTCTGAGGGAATGCCTCAAATCCGTTCTCAAATGTCGTGACAGCAGCTGTAGTATCAGCAAGATTCAACTGACAGTCAGCAAGCTTAGCATAGACCTCACCATCCTCATAATATCCGGCGGCAATGCATTTGCTGAACCAGCCGGCAGCTGTGCCGTAATCCTTGATCATCCATGCCGTGAAGCCTGCATTGTATGCCGCAGTAGTGTCAATTTCATTGACCGGCTCAACAGCTACCACTTCAGCCGCACTTGCGAAGGCATCGCTTGCTTTCTTCATGTCACCGAGAAGATACCAGTTCATGCCGTCCCCGAGATATTTGGATGAAATATTCTTGATGCCGGCTACGATATCCTTGGTCTTGCTTCCCTTGGCATCCACCTTATATGCCTGCTGATATGCACCGAATGCATCGGCAAGAGGGTTCTCATATACCGGTTGTGTCACCTCAATAATCGAGAGGACGCCTGCATTGTTGAAATAATAATTCCTTGTCTGATATACCTGCTTGGTATATGTCTCGCCGCCAAGGACTACTGTCTCTGTAGAAAGCGGCTTCTCCGGCCCCATTATCAGAGAGAGTTCCTGCTGGCCGGCACCGATCCATGCATTGCCCATAGGTGAATCATAGGCGTCTATGTATGCTGACGCAAGCTTGATCCATGCAGCAGGTTTCACTGCCTTTTTCGGGTTCTGCGTAGCAGCCGTCGCAGCCTCCACTGCTTTTTTGGCATCGGCAGATGATTTCACCTGGGCATCAGCCACCTGTACAGAAAGAAGTACAGCCAATGCGATAAGAATACGTTTCATTGTCCAAAAATTTATCAGTTAGTATTTAAACATTTAATTCTCTGTTGTTTCCTGTCCTGTGTCCGCGGAAGCAGGAGTGTCTTCCGCCTCTTCGCCGGCCTTGTTCACGGCTGATACTGCAGCAATGGCATCCCCTTCGCGGATATTGATGAGACGGACTCCCTGGGTGGCACGGCCTGCGACCCTGATGTCTGACACGGCCATGCGGATGGTGATTCCGGACTTGTTCATAATCATCAGGTCATTCTCGTCCGTGACATTCTTTATCGCGACAAGATTTCCTGTCTTCTCCGTGATATTAAGGGTCTTGACTCCCTTGCTGCCTCTGCTTGTGATGCGATATTCATCAAACTCGGAACGCTTCCCGTATCCGTTCTCGCTGACTACAAGGACAGAATGTGCCGAAGCATCATCAGCAGACGGGTCGTAGCATATCATTCCGACCACCTCGTCATCCTCGCCTATATTGATTCCCCGGACACCTGATGCGGTCCTTCCGAGAGGCCTTGCGTCAGTCTCGTCAAATCTGACACAGCGTCCGTTTCGGCCGGCAAGAAGAATCTGGCAATGCCCGTCGGTCATTGCGGCCTCAAGCAGTTCATCCCCGTCCCTCACGGTGATTGCATTGACTCCGTTTGTTCTTGGCCGGGAATACGCCTCAAGGGAAGTCTTTTTGATTATTCCGCGTTTTGTCGCAAGAACAATATAATTGTTGTTCACATAATCCTCATCCTTGAGATTCCTGACATTTATATATGCCTTTACCTGATCTCCCGGCTCAATGTTTATCACATTCTGCAATGCCCTGCCCTTTGAGGCCCTGGAGCCCTCAGGTATCTCATATACCTTGAGCCAGTAGCACCTTCCGTTCTGGGTGAAAAGGAGCATAGTGCTGTGCATGTTGGCGACATAAATATGCTCGATGAAATCCTCGTCCCTGGTGGTGCTGCCCTTTATGCCGACTCCACCGCGGTTCTGTGTCCTGTATTCGGACAAGGCAGTACGCTTTATATAGCCGAGATGTGAAATGGTGATGACCACATCGTCATCCGGATAAAAGTCTTCAGGATTGAACTCGTCTGCAGAAAGGGCTATTTCCGTGCGGCGTTCATCCCCGAACTTCTCCTTCAGCTGCATGGTCTCTTCCTTGACGATTTCCATCTGCTTGTCATAGCTTGCAAGGACTTCCTCGCAATAATGTATGAACTTCATGAGTTCATCATATTCATTCTGAAGCTTTTCTCTCTCCAGGCCGGTGAGCTGGCGCAGCCTCATCTCCACAATGGCGGTCGCCTGGATGTCAGTGAATCCGAAGCGGGACATGAGTTCCGCCTTGGCGTCAGAAACCGTCTTGGATGACCTTATGATATTGATTATCTCATCTATCACATCAAGAGCCTTCAGCAGCCCCTCAAGAATATGGGCTCTCTTACGGGCCTTGTCAAGGTCAAACTTTGTCCTGCGCACGATGACATCATGCCTGTGGCGGACGAAATATTTGATGAGGTCCTTGAGATTCAATGTCCTCGGCCTGCCGCCGACAAGCGCTACATTGTTTACGGAGAAACTTGACTGCAGCGGAGTATACTTGAAGAGCATGTTCAGGACGACATTTGAATTTGCGTCCTTCTTGAGCTTTATCACAACCCTGACGCCTTTTCTGGTCGTCTCGTCATTGACATATGCTATCCCTTCCAGTCTCTTGGACTCCACAAGTTCGGCAATCTTCTCTATCATCTCCCTTTTGTTGACCATATAAGGGATTTCAGTCACCACTATTGTCTCTCTGCCGGATTCGCTTACCTCTATGTCGGTCTTTGCCCTGATAACTATTCTTCCCCGTCCCGTCTCGAATGCATCCTTGATGCCCTGACGGCCCTGGATTATACCTCCCGTAGGGAAATCCGGCCCCTTGATATGATGCATGAGTTCCTCGACGGTGATGTCAGGATTGTCGATATATGCGCAGATGGCATCGCAGCATTCCCCGAGATTGTGCGGCGCCATATTGGTTGCCATGCCGACCGCAATTCCCGCAGAGCCGTTCAAAAGCAGAAGCGGAGCCTTCGTCGGGAGGACAGTCGGCTCCTGAAGAGTATCATCAAAATTGTTCTGGAAATCAACCGTATCCTTGTCAATGTCAGCAAGGACTTCCTCGGTCATTTTTTCAAGCTTGGCCTCGGTATATCGCATGGCTGCCACAGGATCGCCGTCCATGGAGCCGAAATTTCCCTGCCCGTATACAAGCGGATATCTCAGGTTCCAGTTCTGGGCCATTCTCGCCATGGCCTCATACACGCTTGAATCGCCATGAGGATGAAATTTTCCAAGTACTTCACCGACAATTCTGGCGGATTTCTTCGTCTGGCCGGAATATGAAAGCCCGAGCCCGGACATTCCGAACAACACCCTTCTCTGCACCGGCTTCAATCCGTCCCTCACATCGGGAAGAGCCCTCGAGACTATCACGGACATTGAATAGTCGATATACGCGCTCCTCATCTGCTGGTCAATGTTGACCGTTTCAATTCGCCCTGTGCTTACCTCATTTGTATTGTTGTCCATATATCAAATATTACCTTTATTCATTACGCATAGTCTGCAAAGTTAAAAAAAAATATTAAATTAGCGAGGTTTTAGGCGCGAGTATGGAAATTAAGATATCAGACGAACTTAACGCGATAATAAACTTTGCCCGCGAAGAAGCCATGAGGACAGGAAGTTACGGCATATCTCCCGATCACCTGTTCCTCGGCATTCTGCGTCAGGGCAACAATGTCGCATGTGAAATCATCAGGGCACTTGACACGGACCTTGATGAATTGAAGAATTTCATTGACAGGCATGTGTTCACCAACGAGCACATCCCGTTCTCCGAAATAGACCACGTGACTTTCTCACGCGGGAGCCAGAACATATTGAGCATCACCATTCTGGAAGCCACAAGACTCAATTGCAGCGAAGCATCTTCCCAGCATCTTCTGCTTGCCCTGCTGCGCAATACAGGCAGCTACGGCCAAGGATTTCTCCGGGATGCCGGCATAGACTACGGCAGTGTCATCAGGCACATGGCAGACAATGGCCTCATAGGCCGTGAAGAGCAGGAAGAAAACGAAGCCGGCTCTGAAGAAGAAGACTCCGGGAGACAGAAGGAAGCTCATCAGAGCGCGCTGGAGCTCTTCGGCACGGACCTGACGGAAGCTGCCGCCGAAGGCAGGCTGGACCCGGTCTTCGGAAGAGAAGAGGAAATGACCCGCGTCATAGAAATTCTGTGCCGGAGAAAAAAGAACAATCCCATGCTTGTCGGTCCGGCAGGAGCTGGGAAATCAGCGATAGCAGAAGGCATCGCAGAGCGCATTGTCTCCGGCAGGATACCGCCGGAAATGGCAGGCAAACGGATAATATCCCTTGACATGGCCTCGGTCGTCGCCGGGACCAAATTCAGGGGAGACTTTGAAAAAAGAATCAAGTCCATAATCAGCGAGCTGAAGCAGAATCCGGACATAATTCTTTTCATTGACGAGTTCCACACCATTGTCGGGGCAGGCGGGACATCAGGGAGTCTTGATGCCGCCAACATGCTGAAGCCGGCGCTCTCCAGAGGAGAAATCAGATGCATCGGAGCCACCACCTGCGATGAATTCAAGAAAATAATAGAGAAAGACGGGGCCCTTGACAGGAGATTCCAGAAAGTTGCGGTCGACCCTACGGACAAGTCCTGCACAAAAATGATTTTGGCAGGACTGAAAGACAAATACGAGAAATATCACAATGTCATATACAGCGATGGGGCGCTTGACGCCTGTGTAGAACTCTCCGACAGATATATTTCCGACAGATGCCTCCCTGACAAGGCAATTGATGCCATGGACGAAGCAGGAGCAAAAGTCAAGCTTGCCAGAACAGGCATGGCAGGGCCTTCCGGCCACAGGGAAGGCGGCGTTCCGCCGCTTGTCACAGCAGAAGACATAGCCCGGGCAATATCTTCTGCAACCGGCATTCCTGCCGGCAGAATCGCCGAAAGCGAGGGACACAGGCTGCTCAGGATGAAAGACAGGCTGAAAAGCAGAATCATCGGCCAGGATGAAGCCATAGACACTGTTGTCAGGGCCATCATCAGAAACAGATCAGGCATCAAGAGCCCGGACAGGCCTGTAGGCACCTTCCTGTTCTTCGGACCGACAGGTGTAGGAAAGACCCAGCTTGCCAAATCACTTGCAGAACTCCTCTTTGACTCTCCTGAAAACTTCATAAGAATAGACATGAGCGAATATATGGAGAAATTCTCCGTGTCAAGGCTGACAGGAGCGCCTCCCGGATATGTGGGCTACGATGAAGGCGGGCAGCTCAGCGAAAAAGTCAGGAGAAAACCATACAGCGTCGTGCTGCTTGATGAAATCGAAAAGGCTCATCCGGACATATTCAATCTCTTGCTCCAGATTCTGGACGAAGGGAGACTCACTGACAGTTCAGGCCGCACAGTCAGCTTCAGGAACACCATACTTGTCATGACATCGAATGTCGGAAGCAGAGAGATTGACGAATACGGGCGCGGAATCGGATTTTCACGCTCCGAGGAAGGGACCAGAGCCCATGTCGGGAGCATTCTTGACAAAGCCATAAGACGGGTCTTTCCTCCGGAATTTCTCAACAGGATAGACGAGCTTGTCCATTTCAACCCGTTGACCAAAGCCGACATAGACAAGATAATAGACATTGAGCTGAAAAGTCTCAGACAACGCGTCAGCCATGAAGGCTACAGGCTGGCTGTAACACCGGCCGCAAAAAAGCTCGTGACAGCAGCGGGATATGACCCGAAATTCGGGGCAAGGCCACTGAAAAGGGCCGTACAGCGTTTCATCGAAGACCCTGTGTCGGAAATCATAGTATCCGAAAGGACTGCAGGAATCACAGGAAACGGCTCGGACACCATACGTATTTCCCTGTCGGCCGACAAGACCGGAACCGCAGCTACAGTAATATTCAGTCCGTCGGATAATGCCGTAAAAGAAAACCGATCAGGCGACAGTGACATCAAGGATTTCAAGGTCCATGTCCTGGATCATGCCGGCAAGTGAGCGAAGCGATGATTCAGAAGAAATGAATGAGCTGAGAAAATCAAAATTACAGTCTGTCTTTTTCATGATTCAAGGCTTTTTGTTTGTTTCTTGATGCAAAGATAGACCCCGACTGTACCAAACTGCTGCACAGTCAAAATAAATTTCAAAAAATGACAAAACTTGCAATATTTGACCTTGACGGCACATTGCTGAATACAATAGAAGACCTCGGGACCGCATGCAACCATGCTCTGGAAATGTGCGGATACCCGAAAAGGGAAATGCGTGAATACAATATGCTCGTGGGCCGCGGGATATACAATCTTTTCCGCGGGGCACTCCCCGAAGGGCACAAAGACGAAGAGGAGGTGATGAAGATGAAAGATTTCTTTATCCCATGGTATGATGCACACAAATGCGACCTGACAAGACCATACGACGGGATGCCGGCTTTGCTTGAAACTGTCTCCGCAAAAGGAATAAAGCTTGCGGTTGCCTCCAACAAATATCAGGACGGGACGGAAAAACTTGTCAGACATTATTTTCCGGAATGTGACTTTGTCAGCGTCCTGGGACAGAGGGACGGCATGCCGATAAAGCCCGACCCGGAAATCGTCCTGGAAATAATGCGTGCTGCAGGCATCACGGACAAGAGCGCCGTGGTATATGCAGGGGATTCAGATGTGGATATGCTTACCGGAAGAAATGCGGGAGTCCGTACAATAGGGGTCACATGGGGATTCCGCAGCAGAGAAGAATTGAGCGCCCTGTCCCCCTGGAAAATTGCAGACACCCCAGGGATGCTCATGGAATACCTGCTGGGATAAAAAAACGCAGGCTTAGATAAATACAGCTGAACTTCATACAATAAAGCACAGAGACATGGAAAAGGAACGAAACATTGACAGGCTTGCAAAATACATCATGATTACAGCGGGGGCCGCAGTCATACTGGCATTCTGCTGGTTTTTCAGGGATGTCATAATATATATGCTGGCCGCCGGAGTCGTCGCCCTTTTGGGCAGGCCGGTGATGAATCTGTTCAACAAAATCAGAATCAAAGGAAAAGGGCTTCCGCAATGGCTGTATGCCATACTGACCTTAATCATCATCATGGTCATTTTCCTTTCCGCTGTGATCCTCCTGGTCCCTGTCATAAGCGGTATTGCAAAAGATATTTCAATGGCCAATGTAGAGAGCGCCGCCCAGTCTGCCGTCGCTGCCCTGAAAAGCCTGAATATCTTTCTTGCGGAAACATTCCCTTCACTCGGAAGTGACTTCAGGATTGAGAGGGCAATATTGGGGAGCATGAAAGACTTCACCGACATTTCCGCATTTTCATCATTCTTCAGTTCCGCAGCATCATTCATAGCGAATTTCGGCATAGGCCTGTGCGCCGTAATGTTCATATCCTTTTTCTTTCTCAAGGACGGCAACCTGTTCCCGAATATAATCGCCGCCCTCGTGCCTGACAAGCATGAGAGCAATGCCAGAGCAGCATACGGCGACATCGAGCACCTCCTGTCCAGATATTTTCTGGGGCTGGTTGTCGAAATGGCAGGAGTTGCACTCGTCGATTTCCTCGGACTCGTGTTCATAGCCAGGATAGGATTCAACTCAGCAATCGGAATAGCATTTGTCTGCGGAGTAATGAACATTATCCCGTATGTCGGACCTTGGCTCGGAGGAGCAATCGGAACCGTCCTTGCCGTCACAATGAAATATATTTGCCTTGACGGCAGCGGCCTGAATGTAAGTTTCTGGGTGTTTGTCATTATTCTCATAGCCATATTCTGGGTCGCACAAATCATTGACAACTACATATTCCAGCCTATAGTATATTCCAGCAGCATCAAGGCGAATGCCCTTGAAATCTTCATTGTGCTCCTGATGGCAGGACACATAGGAGGAATCATGGGGATGCTGGTCGCAATACCGTGTTATACGGTGCTCAGAGTAATCGGAGTGAGATTCTTCGGCCATGTCAAATTTGTCCGGCAGCTGACCGGCAACTCCGGGAAAAAAGACAGTGTAAACAATGACAAATAATGAACAACAGATATGAAGAAGATACTTTCAGCTTTCATCTCCACAGCCGCCGCAATATTGTTTCCGAATATGGCTGCCGCGCAGGAAAACTCCGTCCTGCTGCCGGACGGGACCTACAAATTCGCACAGAGGGACACATGCGAACTTTTCCTTGATGTATACAATCCGGCTGCCGGAACACTTGAAGAAGGCCATCCGCAGATGCCCACGGTGATTTTCATGTTCGGAGGAGGCTTCATGAGCGGAGAACGGGACATGCCCTATTACAACAGGTGGTTCCGGGAAATGACAGAAAACGGATGCAGAATAGTCAGCATTGACTACAGACTCGGACTGAAAGGCGCCACAAAAGTTGGGATAGGTCAGGTAAATGAATTGGAAAATGCCATCAACATGGCGGTGGAAGACCTCTTCAGTGCCACAGTCTTTCTTCTGGACAATGCTGAAAGCCTCGGGATTGACCCGGACAATATTGTCATAAGCGGCTCATCGGCCGGAGCCATATCCGTTCTGCAGGCAGACTATGAGATGAACAATAACTCTGTACTGGCATCCGTACTGCCTGAGGGCTTCAGATATGCAGGAGTAATTTCATTTTCAGGAGCAATATTGTCAAGGTCAGGCCTGCTTGAATACATGACAGAGCCGAGTCCGACCCTGCTGATGCACGGGACAGAAGACAGACTTGTGACATACAGGCAGATAAAATTCTTCAACATCGGTTTCTTCGGCTCAGACAGGATAGCATCCAGATTTGAGAAATTCGGCTACGAATATAACATTCTCCGCTTTGCCGGGCATGGGCACGAAATTGCCGGCAGCATGTACGAGACAATAGAATACCAGATGGCCTTCATCAAAGAAAACATATTGCGGAAATCCCGCAGGATAATCGACGCCACAATCTACGACCCCGACATCCCGTCCGGGGAAGGCACCAGCCAGTCCCGGAAAGAATTGTACGGCAACAGCCGCTGAGTCAGTCCCCAGCGTCACCAAGTACGGGAAAGAGGCTGACTGTCAGCGTTCAGGTCTGGAGGAAAGCTTGTCAAGCGAAAGTTCAATAAGCTTTCTGACGACTGGTTTATAGTCCGGATTGCTGCTTTTCTTATATCTGTGCGCAATAATCGCACACACCGTGCCCGCATTATGGCCGAGGTGCTCGGCGATTCCGGCTATTGCCGACCCTTCCATTTCAAAATTGGTGATGCGCTGCCCTCTGAAGGAAAAACTTTCGAATTTCCCAAGCATGTCAGGCATAGCAAGAGGCATCCTGAGCACCCGGCCCTGAGGCCCGTAAAAGCCCGATGCAGATATGGTCATCCCCGGCACAGTGCAGTCCGAAAACAAATCGGACATTGCCTTGCCTGCCCTTACGAAATACGGCGAAGGCAGACGGCTGTCCCATCCCACATGTCTCTTGAATGCTTCTTCATAATCAAGGAGCGAGACGGCATCCCTGTCGGCATACCAGTTGAGAAGACCGTCACAGCCTATCGAAATATGGGAAAAAACGAAAGAGCCGAGAGGGATATCAGGCTGAATGGCTCCGGAAGTTCCGATGCGCAGGATATTGAGGCAACGCTTCTCTTTCTTCACCATTCTTGAAGCAAAGTCAATGTTGGCAAGAGCATCAAGCTCATTCATGACAATATCAATGTTGTCTGTCCCGATGCCAGTCGAAAGGACCGTCATCCTCGTCCCGCGGTATCTGCCGGAAACAGAGACAAACTCCCTTGACTCATGCCGGAATTCCTTGTCTTCCAGATACTCGGACACAATATCCACACGGCCCGGATCTCCCACGAGAATGACATTGTCCGCAAGCTCCTCCGGACGCAGATGGATATGGAATACAGAGCCGTCACCATTGATTATGAGTTCGGACTCCGGTATCAGTTTTTCTTCTGTTGCAATCATTGCCGCATAAAATTTGGTTTACGCTTCCAAATATAGTTTTTTATGACAAATTTTCCTACTTTTGCCCGGGAAACTGAAAAATCACAAGGAACTTTTAAAAATCATAAGAAATGTGGCAGAGGATACAGACTCTATATCTTGCGATATCGACATTGCTCATAGCATCTCTGCTATTGTGCAATGCAGTGAACATCATCGGTCCGGACGGACATGTGGAGGCGGTGAAATATTATGAGAATATCGTTTACCTTGTCTTCATAATATCCATCATATCGGGAAACGGATTCACTTTGTTCACATTCGGGGCCCGGCCTGTCCAGATGAGGCTGTGCGTCATCGAAGCCCTGATCATGACGGCATTCCAGATATGGATAGGAGTTGACTTCATAAGAATGATGAAATCCTCAGAGGTCATCTTTTCATTCACTGCCGTATTCCCTATTATTGCCGCCATACTCAACATAATGGCTGCCAGAAGCATTGCCCTCGACGAAGCGCTTGTACAGGCATCACGCAGGCTCAGGGGAAAGAAGAAGCAGAATTGAGATTCCGGATGCAGGTTTCAGTCCCGGGTTTCTCCTATTTCTTTGCCGGAGCGCGGAAACTGGCCAGAATATTTTCCGAATAAGTCCTGGTAACGGGAATCGGAGGTATTTCCCCGTTGTCGAGACAAAGAAAATATCCTTCCTGTTCTTTCCTCAGGGACTTCACCCGGGCCATGTTGACAACATATTTTCTGTTGCACCTGACAAGCCTGGTGTCACGGAAAGTCTCTTCCACGCTTTTCATGCTTGAGCGGAGCTGGTACATCATCAGGCGGCCGCCGGCATCTCCGTACCATACCTTTATATAATTGTCATCTGACTCTATGTAGTAAAGGTCCGATGATTTGACAGCCAGCTTCAGAGAGCCGCCATTGTCAAAGAAAGACATCGGCACATCATTCTGCCGGTCCCCGGACATCATCCTGATGGTCCGTTCCTTTTCGCTGATGATAAAATACATCGCGGACATCATGTATGGGACAAGCAAGGCTATTGAGGCACTGAAAAGTGACTTTATGAAGGCCACAGCGGGAGTTACACCCTCAGGCCTGACTATGTCGGCCGTAACGAATGTATAGAAAAGACATATTACAATCACCTCGGCAAGACACCAGAGCACATACTGCAACACTGTCATGCTGAACAGCTTGCGGGTCTTGTACATTATGACTCTGCTCGTCGTCAGAAAGATGATGGATATGGCTATGAACCCTGCGGTGAAGAGGAAAAACACTGAATTTCCGAGCCGGAACCATGCAGTATCTGAAAACGGGACATACAGATTCAGGTATATGACCGAAAACAATATAGCAAAGGTAAGGGTCCCTGTCAGCTGGTGCCTCTCAAGGAGATATTCGGGAAGTAGCCTTTTATTTCGCATCATATCTCAAACTTTAGACAAAGATATTAAAATTTCACCACAAATATGACAATTTCGCCACAAACAGCCGCTTGTCGGGACAAAAAAAGAGGATAAAGAGGAAAAATCACCACAATAATTTCATTAAAAAAAATTAAGAGTGTAATTTTGCTTGGTTTTATAAGGAAAACAGTTAACTAAATCATCAAGACATGAAAATCATAGGGACGGGAAGCGCGCTTCCCAGCAAAATTGTCACCAACGACATGCTGTCTGAATTCCTTGACACCAGCGATGCCTGGATCTATCCGAGGACAGGAATCAGGCACAGGCATGTGATTTCAGACGAAAAACTTGAGGACCTTGCAATAAGCGCCGCAAAAAAAGCGCTTGACAACGCAGGGATGAAAGCGGAAGAACTGGACTTCATCATCTGCTCCAATGTTGTCAATGAATATGTCACCCCGTCATTGAGCTGCATAATACAGGGAGGAATCGGAGCGAGCTGCCCGTGTCTTGACATCAACTGCGCATGCGCGGGCTTCATCTACGCCCTTGATATCGCAGAGACTCACTATCAGGCAGGTAAAGTCAAGAATGTCCTCATCGTATGTGCAGAGGAACCTACCAGAATGACAAGCTGGAAAGACCGCAGCGTATGCGTGCTCTTCGGAGACGGTGCAGGTGCGGCTGTCCTCAGCGAAGGCGACAATATAAAAGGCATCAAGCTGTCTGCAGCAAGCGCCACGGACAAGCTCTATCAGATAAGGACACTGGAGCCTACCCCGTATGTCACAAAAGAAGAGCAGGACATTCCTCTCCAGATGAAAGGGCAGGATGTATTCAAATTTGCGGTCAAGGCATCTTCCGGAGACATCAAATATCTTCTTGACGGACTCGGGATGAAAGCCGACGACATCGACCATTATCTTCTGCACCAGGCCAACAAGAGAATCATCAAGTCAATCGAGGATTTTCTCGGTCAGCCGGAAGAAAAGTTCCCGACCAATGTGGAGACCCACGGTAATTCATCTTCGGCCAGCTGTCCTATACTTCTGGACGAATGCAACCGGAAAGGAATACTCAAGAAAGGAGACAAGATAGCCATGAGTGCCTTCGGGGCAGGATTCATTTCCGGGGCAGCCATCATGGAATGGTAATGACCAGACACTATAAACACACACAGATTTAACCATCATCAAACTGAATAATATGGACAAAAGAGTAGTTATAACCGGAATGGGGGCGATAACACCGGTAGGAAACAGTGTTGCAGAACTTTGGAACAGTCTTGTTAACGGGGTCTGCGGGGTCGGCCTCATCACCGAATTCCCGACAGATGACCTTCCTGCAAAAGTCGCAGGTGAAGTCAAGAATTTCAATCCTGCAGACTACGGCATCGAGCCGGCTTTCGCCAGAAAACAGGACAAATTCTCCGTCTTTGCTGTTGCCGCCGCATCCGAGGCAATCAAGCAGTCAGGACTCGTCGCTTCCGACGGAGAGGACGGCAACATTGACCCGATGAGATTCGGAGTGTATGTAGGTTCCGGAATCGGCGGATTCAGCACACAGTACAAGGAAAGCGAGAAAATGATCAAAGACGGGCCGAAATGGATTTCTCCGCTCTTCATCCCGACGATGATAGCCAACATGGCCGCAGGCAACATTGCCATCAGATACAATCTCTGCGGTCCTTGCATTCCGGTAGTGACAGCATGCGCAACTTCCACACATACTGTCGGAGAGGCTTACAGGGCAATCCGCCACGGATATGCGGACGCAATCATAGCCGGAGGCTCGGAGGCAGCCACTATTCCGCTCGGCATCGCCGGATTTGCCAACGCCAAGGCACTTTCCCGCTCTGAAGACCCGAACTACGCATCCCTTCCGTTCAATGCGAACAGGGGCGGCTTCGTCATGGGAGAAGGGGCTGCTATGCTTGTTCTGGAAGAATATGAGCACGCAAAGGCAAGAGGAGCGAAAATCATTGCCGAGGTATGCGGCTACGGCAACACATGCGACGCATATCACATGACAGCTCCGAGGACAGACTGCAAGACACAGGCTGCCGCCGTCAGAATGGCTCTTGAAGAGGCCGGATACAATTCATCGGATGTTCTCCACATCAATGCACACGGAACCGGAACATCCCTCAACGATTCTCTTGAGACGAAGACATTCAAGCTTGCCCTCGGGGATGACGCTTACAAGGCCCACATCTGTTCAACAAAATCAATGACCGGACATATGCTTGGTGCGACAGGAGCGGTTGAAGCCATTGCTGCAGTCCTTGCACTTACCACAGGCATAGTGCCTCCGACAATCCACCTTGATGCCCCGGACCCTGAATGTGACCTGAACTATACTCCGAACAAGGCCGTCAAGGCAGACATTACCATAGCCATCTCCGATTCCCTCGGATTCGGCGGACACAATGGATGCGTGGCATTCAGAAAAGTTGAATAACAACCCGTAACATACTGAAACCTGATCCTAAAATCACACAATCAAAATGAACAGAGAAGAATTGAAAGAATACCTTCCGCATCGCGAGCCGATGCTTCTGGTAGATGAGATTGAGATAGATTCTGAAGGAGTTGCACACGCAAAATACAGAATCAAGGAGGATGAATTTTTCTGCAGAGGACATTTTCCGGGCAATCCTATCGTTCCCGGAGTCATCCAGTGCGAGATTATGGCCCAGAGCTGCGCACTCCTTGTGAAGGACGAGCTCAAAGGCCGTACAACCCTTTACAGCGGCATTGACAATGTCCGCTTCAAGAACATCGTGCGTCCGGGAGACCTTTGTGAGATAACAGCCAGACTGACTGACAGGAGAGGACTTCTCTTCTTCACCGAGGCATCTCTCAAGGTAAACGGGAAACTCTGCTGCAAAGGCAACCTCTCATTCGCCCTTGTGGAAAACAAGAAGGAGAATGAATAATCCGGAATGAGGGCAACCCCAAAGGTGGGATTTCACGGCTTGCGAAGATAAGCAGGAAAGTGCCCTTTTGAGTTACCTTCATCATGACTGAAAAAGGATGGTCCCTGAAATTGGACCATCCTTTTCTTTTCTCAAAATCCGGACAGCAGGACTACTCCTCCACCTGACACCCTTTGAAAAAGAAGTCTGAGGCTGATTTTTCAGGGCTGAAACAATAATATGTCATTTCTGCCTCTGAACACACCGTCCCGTCATGCAGAATCTTTGCCGACACAAAAGCAAAATTGCGTTTGATTTCCCTGATATGCGCACGGACCTCAATCTTCACATCAGGCCCTGTCGGAACCGGTTTCTTATATTTGATTTCCAGATTGACAGTCATGCCGGCGCACTGGAGTTTCCTCGCCATCACCCAAGCCGCAATCTCATCCATCAGGGTAGCCTGTATCCCGCCATGAAGAGTATGGAGCCAACCCTGATAGTCATCTGAAGAACTCCAGAACGACACTATGTCATCCCCGTCCTCATAAAACTCCATCTTGAGTCCAAACTTGTTTGTCGGCGCACAGCCGAAACAATTGTAGCCGTCCTTGACCAGACCGAGCCACGGATTTATAATCTTTTTCATTGAACTTTATGCAATAATTACATATTATCTGCCCTTGTACAGTCTATTTGTCATAAAGATGGAACATCCTCTCCATCAGACGCCATTTCATGTCCGCAGTCATACCTTTTTCAGCCTGCTGGAATACAGACATATAGTCTTCCCATTCCTGCTGGCGCGGAAGAGCGGCGAGCTTTGCCATCGCACTGTCCCAGTCAAAGTCCACTTCCGTATCCATAATCATGAACAGCCTGTTGTCCAAAATGTAGATTTCCATTTCCAGAATACCGACCTGCCTGATGCCGGCAATGATTTCCGGCCATATGTTCCCTTCCGCATGACGCAGCCGGTATTCGGCGATCAGTCCCGGATCATCCTTGAGATCCATTGTACGGCAGTATCTCTTGAACGGCCTGCCATAATCCTTGACAATATATCCTTCCATGATGATGACATTATGATGCAGAATGCAAATATAACTATTTTTACTCGTGCCTGTCCATTCTCCTGAGAGCCAGTTCCTCATACCTGGTGCCCGGCCTTCCGTAATTGGCATAGGGCCAGATGGAGATTCCGCCTCTCGGGGTGAAATATCCGGTGACTTCAATGTACTTGGGCTCCATCAGGCGGACGAGGTCCTTCATGATAGTGTTGACGCAGTCCTCATGGAAATCCCCGTGGTTGCGGAAACTGAACAGATACAGCTTGAGGCTCTTGCTCTCGACCATCCTGTCGCCGGGGATATAGCTGATCCTGATTTCAGCGAAATCAGGCTGGCCGGTTATCGGACAGAGGCTGGTAAACTCCGGACAGTTGAATCTGACCCAATAGTCATTGTCCTTATGTCTGTTTTCAAATGTCTCCAGGACTTCCGGAGCATAGTCATCCCTGTAGACTGTCTTCTTTCCGAGGGATTTCAGTCCTTCATTTTCTCTTTTTTCCATTTCTGTAATTTTCAAGTCCGGCGCGGCGCAGTGTGCAGGCCGGGCAATGCCCGCAGCCGTCGCCGGGAATCCCGTTGTAGCATGTCAGAGTCTCGTTCCTGATTATGTCCATCACCCCGAGGCTGTCGGCGAGCGCCCATGTCTCCGCCTTGTCCAGCCACATGAGAGGCGTATGAATGACAAACTGTTCGTCCATGGCCAGATTCAGGGTGACATTCAGGGAGCGGATGAAAGAGTCCCGACAGTCAGGATAGCCGCTGAAATCAGTCTCCGAGACTCCTGTAATTATATTTTTGATGCCATGTTCCCTGGCATATACGGCTGCTATGCTCAGGAAGAAAAGATTCCGGCCCGGGACAAAAGTATTCGGAAATGTCCCCTCCGGCTTTTCCTCATCCATGACTGCCGATGCATCCGTCAATGAATTGGAGCCGAGACTTCCTATCAGGGGAATATCCATCAGATGGAAATCCACTCCGGCCTTTTCCGCCAGCCTGCGGGCCATCTCTGTTTCCAGGGCATGACGCTGGCCGTAAGAAAATGTGACAGTATGTACTTCCTTGAAATGCTTCAGCGCCCAGAAAAGGCATGTGGTGGAGTCCTGACCTCCGCTGAAGACCACGAGAGCCTTGTTTTTGTCAAGCATGATATAATCGCAAGATAAATATATTGAACTTCATTAACATCCGGACAATCTCCTGTCAGATATCAGTGATTCTGAACGGATTGTAGGATATCCCCTTGTCAAAGACATCAGTTCCCTCGTATTTCTTCACGGCCTTCACGACAAGGTTTGTGACGGGCAGGATGACCACTTCGTAGGCGGTCTTGAGGAATATCTGCAGCAGCATGAGACGCAGCATGTTCTCCCAACCGATGCCCCAGAACGCTATCGGGAAGAATATCAGGGAATCCACGGTCTCCCCGCAAATGGAGGAAACCACAGCCCTGAGGGAGAAGCGTCTGCCGCCGGAAGACACCTTCATGACACTCATGATCCAGGCATTGACCGTAGACCCTGACAGAAATGCAAGCAGGGATGCGACAGTCACTCTCGGGGCAAGGGCAAAAATATAGTCAAAATGCTCTCCCCCGTCCCAGAATCCGGCGGCGGGAAGGAGCCTGACAATCTGGGCCATGGCCACGACGAAGAAATTCATCGCAAACCCTGTCCAGATGACAAGCCTTGCCTTTCTGTATCCCCAGACTTCGACAATACAGTCATTGATGATGTAGGATACCGGAAAAATAAGCACCCCGCCCGTCAGAGCGAGAGGGCCGGCACTGAAAACTTTTGTCTCAAAAAGATTGGATGCTATCAGGCACACATTGAATACAATGGCCATCAGCACGAACGGAACGGACAGCATGACGCGCTGCCCGGGGACAGGAGTCCCTTGAATCTGTTTTTCTTTCATTTTCTTGTTTTTTAAGTGGTTACCAAGCACACTGGTCAAATTGTCCCTATTATGTCTATCAATTTATTCTTATACAGTCCACCGCAGCGGAAGCGGCTGACCTTTCCCCTTCATCCGAGTCTTCAAGCGCAAGTACTTCTCCGGCATCCAGCCCCGTAAGTTCAAGGGCCTTGAGATAAGGTTCCGGGGACGGCTTGCCCTCTGACACATCGTCCGAAGAGACTGCCACAGAGAAAAACTCCCCGAGAGCAAAATGCCCGAGCACCGTCCTGACCTGCCTTGCAGAGGAATTGCTCACAAGCGCCATGGTGACATTCCTCTCCTTTAGTGCGGAAAGAAGCTCCCTGATGCCGTCCTTCATAGCCACAAGGCTGCTGAAAGACTCAGAATACACGGACTCAATCTCCTGCAGGATTTCAGCATACAGGGAAGGTGAAAATCTGCCCGTCCTCTCCAGCACAAGCCTGACGGCGTCCTCCGACGAAAGGCTTTTCTTCTCACCCTCCCCGATTACCGACAGGTCAAGGGCAAACTTTGACTCAATCCTACCGATTATATGTTCCCAGAGCCTGCCGCTGTCAATCACGACACCGTCCATGTCAAAGAACACACCCCTGTATTTCCCGGACTTCTCAAGGAAGGCAGCGATTCCGCGGATATCCGTCATTCCCAGAAATTGAAGAAATGATGCACGGGGCCATGTCCGTGTCCGATTTCATATCCGGCGCCGGCTTCTATGGCCTTCCCTATATATTCCTTCGCATTCCGTACCGCATCATCCAGAGCAAACCCGCGGGCAAGGAATGCCGCCACCGCCGACGAGAGGGTGCAGCCGGTCCCGTGGGTATTCGGGGTATCCAGCCTCCGCGAAGGTAGAAACATCACATTGTCAGTCTCGGCATTGTAGAATACATCCACCAATTCCGCATCCGAAAGATGGCCGGCCTTGAGCAGCACCGACACTTTTCCCCCCTGGGACAGTCTGCGGGCACAATCCGGAAGCGCATCCTGCGACAGGATCTTCTCTCCGAGCAGAATCTCAGCCTCGGGAATATTCGGTGTTATCACGCGGGCAAACGGGACCAGGACATTCTTCAGGGTGTCGATGGCATCATCTTCAAGAAGCGGGTCCCCTGATGTGGCCACCATGACAGGATCGAGGACTATATTCCTCACGTCGTATTCTGCCAGAGTATCCTTTACCGTCCTGACCATCTCCGCGCTGTGTAGCATCCCTATCTTGACTGCATCCGCCCCCAAGTCGTCCAGCACAGACTTGATCTGGCCGCGGACAAATGAAGGGGACACAGGGAATACTCCGGTCACCCCCTGAGTGTTCTCGTCCACCACAGCCACCACCGCAGTGGCGCCGTAGCAGCCGCATGCCGAGAATGTCTTCAGGTCCGCCTGAAGTCCGGCTCCCCCGCTGGGATCGCTGCCGGCTATTGACAATGCTATCTTATATCTCTTTTTCATATCCTGATATCAAATTCACCGTTTCTGAATATCCTGTTTTCGAATCTCAAACTTATATTTTCCACTGTTCCATCCGGTATGCCCCGTCCCAGAACATCCATTCCAGCCGTACTCCAGTGACAAAGGCTTCCGTCATCAGTCCGGCAATGTCAGAGTCCGGAGCGGAAGCCTGTCCTGGCACCGGGCCCGAGGCCAGCCTGTCACACAGGGAGGCAAGTTTCTCCGTCGAATCCCCGAAACTTCCGCCTCCGTAGAGTTCTATCCATTTCCTGTATGGATTTCCGGACATGTCCCCTGCATTTTCATATATGTGCTTTCCTGTCATTTCATAGACCAGAAAGCATGGAAGGACTGAAGCTGCCGCCACCGCCGGAGGTTCACAGGTCACCTGCCGCCAGAGATGGGAAGAACACAGAAGGCATGTCGGAGAAGCAGACGCAGGAGACGCGCCCTTCAACCAGAAGTCATGCAGAGCCTTCTCGCTGTCAAGATTCTCAGCTGAAAAACGCATGAACATCTCCCTGTCCCGCGGGTCTGTGAACCGGGACGCCGCCGCTGCCATAGCCTGACCGAATTCCTTCAGATACAGGGCATCCTGTCCGAGATAATACATGAACTTCTCCCGAGGAAGGGTCCCGGCAGATAATTCCTTAATGAAAGGATGCTTCAGGATCTTCCCATAGACTTCAGAAGAAGCCTTCCATGCCAAGCGGCTCCAGGATGAGCAGACGGAATCCATCAGGAAATACAGACGCTATCTTTTGTATCCGCAGATTGCCACATAATCCCCACGGTCAAATCCGGGCATCGGCTCTTCAACCGAATTGCCGGAATACAGGGGATGCACGGTCAGGGTCTGGGCATATTCAAATCCGGAGAATCCCGTCTTCTCCATCGCCTCGGCCTTTTCCGCCGTCGTCCGCCAGCAGGCCTTCGTCACAAGCTCGATTGGATACGGATCCTTCGGGCAGACACCCTCAAGGAGAGGATGGTCCCATGTGCCCAGGGCCTTTGCGAGATTGTAAAGAAGCCCGTAGGAACTTTCCTTCGGGATGTCTATGAGAATGGCCTTTCCGCCCGGACGCAGCGACTGCCAGCTCTTGGCAAGCGACAGGTCAAGGTCGGTGATATATCCCGGACAGCCGTTGTAGAGGACTGCATCATACTTTTCCGGCCAGACAGGACATTCCTCGGCCGTGGATATCGTCACTTCAAGCCCCCTTGCCCGCGCGATTGAAGCCATGTCCGATGAAGGCTCCACTCCGTCAGCGATTTCAATGCCGTAGTCATTCTTCAGAATCTGTTCAAACAGGCCGCTTCCGCACCCCACCGACAGAATCTTTTCACCTTTTTTCAGGAAATAGGCCACAAGGGCCGCTTCCGAATAGAGCACGTCCCTGTTCTCCATGAACCAGGAATCGTACTTTTCAGCGTAGGAATCAAAATTTCTATCCATGTCCATGTCATAAGATTATTCGGCAGCCTTGAGCCTCTCGGCGTTCTCTGCAATCTGAAGCTGGTCAAGCACCTCCTGTATGTCTCCGTCCATGAAGACAGGGAGATTGTACATGGTATAGTTGATCCTGTGGTCAGTGACCCTTGACTGCGGATAATTGTATGTGCGTATCTTTGCCGAACGGTCGCCGGTGGATACCATGGTCTTCCTCTTGGCGGAAATCTCGTTCAGATATTTCTCGTACTCCATGTTGTAGAGTCTCGTGCGGAGCTCGGCAAGCGCCTTGTCGAAGTTCTTCAGCTGGGACTTCTCATCCTGGCACTGCACCACAATGCCCGACGGGATATGCGTAAGCCTGATGGCCGAATATGTCGTGTTGACGGACTGGCCACCCGGGCCGGAAGAGCAGAATGTATCCTTGCGTATATCATTCATGTTCAGTTCAATGTCAAACTCGTCGGCTTCGGGGAGCACGGCCACTGAAGCGGCGGAAGTATGCACCCTGCCCTGGGTCTCGGTCTGGGGCACACGCTGCACGCGATGCACTCCCGACTCATATTTGAGCACACCGTACACTCCTTCGCCACTCACTTTGAACACAACCTCCTTGAATCCTCCGGCTGCTCCTTCGGACTGACTGGTGACCTCCATCTTCCAGCCGCGGCGCTCGACATACTTGGAATACATGCGGAAAAGGTCACCGGCAAAGATTGCCGCCTCGTCACCGCCTGTACCGCCGCGTATCTCCACAATGGCATTCTTGCTGTCCTGAGGGTCAGCAGGAATCAGGAGAAGCTTTATGTTCTGCTCCATCTCCGGTATCTTCTGCTCTATGTCAGCAATCTCCTCCTTGGCCATCTCACGCAGTTCCTCGTCCTTCTCATTGGCGATGATTTCCTTGGCGGACGCATATTCGTCCATCATCATCTTATATTCCTGCCCCGCCTTGATTATGGGAGCGAGTTCCTTGTATTCCTTGTTCAGCTGGACATATTTCTTCATGTCCGAAATCACCGCAGGGTCAGAAAGCTGCTCCTGAAGCGAATTGTATTTGTCCTGCAGTCCCAGGACCTTGTCCAATAATGTGTTGTTTTCTGCCATATTTCAGTTTGAATCAGATCGACTTGATGTAACAGCGGCGCCTCATGTAAAGCTCATGCTCATAGCGGTCCCATACATTCACAGCAAGATTGGTCTCAATCTGCGGGTTGGCTATCGCCCAGCGGACCTTGGCATCCTGATATTTCTTGGCCATTATGCTGTGATATACGGATGACACGCCGGTATTCTGCCATTTAGGTGCCGCCCCGTTGAGCATCAGGTCGATGGTATCGAATTTCTTCAGTGCACGCAGGAAATGTATCCAGCCGAACGGAAACATCGAGCCCTTTGCCTTCTGCAGGGCCCTGGAAATGCTCGGGAACGATATTCCGAACGCTGCTATCTCATTGTTCTCGTCAAGAAGAAAACAGCACAGCCTCTTGTCCAGAAGACCGATTGTCTGGGCAGCCTCCTCCTCTATCTCCTCGTCGGTGAAAGGAACGAAATTGTACACGCTTTCGGCAAAGCTGTCATTGTAGATTCGGAAAAATTCGCGCACGAGAGCCTTGTCATGCTTGAGGGAATCAATGTCCCCTTCCTTGAGCTTATACCTGTCCTTCAGACGGTCCGCTATGGCCGCCATCTTGTCCGGGATGCCCTGGTCAGCCTTCATCTTGTACTGCAGCCAGTCACATTCCTTGACATAGCCGAGGGCCGTCACCAGGTCATTGTAATACGGATAATTGTATATGCAGTTGAACGGGGCGAGGTTCTCGAATCCCTCCACCAGCATCCCCTGCTTTCCGAGCGTGTTATAATAAAGAGGACCATGTATCTCATTCATGCCCTGAGTCTTGGCCCACTTCTCCGCAGTACCGAGAAGAAGGCGCGCCACTTCAATGTCATTTATCGTGTCAAACCACCCGAAGCGGGCCCGTTTCGTGGCATATCTCTCATTGTACCTCGGATTGATCATGGCGCAGATGCGTCCGACAACCTTCCTGCCGTCCATGGCCAGCCACATCACCCTCGTGCAATATTTAAGTGACGACACCTTCGTCAGGGACTTCACCTGGTCAGAATGAAGGGCGGGGACATACTGGGGACAGTCCCTGTACAGCTTGTCCGGGAAAGAGATGAATTTCCTGAGGTCTCTTTTTGTCTTCACCTCAACGATATGATAATCAGGCATAAATATCTGTATTTAATACAACAATGGCATCCGGCAGACCGTCAGCCGACTTACCGGATGCAAAGGTAATAAAAATTATACAATCCTACTCCAGCAGATGTGCAATGGCAGCCTGGGCACACACACAGCCGAAGACCGCAGGCATATACGAAATCGAGCCCACAAGGGATTTCCTGTTCCGGTCGTCACATTCCACTATGGCAGACCTCATGGGCAGTTCCTCCGAGAATACCACCTTGAATCCTTTCTTTATCCCCATGCGGCGGAGACGCTTGCGCACGACAAATGCGAGAGGACAATTGTATGACTTTGAAATGTCGGCAATCCGGACCCTGGTGGCGTCTGTCTTCGCTCCTGCCCCCATAGAGGACACCAGCGGGATATTCCTGTCCATGCAATATTTTATCAGGGACATCTTCGGAGAAAGAGTATCTATGGCATCCACGAGAAAGTCAATGGCATATCCGCCGAGGACCTGCTCTGCGGCATCAGCCTCCAGATAAGTGTCCAGCACAGTCAGGTCAAGCCCGGGATTGATGTCAAGAAGCCTTTCCCGCATGACATCGCACTTCGGGCGCCCGACGGTAGAATCCAGGGCAAGAATCTGCCTGTTCCGGTTGGTCACGGAGACCTTGTCGCTGTCAAGAATCAGCAGATGGCCGACTCCCGCACGCACAAGCATTTCGGCCGCATATCCTCCGACACCCCCGACACCTATGACTGCCACATGCGCATTCTCCAGCACTGCAAGCCCTTCCTCGCCGACCATCATAGCGGTCCGTTCCTTCCATTCCTCTGTCATTTCCAAACAAGATAAAATTCCATTCTGACAATATGTACGGCACAGGCTAAAGCCCCTTGGCCTTCGCTTCGTCCCATATCGCATCCATCTCGGCGAGAGTCATGTCCTTGAGATCCCGGCCCTGACGGATGGTGTGTTCCTCCAGATATGTGAATCTGCGCTTGAATTTGGCGCAAGTGCGCTCAAGGGCAGTGTCGGGATTCAGTCCGTAGAGCCTTGCCGCGTTCACCACCGCGAAAAGATAGTCCCCGAGCTCCTCCTCTGCACGGCCGTATGCCGCCTTGCGTTCCTCGTCACTGCCTGCGGACTCCATGGCGTCCAGCTCGGCCTGATACTCGCCGAGCTCCTCCTTCACCTTGTCCCAGACCTGGGACTTTTCTTCCCAGTCAAAGCCGACTCCCCTGGCCTTGTCCTGCATCCTGTATGCCTTGAGCAGCGGCGGAAGAGCGTCAGGAACACCGGAAAGCACCCTCTTGTTCCCGTCCTTTTCCCTGGTCTTGAGCATCTCCCAGTTCTTCACAACTTCAGCGGCATCCTCGACCTTAGTCGTGGAGAATACATGCGGATGCCTGTATATGAGCTTGTCACACAGGAAATTTATGACATCGACAATATCGTATGTCCCCTTTTCCTCCCCTATCTTGGCATAGAAGAGCACATGCAGCAGCACATCCCCGAGTTCCTTGGAAATATTATGGTCATCTCCCTTGAGTATGGCATCGCTCAGTTCATACACCTCCTCGATGGTCTGCGGGCGGAGAGATTCATTGGTCTGCTTCCTGTCCCACGGGCATTTGACCCTGAGCTCATCCAGAATGTCCAGTATCCTGCCGAAGGCGGCAAGCTTTTCTTCTCTTGATTTCATCTTTGTCCTCCTGTTCCGGAACCACATCTGTCCGGCCCGGCAAAATTACAACAAATTCTCCAAAATGCCCCGAAAAGAATACTTCCGGCGCCAAAACACAGTTGGCAGCATTTGGATTTAAAGAAAAATACTATATTTGGCAACTAAATACAACAAAACAGAGGATTCCACATATAATATTTAAGTCAGGAATGAGAAAACCGATTCATTTTGTAACGGCAGACGAGGCAGTGCAGGCCGTAAAGTCCGGAGACCATGTCCACCTGAGCAGTGTGGCAAGCGCCCCGAAAGTATTGATTGAAGCCCTGTGCCGGAGGGGAGAAAGCGGGGAAATCAGGAATGTGAGGATACATCATCTCCACACCGAAGGCGAGGCACCGTATACCGACCCGAAATTCGAGGGGATATTCTTCCATCAGGCTTTCTTTGTAGGGGCGAATGTCAGGAAAAGCGTCCAGAGCGGATATTCGGACTACATCCCGGTTCTTCTCAGCGAGACACAGAAGCTCTACAGGTGCGGAGCCCTCCCGTGCGATGTGGCGATGATACAGGTATGTCCTCCCGACAAGCACGGCTTCGTGTCCCTCGGGACCTCGGTGGACGCGACGCTCGCAGCCATCGAATGCGCCAAGACAGTGATTGCGGTGGTCAACCCCCATGTTCCGCGGGCCTGGGGACAGGCAATGATTCCGATGGACATGATTGACATATTCGTGGAAGACGACACCCCGCTGATGCCGGCCCATTTCAGCGAGCCGGATGAAGTCGAGACCGCGATAGGCAGGCACTGCGCTGCCCTCATAGAAGACGGGGCCTGCCTGCAGATGGGCATAGGGGCAATACCGAATGCCGTCCTCGCCCAGCTCGGAGGCCACAGGCACCTCGGCATACACACGGAAATGTTCGCCGACGGGGTGCTGTCCCTTGTAGAGAAAGGTGTCATCGACGGCTCCAACAAAGGCATCGACAAGGGGAAACTTGTGTCCACCTTCCTGATGGGCTCACAGAAATGCTATGACTTCATAGACGACAACCCGATGGTGGCGATGATGGATGTCGGCTATACCAACGACCCATACATGATTGCAAAGAATCCGAAGACAACAGCCATAAACTCCGCCCTTCAGGTGGACCTTACCGGACAGGTATGCGCGGACTCCCTCGGGACAAAATTCTATTCAGGGACCGGTGGACAGGTGGATTTCGTCTATGGGGCGTCGCTTTCCGAAGGAGGCAAGGCCATCATAGCCATGCCTTCATGCACGAAGAAGGGAGAGAGCAAAATATCCCCGGTGCTGCTCCAGGGAGCCGGAGTAGTAACATCAAGGGCGCACATCCACTGGTTCGTCACAGAATACGGAGCCGTGGACCTGTACGGGAAATCATTGCAGGAAAGGGCAAAGCTCGTGATAAGCGTGGCGCATCCTGACCACAGGGAAATGCTTGAGAAGGCCGCATACGAAAGATTCGGTCCGCACTACATGCATTTCAGCCTGTAATATCCGCCACGGAAGCATGGATATAGCCGATGAGGTCTGCTGGAGCCACCTTGAACTGAAGCCCGCGGACCCCGGCGCTAACATAGATATAAGGATAATCCGGCGCAGTCGAATGAAACCATGTGGGGAACGGTTTCTTCATGCCCACAGGAGAGCATCCGCCGCGGATATACCCGGTAAGGGGAAGAAGTTCCCTCATCGGAATCAGGTCGCACTTCTTGTTGCCTGACACTTTTGCGGCTGCCTTCAGGTCAACTTCAGAATCTCCCGGGACCACGCACACGAAATGCCCAGTCCTGTCACCCTCGAGGACAAGTGTCTTGAACACCTGGCACAGGGGCTCCCCGAGCTGTTCAGCGATGTGGCCTGCGGCAAGGTCATTTTCGTCCACCTGATACGGAATCAGCTCATAACTGACTCCTGCCCTGTCGAGCAGGCGTGCAGCATTTGTCTTTTCTATCTTCAGCTTTTTCGCCATCTTGTCTCAATTCATGCATTCCGCCCGGCATACAGGCTTCTACTTCTCCATATACGCCTTGAATCTGCCGGGACTGTTGAGCTCCGCTTCCTTGGTGGAGGCGGACACAATCTCCGTGGAGACCTTCGATGCCGGTCTGGAGATAATCCTGACCATGTCATCCGTCTTTTCCGGGGTACCGAAAGCGGATTTCCGGAAAAACATACCGGCTCCTACAGGACATGGAGAAGCCGACACATCAGCCGGATGCACACCCCATACCCAGATATATTCTTCACCGTAATTCACGGAAAAGCCTTCATGATAATTCACTCCGGTAAGGAACTGCACCTTCTTGCCGGACAGAGCTTCAGCAGTGACTTTGGCATTGCGGGTCTTGTATGTGACATCAACCCGCACGCGTATATCCACCTTGTCGCCCTTATATGGCACACCATAAGAAATGATTTCAGCAAAACATCCTTTCCTTGTATCCCCGACCTGTGCCATTCGCCCCTCTGTTGCCTTGAGCTTCACCTCCTTCTCCCCGTCCCAAAGGGCAATGCCGCCGAGACCGACTGTGCTTCCCACCTTGTATTCATCACATCCGAGCCCGAGCGACTCCTGCTCTACCTCTGTAGGATACCAACCGTATTTCTCGAGTTCCATCCCGCGGCCGGTCTTGGAATACACATCGATGGCCCCGCTGTCATTGAAATATATCCGGAGGGCCATATACGCATTTTCGACCGCCGGGCCATGATGGCCGACCGTCTTGTATTCATTCCCCGATTCCGAGAAAATCTTCGTAACCTGCTTTCCGTCAGACTTGAGGAAAAGGCTTTTGGCAGTCTGCGCTTCTGCCGCCGAAACAGACAGCATGGCCACTGCGAGAGAAACGACAATATATCCGAATCTGTACATAGTATGGAATTAATCTTATTACCGTATAAATGGCGCAGCCAAATATAACAAAAAAATCATTGACATGTCCACAGCTCCGGCAAACAGTTATTCGGCATTTATGTCAGGCTCAATATGTATCGACACCTGCGTCGAAGGCCCGAATTTTCCTTTAAGGGCCTTTTCCACGGACGTGGCAATCTGATGAGACCTGAGCACAGGCATATCCGGATCCACAACGACATGAGCTTCAATGATTACCGAAGGACCATTCCTGCGGGTCTTCAGGCCATGGACATTCTTTACTCCGGACACTTCTGATGCAAGAGTGATTATATCTGATTCCATGCTCTCAGGAAGAGACCCGTCCATAAGTTCATTCAAGGCCGGTCCGGCCATCTTGATTGATATGACGATTATCGCTATGCTGATGATGCAGGCGGCAAGGGGGTCAAGCAGAGTCCATTTGTCTCCGAGCAGGATGGCACCTCCGATACCGAGCAGAGACGCGATGGAGGAAAGGGCATCGGAACGGTGATGCCATGCATTGGCCACCATGACCGGACTGTCCACCTTCTTCGCCACAGACACAGTATATCTGTAGAGCCACTCCTTGGATATTATGGAGATTACTGCAGCTGCAAGTGCGACATAGCCAGGTTCGGGGATTTGTCCGCCCTTGGCTACAGTAACGATGCTCCGGACACCCGAAGCAAGGAACCCGGCGCCGACGACAAGGAGTATAAGGCTCACAATCAGCGTTGCAAGAGTCTCGAATTTCCCATGTCCGTACTCATGGCTGCCGTCATTCTTTTTTGAGGAAATCTTCACAAAGACAAGTACGATTATGTCACTGAAAAGATCCGACAGAGAATGTATTCCGTCAGTAACCATGGCAGCGCTGCGCCCGAACAGGCCTGCAGCAATCTTGCCGACCGACAGGACAAGATTGACTACCGAGCCGACAAGCGTCACCTCCGCTATCTTTTTTTCGCGTTTTTCCGATGACAGTTCCATAACAATTATTTTTTCTCAAAAAAAGAAAAATGCACATTGCCGTATTTCTTCTCTTTCAGGAAAAAAGGATGCCCGGCAAACGAATAGTCCGCCGGATGCTCAAGAATGAAATACATGCCGGCCCTGACTATTCCGGATTCCAGCACCTTGTCCGGAAGAGAGGCAAGCCCTTCCAGAGCATACGGAGGATCGGCAAACACAAGGTCAAAACTTTTCCTGCAGATACGGATGAAATCAAAGACATTATGCCTGACGACCGTGACATTGCCGAGGCCAAGAGAAGCCGCAGCAGTCTTGATGAAAGAGGCATTGGCAGGAGACATTTCAACACAATACACCTCCGAGGCACCCCGTGAAGCAAACTCAAACGATATCGCCCCGGTTCCGCCGAAAAGATCAAGGACGGAAAGCCCCTCAAACTCATACTCGTTATTGAGTACATTGAAAAGGCCTTCTCTGGCAAAATCGGTAGTCGGCCTCGCCTTATAGCCTGCCGGCGGGATGATAGACTTCCCTTTGAGTTTTCCTCCGATGATTCTCATGGCTCAAGCGCAATTATATTCTGCAACATCCATCAAATCCGCTCCACGCCTTTGAAATAGCTGTACAATGACATCTCCCATTCCGGCTCCAGAGGAGTCCTGAAATATACGAGAGACTGTTCCGGATTAAGCTGCAGCTTCTTCAGCACCATGAACAGGAAATATTCCGCAGTAATGAAATCAGAAGATTCAAATGAATTCGCCAGCAGCAGAGTCTTTCCCTGAAATACGGCAAGATACAGCCTTCCATCCGCATATGAAGCCGCAATCCTGTTGTAGTCATTCAGATTATATGCATCCCGCAGCAGAAAATACATCTCGGGAAGCACCCTCGCCCTGCTTCCGTCTGTCCTGAGCACCGTATCGGAAATAATCCTTGACATGGCCTCCCCGGCAGAAAGCGAATACACAATACTTGCGTCACACCACGGAATCTCAACAGAATCCACAGAATCCGCATCATCAAGCTCACAGACTTCCGCAAGAAGTTCCCGAGAACGGGAAGCGGAGAAAAAATGCGTCGGGACAAGTGTACATTTCGGCGTAAACAACGAGATTTCAACATCCTCATGTCTGGACTGAAACTCCTTTGTGGCAAAGATGCGGTCGGGACTCAGCCATCCGGAAAATTCAGTCTTGTCGTCCGCCTGTATTCTAAAAGAATATCCACTCAAGCTGACTTGAATGGATATTCTGTCTGTATATGTCATACAACTGCTCCTTAGGCACAACAGCCGGGGGAATTACTCCCAGTTGCCGGCATTGTTGTTAGGAGCATCGATGCTGCCGACCTTAAGACCAGGGAAACGACCTGTATCTTCCCTTTCAGCATTCAGATTGATGATAAGCTGCCTGTCAAGCCCCTTGAGAAGGGAATTGTAAGTCATGCTTGCTTCAAAGAGAGGCACTTTCACACCGGAAACAGTCTTCACCGCCGAAGCCATATAGACTGAATCTCCGCCGCTGAAAGGAACGATAGCCAGCGAGTCAACGAAGAAATCGTTGCGGCCAAGGAACATCGCCTGCCTTACAAGAGTGTCGCGTTCAATCTGGAATACGAGCTTGTGGTCACCCTTCCGATACATCTCATACATCTGCTGAGGTGTAATCCTCGGATTTCTTCTCTTGATCTGCTTTGTGTGCTCAACAGCCACTGAGTCATCCTGGGAGCCGATCTGCATCACAAGCTTGATCTTACCGTTGTTATAGAAATCCTTGAGAGAATCAACGGACGGGGTGAAATGTCCGTACTGGCTCTTGAATGCAACCTGAAGATCCCTGATGTCCTTGAGCCTCTGGATACCCACAGCCTCCCTGGCTGCCTTGTCATTGTTGAAGTTCACAGGCTCCATGACGCTCTGGACAATGGCATAGACCATTCCTATAATGATTACAGGAAAGATAAGATAGGTGAGAAGTGTCTTAACTACTTTCATTGTTATGTGTTTTTGTTTATTTCAATTTTGTTTATTTCAAATTCCGGACAAAGTTAAAAATTTGATTTATGATATGCAATATAATTTGTAATTTTGCAAACCAATTTTTTCTTTTCATGAAAGAACCCGACAGACAAAATATAGAAGAATTATACAAGGCTGTATGCCGGAGCAGCCATACGGTCATCACATCACATATCAGGCCTGACGGTGACGCAATGGGCAGCTGTCTTGCCATGATGCGTTATATCAGGAGTCTGGGAGGCTCTGCAGACATAGTACTGCCGGACAGATTCCCTCAGAGCCTCGGCTTCATGACCGGAAATCAGGAAGCCGGGCATATAATATCCGCGGAGGATGACTTCGGCAGGGCCTCTGAGCTTTTCAGACAGGCAGACCTGGCAATCTGCCTTGATTTCAACAGGCTGGCGGAAAACCGGTGCGGGAAGCTGGCTCCGCTCCTTGAAGGATTCAACGGGAAAAGAATACTGATTGACCACCACCTTGCACCGGAACTTGAACGGTTCAGCCTCGCATTTACGGAAACTGAAATTTCCTCCGCATCGGAGCTCCTGTTCTGGATACTCAATGAAATGCCGGGAACAGACAGGGATGCAAGAAAACTCCCTGCCGGTGTTCCGGAGGCCCTGTTCACCGGGATGACCACAGACACGAACAATTTCGCCAACTCCGTATTTCCCTCGACATTCAGAATGGCCTCGGCCCTGCTTGATGCGGGGGTCGACCGGGACATGATACTCGACCGGCTGTACAATGAATACAAGGAACGCAGGCTCAGGATACTCGGCCGGCTGCTTGATGAAATGAAAATTACGGAAGACGGTGTAGCCTACATGATTCTCAGCAAGTCTGCAATGAAAAAATTCGGCATAGAAGAAGGTGAGACCGAAGGCTTCGTGAACATTCCCCTCTCGGTAGGGAAAGTGAAGCTGAGCTGCCTGCTCAAGGAAGACGACGGCTTCATCAGAGTGTCACTCAGGTCAAAGAAAGGGATCTCCGCCAACAGATGCGCTTCCGAATTTTTCAACGGAGGAGGGCACGAACAGGCCTCCGGAGGCAGGCTGCATATCCCGGAGGACATCAGAGACATTTCTGAGGCTGCCGGATACATCGAAAGAGTCACACATATTTTCATGAACAGAGACAATGTACAGAATATTCAATAAGACATTCTCATTGAGACCCGGCAGGACAGCTGCATCTCTGGCCGCTGCGGCCATAATTGTCGCCGCAGGATGCACCAAGCAAAGCCTGGAGACCACATATTCCCGCCAGGAAGACAGAATCGACAGTTTCATCACTTCGCAGCTGGAGAACAACAGCAGCTACAGCGTAGTGCACAACCAAGGGTCCAACAGGCTGATAATCTCAGGGGGGAACGGGAATGCGCTCGAACCGGGAGACACCATGACATTTCAATACGCAGGCTATGTCTTTTCCGGCAGCAGCCTTAACGCATCGGACCTTTTTGCCACAAACAACAGAACAATTGCCGAAGAGGCCGGATGGAATCTCACCGATGCGGACTTCAGCGACAAGAGAGTCATACTGGATGAAGATGAACTTCTTGAAGGCCTGTACTACGGACTTGAAGGAGTACGGTCCGGGGAAGAATGCATTGTCATATTTTCAGGGAAATACGGCTACGGAAACCGCCATGTCGGCACGATTCCTGCAAATTCGGCCCTCGCATACCATATCTGGGTTAAAAATGTATCGGAATAAACACTATATTTGCAGGATTATCTGACACGAGATACAAAATATCTATACACATTATAGAATGACAACATGAATATGAGAGGTTTTTTTCTTGCGTTTGCAGTCATCTGTGCAGCTGCCGCAGCTGCCGGATGCGCCACAAGTCCTGAAATCCCGAACAACGAGAACGAAAAAAGATATTTTGACGCATGGATGCATGTGAATCATCCGGACTGGACAAAGACGGAGCACTGGATCTACATTGACGAAAAGAATGAGACACCGGGAACCGGAGAAACAGTCAAGGAGGGTTATCTTTTTGTGGAATATACTGTACGTGACCTTTCCGGGACCATAACTTCATCGACCAGGGAAGAGGCTGCCAAGCAGCTTGGCACATACAAGGAGCAGAATTATTATGGACCGAAAGTCTGGACGACCGGCTCCATGACGGCCGGAGTATTCTATGCGATGTCCGACCTTGGCGGAATGAAGACAGGAGGCAGCAGGCAGGCCATAATTCCGGGCTGGATGGCATCATCCGTAAAATACGGTTCCGAGGAAGAATACCTGAACAATGTGACAGGGAACAGCCATGCAATCTATGACATAGAATTTGTCGGACAGACAGACGACATATCTGCATGGCAGTCAGACCGGATGGCAGACTTCATTGAAGACAATGAGCTCGGGCTGTTCACCAGTCTGTCCCCGTCAGACACGACGGAAACCGGCTTCTATTATGAGGGAGTACTGGAGTCCGGTGCATCTGATACGGAAAAACTTGACACTGACACCGCCTCCACCCTTTTCGCCGCAGACACGACAGTATACATCAATTATACAGGAAGACGCCTCGACGGGCAGGCATTCGACACAACAATTGAAAGAATTGCAAAAGACAACAACATATACTCTTCAGGAAAAGAGTATGCCCCGGTAAAGATCACCTGGGGAGAGAATTACTCCTCAATAAAGATGGGAGACGACGGGAATTCGGTAATCACAGGTTTTGCAAAGACCCTGTGGAGGATGAGCTGCAGAGAAGGAGTGACCAGGGCGGCAGGAATGTTCTGGTCAGACTTCGGGTACAATTACTCCGGAAGCGGAGACATGATACCGGGGTATGCTCCGCTCATCTTCGAGATAGAGTTCACAGAAAATCCGGAGGAGTAGGCCGATGGCAGAAAAATCAGCAATTCCGGTTGAACTCGGGACAGAACCGATAGGAAAACTTCTGAAAAACTACGCCGTGCCGGCAATAATCGCCATGACGGCATCTTCTCTCTATAATATTATTGACAGCATATTCATCGGTCATGGCGTCGGGCCGCTTGCCATAGCCGGGCTTGCGGTGACATTCCCGCTGATGAACCTCTCGGCGGCCTTCGGAACCCTTGTAGGTGTCGGGGCCACCACTCTTGTGTCCGTCCTGCTCGGACAGAAAAACTATGACATTGCCAACAAAGTGCTCGGCAATGTCGTAATACTGAACATCATCATCGGTCTGCTCTTCATGACCGTGTCACTCATTTTCCTGGACCCTATCCTGTATTTCTTCGGAGCAAGCGACAACACCATCGTCTACGCGAGGGAATACATGCAGATAATACTCGCAGGGAATGCAGTCACCCATCTGTACCTTGGACTGAACAGCGTGCTCAGGGCCTCCGGACAGCCGAAATTTGCCATGATGCTGACAATACTTTCAGTAATCATCAATACGGCTGTAGCCCCGGTGCTGATATTCTGGCTTGACATGGGAATAAGCGGGGCCGCAATAGCCACGGTGCTGGCCCAGACAGTCTCCCTTATAATCATATTGAGATATTTCAGCCGGAAGGACAGGCTGCTTCACTTCAGCAAAGGAATCTTCCGCCTTGAGTGGAGAATCACAAAGGATTCCCTGTCAATAGGACTCGCCCCGTTCCTGATGAACTCCGCGGCATGCATAGTGACACTGTTCATCAACCAGCAGCTCGGGAAATACGGAGGAGACATAGCCATAGGAGCATACGGCATCGTGAACAGAATAAGCTTCCTGTTCATAATGATAGTCATGGGCTTCAACCAGGGCATGCAGCCTATTGCCGGTTACAACTACGGCACAAGGAACTACACAAGAGTCAAGTCCGTCATGTGGACCACAGTCAAATACGCCACGGCCGTGACAACGACCGGATTTCTGATAGCCATACTGTTCCCGCAGCAGGCAGTATCCATCTTCACTTCCGACCCGCAGCTCATTGACTTCTCATCCAAAGGTCTGCAGGTCCTTACCCTCGCCTTCCCCTTTGTGGGATTCCAGATGGTGTCATCCAACTTCTTCCAGTGCCTGGGCATGGTCAACAAGGCAATCATCCTCTCGATGGCCCGGCAGATACTGTTCCTAATCCCATGCATATACGTCCTGCCGCTGTTTTTCGAGAACCTCGGTGTCTGGATAAGTTTTCCAATATCGGACTTTGCGGCATTCATAATTTCAGCGATTCTCATGTGGGATCTTCTGAGAAAATTCGGCAGGCTCAAGGACGGGGATGACCCGTCAATACTCGGCAGCAAACTCTGACAAACCTCAGTCCCCCAATATCACCTTAAGCACAGAATATGATGAAGAAAATAATAATAAATGTCGGAAGGCAGTTCGGAAGCGGAGGAAAACAGGTCGCACTTGAACTCGGAAGGAAGCTCGGCATAAATGTCTATGACAACGAACTGATTACAAAAGCAGCGGAAGCAAGCGGATTCAGCAAGGACTTCTTCAGGGAAAAGGACGAGAAAAGGAATTTCTTCTCTTTCTCATCATTCTTCAGCACCCACGGATTCGGGTTGCCGGACAACTATGTGAATGAGAACGAGCTGTTCAAAATCCAGAGTGAAGTCATAACAGGCATTGCGGAAAAAGAGTCTGCAGTCATCGTCGGAAGATGTGCCGACTACATATTGAGAAACACAGGCTTCACTCTTGACGTTTTCATCTGCGCCCCGCTTGAAAACAGGAAGAAAAGGGTGTCCGACAGACTCGGGATAACGCCGGACAAGGCCGAGGAGCTCATTTCCAGGACAGACAGAAAGAGAGAAACATACTACAACTACTTCACTTTCGGGAACTGGGGAGTCGCCTCCAATTATGACCTCTGCGTCGACTCTTCAATCCTGGATATAGAAGGGACTGCGGATTACATCATCGACTTCGCGGACAGAGCCGGAATGCTGAAATGAAAATGACGGCAGACAGAAACAAATGGACAATAAGCATCGCGTGCCTGCTCTGTGCAGTATGCACACTGACTGTCATGTCGGCTTCATCCCATGACAAGTACGCCCGAATAACATCTGCCGACGAAGAAATCCTGAGCCTGAACGACACTCTGACCAACTCAATGTCAGACTTCAACGAACTCTCCGGGATGGACAGGATAGTGGAAAACTACAGAAAAAGATGGGACCTCAAGGGTGTGTCGCTTGCAATGATGCGCAATGACTCACTCATATTTGCGAAAGGCTACGGCTGGGCTGACGAAGAGAAAAATGTCCCCATGACTCCCGGACACATACTCAGGATGGCATCCGTCTCCAAGCTGATCACCGCCACAGGCATCATGAAACTGCAGGAAATGGGTATGCTTTCGCTGGGAGACACAGTCTTCGGTCCGTCAGGAATCTTATGTGACTCCATTTATACAGCCTCCATAGGGAGGAAACGCAATTACTTGCAGATTACTGTGGAAGATCTGCTCAGGCACAAGGGAGGCTTCACATGCTCGCTCGGAGACCCCATGTTCTCCACAAGGGATATAATCCGCCAGTTCAGACTTGACGGGGCCCCTGACCATGAGACTCTTACCAGATGTATGCTCAGGAGACAGCTCGGATTCGCCCCGGGCTCATGGCAGCAATATTCCAATTTCGGCTATCTCCTGCTGTCAATGATAATAGAAAAAGTGTCCGGGACAGACTATGAGACATTCATAAAGGCAAACATACTTGAACCTGCAGGATGCCATGACATGCATATTGCCCGCAACTATTACGAAGAACGCTATCCCAATGAGGTAAGGTACTACATGCATGCCGGCTCTGAGCCATGCCCTGAATTCAACATGAGCGGGCGGATGGTCGAGAAATGCTACGGCGGCAATGACATTGAAAGCCTGTCCGGAGCCGGGGCCTGGGTCGGCTCTCCTTCCGAGCTCTGCAGGTTCGTGGCCTCGATAGACAGCAGACCGGAAATCCCTGACATAATCTCATCCGAAAGCGTTGCCGCAATGACTGAATATTTCGATTCCCAGACATTCTCGCTCGGATGGAATGACACAAAGCCCACAGGAGAATGGACGAGGACAGGCACTTTCTCCGGGACAAGCGCCCTGGTCAAATACTTTCCTGACGGCGAATGCTGGGTTCTCATCACCAACACCAGCACATGGAGAGGGCCGGGACTCGCACGGTATACGGAAGCCATGTTCAAAAAATGCAGGGAACTTTATGGTCCCCTGCTTCCTGAAAGAAATCTGTTCTCCGCCGCCCCCGGCAGCAGAATATTTTTCCAGCTTGGTGTATTGCCGGAGATTCAGTCACCGTCGCTTCCGGAGTATGTCTTGACTTCAAATTCACCGGACAACACCCTGTAGCCATTGTCCGCGAGAGATTCAAGTTCATTCTCGCCCGGATATACGGCAACGGGAGCAATGAATGACACCCTGTCCGTGATTTTGGACATCATCGGGGCGCTGTGCGCAATCCCTCCCGTCAGAATTATGGCATCAACCTTTCCGAAGACATCCGTCGCAAGTCCGGCGATATATTTGGCGACACTCAGGCAATAGCCGTCTATGAATGTGGAGGCCTTATCGTCTCCCGATTCAGCCATCTTCAGAATTTCCCTGAAGTCATTGGTGCCGAACCATGCCACGGCCCCGCCCCCTCCGACAAGACGCTTCTTGACTTCTTCTTTTGTCCATTTGCCGCTGAAGCACATCTCCACAAGAGGGAATCCAGGCACCGTCCCTGCCCTTTCGGCACTGAGGGGCCCGTCACCTCCGTGAGCGTCATTGGTGTCTATGATGCGTCCTCCCCTGTGAAGAGTCACTGATGTCCCTCCGCCCATGTGCGCGACAATGACCGTCAGGCTCATATAATCAGCCCCCCGGTCCCTGGCATAGCGCCTGACCATCGCCCTGGAATTGAGAGCATGGCACAACGCCCTTCTCGGAAACTCCGGAAGTCCTCCGACCTTTGCCTCAGGCAGCATCTCATCTGCCATTGCAGCATCCGCAATATATGCCCGGCATGAAGACGGCCTGCCTGCAGACTTCCTTGCCTGATTGATCTCCATGGCAATCTCATCCGCAATCAGTCCGCTGAGATTACAGGCATGTACGCCGTTGCGGGACTCAACGAGAGCATGACGCATGGCACTGTTGACCTCATACACCCCGGTCTCTACAGGAGTGATAAGGCCAGCCCGGGCCATCACTATATCTATGTCAGACAGCGGAATCCCTTTTTCCGAAAGAAAATCCGTGATGGCATCCTTCCTCATAAGGTCCTGAGCCATCACGGAACTGTACTTGGAAAGGTCGGATACGCTGTGCACAAGGTTCTGCTCGAACACCATGTTTCCGTCTACGGAATAGCCTATCTTGGTGGATGTAGAACCTGTGTTTATAGCCAATACCCTTCCCTTCATATCACTTGGCCGACATTGCCGCTATCGCGATTGAATTCAGCTTGGTATCAATGCTGTCAGCACGGCTGGAAAGTACGCAAGGCACCTTTGAGCCCACTACCATGCCGGCCTGCTTGACATTGGCAGCAAGCTTGGAATTGGTCTTGTAGAACACATTTGCCGACTCGATGTTCGGGAAAAGCAGACAGTCTGCATCCCCGGCAACAGGACTGACAAGTTTCTTGATTTCAACCGACTCCTTGTCAACGGCGACATCCAGTGCAAGAGGGCCGTCGGCTATGCATCCCTTGATTTCCCCACGCTCGACTTTCTTGGAGAGAACGGCAGCCTCCACACATGCAGGCATCTTCTCGAGCATCTGCTCGGTAGCTGCAATAAGAGCCACCTTCGGAGTCTTGACACCCATGGCATGGGCCGTATCAACGAGATATTTCAGCATGGCCTTCTTCTGTCCCAGGTCAGGAAGAGGGATCACGGCCATATCACTGACAAAGAGAAGCTTATGGTAATTCGGATTCTCAAGCACGGCAACATGGCTGAGGACAGCCTTCGGAGGGAGCAGTCCCGTCTCCTTGTTGAGGATTGCCCTCATGAACTTGTCCGTGCTGCACAGGCCCTTCATCAGTATGTCTCCCATACCCTGGTTGACCATAGTCACAGCCTGGGTGACCGCAGAAAGTTCTTCCGGATTGTGGAGTACACGGAATTTGTTGATGTCAATTCCTTCCTTGTCACACTGTTCCTTAATCATGTTCTCGTCGCCGACAAGAGTGGCATCGACTATGCCGAGGTCGACAGCCATGCTTGCCGCAGCTATAGTATGTCCGTCGACAGCCCAGGCGGCCACCATCCTCTTGCGTGAGCTCCTGCCTGCAAGTTCGGTAAAGATTTCTTCGAATTTTGTAAACATTGTATTATCTTATTCTATTTATATTCATTTATATTTTCTGATGAGACTCAATCCGGCTATATATTCTGATGAGGCTCAATCGGCATCAAAATGTCCGTCATTCCCGGCCCTGCACGATGTGCATGGTATCGCGGGCTATCACGAGCTCCTCGTCGGTAGTGATGACAGCCACCTTCACTTTAGAATCAGGAAGAGATATGAGTGTATCCTTTCCTGTGGCGACATTGGCCTCATAGTCAAATTTCACACCCATATATGTGAGGTTCTCGCACACTCTGCGGCGCAGACGGCTGTTGTTCTCGCCGATGCCTCCGGTAAAGACAATGAGATCCACACCATTCATCGCAGCCGCGTATGCCCCTATGTATTTTGTCACCTCGTAAGTCAGTTTCTTCAAGGCAAGCTTTGCCCTCGGCTCCCCTGCATTGGCCGCAGCGTCGAGGTCCCTCGCATCGGAAGAAATTCCTGATACGCCGAGGAATCCGCTCTTCTTGTTGAGAATACGGCTGATTTCCTCAGGTGAGAGATGCTCCTTTTCCTGAATATAAGTCACAACATCAGGGTCGAGGCTGCCGGAGCGGGTTCCCATTGTCACGCCCTCAAGCGGTGTGAACCCCATGGAAGTGTCGACCGACTGTCCGTTGAATACAGCGGCAATTGAACTTCCGTTGCCGAGATGGCAGGTGATGACCTTGCAGTTGGTCGGGTCAAGGCCGACAAAATTGGCGCCTTTTTCTGACACATACCTGTGGCTGGTGCCGTGGAAACCATAGCGGCGTATGCGGTATTTCTCATAATACTCGTATGGTATGGAATACATGTAGGCATAAGCCGGCATGGTCTGATGAAATGCAGTGTCAAACACAGCGACCTGAGGCACGGAAGGGAGGACACTGGTCACGGCCCTTATGCCGAGGAGGTTTGCCGGATTGTGAAGAGGCGCTATGTCACAGCAGGCCTCAATCTTTGCCACGACCGCATCGTTGATGAGGCAGCTGCTCATGAACTCCTCGCCTCCGTGCACTACCCGATGGCCGACAGCCTCGATGTCCTCAAGCTTCTCAAGCACACCGTATTTCTTGTCAAGCAGAGCTTCAATCACAGCCTTGATTGCGACCGTATGGTCAGCGATAGGCATTTCCTTCACATACTGCTCCTCCAGTGCACCCCTGTGCTTGATGCATCCGGTCTCCATACCGATTCTTTCCACAAGCCCCTTGGCAAGCAGATAATAGACATTGTCGCCTTTCATGTCCAGAAGCTGATACTTGAGAGACGAACTGCCGCAATTAAGAACAAGAATTATCATATAAAAGCATTTAAGAAAAATTTCTAATCAAAAATCATTCAAAGTTAGAAAATAATAACTATTTTCGCAAGAAACGGGAACGAAATGGGAGTGGAGAGAGACATTGCGGGAATCGCCCTGTTTTTTATCGCCGGCACGGCCGCCGGAGAAATGCTATGCCGGGCAAAATTCATGTCCCGGCCCTATTCTTCATCAGCGGCCACAGTCATTCTTGCCGCCACCGCAGCCCTTGTATTCCTATTGATATACATAAGATATCGGCACAAAAATCCGCGCACAGACCCGACATCGGGCAACAGATACATGAAATTCATCATTCCCGCCGCATTTCTCATGGCCGGAATGTCGGGTGCCACGGCAGATTTTCTCAGTTGCGGCATCAGAAGCCATGATGCATTTCCCCCGTCGGCATCTCTCCGCGATGCAGTCATCTCAAATTCCGAATCATTCAAAGCAGCCATAGATGCGGTTCCTTTCGGGGACAAAGACTGCAACGCACTGACAAAGGCATTGCTCTCCGGCGACAAGTCAGATGTCAGCAGAGAAATCAATTCCGCATTCCGGGACAGCGGGGCCTCACATATCCTCGCCCTCTCAGGGATGCATCTCGGAGTCTTGTACTGGATTCTTCTCAAAGTGACATCGGTCTTCGGCAATTTCCGGGCAATCAGGAAGGTCAGGTCATGCCTGGTCATTCTTATTTCCGCATGGTATACCCTCATCACAGGGGCATCCGCCTCCCTCGTGAGAGCTCTGCTGTTCATCACCCTCAATGAAGCCGCCAAAATGGCAGGACGGGAGACAAGGCCCATGAACATATTCTTCATTGCCCTTGTCATCCAGCTCACGATAGCGCCTTCTAATGTCATGGGCGCCGGATTCCAGCTGTCATATCTTGCTATGGCGGGGATATATCTTGTCTACCCAAAGATAAAATCCTGGTATCCCGGGAAAAGAGGCAACCCCTTGAAATGGCTGTGGGACACTTCGGCCCTGTCCATATCGTGCCAGATATTCACAGGCCCCGCGGTCTGGCTGATATTCGGGTCATTCCCCAAATATTTTCTTCTGACCAATCTGATTGCCGTGCCCCTGTCAACATTCATAATGCTGCTCTGCGCAGCGGTAACCTTCCTGCACCACATCGGAATATGCCCGGCTTTCTTCATATCCGTCGCTGCAGAATCCACCCTGCTGCTCATACACACCCTTGAAATTATAAGCACATTGCCGTAGGCCGGGCCCCTGTTCCGGGACCGCTCAGGCAGAAAGACTGCTCAATCATGAATGAGCCGGAAGCCGTCTGATTTCCATGTACTCATCACGCCGTTGTCATCCTCATATATGAGATATCCCTCTATGTCATCGCGGCCATCTATATAGGATGCGGCTTTTTCCTTGCCGAGCACCATACAATAAGTCGCGAGGGCATCTGCCTCTGCGGCCGTCGGCGCCACCACCGTAGCGCTGAGCAGGGAATGCGAGACAGGATAACCGGTGGACGGATCTATTGTATGGGCATATTTCCGGCCGTCCTTGACATAGAACTTGCGGTAATTGCCGGAGGTGACCACCCCGCATTTTCCGGGACCTGCCTGCAATATGCCCTTGAGGTCGGCTCCGGAAACATTGTTCCCGTCCACAGGCCTGTCGACTCCGATGGTCCACGGCACGCCGCCCGGGTTGAGCCCGGCGCATAAGATTTCTCCTCCTATGTCCACCAGCATATCCTTCACGCCCTCCTTTTTAAGGTAAGCGGCGACAAGATCGCAGGAATATCCCTGGGCCACTGCATTGAAATTAAGTACGGGCCTGTGCTCAGGATGCCCGTCAATGACAATATCAGAGGCATCAAGACTTCCGTCCGCATCAAGTGCGCAGGAAAGGTCTGCCTGCAGCCTGTCCATGCCGACATATTTTCTGATTTCAGCCACCTCCTCGTCTGAAGGGAGGGAATCCGCAGTGAATCCGAAGCCCCACCTGTCGAAAAGAGCCCCCGCCGAGACATCGACAGCCCCTCCAGTCATTTCAAAATATTTGTGCGACAGGCTGTACATTTCAATGAAAATACTGTCCGGGGTGACCCTTCTCCCTGAATTGAATGCAGACAGGACAGAGCTGTCATTGTAGCCCGAAAGAGAATTGTCCACAAGATTCAGGACAGAGTCAATCCCGAGCTTAAGTGCCCCGGGGCTTTTACGGACACCGTCAAGATTGATTTTAACAGAATAATTTCCTCCCTGGGCATAGCCGGACAATGACACATACTGCGAAGAAGAAGTACAGGAGATAAAACATGCAGGCAGCACAGCCAGCAGAAAACGCCCCGGGCGGAATATTTTTCGGAAAACTTCCATCACATTCAAAGTATTTCTGCAAAAATAACGGATTTTACACAAAAAATGCACATCTTTGTAAGTTGAGACGAGATGTTGACTTATATTAAGGTTGAACAAAAACTGTTGAAATGACATTGAGAAAATTATATTTTGCCGCCTTCGCCGCATTAGTTGCGGCGGCTGTGCTGTCTTGCAAAAAGGATGAGGAAGAAACAGCTTCACTGCCGTACCTCACCGGCACCCCGAGATTCAGTGCAGACAGGTATGTCGAAGCCGGGAGTTCTCATACTTTCACTGCAGCCGAGACATCCAACCCCACAGGCGCAGCCATTACATACAAATGGACAGTGACCAGGGCGGGAGAGACTGTCGTGGACGAGACGACACCTGAAGAAAACGGAGGAAGGACATTCGGATATACATTTGAAGGAGCAGAAGTCAAGGACACTCTCTGCACATTCAAGGTAACATGCAGTGCAAGTGCCTCAGGCTACGCATCCACAAGTTTTTCAGCCGATGTGACGACGGTAAGCGAAGAATCACTCTCATTCAAGGGAGACAGCCAGCTTGTCCCGGGGATATCCGAAAGTTCCGTCACGGATCCGAGGGATTCAAGGACATACAGGACAGTCATCGCCGACGGGCTTGAGTGGACTGCCGAAAACATGGGATATGCAGGAAACGGCACTCCGTCCGGGAAGGCGCTTGAAAACTCCGAAGCCGTTTCCGACCTGTTCGGCCGTTTCTACAAATGGAGTGATGCATCATATATCTGCGAAGGCCTCGGAGAGGGATGGAGACTTCCTGGTGTCAGCGACTGGGATACACTCGGGAAGATGCTGGCAGAGGACGACGGGCAGGATGAGGCATCTCTGTCCGAATGGAGCGGCGTCAACGGCAAGCTCATGACCAATGCCTACTTCAACAATGATGAAATGTGGGAATACTGGCCTGCAGTTCATATAACCAATGGAAGCGGATTTTCAGTACTGCCGACAGGCTATGCCACAGTCCTTGAGAAAGAGTTCAGCGGAAGCCCGGACGACATATGGACATTCTCCGGCTTCTCACAATATGCCGGTTTCTGGACCTCGTCCGGTTATGTACAGGGACAGAATCCGGGAGAAGGGAATGACTCGGGAAGCACAAAGGCGTACTATGTCTATATGTATGAAGATGACCCGGATCTGAAAATCAATTATGTTGACAAAGACGGTTTCGCCCTTCCGGTCCGCTGCGTAAGAAACTCACAATAGCAGAGCCCGGAATACAAAAACAGCCAATAAGTAAAATCAAAAAATCATATCTGAAATGAAAAAAGGTTGTATGCTGGCCATCATTCTGCCGGTTGCCGTTCTACTCGCCCTCTTCTTCTGGGCAAAATCATCATATAACGGGCTCGTCCGTGCAGACGAGCAGGTAAGTGCCGCATGGGCTCAGGTAGAAAATGTATACCAGCGCCGCGCGGACCTCATTCCCAATCTTGTAGCCACGGTAAAGGGCTATGCGGAGCATGAGTCTTCTACTCTTGAGGAAGTCACAGCAGCCCGGGCCAGGGCCACACAGCTGACCCTCAATCCTGCCGACCTGAGCGAAGAGGCCATAGCGCAATACCAGAATGCACAGGGAGAACTCTCACAGGCACTCGGCCGCCTCCTGATGATCACGGAAAACTATCCTGACCTGAAGGCGAGCCAGAATTTCCGGGATCTGCAGGCACAGCTCGAGGGGACAGAGAACAGAATCAGTACTGAACGGATGAAATTCAACGAGTCATCCCGCGCATATAACACAATGGTGAGAAGTTTCCCGAAGAATATCATAGCCTCGATGTTCGGATTTGAGACAAAGGGATACTTCAAGGCGGAAGAGGGAGCGGAAAATGCTCCTGAAGTCAAGTTCTGACCAATCCCCCAGCCCAATTAGAATGATTCTGCAATGAAGGCCAAGGATTTTCTGACTGCAGAAGAAGTCCTGCAGGTGACCGGTGCTATCCGGGATGCCGAGAAAGACACTTCCGGAGAAATCCGGGTACATCTTGACGAGAAATGCAAGACCACACCGCTCAAAGAAGCAGAGGCGGCATTCTATTTTCTCGGCATGGACAGAACGCAACAGCATAACGGAGTCCTCATCTATGTGGCGTGCCAGTCAAAAGTTTTCTCAATAATCGGAGACAAAGGCATCAATGATGTTGTGCCCGAGAATTTCTGGAAAGATGTCACAGAAGTGATGAAAGAAAATTTTTCCCAGTCCCGCTATGCCGACGGACTCGTCAAGGCAATAAGGATGACCGGAGAAAAACTGAAGGAATATTTTCCGTATCGCGCTGACGATGTGAACGAACTTCCTGACGAAATATCATACTCATGCCAGCAAGCAGAAAAATGACAAGACATCTACGGCTGACGGTTGCCGCTGCAATTTTTCTTGCAGCCGGCACAATATGCACGGCAATCCCGTCCAGACCGGAGCCGCAGCGCCTGGTCAATGACTTTGCCGGACTGTTCACACCAGCCGAGAAGAACTCCCTGGAAAGAATCTTGACTGCATTTGATGATTCAACATCAAATCAAATAACAGTAGTGACTGTCTCCGACCTTGAAGGCAGCTCTGCCGCAGAATATGCGACCAGAATCGGCCTTGAATGGGGCGTCGGTGCAGAAAAATATGACAACGGGATTGTGGTCCTCGTCAAGCCAAAGACTCCGGATTCAAACGGACAGGTCAATATCAGCGTCGGATACGGTCTTGAAGGAGCAATCCCTGACATATACGCGAAGCGAATCATTGACAATGAGATGATTCCGAGATTCGCCCAAAACGATTACTTCGGGGGTGTCTCTGCAGCATGCACTGTACTCATGAAACTGGCCTCCGGAGAAATATCCGAAGTCAGAGAAAAGGATGACAACGGGAAATGGATTGCCATAGTATTCTTGGCAAGCATTTTCATAATAATCTGCGCAGCATTATCGTCGGGCAGGCGAGGAGGAGGAGGCAACAGCCGCAGCAACGGAAATGGTCCGGACCTTCTGGATGCAATCATAATCGGAAGTCTGATTGACAAAGGCCACAGGGGCTCTTCAGGGGGAAGTTTCGGAGGAGGCTTCGGCGGAGGTTTCGGAGGCTTTGGCGGAGGGAGCTTCGGCGGCGGAGGAGCATCCGGCTCATGGTAGAATGCAGCCCTATCGCATGTCCGTCACAATATAATCCTCACTGAGGCTGCCGGCATCAAAGGAAAATCTGTCTGCACTGATTCTGTCAGACACTGAAAACTCATTGAATACCATTCTGATGTCCGAGCCGTCATCAAATTCAAGGACAAGGCCTGCCGGCACAATTCCCGAAGGCCGGAAAAACAGATTTGCCGAAACCATATTCCCCAGGTCGGTTTTGGGAATGAGACTGACCTTTACGGCATCCGAGCCATTGAAAGCAGACTTGGATTCAGACACGACATCAAAGACCTGTCTGACATCCTTTGCCATCAGGACCGGATATGCAAGGTAATCAGGCTGTTCCTCATCAACTGATTCAATGACGGCTTCACATGAACTTCTGTCGACCGTCCACTTCACGACTCCGTCACAATATACTTCAAGACCGTCACCCTCAAGAATGAATGAACTGTCCTGAAAAGTCACCTCCCCGCTGCCCGTCAATCTGATTCCGGAGCTGAGAGTTGAATATGCATAACCAACTGAAACACAATGTCCCTCAATACTCTTCACAAACCTTCCGACCATATCCTCAGGCTCAGCGGCAGACAGGGTAAGACCGGCGGCGAATATTGTCAGGGGCAAACAGACCGATGATTTGAAATTTATCATATATTCATTCCGTCATTCTGATTTGAGATAGGCCTTGAGAATAGGCTGCAGAGATTCATAGTCCGGGACAAGCACCTGCCGTGGCTTGGATCCCTCCTGCGGGCCGACAATTCCCGCTGCCTCAAGCTGGTCCATCACGCGGCCTGCACGGGCATATCCCATCCCGAGTTTGCGCTGGAGAGTAGAAGTGGAACCGATCTGATTGAGCACAACCATCTTGGCCGCTTCTTCAAAGAGAGGGTCAATATTCTGCATGTCAACCATTTCTCCTCCGGAGGAGTCGCCGTCAGCAGACGGAGGGGCAGGGAGATAATACGGAACGGAGTAAGCCTGGCGGAATCCGGTCTGGGAGCCGATGAACTCGGTTATGGCCTTGATTTCCTTGTCAACAAATGCGCACTGGACTCTTTCCATCTCAATGCCAGAATAATACAGCATGTCGCCTCTTCCGATAAGCTTCTCGGCCCCGGTCGAGTCAAGAATCACCATGGAGTCCATGCGGCTGCTGACCCTGAATGCTATGCGCGTAGGGAAATTGCTCTTGATAAGCCCCGTAACAACATTCGTGGACGGTCTCTGCGTCGCAAGAATCAGGTGGATACCGGCAGCACGACCTTTCTGGGCAAGGCGGATGATGCTGTCCATGATATTCTTTGAGATTGACTTTGACTCCCCTCCTGTGCTGGACATTATAAGATCTGCATACTCATCTATCACTACTACGATATAAGGCATATATTTGTGGCCTTCCGTCGGAAGAAGATATCTGTCCCTGAACTTGTTGTTGTATTCCTTGACATTCCGCACCTCAGCCCGGCTAAGCAAGTCGTACCGTTCGTCCATTTCCACACACAGGGATTTGAGGACCATTTCAGCCTGCTTCGGCTTCTTGACAATGGCATTCTCCATCTCATCTTTTTCACTGACCGCATCAGGCAAGACCGCGAGATAATGCCGGATCAGCCTTGAGTACAAAGTAAATTCAACCCTCTTAGGGTCAATGAAGACAAATTTGAGCTCAGACGGATGCTTTGAATAAAGAAGAGAAGTAATGATGACATTAAGCCCGACAGACTTTCCCTGCTTTGTTGCTCCGGCCACAAGCAGATGGGGTGAATCAGCCAGATCAAAGACTTTCGCCTTGTTGGTAATAGTGGCGCCTATAGCCACCGGCAATTCATATCTGTTGTTCCTGAACGCATCGTCATTAAGCATAAACTTCAGCGGGACAATGGAAGGCCTCTGGTTTGCCACCTCAATTCCGACAGCATCCTCAAGGGTAACTATTCTCACATCCTTGACCCCGAGAGACAGGGCTATGTCCTCTTCCAGACTCTTTATTGCGGATATCTTAACTCCCTTCGCCGGGATTATCTTATAAAGAGTCACAGTAGGTCCCACGCAGGCAAAGCCTTTTTCAATCTGAATCTTATAGCTCAGGAGAGTGGAACGTATCTTATTGTTGTTCATTTCCAGCTCATCCTGCGAGACCTCATGTCGTCCGTCCGGATAGTCATTCAGAAGATCAAGGCTCGGGAATCTGTAGTTTTCCAATTCATCCCGAACATTTATCCTCGGCAACTCCTTTCTGACATCAGTCGCGAGTTCAGATGTTATTACCTCAAGAGTATCATCCGGCTTCTGCAGAACCTCCTCAGCGTCAAGAGGGGCATACTGATTAGAAAACTCATCCTGTTCATCTGCAGATTCCCATTCCGGGAACTCTTCAGAAGAGGTCTCTATTTCCTCCCCAGGCTCAACATCCGCCGCAGGCTCAACATCCGTCACAGGCTCAACATCCGTCACAGGCTCCCCTGCCGTCACAGATTCGATCTCAGCTCCGGCCTCATTGTCCGGCTGTGGCTCTGTCTCCGAGGAAGAATCACCGGCCTCTCCCGGAGTGCTTTTGTCAGGACGCCTCTCAAAGACAGAAAGAATCCATCCCGAAACCCTTGTGCTTACGAACATGAACCATCCGATAAGAAAGACAAGGATAATAATCAGAGTCACAGCCGCCCCCACAAGGTTGCATGACCATGCCGATATCGCGGCACCGCAGTCTCCTCCAAGGCCTCCGCCAAATGCCGTTTCCAATCCGACAAAAGGAGCGACAAACGCCAGAAAGACAGAGAATATTACAGCTCCGGACACTGTCGAGAAGAATGCTTTCAGAAGGCTTGTCTTCCGCTTCCCGAAGAGAAGTCGCAATGAAATCAGAGAAAGCAGCAGAAAAAAGGCAATGCTGCCCAGCCCGAAGCAGCGGGCAACAAGAAAATGGCCCCACCTGTACCCGAGCTTTCCGGCAGAATTGTGCACCTCGATGTCAGAATCAAGCATATCCGCCTCCGTAAGGAGACTCTGGTCCGCTTTCCAGGTAAAAAGGTATGAAACAATTGCAATGATTGTGAAAACAGCAAATGCTCCTATCGCGAGGCCGCACAATTTCTGTATCTTCTTGCGCTTTTCCTCGTCCAATGAAGCCCAGAACCCGGGCCGCTTCTCCTTTACGGCATTTCCATTGCCTGGATTTTCTTTCTTTTTTCCGCGCGCCATCAGCTATTTCCTCTGATTTCTTTGTCTTGTAGAATTTTTCGGGCGGATGCCGTTCCGGGACTTCACCGGATTAAGTCCGGGACGGGAATACGACATTTCTGTCGAAACCCTCGTGAGCTTCAAGTCCGCAGGCACCTTGATTCTATAGTCGGAAAGTTTCTCAATATCCTGAAATATCGTCTCGTCCGCCACGGAGTCCTTGTTCCAGATAAGATATTGCTGGCGCATATATATTGCCAGAGAACGGATCATCGCCGTCTTGTCCTCCCCATCCTCCATGCCGGAGATAAGGTCGATGATACTCTCTATATTGCGGCCGTAATGAGTGGCCTTGATCGGCTTGCGCTTGAGCGGAATCATTGCCGGTGGCGCAGAAAACTGGGACTCTTCCGGCTTCGGATAAGGAGAATCCACATCCAGGTCAAATCCGGAGATGATATAAAGGTGATCCCACAGCTTCTGTTCATAATTCTCCTGAGAATGCACATGAGTATTGAGAATCTCCATGACCTTAATCACGGCCTCCGCCTGTTCGTCCCTCTTGGCCTTGTTCGGCACAGTCTTCACATATTCCACCATCTTCTGCACATTGCGGCCGTACTCCGGCATCCTGAGCTTCTCCCGCTGCGTGTTGTATTCCAGACGTATACCATCCTGAGGATTTGTCCGGGAACCATTCTGTCCGTTGTCCATATCAAAAAATTTACAAAAGACAAAGATACTTTTTATAACTCAAAATCCGGCATATTTTACGAAGTTGTTTTGAAATATTCTCCCGACAACATTAAAATCAGAAAAAATATTTGGAGAATTGAATCTAAAAGCATACCTTTGCAATCCCATTTCGGAAAAGACCTGATTTCGGGGACAGATTCGGATTTGGGATTGAACGGGAAGATTCGTTAGCTCAGCTGGTAGAGCACAACACTTTTAATGTTGGGGTCTTGGGTTCGAATCCCAAACGGATCACGAAGTCGACCGGCAACGGTCTTCACGACGCTTCCTTAGCTCAGTTGGTAGAGCACGACACTCTTAATGTTGGGGTCCAGGGTTCGAGCCCCTGAGGGAGCACAAAGGCGGTATTGAACCGCCTTTTTTAGTATCCCGAACGGCCTGTTATCAGGGGAAACGATAGCAATTATGTTCAGTACGGCGATGACAATCTGATATATCATGGAACATACAGTTCTTATCTGTATATTTGCCTCATTCAGAAAAGACATTGCGTCCTGGGCTATAGCACTTGTTCCAGACAGCACAGAATAAATGATTGTTACAGCAAATCTTCCTCCTCTATTCTTCATCACTTATGCTTGTTTAGTATATTGTTCGCTTTATCGAGGTCACTGAGGTCGGCAGTGAACCTTTTGGCAATCGTGTCAAGTTTTCCGGGGCTGGCCCGGATTTCTCCAATCTCAGGTTTGGTCTCAGTCAAAACTATCGGTGTTATCTTGACACAAGGTATTATATCCGAAAGCGGCGGCAGGGGCTGTCCGGCATCCGGTATTTTTTGTCTATTGAATATTTTGTCAATCAGACAATACAGATTCCTGTTCCATTTCTTTCTCCACATATCCTACTATCTCCTTGAACAGATTCAATATGCCTGGGTTCTTATCTCTGATCATCTTCTCGGGGAAACAGACTGTGCTGCGAAGATAACCGTTACTCCCCATTTCTTTTTTCATTGAAAGAGTGCTCCTGACTATATTATGCGATATGGTTATACCATTTTCTTTGAACCATATACGCAATTCATCATACATTTCAGCATTTTCTTTTCCGTGGACACGATTGAAGAAAAGCAGGGTCTCCCTGTCCGCATTCCAGAAGAATCTGCGCGAGAGCCTTTGATGAAGCGATATTCATCCCGTCAAGTTCAACAGGAATGGCGATAAAGTCTATCGCCTGTCTCATTGCCAGAATACACACAGCGTCTGTCTCTGAAATTGATCCCGGGAAATCCATAATGACATAATCAATTTCATCGGAAATCCCCTTCAGCATATTAGCAATTTTCCTGACTCCTGTTTCATCCAGGACTTCAACCTCTTCAACAGGGTACAACTCTTCGCTGTTATGATTTCTGCCTTCTTTGTCAAGCAGGATGATTTCCCGTTTTCTCGTGTAAGAGAAATTGTATTCCGACCTGTCAAAATCAAGCACAAGGACATTCTTCCCGAGCGAATATTTCAAGAATGACGCAAACAACATATTGAATGTCGTTTTTCCTGTCCCTCCCTTAGCCGAGAAAAATGATATTACCTTCATTCAACCATATTTTTCTAAAATATTATTCAATAAAAATATAATATCAGAAAACCATCAGGTCCGGCATCTCCCTTAACAAAATCAGAACAAAGTCAATCACTAAGCCTCTGAATCCACAGTAAACCAACAATACCTTAATAATAATATAGCCGCCTCTCACCTCCCCGGAGCAATTATCCGCGCATACTATTCCTCCCAATCAACCCGCTCCAATCTCACACAATTACCATATAAATACCTATATTTGTATATAATTGAATGAATGGTATACCATGGATTTATCTCTTATTATAAGCGTCATAGCCGTAATATGCACAATATGCGGTTGGTTTGTAATTCATATTATGTCTCAACGAAGAGATTTCATAAACAAAAAGAAGGAAATCAGGATTTCATATCTAATAGATGCTTTTCGCCGTATAGAAGACGCATCGCAACGAAGAGACAGTGATAAACTTCTACAATTAGAATCAGCCATTGCAGACATACAGTTATTTGGGACAAAAAAGCAAGTTGAACTATCAAGGAAGTTTGCTGCGGAATTTGCTAACAATCGTAGTGCAGATGCGATGCCATTATTATATGATCTTCGCGATGATTTAAGAAAAGAATTAAACTTAGAAGCCTTGACAGATACTCAATGGATATGTTTAAGGATAGTAAATAGGGATAGAAAATAATTATAATTATATAATTGGTACATTTAAGCATATAAGTGTGCGAGAATATATGACTGAAGATGAGCATAATAACGAGAAAAGCACTCGACATACATCCAATCGGCTTACATACGCTATAGATTCATCCGGCAGGGTTGTCAATATCGATGAGGTCCCTGCCGGAAATAAATGCGGATGTTTCTGTCCTTCATGCAAAGAGCCTTTAATGGCAAAAAATCAAGGACGGAAAAGGATTCATCATTTCTCTCATCAGTCAGGAACAGAATGTGCCAATGCCTATGAATCAATGCTGCATATTCTTGCTAAAGACAGGATTCGGGAAGCCTTTTTGGAAAGATCCGAGTTTTGGATAGAATTTGAATATACATCTTTCTGTCCCAATGATAAAGGTTGCAAGTTCTTTCGATATAGTGATTGCTGCGAGAAAAAGAAACAAAGATTTAACCTGAAAGATTTCTATGATTCTTGCGAACAGGAAATCCGGTATGATAATATAAACCGTCGTTCCGACCTGAAAATATTTTCTTCGTCCAATCCCGCACGAAGCCCTATTTATCTGGAATTCTATGTTACACACGCAAGTGATCGGATTAAATTGCATAGCGGAAATAAGATTGTTGAAATCCGTATTGAATCAGAAAATGACATAAAGCGCTTAATTGAATGTGGTATTGTTGAAGACTTAGGGCATAACGACAACTATGATTGTTTTGGCAGGAGACCAGATGAGGGAGGAGTCTGTTTTTACGGTTTCAAAAACAAGGATAGGAAGAACTATCAACTGAGCAATGAAATAGAATTTGTCAGGTTCATATTGTACAAATCCGGTAAAACACAATGTTTCCATGACGGGTGTGATTGCCGGAATTTGTCAAAATCAAAACCGGGCTCGCTGTTTGAAATGTGTATTCACACATCTGTTTCATTTGGAATATATGACCAGGTAAAATACATTGCCTATCAAAAGTTCGGGATTCCTAATTGCGTTCTTTGTACGAATTATGTGGATGATTATTATGGAATGACAAAGATTTGTCGGTTATATAAGCATTTACAGATACCTAAATATGAAGAGATGGACACATCCAAAGCAAAGAACTGCAGATTCTTTGCTATTGATAAGATGCTGATGCAATCTGCATTAGAGCATGGCATTTCAGAAAACTACACGATATTTGAGTAATTAGTAATCGTATAACTTAAAAAATTAGTAAATTTATTCTTTGCAAGAATAAAAATGTCTATCTTTGTCATTTATATAATATTATTATAGTTTATTTATAATGGAATTCCGTTTGCATACTGATGCTCGCTTAACGAGCGAAAAGTCCGTGGGAATACCGTGTGCTAAACAGCAGATGACGCACTTGAATGCTTTGTGTAATGCAAATCCATCACACAAAGTAAGTCGTTCTGTGCGCCAGATCAAACCGCGTGGTTCCATCTATCTTCAACTTGGTCGTAAGGTGTCAATGGATAAGATGAGGAAAATCATTCAAGATTTCTAATTCAAAATGCTGAATCCGGAATTAAAATTTTTATACGATAGATACCGCTCAGAACTGAAACCTCTGATTGCTGAATATGAGTCACGAAATGAAGATTTCGTGACTTCTTTGCTTGATGATCTTCCATTGATGTTTGACAATATCGCATTATATGAAACTGCATCAGGAGAAGAGAAAAACAATTATAAAATTGCTGCCGAACAATGTCTTGATAATGCAATTGATAATTTGCTCATTTGTCTTGTGGCAAGCATGATTGAGAACATCAAAAAGTTTAAATCCAGATTCTCCAAAGAAACATTTGAATTACTTGATGGAGGCAAATTCTGTGGTAAATTTTTTCAGTTGGAAAGAGAAGTAATTGCAGTCAAAAACAGTGACTTGAAATTGGCTTACAATAAACTGAAAGAAATGGAGGATATGATTGAACAATGTCACGGAGACACTCTGACAAGCAGCCTAAAGGAAGACAGCAGGAAAATGACCATTGCAAAATGGCTGCTGACAATAGGAATCGCTTTACTTGTCAATTTTCTCATACTAAAACTATTATAAATATGGACGAAAAGACTATAGCAAAGATGTATGAGAATTTGATCCACTCATATCTGGAAATCAAACCGGTTCTATTTGACCTCTACAAGAGGAATGGCAACAGCCATATAGATGCCATTCTCAATGAAATGAGGGCTCTTAATGATCATCTTGCAAGATGTTATGCAGATAATATTACTGTTGAGAATGCCCATAAAGAATTAAGCAAAGCGGAGGGGCATCTTAAACGATTGATTTACGATTGTTTCAAACAGTTGAATATCATATTCTTTGACCATATAAAGGATTATGAAGAAAAATATTTTGGCCCACATTGGTTTCGCTTGGATGGAGGCAGATTCTGGTCTGACTATACTACATGGCGCTACGAGGTCGTAAAAAATGTGGAGCAGGCCAAGAAATATGAGTCTATAGATGCTGAAAAGGCATGCGATAACTATCAGAATGCCTATGTGGTGCAAGGTAAAGTATATGATTTGTTGGAAAACAATAAATCTAATCTTCAATTATCGAAACCTCGCATCCTGTGGATGAAACTTAATTCATTGAAAGGATGGGGTTTGACTACATTTATTTTGGCTGTTATCCCGTCCGTTCTTTGGGAAATTCCATACAAGACAATATATATGTGGGCATCCGAGGCGGTCAAAAATTTACTGCATTTAATTGGAAGTTTTCTAACTGCACTTTAATTGAGTATGTTGCAGTTAAATACCATGGCAGCCATCCCCTCTCAACACTGCTGATAACAATCGTAACATATCGGTATCTGGTTTTATGTTAAATCCAACTCACTTGCAGAACCATTCGGCATCCTGAAATTTGCAAACGAATGGCATATTTATGAATAATTATATTGAAAAATCAGATATAAACCGCTATATTTGTAAACGATTTACAAATATAAGCCATGATAATAGATTTTTCAGTAGAAAATTTCTTCTCAATAAGAGAGCGGCAGACATTGTCATTCCTCGCAGAAGACAGTATCCGGCATCTGGAAGATTATTATGTGACAGAGGTTGCCGGGAAAAGAATCCTGAAGGCAGGATTGATTTTCGGAGCCAATGCTTCCGGGAAAACGACAATACTCAATGCCATGGATTTCTTCAAGTCAGTAGTTATTGACCCTAAGAGTTCAAAAAATACATCTCTCGCCAGAGTGCCGTTTCTGATGGATTATTCTTCGCGAGGGAAAGACACTATGTTTGAAATCAATTTTATCCAAAACGGGCAGACATATTATTACCAACTTATTCTGAACGATAAATATATAGTAAGTGAAGTCCTGAAGACAAGGAAAAACGGGAAACTGGTATATAAAAGGACGACAGATGCCGACAACCAGGTTTCCGATATTCAATGGGGGACATTCTCACAGTTAAAGGACAAGTATGATATTGTCGTGCTGGCAAAGAATACCCTATGGAATGAAACCGTCATAGCGGGTTTCCTGAAAACCAATATGGAACAACCTTGCCTGAAAGAAGTTTCAGACTGGTTCAGCCGGTATCTGAATTCAATCATAAGACCATCTCTGGATCTGACAGGTTTCATTTTGGAGAATATTGACAATGGCAGTATTGACAGTAAAGGGCTGATACCCATTTTGATGAAAGCGGATTTAAATATTTCTGATATTCAAATAAAAAAACGAAGTGAAACTTTGGGCTATACCCCATCGAGATATTTTGAAGATGACGAAATTTTCAGGACGAAAATAAAAGACGGTTCTGTCGGTTACGATATATACAATCTCCGCTTCCGGCATGACAATAAAGACGGGGAACATTTTTCAGACATAAAATTCAAGTATGAGTCTCTGGGGACCCAGCGCTACTTCGGACTTGCCGGAATCCTGTACCTTATGATAAAGAATTCCTGCTGCTTCTGTCTGGATGAACTGGAATCATCCATACATCCGGAACTGGCGAAGCATTTCCTTCTGACATTCTGTGTCAACGCAAAGAATTCCCAACTCATAGCGACCACCCATGACAGGGAGTTCCTGAACAACAAGGACATATTCAGGAATGATATGATATTCTTTACAGAAAAGGATGATGCCTGCGCAACTACATTGTACAAATTGTCGGATTTTGATTCATCGGTCATACGCAATACCAGCAATATACTGAACGCATACAATGCAGGAAGACTGGGCGCATTACCGAATTTGGGCGATTATTATCTTGATATAAATGACAATGGGTATGAATAACAGACAGCAAAACGGCCAACGACTCCGTAATTCTTTTGCTTGTGTAGTGGATGGCGAGACTGAAATATGGTATCCGAATATGCTTAAACGGAATGAGCCGTCAATGAAAAGCATATCAATCAGGCCGGAACTTCCTCAGAAGAAGACATTGGAGGAACAATTTAAGCAAGTCCAGACATTGGCGGAATCCTACACCGCTGTATTCTGGATAATAGATACGGATACAATTATAAGTAACGAAAGGACATTCGCAGGCGACAGGAACAAGTCTCCGAGAGTTGTCCTGAAGAAATGCGTCTCCGCTCTTCCCGACAATGCAATATTCATTGCCAATACCCCATGCTTTGAGTTCTGGGTGCTTCTGCATGTTCTTAAGACTTCCATGTATTATGAAACCGGGGCCGATGTCATTGAGCAACTTCATAAATTTGATTTGCTTAAAGACTATTCTAAAACCAGGAAGTATTTCACTCAGGAATGCAATGATATATACAAACGGTTGAAACCATATTTGGAGGAAGCAATAGCAAACAGCAAGGCTACAGGAGAATTCGATTATGAGAATCTTGAAAAAGGCTTCTGCAGTATGCATAAATTGTTCTCCGGATTGGGACTTGATGCAGAATCCGGACAAATGGGCAATAAATGATAGCAATACTCCGTTCGCTTTCGCTTCGTTCAGGCTCACTCCGTTTACATCATTCAATCAGTTCAGTCGCAGGACACTCGCTCAACCGAAGCGGTGTCAGCCAAGGGACTGTGCCCCACAACTACAACATACATAATAAAATAAAAAAGAAGAATGGCCTCAAGCCATTCTTCTGTAAGTTTAAGGCAAATCCTAAATAAATTTGAATTCAACCTAGAATTCGCCCTCCATTGCCATTCCGGGGCCTATTCGTCCCAGCCGTCCGACGAGCGTGTAACAGGCCGGGAAGCGGCGGTTCCTGCCGATGGAGAATCTTTTCTCAAGGCAAACTTGAAGTTGTTGTCAACCACGGTCTGAATAAGACTGGCAGTGCCATACTCCTGACCTGATTCTGGAAGATTATCAGCAAAATTAAAGAAAATCAGTCCGAGAGAAGCGTTCTCACTCCTTTCCTGCAACTGCTGTACCGCAAACACAGACATCTCCTTTGTCAAAGCCACGACTCCTTCCGATGACAGAGAGTTACTGTATGGCCTGCCTACGAGACATCCTCCGAGATCGTTCATGAACCATGTGGAAAAATCTTTATTCTCCTGGTATGCTTTTACACTCTCTGTAAACAAATAAGAAACATATTGTTTTTTGTCTGAAAGGGACGTATTGCCGTTAGGCCCTTCCTCTCCGAGACCCGTTCCGTCCATACCGACAGTAGTGACTTCCTGATACAGCCATGTCAATTCCGTCTGACGATTGACATTTGAGGAGCCCCATTTCATAGGGACACCGCCTTCGACATACGCCGTCTTCCACAATGAGAACAAACACGGCACTCCTGAATTTGCCGGGATGTAATTCCCCATGGTTGTATTATTATAATTGACCTTCAGTACAATCTTGCCTTTTACATCATCAATTGTAGTCGTCGGCAAAATTTCGTCCTGATAAATATACTTGCCCAATTCAGAATCTTTGCAATATTCCTTGACTGCGTATTCCACTGTCTCTATCCAGCCTCTTTCGTCACCATAGCTCCAACTGGTCCCCTGATTATCAGTTGCCCCTCCATCAAACGTCAATTGCAGAAAGACATATTCATTGTCTTTTCCTTCCGCATGAGCATTATCGATACATTCGCCCAGCTCCTTTATTATATCCCGGACATTGTCAAGCCGACGGCTGTCTACACATGCATATAATTCACCTTCTCTGAAACCGCCGATAATTCTGGCGTCATACAAAGCTCCGGTCTGCACTATAAACGCACGGACTCCGGTATTGAACTGCTGCTGGATTGTGGCATTCTGATATATGATGTTTGAGTTGTTGGCTTCGGTCAATATGGAGAATTTGCTGCCAGGCAGAGAGAGTTCAGTGATATAGATGGTCGGGTCAAGGGAATCCATCCAATAGTTCGTGCCTCCTGTCTTCAGAGCAGGGAGAGAAACGAGATTGACCTTGTGCGCGAGAATCTGGTCAGTCTGTAGAGTCTTGACAAGGTTTGCGCTGTTAAGCGGGGAAACAGATATCTGAAGAGTCTGCTTCTCGAATCCGTCATCGTTAGGCAGAAGATATGCCTGAAGCACCAGTTTGTCGCCGGGAGCGAGTTCAATGAAATCTTTCTTAGCCTCATCATAGCAGGAAATGGTGATTCTGTTCCTGACTTCACTGAGATTTCCAGAGATTTCACATGTCGGGGTTGTTCCGGTCCCGTCCTTTATGCCGGTGAAGTCGCACTCAAAATCTCCGGTAAGATAAATATTCTGCCCTGCTCCGTCAGGATCAACAGCATTTATGTTGATGCTGGATATCTTGATTGGGGCGGAATTGGTAGCAGGACCATTGATCGTGATCTCAAGAATTGTATTGAGCGGATGGAAAGTGAGCGGCACATCTGTACCGGCTTCCATCTTTTCCTTATCCACCTGAGTGTAAGCCCACATATATGCATAATCCGTGTTAGCTATGCCCCGGATTACCTTATGTCCGTCCACCGTACTTTCCTCAAAGCGGACAGGATCCTGCAGTACAGGAACCGAGGCCTGTATGAGACCGTCACCGTCCACACCAGAAACTGCCTTTGCCGGGTAGAAGCCATAGAAATTATGCTTTGAGGCAGATCCCCATTGAAGTCCCACCTCACCTGTCTTCGTAACGGCAGCCGAGGTATTCGTAGGGTTGCCGTCTGTATCTTTGGCAGGAGTAATCATATAGTCCGCCCGCACCGTATTGGAAGATTCCGGACAATACACAGCTATGCAGTCATTGTCCGCCCAATACACAGGATAATATCTGCGGCCCGTTCCATCGGTTACAATTTCATCGCCATATATGGTCTTGGTACTGACTGCACCCGGCAGCGAAGAGCCGAAAGTGATTTCCTCACCCTCCGTAACCGGGACAAATGTTTCCTCTGTCTGGCATCCCGTCAGGCAAAAGGAAAATATTGCGCCTGCAGCAATGCAGGCATATCTGACTTCAGTTTTCATAATTTCTGATGTTTAATTATCCCAAGAATTCCACTCTTCACCGAGGGAATTGTCAAAATAATTTCCTTCATTTCCTATTTCATGACCTTCTATGGTCACGCCCTCATCGTGTTCAGCTTCTGGATCAAACACAGACCCGCCCATGAATCCGTTTTCGGCTTCAACTGATGTATGCATCATCACAGGCGCCATGTAAACATTCTTTTTCATAAAATATCAATCTTTATTTTTTCTTTTCTGATGAATCGTCGGCACCGTAGCCATAGCCGTAACTATGGCCATAACCATAACCGTAACCGTATCCGTAACCATAGCCGTAGCCCTGATGCTTGAAATCAACGCCATTGAGGAGGAGTGCCATGTTGGAGAGCTTCTTGTCGGCATACAGACGCTCGACTTCCGGAAGCTGCCTTCTGTCCATCTTGCCGGCTCTTACGACAAAGACGGTGAGGTCAGCAATTCTGTTGACGATGATGGCGTCTGCGATGATTCCCACAGGGACACTGTCCACAATGATATATTCGTAACGGGCCCGGAGTTCGGCGAAAAGTTCGTCAAGACGGCTGTCCATGAGGAGTTCCGTCGGATTCGGAGCAACTGTGCCGGCAAGGATGATGTCCGGGCCGTTGGAGTCAAGCCTCAGGATATCACCCACAGTAAGCGACGGATTGGCAAGGAAGTCTGTCACTCCGTAATGACCTTTGTTGTAATACTTCGACAGGGATCTCTTCCTGATGTCAAGGTCAACAAGAACCACTCGCTTCTTCGCATAGACGAGGCTGGTGGCAAGATTCATGGAAATGAATGTCTTGCCTGCTCCTTCATTCATCGAGACAAGGGTGACGACCTGCGAGCCGGAGGCTTTCCTCAACATGAACGACATGTTCGTCCTGAGTATTCGGAAAGCTTCCGAAATCACATTTCTGCTCTCCTCCACAATGACAGGCACTTTGCCTTTGCTCTGGGCGTCCTTTATGCTCTTGTCGTATGGAATCTCCCCGAGGAAAGGAAGATCAACGACATCCTCAATATCTTTTCTCCTATGTATCCTTGTGTCAAAGAACATGATCATCAAGAATATGAAGCAAGGACACACAAGTCCGGCAAGCAGGCCGAGAATGAGAATCCGGTTCCTGACAGGTGAAATCGGAGCCATGCTTCCAGACGCCTCGTCTATGACTCTGGCATTGTTGTCGGCCATGGCCTGCGCCAGCGCATTTTCCTCCCGGCGGTTAAGAAGGAACATATAGAGACTCTCCTTGATTTTCTGCTGTCTCTCGATGGAAAGCATTTCCCTCTGCTTGGTCGGGATGGAGGTCATGCGGTTCTGTGCACGCTCCTCCCTGCTTCTGGCATCGTTGAGCCGGACATTGAGACTGACTATCATATTGTCCACAGCGCGGACGATGCTCTGTTTCATTGTCCTGAGGGTGTTGTTGAGCTCAAGGACCACGGGGTTCATCTCACTGCTGTCATCAATGAGCTTGTCCCTCCTGAGCTTGACAGAATTGTACTGGGATATCTGGCTCTCGATGTTCATGTCGTTGATACCGGTATTGACAGGTATCAGATCTATTTCCTTGGCGGGATCGGAAAGGTACTCTTTTATGTAGTCGGCGAGTTCGAGCTGCGTCTCGAGTTCAAGGACATCAGTATTGTATTTCTGGGCCTCCTGCATATACATGCCTGATGTCGTGTTGATGTCAAGGACCTGATTGTCCCGCTTGAAGAGTTCAAGGTCAGACTCGACTGAACCGAGTTCATTCTCAATGATGATCAGACGGTCGTTTATGAAGTTTGCCGTATTGATCGCCACCTGGTTCTTGTCATTTATGGTCTCCTCGTTGTACACGGTGATGAGCATGTTCAGGACATCCCTCGCCCTGACCGGAGACTCATCCTTAAGAGACAGATTGAGAATGGTGGACTCGTCTTCCTCCTGACGGATGGCAAAGTTGGACCGGTAATATCCGACCACGGATTCAAGGGACTTCTTTGTCACATGTATGTCACGCCCGTTCCAGGAATTGTTGTAATAATTGGTCAGAGTTATGACAGCATGCTGGCCGTTGCCGATTGAAAGCGTATCGGCTATCCTTGCTCCGGTTTTGCTCTCGCCTCTTTTTCCATTGTGCAGGACGACTCTTACAGAATCGGCAGTGACAGGCGTCACCGTCATGGATATATATTGAGACGGCGTTGCATCAGGGAACGAGACTGCCACCGGGGACTGAGAATACAGCTCCAACTGCCTGAACTTGTCCTTGACTTTATAGTTTATGTCCGCATGCACACGCCTGATGACTTCACGCAGGAGCTTCTTCGAGCGGAACTGGAGAATCTCATTGGAGACATTGACCCTGTTGATGAGATTGTCATAACGGTCAAGGCTGGCCGTGGCCGTCTTGTTCGACGGATCTTTGATAATGACAGTCGCCGAGGAGAAATACACGAACGGCTGACATGCATAATATATCCATGCCGCTCCGAGGAACACAGCGACCGACAACACTATCCACTTCCACTTTGAGAGCAGATAGAAGAATATGTCGAGAAGATTGATTCCCGAATTGGACTTGTCTGTTTTATTGTTTGCTGACATTGCGTCTATAAAATTCTCTCTTGTTCTTTACTCAAATTCAATTTTACATGCCACGAATAGCACTCGTAGCCCATATTACCGAACATATCGCCGTCACTACCGACAATACAGCCGTTCCTATCTGCCAGCCCCTGTCCTCGGCGTCTTTCTTGATGTATTTCGGCTCCACATACACTATATCATTCTGCTGAAGATAATAGCACGGGGAGTTGAAAACATCCTTTGTCCTGATGTCAGCGACAAGCATCTCCCTGTCGTCGCCGACTTCCCTGATGACAGCCACCTTGTCGAGCCTGGCATTCACCGCTGGACCGCCTGCCCTTGCAAGAGCTTCAAAAATCGTTATGCGGTCGCCATTCACATTATATGTTCCGACACCGCCCACTGCCCCAAGAACCGTATACTTGAAATTGAGGAACTCTATGGATACCATCGGCATCTTCATATAGTTGCCATCCTCAATCCTGTTCTTTATCAGGTCTATGGCCTGGGACACAGTCAGACCTTCAAGATGCAGCTTGCCGAGTATCGGAAAGTCTATGTCTCCGTTCACATCCACCCGGTAGCCCTCTTCCCCCGAAGCCGTCCCGCCCTGTGCCGTGCTTATGCTTCCGTCACTGCCCACACGGAGACTGGCTCCATGCACATTGAAAGGAATGGCGAGTTCAGGACTTCTGCTGCTGCTCACAGTGATGTCCAGACGGTCATCCTTCATGATGGTTGCCTCATATTTTATGTCCACCGGATATTTTTCACCTGGAATCATATCCTGAAGGTACACAAAATTCTTTGTCGCAGCACATGATGTAAGGAGCAAAGATAGAGACAAAATAATGAAAATCAAATGTTTTTTCATTGAATAATTAAAATTTGGTGAATATTGTTGACTGAATATTTTCCATAATTTTTTCTCCTGTCAGGGGGTTATTGCCCGGAGCACAGGCCGGTGCGGCATACAATTGCGGCTGAAATGTCCGGACGGCACGCCATACGGCCGATTTTCACGACTGAGCACAGACTTGACAGCGTATCGCACAGGCTGTCGAAGAGGCCCGGGTCAGTGCGGATTACGGAACATCCAGGAAGAACAAGGGAAAAAGCGGCAGGACCCGACTCCGGCCAGAACTGATTGCTGTCGGACTGGCTGAGTCTGGCCATCCCCCCTATTCTGGACGCAATATTTCTGTAGCACGGGGTCTTGCCGCTCCACGGAGTCCCCCAGACGAATGCCACACCGTCTTCCAGCCTTACCACAGGATTGTCGTCATTGAGTAGGCTGCACCCCGGAAAAATCTTCATCCACAATGCTGAATGAGTGCTTTTTCCTGTACCGCTCCTGCCAAGGAACAGATATGCCGCATCCCGTTCAGGAAGGACAACGGCAGATGCATGCAGAAGAAAGGCCTGATGCCGGAGAATTGCCTGGGAATAAATCATCTTGAGCATAGAAGACAAGGCACAGCCTGCCACGGGATCATCCGGCATGAGCATAAGCTGCGCGGATGCAAAGTCAGCGGATGCCTTCAGAAAATGGATCGCATTGCTTCCATGTGGCATAAGCCTAACAGCATACCCGTCAGCTGTCCTGAACAGATGAATATGTCCCATGTCATTGTTGACATAATCCACTTGCTCCAGCCCCGGCAAATCATCTGCCCTGAAGTCCCCTCCGGAGGAGGAGTCTGCAAATGAACATACAGCACTGAACAGAAAATCTTCTCCCCTGCCGCACTTGAAGTCTCTGAATGTCGGCAGCATCCTGTCGGCATCGGCTCCGCAAGGCAAATCGATGCGGAAAGGGAAGCCTCCGACCCTGTAAAAATGACTGCGTAATATCACCTTGTCCGATGTCATTGCGTCAGCACACATTTCATCTGTCCTACTGCCCGGACAGCAGATTGAAGAATACCGACAATGTCTCCGACGGAGCCAGCCGGAATGTAAGCCTTGTATTTCTCAGGAACATCAGGGCCGTCCTCAGTTTTCTGCCGGCGCGCTTGTGGCGGCCATGCCTGTAATGCCCGAAGTTGCCGCCGGCAAACACAGAGGAAAGCAGGGCGGCATTCATGGAGGCATCTTCCTGCGGCAGCGGGAGATATTTTCTTTCAAGCCCGATATATTCTGTGAGGAAAGCCTGAAGAACACTGTTCCATTTCTTGAGCCCTGCCGAAGAAATCATATCCAGATACTCTTCTTGCCTGATTTTTCCATAGGCAGAGACACAGCAGCAGGCCATGTCACAGAATTGCCTGAGGCCGATGCCGTTGCCTGCAATATGCTTAAAGATATGCGCACTTGCCATAAGAAGTGTCTGCATTGTTGCCGGTACGAGCGGGCCTTCACTTCCGGAGGGGAAAGTCATCCTGGAGCAGTCATAGGCCTCCGCCATATAGGCAAGAAAGCTTTTCCTGAACGGGCTGTATATGTCAAACAATCTCAGATGATGCTCGACACCAATGCCCTTCCATACATAGAACCAGCTTCCGTCCGGCCTCTTTTCCGGCTTGCATCCGGCTCCGGAAACAATGGACAACGCCTTGTCGTTCTCCTCCCTGCTGCAAAAATACCAGTCTATGTCCCCGCTCTCCCGCAACAGAGGGGCCTGATATAAGGCCGCGATGCCCTGTCCCTTCTGAAGCACGGGATGCAGTCCCGCGGAGGAAAAGATTCCGTCAAGTTCGGCCACAATGCTGTCCATCTTTCTGTTTCTGGCTTCAATTATGCCCACATCGGCAGTCCATTGCATAAGAAGCTGCTCGCCCGGCAGACATTCTGAGGGAAGATACCTGAGCCCGTTCCATACCAATGCCGAAACAGTCTGCTGCCGCGCTGAATGACAGACCTTTTCCCACTCGGATACAGACAGAGGGAAACAAGACATGTCATCGAGGCCCCGGTTCCAGAGTCCGGACCGGAGCAGAGAAAGCAATGCCGATGTCTCTCTGTCCACTATTGCGCGCCCGCCTGTACTGCTGCTGCGGTTCATATGTCAGTCTTCTGAGACAAGGCCTCCTTCCTGCCACTCCCGGAGCATTTTCCGGACATCCCTGAGGGCGACCTCCATCGTCACATCATATTCATCACAAAGCCACCCTGCAAGGTCTGCAGCCGTGAAGTCCCGGCCTTCGGCCCTCTTCCACAGCCATGCGGCAGTCTCATTCAAAGAAAAGACATCCGTCATATCCGTCCTTTTCCCGGAAGTCTTCACTATCATGTAATAAGGCCCGATCTGCCTCAATTTCAAATCTTCGTTCAGACGCATAATCCAATCAGAATTTCTTCCCTCTGAGCAACGACCATCCGGTCAATATTATTATCTTGGCATCAACAAGAAATGACTGCTTGCGGAGATATTCAAGATCCATTCTCAGCCGCTCAAGCATCTTCTCCATCGTGTCCGTGTACCCGTTGTACAATGTAGCTTCGGAAAACAGCCCGGGACGAAGCCTGTAGAGATACCTGTAGTCAGGATTCTTTTCAATTATAGCATCTACAAAACATTTCCTTTCAGGACGGGGGCCGACAAACGACATGTCGCCTTTCAGGACATTCCACAGCTGCGGAAGTTCGTCTATATGGTGGTCCCTGAGGAATCTTCCGATGCGCGTCAGCCGCTCGTCATCTTCGCGGCACAGCAGAGGATGATTGTCCTTTTCTGCATCAGGCACCATCGAGCGGAACTTGTATATCGTGAACTGCCCCCCCCGGTAGCCCACTCTTTCCTGCCGGAATATGACCTTGCCTCCGTCCTCTGATTTTATCAGTATGCATATCAGCAGATAAAGCGGCAGTGATACTATCATGCATACTATTGCACCGAAGATGTCCAGCACTCTCTTAATCGGCGTGTACACTACCGGCACCATGTATGGATCTTTCCCTGTATTGCTCATATTTTCAATATCTTTTCGTATAAGGCCATGCTGTCCCCTATCATCTTTTCGGCTGAGAACAGCGACCGGTATCTTTTGACAGCGTTCCTCGAATATTCAGAATATACTTCCGGAGAAGACATTATCTGCATGATTGCCTCTGCAAGTGCCTTCGGATCCTCAGGAGGGACATTGATACCGGAATATCCGTTTTCGTTCACCCAGGACACCCCTGACCCCGGGATAGTCGTTGCCACCACAGGCTTGCCGCATGACATGGCCTCTATCTGCACTATCCCGAATGCTTCGGTCCGCTCTATTGAGCTCAGACAGAATATGTCACACGCATTGTACCAGTCCGAGACAGCTTCATCCGGAATAAATCCCAGAAGCTTCACCTTCGACTCAAGCCCCGCATCGCGTATCTGTTCAAGCAATGACTTATGCAGCGGGCCTGTCCCTCCGATAAGCACGATGTAGTCATCGCCAAGATATCTGGCGGCATCAACAAGGTATTTCTGTCCCTTGTACCTTATCAGCCGGCCCAATGTAAAGACGAGTTTTTTCCCCGGCCAGCAGGCTCTGACTGCATCGGCGGCAGCAGTCTTGCCCGGCAATGGACGGATGCCGATGGGGATGCACAGGGTCTTGTCCTGCACTGCCCTAAGCATCGGAGAGGAATCAAGATATACAGGTGTAGTACCGACTATGCGGTCGGCCCTGCGTATCAGCCATTTAAGAAATGGCCTGTAAAGGCGCAGGAGAACCTGCTGCCTGACAATGTCACTGTGCCAGTGCAGTACGACCTTGCCCCTGTACCCGGAAAGGAACAATGCCATGCAGGCCATCGGATCAGGATGATGGATATGGATGATGTCATAATTCCCGCACCGCCGCCTGAGTTCACCGATCATTGCAGGGGAAATCATTGTGGCGGCAAACTTGAACCATGCCCTGCAGGTCATGAGTTCAGAGCATGTGTTCAGAGTATATATTCCGGGCCTGCCGTCAGCCGAAGCGCACATCATGTCACAGTGTGTACCGGCCTCCGACAATCCTCTTGTCAGGTCGTACATGACTTTTTCAACGCCGCCCTCGACAGGGTAGAATTTACCGAGCTGCAGTACCCTCATAACAATGATTCATACAAGTCCATATACTCGGCATACCTGTCCTCCTTCCGGAAATTCTTCAATGCATGCTCTCTGCAGGCTGACCGGTATGCATCTTTCCCTTTTTCGCAAATCATTTTCACAGCATCGCGCAGCCCTCTGATATCGCCCTTGTCCACGACCGTCCCGGTTCCGGAAGTCAGAGACTCGGGACTTCCTCCGACATTGTATGTCACGACAGGAGTCCCGCATGAAATTGCTTCAAGATTGACTGTGGGATAATTGTCCTGCCATGTCGGATTGACAAAGACATCTGCGGCAGAATAAAGGGCAGCCAAAGCCCGCACATCTGCAGTCTTCGGGATGCCTACGACATTGTCCGGAAGACTTTTCCTCCGGGCCTCAGTGACTCCGGCAAGGACAATCACTTCTGCAGCCGGGTCAATGGCGAGTGAGAGTTCCAGAAAGTCTCCGAATCCCTTTTCCCTGGTCCACACGCCGGCTGCCCCAAGGATGATGCGGCGGTCACCGAGACCATATTTCTGTCTGACGGCGAGGCCGTCAGACGAAGGCGAAAAGGCCGCTGTATCTATTCCATTATGAATCACCCTGATGTCATAGTCCATCATGAATGACTTTCTCATCTCTCCGCTCATCCATTCAGACACGGCGACTATGGTCATCCTGTCTTTCGGGACAGATGTGAAATACTTTTTCTTGTCAGTCCAGTTCCGGGCAGAACGGTCTGCCAAAAGGCTTGCAGGGAATGCCGTGCGCTGCGGACAATTTCCGCATCCTGTCATCCACCTGCCGCACCCTGCCGCAGTATAATAATAGCAATGTCCGGTATACATCCAGCTGTCATGCACTGTCCATACAACAGGGATACGGCTTGCGGACAGATATTGGAACAAAATCCTGTAGTCCAGGAAATATCCGTTTATATTGTGGAGATGTACAATATCCGGTCCCAGGCTGGCGATGTCGCCGACAAGCTGCGCTGTCGCCGCCGACGATGCCAGCCCATGCCTGTCCGCCAGCCTTGTGACAAGTCCGTGCCATGCCACACTCAGCCTGCTCCCGACAGGAAGTACTGCAGAAGTGCAGGACTGTTCACCGTCACGGCCCCTGCTGTATGCCACCGTACTTTCCCAGTCCCGGGACAGAGCCATTTCACCTATCTCCCTGACTATGCGTCCGGTAGAAGTTGAGACCCTCAACACATTGTTGATTTGCAGCAGTTTCCTTGTCATCATCTTTTCATGGAACTGAACAGGTCAATCCACATTGCCATCACCTTGTCTTCCGAATATCTTTCAGCACTCCTTACAGCCTCGGAAGACATCTTCCGCCTGCGGCCTTCATCTGCCATCAGAGACGACAGGGCGTCTGCCATTGCCCCTGTGTCGCCGTCCCTGACAAGGATTCCGTTTTCACCATTGGCAATCATATCCTTCGGACCGCACTTGCAGTCAAATGAGACAACCGGCAGCCCGCAGGACAAAGCCTCAGCCATCACCATCGGGAAGCCCTCGTAATGTGAAGTCATCACAAGTATAGAACTCCTTGTATATTCTGACCTGATATCCTTGACCGGAGCATTCAGAGTCACTGACGATTGCAGCCCGGCCGCCTCTATCATTTCCTCCAGCATTCCGCGCCATTCCCCTTGCCCGAAAATATCCAGATGCCAGAGCGTGGCATTTCCTCCGTCAGAAATGATTTTCCAGATCTTTATCAGCCGGTCAAAGCCTTTCTGATAGTCAAGGCGTCCGACTGCAAGGACTCTCCTGACGGACATGTCGGCAAGAGTGTCTCCTGCAAGCACTGCCGCATTCGGGATGACAGACATGTTCGGGAGATTGCCCCAATATCCACGGTCCTCTTCTGTCAGCACAACAAATCTGTCAAACTTCCTGACAATCCTTGCGTCCCTCCATGTCCTGTATCTGTCGGCCAGAGCGAGAAGGCCTTTGCGGGCATAAAGAAGCCTGAAGAACCTGTTGTAATGGAGTTCAAGTATTTTCCTGCTTCCGTCCTTGAGTGCAGGTATGAAAGAGGACTCCGACGGATAAAGCGTCACTGTAATGTCCGGTCTCTCAGCCATAAGCACTGCTTCCAGCCTCCTCCGGTGCAGCCGTCTCTTTTTCAAGAAAGACAGAATCTTGGCTGTTGCACCGAGAGAATTGTCTTCTGAATAATTCACTCCGAGATCTGTCATGCGCACCTGAGTCGGAAACGGGTAGAACGGTGGCCTCCCGTGCTGGTCAGTCGTCACAATCATGACCTCCCAGCCGGTGTGCGCAGTAAGCCACGACACCTTGTTGAAAAGGACCCGTTCCATCCCGCCTGGATTCGAGACCGAATGTGTGCAGTATACTATCTTCATGACTGCGGAAGATTCCCGTTGCCGTCATCCGCGGACTCCGGAGATTCACCCTCCTCTTCTGCGCTGTCCTCTTCCGGAGAAGAATACCAGCCGGCGGCCAGGAATATTGCAAATACAAGAAATATGTCAGTCGACACTTTCAGCCAGCCTATGAAATTGATTGCCAGAATCAGAAGGAACATTCCCGTATATTCCGGATACCTCCTGCTGCATATGGCCGCAGCCTTGCAGAAAAACAGGATAAAAGCCAGAAGGCCGATCAGACCGAAATAGAATATGTATCTGAGATAGCCGATGTCGGTACCCTTGTAGAATCCTCCGGTCACTTCCCCTGTATAATACGGATCGACTTCCGGATTATATACGGGATTTGCGGCATATCCGTCGCCGATAATCCATGTCCCGGCATTGTCAGGAAAGACAATCATATTGTTTACCAATATTTCATTGGACTGGACATACCATTCCCCTGTTTCAAACAGACTGAAGAAGCCCTCGAAGGCAAATCTTATATTGGCAGCGAATGCCGGACTCAGATTATATCCTGCGATTATGGCAGGAAGGAAAACGAGCATGATGACCCCGAACCTCTTCAGGAACTTCCATCTCTGCCGTCCCGGACGGAACGAATACACTGCTGCATTTACAGCCCAGAAGGCAAGGGCAACCGCCATCCCGACAGTGGTTGTCCTCGCTATCATATTGCCTATCACCGATATGATGACAAAGGCCGCCAGATACCAGCTAATATGCCTCTGGACAATTCCGCTTCCGAACTGACACAGATATGCAATCATGACAAGCACCGAGGAAAACCGGAGACCGGCAACATCAAGGGCGCAGCCGATGCCGTATAGGCGGCCTTCCGCCACACCCATATATGCATCCTCGCGGCTGAGGAAACTGTCAACGAACATCCGCAGCGGAGTATACATGTCCATGACATATGCCAGAAGGCACTGGGCGACGCAGACAACGACAAGATAAGTCGCCACAAGCTCCACCGACAGGTACCCATGCACTGCCTTGATTATGCGACAGGCCATATATGCCCCGGCGAGCCATACCCACATCGACAGGAAATATGTGGTGAAGGAATGGTCGTATGTGCTGTGCAGAATGATTGTCACCAGACTTATGAACGAGACGGCCAGCGCATAGATGCTGAGAGACAGGAAATCCTTGTTGACAAGTCCGTCCTTTTTCTTGACGGCATCAATGCAGACAAGCACAAGTCCGATGCCTGCCATGGCCATCTTGGTATTTATTCCCGGCAAGAACACGAACTCGAACGGGAAAAAATAAAAGCTGGTACAGATGACTGCGAATATAACCTGCAGAAATTTCAGCATGGTATCATATATAAAATCAGCGGTAAATTATTCCGTACACAAGTCTGCACACAAGGTAATAATGAAGTCTGACCAGCCAGAACTGTCCTTTGGATGCAAACCACTGGAGCAGACGGCGGCGGCAAGACACGGACTTGTTCTGCATTATATATCTGCCGGCCTCGGGATACCATTCCGTCCAGAGCCGGTATCTTTCCCGGTCCGGAGCCATGATGAGAAAAGGAAATTTCGCATCCAGCTTCAGGCAAGCCAGTTCTCTGTCCATGGCGGCTCCGTATTTTGCCCGGATAAAGTCGGTGGCATAAGTGACATTATGTTTCAGCGCCTCATACTTTTCTGCCGAAGGTGTCAATGACATGGCCACGGTATTCATCTTCACATAATGATACAGGGCATACGGAACATGGCAGACCTTTGAGGCGCAGGCAAAAAGCAGCATCATGGTCATGTCCTCGCCCATCGCATACCCGGCAGGAAAAGAAATCCCGTTGTCTTCATACAGGCTTTTTCTGGCGAGCTTGTTCCATACATTATACTTCATCGCACCCCCGAGCATTGCCTTCAGGGCATCGGAAGACTCCGTGTATGAAGGTTCCTTCATATGCCTCTCATTCCTTGAGAATGTCAGATACCAGTCACACCAGACGATGTCGGCATTCTCGTCGGCTGCAGCGGAATACATCTTCTCCAGCATATCCGGTTCCATATAGTCATCACTGTCACAATGGAGGACATATTCTCCCCTTGCCTCCGCGAGCCCTGTATTCCTTGCGGCGGGAAGCCCTTTGTTTTCCTTGTGGCGCAATATCCTGACCTTCGCCGCAAAATCCGGTTTCCCGGAGAGGAACTGCCCGAGTATCTTCATGCTTGCGTCCGGAGTGGCATCATCGACAAAAATATATTCTGCATCACCGAATGTCTGCGCAGAGAGAGAAGCCGCACATTTTCCGATGAACTTTTCCACTCCGTAGACAGGAATTATTACCGATACTTTGGTCATATCGCCAGCCATTCCGGACAAATCAGTCTTTCCGACCTCCACTCGCTGCAGCTTTGCGGATTGAACCAGCGGTCTGGAACAATGACCTTCTTGTCTTTATTTCTGTTCAGCCAGGCTGCCCACCAGCTGTAGGTGCTGTTGGATATTATATTATGCCGGCACAGGCTCATCAGCTGCATGTCAAGATGACTTCCTTGTCCTGCCCCCGGATTCCAGTCAACAAGGGTGTAGTCAAATCCTGTGAAATTCATCCGCACCCATTCAGGATTGTCCGTAAAGACAAAGTACCTGCACCCCGGCGCAAGTCTTCGCATGACCCCGAAAGCAGATGAATAATAGTCAGTCCCGCAGGTTCCCTCATACCATATCCGGGATGAATAGTCCTTGCCTTTGCGGACATGGACGGCGACGGATTCGCAGGATGCGATTTCCCCGGCAAGCCTCAGATTGCGCTCGCCCCACAACGGCGAGAAGACAAACGAACGCAGGGCCTCGTCGCCTATGCATCCGACCATTTCCGCATTCTGGAATACCCCCATGACATATCTGTCTGCTCCGTTCCTGTCCGGCAGCTCCACATCAAAGGCAGACGGCATCTGCATCACGCGGTTGAAGACCGGCAATCTGCGCCGTATCCGGCCTGTGATTCCGCTGCCTCCGCCAAGTCTCCTGACAAGGCCTGAGGGTGCAGGACGCAAAGCCGCATCCGGGAAAATTCCATTCCAGTCCACCTCCTCATGCGGAAGCTTTGCCCTCGTATAATAATCCGTGTACGCATCATAGCCGAGATGTCTCAGATACAGGTAATAACTGTACTGAAACATTCTGTTCGCAAGTCCGCAGGCCATGTTGACAACCGCTTTCATCTCCCGCCTCCCTGCCATTTGCCATACAATATGCCGCCCAAATACGGGAATGCCGAGAATACCTTCTGTATCCCAATACAGCATAAGGCGATGAGTATTGCCAACACCGACAGGACAAACACCTGAAGCCACACGCCCATGCAGACTTCCGCCTGAGCCAGAAAGCCGATGTCAACAAGCATGAAGTGACACAAATATATTCCTAAGGTATATTTCCCGACAAAAGACAGGAATCTTGAGAAATATTCCCATCTTTCATCCGCAATCCTGAAAAAATAAATCAAGGCAAAAGACGCCAGGACCGATATCGGCATCATAAGCCATATCCTGTCCGGAGAGCCGTATGGATTGTAGCCATAGACATAATACCCCGCAATCAGGCAGAGCAGGAGAAATGCGGCCGAAAATACCGCCCTCGGAATTTTGGTCATCAGGTCCTGCGAACTGAAGACATACCCAAGGACAAACATCATCAGATAAAACAACGGGATGCGCTTGAAGCCGACAACAAAGACCACGGCGACAGCCAGAAGCGCAGATATCCTGAACCATATCCGGCCTTTGGGAAGCCGTCCGTCAATGAATGAGAATATGCCCCAGATCACAGACACTGCAAAGAGTACATTCAGAAACCAGAACGCGGATATCCGGGAATCCCACGACAATTCATCCGAGAAAAACAGCGGCACAATCAAAGTCCACGACACTGACGGCAGAAGAATCGTCAGGAACTTGCTCCAGATGTATCTCATAAGATCGCCTGCGGTGGATATCATTCCCTTCCTGCTCTCTTCCAATGACCGGGAAAAACCGCTTATGAAAAAGAACATCGACATGTGAAACCCGTATATCACATTGAAAATATGGTTATGGATACCTGAAGCATAATTGCTCTGAATCAGATGCCCCATAACTACGAGGATTATGGCAAACCCGCGGAACGAGTCAAGATACCGGACCCTGCCCTCAGATTTGGACTGTCCGCCTTTTATGGGACAGTTCAATTTAACGGAACCTTCCATACACGAAATAACGCACAAGAATCTTTATCCTTTTCCACAGGGACAGCCTGTCAAATTCATTGAGCCTGCTGTAGAAAAAGTCAAAATAGAACTGACGGTCAAATACAGGCGATTTCCTGTAATATTCCCACCAGATGTCAAAATTCACGCAATAACCTTTCCATGGTTTCTGCCCGTTATAATGCACTATCCCGGAATGCAATGCATCTTCAATTTCCTCATCTGTCCATATTTTGCGAAGTTCAGTAATCCCATGGACAGCATAATATCCGAAATAGGTCGTTATGCAATATTTCGGCGGCAGATACTTTATTCTTCCCGCACACACGATATTAATCATATCCATATCCTGAAAGCGATATTGCGAAGATGCCATGGACTTGAATCTGTCAACTATTCCTTCTTCTCTCATGGCCCTTGAATTTATAACAATATTGCCTGCATATATCGTCGCTTCAGAATTTATCTTCAACCGTTTTTCATAATAGTCCCGGACATCAGGAATCATGTGTGACAGCGAATTTACGCCCGCTACCAATGTATTGTCATCAAATTTTACCGATTCGTATAATGCGGACAAATCTTCTCTGAAAATGACATCAACATCAGAATATATTATCTTATCATACTCAGGAATCATATCCGGGATAAGCAGTCTGTAATAAGTTGAGACTGTTACATTTCTGATTTCAAATGATTTGTCAAAATTGTCCAGGACAGCCCTATACTGAATTCTGCAATTGCCATAATGCTCCGCCGTCCTGTCAAGCAGAGTTTTTTCCAAAGCCTCACGTCTGGAATGCAAAACAAATATATCATAAAATGTGGACTCGCCTGCATTCTGCATAAGCGATGAGAGGCATACGCATGCAGGAAGAACCATATTATTGTCAAATGACAGAGCGACAGGAACTACATTCATCGGTCGGAAATCAATTAATCTTCGGCAATGCCTTGTATTCATTGCCTCTGATATAAATCATGGCATTCTTTATAGCATTGTATTTCAGTTTAAAAATATCTGGCCTGACCTTGAGAATCGATATCATCAATGTAAAGGCAACAACATATCCTATGCAACACACATCCCAGATTTTCATCAATATCCGCTTTTCAGGAGTGAGAATAAAGCGATGCCAGAATATTGTCTTGAAACGAAAATCCGCATAAATCCGCAGCTTCTCCTTATCGTCTGAGGATACTGAAGAGGAAGCATCAAGATGGACCACTGAATCGTTATACAATGTTATGATTTTCAATCCATTCAAATACATCTTATAATACATTGTCTGATCTTCCCCCATGGCATACGGAACCTCATCCACCCAGCCCTCGTCCTCAAAATGGATCTTGAGGAAATCTTCTTTGCGGCACAGGAAACATGCTCCGGCATTAGTCTGCGAAAAATATATCTTCTTCGAGGGTGACTCATTGTATGAATATCCCCCATTTCTCATCACTTTATACCCCCACACTCCGTCATCGCGCCTTGGCCTCATCCTCCCGGAGAGCAACATCATGGCTTTTCCTGCGGAACTCCGGTCCGAATTGTGGTATACATCCGGAGAGACAACATCTGCACCGGTACTGTCCAGAGCATCGAAAAATTCTTCAACTGCTCCCGGAGACAAATACAGATCATCGTCCAGAAAAAGTATATATTCTGTATCAATCTCCTGATAGTCAAGGGCTCTTTGAGCCACCATACCTTTCTTGACATGGACATATCTCTCATTGCCCGGAGTACCTTGCGGTATCTCATAGCCTGCCGCTATATAGACAATAATTGCTTCCGGTCTGATTGTCTGTGAATTGAGAGAATCAAGAAGCCTGATATATTTCTCACCGGCCGTGCCGAGAGTCCTTATGGCAGCTGTATAACGCTTTGTCCCCATCCCGTTTCTCAAATTCAACCGGCTGAAAATATCTTCCTGAGCTTTGACATCGCTTTCCTAATCGGGAGGGTGACTCCTGTCCTTTTTCTCAAATAGACGGTCCCGGCTGCAGGCGACATGAAAAACACAAGGGAAAATCCTGACAGACAGTCTTCCCAAAACCAGGAATTGACATCCTTTCTGAGACCCGCCAGATTGTATTTGTCTATGATATGATGCCTGTCTTCATAAAACGGATCTGTGGCCAGCGTCTGCAATGTCCAATAATACATCATAACGCGATAACGGCTGAATATTTTTTTTAGTCTTCGATCAAATGTCATTCCCTTCAGGACATCAAAACGGCGGCACATAGAGAATGAATCGTCCAGATGTCGGATATCTGACTTGCGAGATACACTTGCATCATGTTTTCTATACGCATAGAACCTGTCATCAACATATACACATCTGAGCGGAGTGCACATCAGGCGGCAGACAAAATCCATATCTTCAAGAAAGACCTGCCGGGAATTAAACTTGAGACCTTGTAACTTTTCTCTCTTGACAAGAAACAGGAAGAGAAAAAACTCTCCGCGTACAATATGACTTAAAAAAACTGATGGCGACAAAATTTTACCGACATAGCGCTCCCTTTTGTCATGAACAGAAGAATCCGCCATCTGTTTACCGGATTCATCAACGGAAATATACTGCCCACCCCTGACAAGGTCTGCATCTGATTCGGTCGCCACTCGATATAATTTACCAAGATTATCCTTTCCAGTCCAATAGTCATCGGAATCAAGAAAAATCACATACTTCCCGACTGCTTCAGCCAAGGCTTGATTCCTTGCGCAGGAGACCCCTTGATTTTTCCGATGGAATACGCGTATCCTGGAATCCCGTAAGGCATACTCATCGCATATTCTACCTGAAGCATCAGTACTGCCGTCATCCACTGCTAATATTTCAAAATCTGTAAATGACTGCATCAGCACGCTGTCAAGACACTGCGGGAGATATTTCTCCGTATTATAAACAGGAATAATTACAGATATTGCCGGCATGTGTCATTATTTTCGCAATCTGCTCAAAAGAGCCTGACTTAAACCTTTCGCCTTCAACTATACAATGCCTCTTTCAAAAAATTCAGACTTGCAGTCCTCATCTCTGACAATTTTTCAGAAACGACATCATAATCTATTGGCTGCAGCAGATTGCTTTTCCTATTATAATAATCAGTACCTGATACAGATACAATACGATTTTCAAGCCCGAGACTACTCAAGAGTGTTTCAAAGCGGTCATTTCCTCTCTGAGGGTTTTCTATCACTATAAATTGTTTCTTGAATATTATAGAGAATATACAACCATGATAAGAATCCGTAACTACAAAATCAGCATTGGAAATCTGAAATAACCATTTCTCTACCGATAATGGAAACTCTTCTTCTTCAAACACTTGAGGCAATATTGAAATATTCTTCAAATGTAATGTCCGGCAAATGTCATCAACGATGTTCCGCTTTTCTTCGGAATAATCCAATATGTAATCTGTCAGAATATTGTCGTCATCAATGATGTTCCCATTGTACTCCGAACATAGTTCCAGATAAGTCTCAGGACACAAAAGCAATGTCGGGTCAAGGACTTGCGTGGCCTTCAGGCCGAAAATATCATTGAGAATTCCGACACCGTTTTTTTCTCTGACCGATATTGCCTTGAAATGCTTTGCCGATGCGATACATCTTTTCAATTCAGGATTGTCTATAATATTTTCACGAAGTCCGGATGCCGCATAGACTATTATCGGAGGAGCATCCGAATATGACAGAAAACATAAGAAATAATCAGCAATATCCGGAGAATATGACTCACTCCATACCTGATCCGACCCTATGAGCAGACAATCAAATTTATGTTTTCTGCAATACCTTGAAAAAGAATATGTTGATCGTAACGGAACTGTCCTATTAATATTCTTCGCAATAAATTCTGCTACTGCTGAATAATTGTATTTTATTCTGGTTCTCACATTATAGTGAACCCTGAACGGATTGACCACATGATAATCCTTTTGCCCGAGAATATACCTCCGTACAAAACATTTGATTACACTGCCAAACCGGAAAAGCAAGAGCAATAAACCGGGTCTCCCGTATTCTCTATTCAGAAAGACTGTAGTATTGCCCATTTCTTCAATTACAGTCTTAAGAGCAAACGCCTGAAGTATGCCGCCGAAATTAACTGATAAAGGTAATGTCAGGATTCCGATCTTCATGATATCTTACGATTTCCTGTACTATCCCCATATGACGGGTACTGAATTTTCTTGCAAAAAGTTTTGCGGAATTTAGCAGAATGTCCGTGTCTTCCGGATTCTGACCCCAAATATATGGTTGACCTCTGTCCCAGTCTATTTCCCTCATATTTCCGGAATATTCATCATCTGAAGAATAGATGGCTGCCCTGAAAGGCGAATCCCAAAGGATTGTCTGAAGGAATATTTCATCTGCGCACAATGTGTGTCTGAAATATTTTCTTATAAATTTTCTCTTTGTCAGAAGGTATCCGCAAAAATCATTGGTAATGCTTACCCAGTTGGCTCCTTTCCGGAACTCAATCCCGTCTGATTTCCGGGGGAAAAGACTGTTGAGTACCTTTTCACATCCGGGACGGATTCCGGAAAGCCTCCGTGCCAAGCGTCCTTTTGACCTGTAGAATCTTGTGAACAAATGCCATCCGAGTACCTTGTCCTTCCATTCATCCGTCTTCACGAATCCCACAAATTCTTTTCCGGCATGGTCATCAAAAAACTTCAATATGGCCGGGACAGGCTTTATGGGAAGGTCCGTTCCCGAAAGAAGGTGGTAATATTCATAAGGGCCTTTGCCGTAAGCGGTCTCAAACAGCAGCATTTCTGCCTCAATCTGGCTGTAGTCTCCCCACCTGATGTCTATTCTATCCTTTATGACATGTACAGCGGAATATTTCAGGGCAAAGGTCTCCGAAAAATCAGTTTTCCTGTCTATGAGAAGATATATGTCATTTCTTGAATTATCCAGAAGTCGCAGCAGAACATGCAGAATCGGAAATTCGTCATGCGCCATTATCAGAAAAGCATGTTTCATTCAGATGACCTCTATCAGTTCCGGACTTATAGTTGCAAGTGCCACGGCGATTACCCCTTCAATAGCTATCACAACCCGTTTGTCCCTGGCTCCCTTTACCTTAAGAAAAATACCTTCATAGCCTTCAAATTCCCCTGCGACTATCCGTACCCTCGTCCCTGCGGCAAGATTGACTTCGTCTTCACCGAACCAGAGAAGTTTGTCATCGTATGTTCCGGTCACCGCAATAAAAAGCTTCATCTGGTCTTCCGGCACAACAATCTTGGCTCCGGAGCGGCGATCCACGATATACTGGAGATATGGCATCTTCTGCTTGACGCGCTGAATATCGGACAATACCGTGCGGACAAAGACAAGACCTCTGACAACAGGGACAAGTTCCCTTACTTTTCGGCCATGGCGAATCCTGCTTGACCAGCGCATCGGAATATAATTCTCGATTCCTTCTGCATCAAGATTTTTCTTGGCCTTGAGTTCCCTGCGGTATGTTACCCGCATGGCGAACCACTGTATCTTTTCCGGAATTTGCGGTACCATTGCATCAGCAGAGATAAAGTCCCGGGGCTTTGAGGCCCATATAAAACATTGAGCCTCAAATAATTATAACCGGCAACAGGGAAGAAGGTCATTATTTTACCCTCCCCACATCATTACGGATTTATCCTGATTGTCTCTCAGAAAAGGCAAAATTAGCAAATATTATATTAAAAACAAAAGGGAGGAAGCACGCCGGCATCCTCCCGATTATATCTGTTTCAAAAAGTTATCAACCCCTGTGATGCTCTATTCAAGCACTACGCATCTGTTGAGAAGCGGATCCCCCCATCTGTCGATATCCGAGCCTGCCGCCTTGATTACGAGACGCTCTGCCGGGATGTTGTACTTGGTCTGGAGAAGATTGTATACATATTCAACCCTCATCTGGCTGAGCTGCTGGTTGCGCTTCTTCGATCCGGTCTGCTTGTCAGCATATCCGGTAAGAGTGAACACCTTGTCCTTGTCCTGCTCAATCACATTCTTGATATAGAAGTCAAGATGGAAAAGCTCCTGCTTTGAAAGTGTTGTCTGACCTATCTGGAAGAATACTGCGCCAGGAGTCACATCCAGCATAATCTTCTTCTCGACTACTTTCGGCTGCTCTTCCATTTCCTTGAGCTTGGCCTTGAGCGCATCGTTTTCTTTCTGAAGTTCATCGTTATTGTTCTTGGCCTCCTGATTGTCAGCTACGAGAACCTCGTTATTTGTCTGAAGTGTTCCCACCTGATTTTCAAGAGCCTCCCTGTTGGAGCGTCTGAAACCCGTCCGGCCAAGATTGATGGCAACTCCGAATGTTGCGGATGTCATGCCGGCCACTCCTCCATGCGATGATGCTGGCTGGGAATCAAATCCTTCCTTGACAATCATCTGATGGAACTCAAGAGTGAGGTTCACTCTGTTGCTGAGACGGATATTATTGAGGAGACCGACTCCTACCGCAAGCTCGTTGTTCTTCCAATCGACTCCGGACTTGTAGGACTGTGCGTAGCCGGCGGAAAGGAACGGAACGAAGTTCCAGAGCCTTGTCTCTTTGTAGCCGCTGATTGCATTGGACAGATTCCACATTACATCTCCATGGATGTACATCGTACCGAAACTGTTTTTGTACAGGCCATTGTCATAAGGTTCATCCGAAGAGAAATTATACTGGTTTTCAGACCAGGACGCACCCATCAGCCCCTTATATCCGATACGGATACCCACACTCGGAGTAAGCCACTTGCCGATATTTATGTCAAGTGACGGAGCGAGGCGTCCGCCGAATGATCCCGGGACCTTGAAGTCATGCTCATATATGTTCACACCGCCGCCAACTCCGACCCATACATTGTCAAACAGTCTGTTTGTCTCATATGGACCACGTACAATCTTGCCGTTTTCATCTCGGTTGTTGTCCTCTTGTGCACAGACTCCCGTTGCTGCAAAGCCTGACACCAAGAGAGCCAGGACACATGCACAAAAAACACGCATTGTTTTCATGATATCTAAATTTGCTAAATTCTAATATGCTTTAAGTCGACAAATTTACAACAAAAAATTTATATTCCAATTTAATCTGAAAAAATTGAAATTCAGAATCTTCTTAAGCATCGGTTCTCCCCTTCTTTCTTGAGTTCAGGAAGCATTCAATGGTGTTTTCCATGAGGCAGCAGATTGTCATAGGCCCCACGCCACCGGGCACCGGAGTTATGACGGATGCCTTAGGCTCAACGGCAGCAAAGTCCACATCGCCGCATAGCCGGCCTGTCTCAGGGTCCCTGTTGACACCGACATCAATGACAACCGCTCCTTCGGAAACCATGTCGGCAGTCACGAATTTCGGACGGCCGATGGCCACGACAAGAATCTCTGCCTGCCGTGCAAGTTCAGGAAGATTCCTCGTCCTGCTGTGCGCTATGGTGACTGTGGCATTTCTGTCCAGCAGAAGCTTTGCCACCGGAAGACCGACAATGTTGCTGCGGCCGATGACCACCGCCCTCTTGCCTTCAATCTCCACTCCTGCAGCCTTGAGCATCTTTATGATGCCTTTCGGCGTGCATGGAAGTATGCACGGCTGTTTCTGCCACAGGGCAGCCACATTGAGCGGATGAAATCCGTCCACATCCTTTTCCCTGGATATCGTCTCTATGACCTTGGCCTCGCTGATATGCCCCGGCAGCGGCAGCTGGACGAGGATGCCGTCGACAGCGTCATCGGCGTTGAGCTGCCTGATGAGGTCAAGAAGTTCATTTTCAGAAATATCGGCAGGCCGGCGTATTGTAGTGTTTCTGATGCCGACGACTTCCGAGGCCTTGGCCTTTCCTGTCACATAGGATATGCTGGCAGGGTCGTCTCCGACAAGGATTACCACAAGATGTGGAACGCGTCCGTATTTTTCCGGAAATGCCGCCACTTCCGCCGCCATTTCAGCCTTTAGCTTCGCCGAAAGTTCTTTTCCGCTTATTGTCATTGGATGTAATTTTATATGTCTCTTCTATTGTTTGTATCGGCAGAGATATTCTGTACCGGCAGGGGGCTCTTTTGTGCGGACATAAATCTCTCTTGTGCCGGCATCGGCCATTACAGTACCCTCCAGCCTATGTCCCTGCGCCAGAAAAGATTGTCACACCTGATCTTGTCCACTGCAGCCAAGGCTCTGTCGCGGGCCTGCAGCAATGTGTCTCCTGAGCCGATGACCATCAGCACACGGCCGCCTGAAGTAACGGTCATGCCGTCCTTCACTGCAGTTCCCATGTGATATATGCGCACTTGCTGGTCTGAAAGCGCATCTTCAAGGCCTTCTATAGGGAATCCCTTTTCGTATGAACCCGGATAGTCCTTTGATGCCATCACGAAGCCCATCGATGACTTCTGCTCCCATTTGATTTCAGGCATGGCGGAGCCGTCGGCCACAGCCGAAAAGATATCGTAAATGTCAGTCTTGAGCAGAGGCAGCACGACTTCCGTCTCCGGGTCGCCGAAACGGCAGTTGAACTCGATGACCTTGATGCCGGACGGAGTCTTCATGAGGCCTCCGTAGAGTACTCCCTTGAACGGGCGGCCTTCCTTCACCATAGCAGAAGCGACTGGCTTCATGATATGCTCCATCGCATATTCCCTGTCCTCTTCCGTGATGAAAGGAAGCGGGGAATATGCTCCCATTCCTCCGGTGTTCGGGCCCTTGTCCCCTTCGTATGCCCTCTTGTGGTCCTGTGAAAGCGCCATCGGCCAGACTCTCTCCCCATCCACGAAGCACATGAACGAGAATTCCGGACCGGTCAGGAACTCCTCGACGACCACCTTGCCCTTGCCGAACTTGTCGTCAAGAAGCATGTCCCTGAGGGTATGGTCAGCCTCTTCCAATGTCTCCGGAATGACCACTCCCTTTCCGGCGGCAAGCCCGTCATATTTCAGCACAACAGGGAACGGCCCCTTGCTTACATATTCAAGGGCCTCATTGTAGTCTTCGAATGTACGGTATGCGGCAGTGGGAACATTGTATTTGGCCATCAGCTGCTTGGCGAAATCCTTGCTCGACTCGATGACGGCGGCAGCCTTGGTCGGGCCGAAGATTCTCAGCCCCGCAGCAGTGAAGGCATCGGTGATACCGGCAGCAAGCGCCACTTCCGGGCCAACGACAGTGAGGTCCACGCCCTTTTCCAGGGCAAAGTCCCTGAGCTGTTCTACCTGCGTATCTTTCAACGGAACGCATTCTGCCTGTGCGGCAATGCCGGCATTGCCCGGAGCGCAATAGATTTTTCCGACCTGCGGCGAACGGGACAACGCGTCCACGATTGCATGGCAGCGTCCGCCTCCGCCTACTACCAGAACAGTCACTTCCCTGGGATGCTCCATTCCAATGCCCTTAAGATGTTTTGTATAGACTGCAGCATGACCGTCAGGCCCAGGCTGCAGATGATTTAAGACGACTTCCATAGCGATTCAATGCTTGAAATGTCTGTTGCCGGTAAAGAGCATGGCTATGCCGTGTTCGTTGGCCTTGGCTATGGAATCGTTGTCGCGGATGCTTCCGCCGGGCTGCACTATTGCCTTGACCCCGTATTCCGCGGCGAGGGCAACGCAGTCGTCGAACGGGAAGAAGCCGTCTGAAGCGAGGACAAGACCTGCTTCCCTGACATCCTTGCCTTCCGCAGCGAATGTGGCTGCTGCCTGCTTGAGCGCAATCTCAGCCGAGCCGATGCGGTTCATCTGTCCGGCTCCCACACCGAAGGTCATGCCGTTCTTGACCACAACAATCGCATTGGACTTCACATGCTTGACGATGCGCCATGCAAAATTGAGGTCATCCATGTCGCCGGCCTGAGGCTTTGTCTCCGTGACGCACATTTCCGGCACCACAGTCTTGGTCGTGGTGTCCTGGTCCTGGACGAGGAGGCCTCCGTTGACGCTGACATACTGTTTTCTCACCTTGTCATCCCTGGTCATGTCAACTTTGAGCAGACGGAGATTCTTTTTGGTGCGGAGAAGGTCCAGGGCCTCTGCGGAGAACGAAGGTGCCATAACTATTTCAAGGAACACCGGCTTGAGAAGTTCTGCTGTCGCAAGGTCCACTTCCCGGTTGAAGGCCACTATTCCTCCGAAGATGCTGACCTTGTCGGCCTCGAATGTCTTCTGCCATGCCTCCAGGGCATCTTTTCCGACTGCGGCTCCGCACGGATTCATGTGCTTGAGTCCGACGCAGAAAGGCTCGTCGAATTCCCTTACGATATTGAGGGCGGCATTTGCATCCTGGATATTGTTGTATGAGAGTTCCTTGCCGTTGAGCTGCTCCGCCGTGGCGAGGGAGAACGGGACTTTTTCCATTGAGGCATAGAACATGGCCTCCTGATGAGGGTTCTCCCCGTATCTGAGCGACTGCTTCAGGTCATACTCGAGGAAAAGCTTTTCATTGAGCCCGGCCTGCTTCCTCATGTATGAGGCTATCATCATGTCATACTCTGCGGTATGGGTATAGGCCTCAGCGGAGAGGCGGAGCCTGGTCCCGGGTGTAGTGTTCCCCGTCTGGCGGATTTCGTCAATGATTTTCGGATAGTCCTCCGGATGGCAGACCACAGTGACATCCTTCCAGTTCTTGGCCGCACTGCGGAGCATTGAAGGGCCTCCGATGTCGATGTTCTCGATGGCATCCTCCATGGTCACATCCGGCTTCGATATTGTCTCTCTGAACGGATAGAGATTGACGCATACGAGGTCGATGTATTCTATTCCGTTTTCCTGAAGCTGCCTGCGGTGACTTTCGAGGTCCCTGCGGCCGAGAAGTGCCCCGTGAACCTTCGGATGAAGAGTCTTGACTCTTCCGTCACAGATTTCCGGGAAGCCGGTTATCTCACTGATGTTGATGATTTTGAGTCCTGCTTCCTGAAGAAGTTTCATGGTGCCTCCGGTGGCGATGATTTCCCACCCGAGAGACTCAAGCTGACGGGCGAATTCTACCACGCCTGTCTTATCGCTTACTGAAAATAAAGCTCTCATAATATGGCTGTTGTTTGCTTTCAATTTTCAATTCATTCTTGAACCGGTCAGGCCTGCATCCTGATGTCCACTCCCGGACGGTCCGTGACACGGCCGATGACGGAAGCCTTCTCCCCGTGCGATTCAAGGATGGCAATGGCCTTGTCCGCTTCGGAGGAGTCGAGGGCGAGTACCATGCCTATGCCCATGTTGAAGATATTGAACATTTCGCGGTGAGCGACTTTCCCGTATTTTTCAAGAAGCCTGAATATCGGAAGAATTTCCCATGAACCTTCCTGAATCTCAATTCCCTGGCCTTCCTTGAGGATACGCGGGATATTCTCGTCAAAGCCGCCTCCGGTAATGTGGGCGACTCCATGCACATCGCAGCTGCGGATGACATCGAGCACCTGCCTGACATATATTTTGGTCGGTGTGAGGGAGACTTCTCCGAGCACCTGTCCGCCAAGCTCCGGATATGAAGACCTGAGGTCCAGGCCAGCGTCGGCAAATATCTTGCGCACAAGGCTGAAGCCGTTGGAATGCACGCCGGACGAGGCTATTCCTACAAGGACATCCCCGGCCTTCACTTTGCTGCCGTCTATAAGCTTCGACTTCTCCACAACGCCGGTGGTAAATCCGGCTATGTCGTATTCGCCGTCCGAATACATTCCCGGCATTTCTGCGGTCTCGCCGCCGACAAGGGCACATCCGGCCTGACGGCATCCTTCTGCGACACCGGCGACTATGGCCTCGATTTTTTCCGGCTCGTTGTGTCCTACGGCTATGTAGTCAAGGAAGAAAAGAGGTTCCGCTCCCTGGGCAAGCACATCATTCACGCACATTGCCACGGCATCGATTCCTATGGTGTCATGCTTGTCCATCGCAAAGGCAAGCTTAAGCTTGGTGCCCACTCCGTCAGTGCCGCTGACCAGCACAGGTTCCTTTACATTCAGGGAGGAGAGGTCGAACATTCCCCCGAATGAGCCTATATTGCCCATGACACCTGCACGCGCCGTAGAGGCCACATGACTTTTGATTCTGCGGACCACCTCGTAACCTGCCTCAAGGTTGACACCCGCCTTTTCATAACTGACTGCCATATCTGTATTGTGTTTATTAGTCCCGATGGTATTGTATCAGTTGTATTATTCTGATGGTATTATTCAATCCTGCAAATATAACATATTTATCGCAGAATGCATAGCCTCACCGGCAGGCATTCCCCTGCAGGCAGCTCAAGGCGGCGCCTATTGCCGTCCTGTATTCGGGATATTCCGGTATATGCACCCGGATGCCGTACAGGGCCTCGATCCTGTCATAGAGAGGCCTGCTCTGCGGCAGCATAGGGAGATTTCCTATCAGCACAAAATCCTTTATGCCGGTATTGTATGCCACAAGATTTGCGGCACTGCCTATTGTCTGTAGTACCATGTTGATGAGTCCGGCTGCAATATCTTCGGGAGCGGCATTGGCCTCGGCTTTTCCGAAATTCGAGGCTGTCACTCCGTACGGAAGCCCCGGTATCTCCGTCTTCGAGATGTCCCGGATCTGCAGGTCGACTCTTGAGGTATCCCCTTTCAATGCCATATCGACTGTCTGGCGGATGTCATGCGAATGGAAGATTATCCGGGAAAGGCCCTGCAGGGTACCTCCGCCGATGGCCATGCCTCCGACATGCTCTATCGCGTCCCCGTCCACCTTTATGAAAGATGTGCCTGTCCCCATGCTCACGACAATCATCCTGTCCAGCCCGCTGCGGTATTTCGCTCCGAGGGCATTCGCCATGAATTCATCCGCCTTGGCCGTTGGCCGGCCGTACAGGCTGCCGTCGACATACGCGCTGCCGACACCCGTGAGCATCACCTGCTCCACCGAGTCGAGGTCTATGTGATTGTCATAAATATACTTGCCGAATGCGCCGAAAAGGGAAGTAATCGGGTCGGCAGCGGTGATGAACTGAGGGGAGCGCACTTTCCCGTCCTCTATGCCTACAATTTTGGTGGTACTCCCGCCGACGTCAATTCCTACTACCATGGTATCTTTTCTTTACGGATATCTTCAAAAATATGTTTCTTTACGGAAATGTCAGAACTTTCCGTCCCTGTTGGCATCCTCCACCGGCTGATAGAGACTTGTAGGATACCGTCCGTTGAAGCATGCAAGGCATAAGTCTGTCCTCTGCCCGGCCTTGTAAAGGGCATCTTCGGACAGATATGCGAGAGTGTCCGCCCCTATTTCCTGGCGGGCCTCCTCCACGGACTTTCCCGCGCAGAGGAGCTCGTCGTATGTGGATATGTCCACTCCATAGAAGCAAGGCATCTTGATCGGAGGGCTGGCTATACGCAGGTGCACGGCCCTGGCTCCCGCCTCCCTGAGCATGGAGACTATCCTCCTTGATGTGGTTCCCCTGACAATTGAATCGTCCACGAGCACGACCCTCTTGTCCTTGACAATGGCCTTGACTGCAGAGAGCTTCATCCGCACTCCCTTTTCCCGCATCGCCTGCGAAGGCTGTATGAATGTCCGGGCAATGTATCTGTTCTTTATCAGTCCCATTTCGTACGGGAGCCCGCTGGCTTCGCTGTAGCCCATTGCCGCACTGAGGCTTGAATCCGGGACACCGACAACTATGTCCGCGTCGGCAGGGGCTTCCTCATACAGCAGCCGCCCTGTCTCTTTCCTGAAACTGTGGACATTACATCCCTCAATGTCACTGTCAGGCCGGGCGAAATAGACATATTCCATGGCGCACATGGCATGACGGCAATGCTCATTGTATTTCCTGCTCCGCAGGCCGTGACCATCGATTGTGACAATCTCCCCCGGCTCTATGTCCCGGAGATATTCCGCGCCTATTACATCAAATGCACAGGTCTCGCTGCTGACGGCATATCCGTTTCCTATCCGGCCTATGGACAGGGGTCGCAGGCCGTACTTGTCCCGGCAGGCATATATGCGGTTGGAAGTCATTATCAGGAATGCGAATGCCCCTTCAACTGTGTTGAGGGCATTGACAATGGAAAAAATCCTTGGCTTGTGGGCCTCCGCGCTGTCTTTTTTGATGAGATGCGCCAGCACCTCGCTGTCGGACGAGGACTGGAACAGGCTTCCCCTGTCCTCCAGTTCCCTGCGGAGGAGACTATAGTTGACGAGATTGCCGTTGTGCGCCAATGCAAAGTCCCCGGTGTGGTGCCGGAAAAGGAAAGGCTGGACATTCTCGATTCCCCCGCCACCTGTAGTGGAATAGCGGACATGACCTATTGCCATGTCTCCCCGGAGGCCGGAGAGCTTCGTCTCCGGGAATACTTCGGTAACGAGCCCCTCACCCTTGATTCTCTTCATCTTCCCGTCAGGGCCGGATGCCACTATTCCGCAGCCTTCCTGTCCCCTGTGCTGAAGGGCATGAAGTCCGTAATATACAAGAGTTGGGGCATCCGGAACGCCCCAGACGCCGAATACCCCGCATTCTTCATTTATATTCCTGTACGGCATTCTATTTCCCCCTGAAATACCTTACGGCATTGTCGAACAGAGGCTGCTCAAGCTCTTCTTCAATGTTCTTGAACAGGTTTCTCTCATATCTTTCAGTATGGCCCATCTTGCCGAGAATCTGTCCGTCAGGACTGATGATGCCCTCGATGGCATAGCAGGAACCGTTAGGATTGTACGGGGATTCCATGGTAACTTCTTCAGTGACCGGATCCACATACTGGAAGGCGACCTGACCGTCGGCAAAGAGTTTCCGCGCAAGTTCCTCATTAACCACGAACTTGCCTTCGCCGTGGCTGACGGCTATTGTATGCAGGTCCCCGACACAGAAGCTTGAGAGCCACGGGGAATTGACAGACGCGACTCTCGTCGTTACCATCTGCGATATATGACGGTTGATGTCATTCCTGAAAAGCACCGGAGAGTCCTTTGTCACCATGCCAAGCCGCCCGTATGGAAGAAGTCCGGACTTCACGAGGGCCTGGAAACCGTTGCAGATGCCCAGGATGAGACCGCCGCGGTCAAGGAGCTTATGGATTTCTTCAGCGATATCCTTGTTGTTCAGCACATTCGCTATGAACTTTCCGCTGCCGTCAGGCTCGTCTCCGGCAGAGAAGCCGCCGCAGAGGGCGAGTATATGGCATTCGGAGATGTTTTTCTTCATCTCGGCGATCGAGCGGAAGATATCATCTGCAGTCAGATTGCAGAATACGCTCATCCTCACTTCAGCCCCGGCCTTGCGGAATGCCTTGGCGGTATCATAGTCGCAGTTGGTTCCCGGGAATACAGGGATATACGCCACAGGTGTCCCGACAGGCTCTCCCTTCCACTTCATCTCGGACTTTTTCTTTTTCAGAGGGGCGGCATTGCCGAGTCCCGCAGGCGCCACAGCCTTATGGGAAGGCTCGCATTCCGACGGGTAGATTGAAGAGAACCTTGCCCCGCAGGTCTCCATCATCTCGAAGATTGAAAGCGAAGTGCCGTTGATGTGGAGCATGCCGTCCTCGCCTGTTGTGACGGTACCCAGATATTCCGCCGCAGGAAAATCAAGCGGCTTGTCGCATTCGACCAGGATGGAGCCGTAGCTGTAGTTGAACAAGTCCTCTTCGGGCACCTTGACATCCACGCCGAAGGCATTGCCGAATGACATCTTGCACAAGGCCTCGGCCACGCCGCCGAATCCTATCGCGTATGCCGCGCATACATTGCCGGACTCAATCTGCTCGTGGACATATCTGAAATTCTTCTTCAGCTGCTCCGTATCCGGCATGAAGTTCTGCAGAGGAGTGTGCCTGATGAGATAGAGCCTGTCTCCGTCCCACTTCAGTTCAGGCGATATGACCTTGCCGGCGTTTACTGTCGTGATGCCGAAGGCCATGAGCATAGGAGGTACATTGATGTGCTCGAATGTCCCGCTCATGGAATCCTTGCCTCCGATTGACGGAAGTCCGAGCTCAACCTGCATCTTCAGGGCTCCGAGAAGGGCGCTCAGAGGTTTTCCCCATGAACGGCTGTCATGCATCCTCTCGAAATATTCCTGGTATGAGAATCTCATCTTCTCGTATGAAGCGCCGGATGCCACTGCCTTGGAGCAGGCCTCGACCACGGAATATGCGGCCCCGTGGTACGGGCTCCATGAAGAGATGTACGGATTATATCCGAAGGCCATCACGCTGGCAGTGTCGGTGTAGCCGTCTGCAGGGAGTTTCTGTACCGACACCTGGGTCTCTGTAGTCTGCAGGCAGCCTCCGAACGGCATGAGCACCGTCGAGCGGCCTATGGTGGAGTCGAACATTTCTATGAGGCCTTTCTGGGAAGTCACATTCCAGTCGCGCAGGTTGTTTTCAATCTTTTCCTCAAGGGTGTCTCCTTCCACCTTGCGGGCGAACGGATTCCTGTTCTCCACTGCCTGCACCACAGCCTCGGCATAGTGCCTTGCGCCGGCGCTGTCGATGAATTCGCGCGAAAGGTCAACGACGAGCCTGTCCCCGTTGTACATCCTGAGCCTTGCGCTGCCGGTGACATCAGCCACATGGGTGACCTCCACATTTTCACTTGCGCAGTATTTCTCGAACTGTTCCCTGTCCTTCGCCTCGACCACGACAGCCATCCTCTCCTGGGATTCGCTGATGGCGAGCTCGGTGGAGTTCAGTCCGCTGTATTTCACCGGCACGCGGTCAAGATAGATGTCAAGCCCGTCGGCGAGTTCTCCGATGGCAACGCTTACTCCGCCGGCTCCGAAATCATTGGATTTCTTTATGAGTCTGGTCACCTCGGGACGGCGGAAAAGCCTCTGCAGCTTCCGCTCCTCCGGTGCATTTCCTTTCTGGACCTCACTGCCGCAGGTCTCGAGGGAAGCCTCCGTATGCTCCTTGGAAGAGCCTGTGGCGCCTCCTATGCCGTCACGGCCAGTCCTTCCGCCGAGAAGGAGGATGACATCTCCCGGACAAGGGCTTTCCCTGCGCACATTCTCCGCCTTCACTGCCCCGACCACGGCTCCGACCTCCAGCCTTTTCGCCAGATAGCCCGGATGATAGATTTCACGGACATGTGTTGTGGCAAGGCCTATCTGGTTGCCGTAGCTGGAATATCCGGCTGCAGCCTTGCGGCTTATGACCTTCTGGGGCAGCTTGCCAGGAATGGTCTCCGCTACCGGCTGGTATATGTCGCCGGCCCCCGTGACACGCATAGCCTGATATACATAGCTTCTGCCGGAAAGAGGGTCCCTGATGGCTCCGCCGAGACAGGTCGCGGCACCTCCGAACGGCTCGATTTCAGTCGGATGGTTGTGCGTCTCGTTCTTGAACTGGAGCAGCCATTTCTCAATCTTCCCGTCCACGTCCACATCCACATAAATGCTGCAGGCGTTGTTCTCCTCGCTCACCTCCATGTCGTCCAGCAGTCCCCTTGACTTGAGATAACGGGCTCCGATGGTCGCCATGTCCATGAGATTCAGGCCCTTGTTTTCACGGCCGAGTTCCTTGCGGATTTTCAGGTAGAGATTATATGTTCCTTCTATTTCCTCCCTGACGAATGACTCCTCGAAGTCAATCTTCTGAAGCTCGGTGGTGAATGTGGTGTGGCGGCAATGGTCGCTCCAGTATGTGTCCAGAATCCTGAGCTCCGTCTCATACGGGTCCCTGCCCTCTTTTCTGAAATAATTGACCACTTCACGAAGGTCATCGCTGTTCATGGCAAGTCCCATCTGCCTGCAGTACGGGGCGAGGTCCTCCTCTTTCATCAGGGTGAAGCCCTCAAGCACCTTGACAGGCTTGACCGGAGCCTGCTCCGTGTCACTGAGCACGGAAAGGTCCTTCTGCCTGGACTCGACTGCATTTATATAATAATGACGTATTTTCTCCAGGTCCCCGTCAGAGACATTTTTGTCGAAAATGAGCAGCCTGGAGCTCTTTATCCGCACATCGGCCTTCGGGTCAATCAGCCGCACACAGTCGACCGCAGACGCAGCCCTCTGGTCAAACTGTCCCGGGAGATACTCCACGGCTATATATTTTGTCCCGCTCAGGTCGCATTCATCAGAGACCTTGTCGGTCATTATCTCGCCGAACACACCGTAGCGGCTCTTTTCCAAAAGCTCGGGAGTAAACCCGAAAAGGTCATAGACATTGAGATACCTGAGGCTGCCCAGGGACAGCTGCAGGTTCTCGTTAAGCTCATTCATCAGGCTCTTCGCCTCAACCTGAAACTCAGGGTATTTTTCAACAAATACGCGGTAATTGCCCATATATCGGTTTCTTAATGTTATCAATTCTGACTGTCCTGTCTTTTTGTCAAGTCTTGTGTCTTTTCAGACGAATCTTATGCTTTTTCAGACGAATCTTGCCGCCCAGACGGAATAATACCGCTCCGGGGTCATCGGCACGAAGGTAATATGGCCCATCTTCCTTTTCGGCCGGGACTGGGTCTTCCCGTACAGATGCACATACACACCCTTCCCGGCTTCCCCGCAGAAGGCATTGTCGACATCTTCAGACGCAGAGACTTCTATGCCGGGGCCGGCACCGACAAGGGATTCGGCAACCACGGTCTTGGCGGCATCCAGGTCCTGTCCGAGTATATTCTTCATGACGGAAGGAGAGAGAAGCTCAGGTCTTTTCAGAGGCATGTCGAGCAGGAAATGACAGAGTTCCATATACTGGCTGGTCGTGCACCCTTCTATCGTCCAGTGGCCGCTGTTGTGGGGACGCGGGGCCATCTCATTGAAATAGAATCTGTCTCCCTTGACGAAAAGTTCTATTGCCAGTATCCCCCTGTAGCTGCAGCTCTTCATGAATGACTCGCAGGACGCTGTAATCCTGCGGCACAGGTCATTCTCGCCGCTGCCATTCCGCAGTCCCGAGGCCGGCACTATGCACAGGTCAAGTATGCCGTCCCTGTGGATATTCCTTGACACAGGGAAATGGATGATGTCTTTCCCGTCACTGACCATGATTACACTGCACTCGAAGTCGAAATCAACCATCTCTTCGAGTATGCACGGGACAGAAAGGAGGTCCGCAGCCTTCTCCATGTCCTCCAGGCTCCGTATTATGGCCTGACCATGCCCGTCGTAGCCGAGAGTGCGGGTCTTCAGGACACACGGCATGCCGATTTTCCCTACGGACATGCCGAGATGAAGCAGCCTTGACTGAGGACTCAGGGCCGCACATGCCTCCGCATCAAGAGGGACATCGTCCATAGCGGGGACAGCCCTGTATCGCGGTGGCTCAAGCCCATGCATACGGGCATTGTCCTTTTCCCTGAGCCTGTCCTGTGAATCGAACAGCGGGGCTATCCCCTGCTTTATGTTATATTTTCCTTCCAGATGGCGGAGAATGTCCCCGGGGACATTTTCAAATTCGTAAGTAACCACATCCGAGGCTTCACACAGCCTCTCGAGGGCTTCAAGGTCATCGAATGCCCCCACAATCCGTGCGTCCGCCTCGGCAAATGCCGGAGCATCCGGGGACGGGTCCAGCGCCGTGACAAATGCGTCAAGACGGTGAGCCGCCTGGGCTATCATGAGCCCGAGCTGCCCCCCGCCTATTATACCTATTCTCTTTTTCATCAGATTTCAGCCTTAAGGACAGATTCTGTCTGGTCTTTCCTGAACTTCTCGAGCCTCTCCGCAACCGTCTTGTCCCCGAGGGCGAGAATCGACGCAGCTATCAGAGCCGCATTCTTTGCCCCGTTGATGGCAACTGTCGCCACAGGGACTCCTCCGGGCATCTGCACTATTGAAAGGAGGGAATCAAGGCCGTTGAGTGCCCGAGACTTGACAGGAACCCCTATGACAGGAAGAGTGGTCATCGCGGCCACCATGCCCGGAAGATGAGCGGCCCCGCCTGCACCTGCGACAATCACGCCTATGCCGCGCTGCCTGGCCGTATGCGCATATTCATACATCAGATCCGGCGTCCTGTGGGCGCTGACAACCCTTTTCTCAAAGTCTATCCCGAGTTCCTGAAGCATCTCCGCCGCGCCCGACATGACTTCCCAGTCGCTGGTGGAGCCCATTATTATCCCTACTTTCATGACAATAGAATTATTTTTCAGATGACATGTCCGGAGCCGTACCGGTTCATTTCCGGACCGGAGCAAAGGTAGTCAAATTTTTTCATTTTTTTGACGATGAGACTATCATAAAGACTATAGCCGCCATTGTCAGGACTATTCCTATTATTATATTGGCAGTGATGCTTTCCCCGAAGGCGAGAGCACCGACGAGAATGGCTGTCACCGGCTCGAAGACGCCGAGCACGGATGACTTTGTCGCCCCTATTATGCGGGTGGACATCGCAAGGGTTGCGGTGGAGACTACGGTAGGCATGACGGCAAGGCCAAGGAGATTGAGCCACACTCCGATGCGGTCAAGTCCGGTGAAAAGCGAAGCCTCCCCTCCCCCGGAAACGAGACTGTGCGCAGCGAATATCACCGTACCTGTCAGCAGGGCATAGAATGTGAGCAGCGAGTCCGACACTGTGCGGATGGCCCGGCTCCTGTTTATGATGACAATGAACATCGCATACGACAGGGCGGATGCAAATGCCAGCGCAAGGCCTTTCCACTGGAGAAGGCCCTCTCCGTCCGTGCGGCAAAGGAAGAGGACGCCGGTGAATGTCATGAATATCGACAGCCAGACCTGCCATGTGGGATAGACCCGCATGAAAACCATTATCAGGGCCACAAGCACCGGATACAGAAAGACTATGGTAGTGGCAACCCCGGACGGGATGAACCCGTATGCCTCGAACAGTGTGAGGCTGCTCAGGGAAAAGAGTATGCCCAGGATAAGCAGCCTCGAGGTCTGCTTCAGACTGACTCTGAAGCTTTCCTTCCTGACCAGAAGCCATCCGCCGAGGATGACAACAGCCAGAAGATACCTGAAGAAAAGTATCTCGTCCACCGATATTCCCTGCCTCATCAGGGGCACGGCAAAGAGCGGATTGAGGCCGTATGTGACACCGGTCACGATACCGGCGGCATAGCCCCAGACGGAAGAAATGTCCTCTGACATGATATTTATCCGATGAAGGCGGCCATCCCGTCAAGGTCTGAGACCGAGAATGTCTTCTGCTCCCCGGAAGAAAGATTCTTGAGGTTGATTTCTCCCCGTGCCATCTCGTCGCCCCCGACTATGGACATGAACGGTATATTCTTTTTGGCGGCATACTCAAACTGCTTCTTGAGCTTGCCGGACTCGTGATATATCTCGCACGGAATACCCCTGTCCCTCAAATTCTTGGCCACAGGTATCAGGTATTTCAGCTCATCCGGGCCCATATTGGAGAACAGTATCCTGGTCGATGTCGTCACTTCGTCCGGGAAAAGGCCGAGTCCGCTGAGGACATCATAGATTCTGTCGGCACCGAATGAAATCCCGACGCCGGACATTCCCGGCAGGCCGAAAATACCGGTAAGGTTGTCGTAGCGTCCTCCTCCGCAGATGCTTCCTATCTGGAAATCCTTGGCCTTGACCTCGAATATTGCCCCCGTATAATAGTTCAGTCCCCTCGCCAGAGACAGGTCCAGCTCCACCTCCTGCGACACGGATGCCGCATCAATCAGCCCGAACAGTTCATCCAGCTCGTCCAGGCCCCTGAGGCCTTCCTCCGAGACAATCCCGGACGCGGAGCCTCCGTTGCAGAGCTCACGCATTGTCGCAAGCTTGTCTGAAGTGGAGCCCGACAATGTGAGGACAGGTTCAATGACCTTGACGGCCTCCTCTGTCAGTCCTTTCTCAAGCATTTCCGCCTCCACGGCCTCGAGTCCGACCTTGTCAATCTTGTCTATGGCTACAGTGATGTCCACCATCTTGTCCGGGAAGCCCGAAATCTCGGCCAGCCCGGCAAGCACCTTGCGGTTGTTGATCTTGACGCATACGCGCACCCCGAAAAGGCCGAACACCCTGTCGACTATCTGTACCAGTTCCAGTTCGTTCAGAAGCGACTTCGAGCCTATAACATCCACATCGCACTGGTAGAATTCACGGTAACGGCCCTTTTGCGGCCTGTCCGCCCTCCACACCGGCTGAATCTGGTATCTCTTGAACGGGAATGAAATCTCCCCCTGATGCTGCACCACATATCTCGCAAAAGGCACCGTCAGGTCATATCTCAGGCCCTTTTCGCATACCTTCAGGGAAAGCGCCTTGCTGTTGTACCGGTTCTCCCCCTCAGGAAGCCTGTATTCGCCGAAATCTATTCCGGAAAACGCATCCCCTGAATTGAGAATGCGGAAAAGAAGCTTGTCCCCCTCTTCCCCATACTTTCCGAGAAGAGTGCTCAGGTTCTCCATCGACGGGGTCTCAATCGGAGCATAACCGTAAGTCCTGAACACCGAGCGTATTGTATCGAATATATAATTCCTTCCCGCCATCTCGGACGGGCCGAAGTCCCTTGTTCCCTTCGGAATCGACGGTTTCTGTGCCATATCCAAACTGTTTTGGGCGCAAATATAGTGAGAAGCCGAGAGCAATGCAAGCTTGTTTGCAATTGCCGAGGCGCTACAGTATATGTGGCGCGCAGCGACAAATATACGCAGAAGTCGAGAGTAATGAAAATGAACTTGTTCAAATTCCTTTTCAAATTCCTTTACCGAGGCGCATCCAGCATAAAAGAAAAGGACCTGCTCCATTGAAGCAGAATCCCTGTTCTTAATATATCGGATTTAGGGTTATAGATTTCAGAACTGTCTCCCTGACCAAGACATTCCATGCAATATCAGAACATTGCCCAATATCAGGGCATCCCTTTCAAATACTATGAAATATTCCTTTCAATATTATGAAAAGAGAATGTATGACGCGAGTATCAGGGCTACTACTGCAAATGCCCCAACTCTTTTTACTGTTTCGACAATGACTTCTCTCATGGCACACAACAATTGACGGTTATCCGGAAAACAACGCCTTAAAGATGCAGCGGAGAGTCATTTCGTTGCATCGCTGACAAGAAAAATCAACCGCGGCCGGTGGATATGTGAAATGGTGTCCACCGGGCGTGATTTTCCTGCGAAAGTGTGCCCGATGGCATTTTCAAAATGCCGACGGCCGCGATAATGCCGCAATTCCGCGCCCGATGGACAGTATTTTGGGGCTCCACCGGCCGCGCCTCGGATTGCGGCTCCGACATGATTTCCAGCAGTACACTAAAGAAAAATTTGCCCCCCCCTGTCTTTTTTCTATATTTTTGTCGCGGGTACGACCGGATGTGACAATTCAAACAAATTAAATGAATTACCATAAAATTAATCGCCATGAAAAAAATCGCAAATCTGCTTGTCTGTGCATTTCTTGCTATGATAAGCCTCGCTTCGTGCAGGAATGAAGAGGTGCAGGTGTATTCAATTTCTGTTGACCCCGCGGAACTGCCATTCGGCTACGACGGAGGGAAACAGACTGTGGAAGTCACAAGTTCCCACAAATGGACCTTGACAAATGACACGGATTGGATAACGACTTCCGCCGACATGGGGGAATCAGGAAGCCTTGTGGAAATCTCGGCAGGACACAACACATCAGCGGACATCAAATCCGGGGAAATCATATTTACCTGCGGCGACAAGACCGCCGTCCTGAAGGTCAGCCAGGAAATTGACGGGACCCGGGCAATACAGTTCAAAGACCCGAATTTCCTTGAGGCATTGATTGCTTACAATGTTGATGCTGACGGCGACGGTCAGATAACCGTCAATGAGGCCAAGACTGTCAAACGTTTGTGGGTAAACAATAGCGATATAAAGGAAATGTCAGAGATACGATATTTTACCGCTCTGGGAACTTTGTATTGCCACGGAAATCAGATGACCGACCTTGATGTCAGCAATAATACGGCTCTGACATGGTTGTGGTGCTACGGCAATCAGCTGACAACACTTGATGTGAGCGACAATACTGCTCTGAGAGATTTGCTGTGCGACGACAATCAACTGACAACACTTGATATCAGCAACAATACCGCTCTGGGAACTTTGCATTGCCACGGAAATCAGATGACCGACCTTGATGTCAGCAATAATACGGCTCTGACAGATTTGCGGTGCTACAACAATCAACTGACAACACTTGATGTCAGCAACAATACAGGTCTGACATATTTGCTTTGCTTCGACAATCAACTTACAACTCTTAATGTGAGCAGCAATACGGCTCTGACAGATTTGCGGTGCTACAACAATCAACTGACAACACTTGACGTCAGCAACAATACCGCTCTGACACAGTTGTGGTGCTACGACAATCAGCTGACAACACTTGATGTAAGCAACAATACCGCTCTGACACAGTTGTGGTGCTACGACAATCAACTGACAACACTTGATGTAAGCAACAATACCGCTCTGACAACTTTGTATTGCAGCGGCAATCCTCTACAGTCCGTCACAATATCTGAAAGTCAGCGAAATGCTTCATGGCTGGATGATGTCAGGCAAAGCTATCCTGAGATTGAAATCATAGTGAAGTAAGTCAGGGCCCGGGATATCACAGCAGGACTGCGAATCACAGGCGGTCAAGATGGCAGAGGATGAGATTGCCGTCGCTGTCGCGAAGGTGCATCCCGTTGCCCTTGCAGTACCGGAACCAGCGGCAGGATGCGCATTTGTCTTTTTTCATCCAGGAACGGTCGCGGTATGGGATGAATCTGTTTTCCCATACATCGATGAAGTCATCGGTGGCGATATTGCCCTGATGCCAGTCGCTTCTGATGCTCGGACATGCCGAAATGGAGCCGTCGGCGAGGACGGAAGCGACAGAAAGGCCGGCCTGGCAGGTGTAGAGATTGTCTCTGACCATGCCCTCATATTCTCCGAGAAAGCCTTCGCATCCGTATGACGGCATTATACGGCCTTCTTTTCTTGTCTGCGATATGAAGTCCATGAGCCCTCTGTAGCGCTCCCTGTCCAGCTGCAGATGCGGATCCCGGGCAGCGCGTCCGACGGGAAACACGGTAAAAAGCCGCCAGCTTTTCAGGCCGAGGGATATCAGGTATTCTTTAAATTCTCCCAGAGTATCATAATTCCGGTTGTTCACACAGGTGACCACATCGAATTTGACAGAAGGCTCGGATACAAACATCTTTACTGCCTGCTCGGCTGTTTTGAAAGAGCCGGGCACGCCTCTCATCCATTCATGGTCAGCCTCAAAGCCGTCGAGGCTGATTGTGGCGGAGTGTATGCCGGAGCGGAGCAGGGCTTCAAACCTGCGGGGAGTAAGCAGACGTCCGTTGGAGACGATTCCCCACGGAAATTCCATGTCATATACCGCCCTGCCGCATTTTTCAAGGTCCTGGCGCATGAGAGGCTCGCCGCCGGTCATGATTACCATTATTCTGCGGGAGTCATATTTTTCCTTGATTCGCACAAGGACTTTCCGGAAATCCTCAAAGGGCATGTCCCTGCAGGCGGATGACACATGACAGTCGCTTCCGCAATGGCGGCAATGCATGTTGCACCTGAGGGTGCATTCCCAGAACAGCTGGCGGAGAGGATGATGTTTCTGTTCATCCTTGACGAGCTGCCGGTGGAGCTCCAGGGCTATGCGCTGTCTTATTGATATATGTGTCATTTCTTCAGGTATCATTGGTCGTCCGGAGCGAGTCATCATCATCCTGTCCGGGGGTCATCATCTGCCGGACAGGCCGTCTGCTCCGCCATCCGCTCAGTGGAGAGAGCGGATGTAGCGGTCTATGGCTGCGGCAGCCTTGCGTCCGGCTCCCATGGCAAGGATGACTGTCGCCGCCCCTGTCACGGCATCGCCTCCGGCAAAGACTCCAGGGCGGGTGGTCGCGCCGTCTTCATCCGCGACGATGCAGCCCCTGCGGTTGGTCTCAAGTCCGGATGTCGTATGGGAGATCAGCGGGTTAGGAGAGGTACCGAGGGCCATTATCACCGAATCGGCCTCTATCTCAAATTCCGAACCCGGGACAGGAACAGGCGAGCGGCGTCCGCTTTCGTCAGGTTCGCCGAGCTCCATACGGATGCATCGTATTCCGCGGACCCAGCCTTTGTCGTCTCCGAGAATCTCGACCGGATTGGAGAGCATCATGAATTCAACCCCCTCTTCTTTGGCATGGTGGACTTCTTCCCTTCTGGCAGGCAGTTCATTCTCTGTTCTTCTGTATACTATGGTGGTCCCGGCGCCCAGCCTGAGGGCGGTCCTTGCCGCATCCATTGCCACATTTCCTCCGCCCACCACGACTGTACGGCGTCCGGTGAAGACAGGAGTCCTGTAGTCTGGGCTGTATGCATGCATGAGATTGTTTCTTGTCAGGAATTCGTTGGCGGAGAACACTCCGTTGAGATTCTCGCCGGGAATGTTCATGAAACGCGGGAGTCCGGCTCCGGAACCTATGAATACTGCGGAGAAGCCTTCCTTGTCAAGCAGTGAATCCACCGTGAGGGTCCTTCCTATCACGACATCAGTCTCTATCTTGACACCGAGGGCTTTTACCTGATTGATTTCGGCTGCGACTACCCTTTCTTTCGGCAGCCTGAATTCAGGTATGCCGTATTCAAGCACGCCGCCGGCCTTGTGGAGAGCCTCGAAGACAGTCACATCGTAACCGAGCTTGGCAAGGTCTGCAGCACAGGCAAGTCCTGATGGCCCGCTGCCGACGACAGCCACCTTGTGCCGGGCAGCACCGGTTCCGTCAGTGCCATTTCCGTCGGCGCCGCTTCCGTCAGTCCCGGGGCTGTGTGCGCCGGACTGTTCTGATTCCTGTCCTGACTGCCATGATTCCTGTCCTGATTCTGATGTCCTGTGCTGCATGTTCCAGTCTGCCACAAAGCGCTCGAGTTTTCCGATGGCGACAGGCTCGGACTTAACGCCCAGGATACAGCTGCCTTCACACTGTGTCTCCTGGGGACAGACACGGCCGCACACGGCAGGCAGCGATGAATCACGCGCTATCACAGCCGAAGCCTTGGCAAAATCACCGTCTGCCACAGCCGCAATGAATTCCGGAATGGAAATATTCACAGGGCAGGCGGCCACGCACCGCGGATTCTTGCAATGAAGGCATCTTGTGGCCTCCAGCATGGCCTCTTTCTCGTCATATCCGTAGCAGACCTCCTCAAAATTGGTCGCCCGCACCTTCGGGTCCTGTTCCCTCACCGGAACGCGCGGTATCCGGTTTGCCCTCCTGACAGATGCCGGCCCGGCTGCAGGGTTTGGAATTTCTGCATTGCCGGCCGGATTCACGGCTTCTGCCCCGACAGATTCTTCCTGACCGCCGGAGCCATGTTCCTTCCGTTCTCCTGACAAACCGATCTTGCATTCGTGCTCATATTCCTCCGCCGCCTCATGCTCCTGAGTGCGGTACATCCCCTGGCGGCGCATGGCCTCGTCGAAATCCACTTCATAGCCGTTGAACTCCGGTCCCTCGACACAGGCGAACCTTGTCTTGCCCGCCACCGTGACACGGCAGGCCCCGCACATGCCGGTTCCGTCCACCATCAGGGTATTGAGGCTCACTGTCATCGGAATACCGAGCTTCTTTGCGGTCAAAGTGGCGAATTTCATCATTATCATAGGGCCAATGGCCACGGCCATGGTATATTTCTTTCCATCCTCGTTCACGAGCTTCTCAAGCAGTCCGGTGACCATGCCGTGGAATCCCTCCGAACCGTCATCGGTACAGATATGGAGATTGTCGCAGACAGCAGCCATCTCTTCCTTGTATATGAGAAGGTCAGAGGTCTTGGCTCCGATGATGACATCAGTCTTCACTCCGAGAGAATGGAGGTATTTCACCTGAGGATAGACCGGGGCTGTGCCGACGCCTCCGGCTATGAAGACATAATGCTCCCCGGAGAGTTCTTCTGCTGTCTTCCCGACAAAGTCCGACGGGTGCCCGAGAGGCCCCGTGACATCCGAAAATCTGTCACCCACTTCCAGAGAGCAGATTTCGCCCGTGGAGACTCCGATTCTCTGGGTCACTATTGTCACAGTGCCGGCCTCTGCATCATAGTCACTGATTGTCAAGGGGATTCTTTCCCCGTGGGCCTCGGGAATCACTATCAGGAACTGCCCGGGGCGAGCTGATGCGGCAAGCCTCGGCGCATATACTTTCATCCTGCATATGGCAGGGGAAAGCATTTCTTTGGATATAATTTCAAACATATCTCGCTTAATTTTTTCCGAACTTATTGTTTTTAAAAAGAGTGAATCTGGCTCCGGCATAGATTATCGTCCCCATGACAGGTCCCCAGACGGCACTCGCATCAAACGAAGACTGATGAGGGGAGATCATCCCCGTGGAAGAATCTCTGGCTCCGAGCAGGATGTCCTTCTGCCTGAATCCGGTAAGATTCTCTCCTCCGATATAGATGTCCACAAAATCAAATCTTTTGGTCACGCGGAGATTCAGCAGAGGATATACCGGAGTATAACCTTTCTCATACAGGAGATTCCCTTCGGCATCCCGGTGAGTGCGCATAAAGTCATAGACGCGGCACGGTCCGTTGACTGAAGCCGACACATCGAATATCCATTTTTCAAGATTCGTGGCATAGCGCAGGTCAAGCTCGCCCTTGTAACGGCTTGTCATCGGGCGCACGACAAGTCCCCTGCCCTCAAGTTCAACCCGGTCATCCGTATATCTGAATGCCGCCGTGAGAGTGAACCCGCGGAACAGGCCGGCTTTGAAAGCCACATGAAAATCGTCCGAGAACGACCGGCGCCCGTCAAGGCTGTAGAATGATATGGCATTCCGGACATGCTCATAGTCCACGACAAGCTGCTGGGCAAATACAGTCCTGGAATAGCCGAGACTTACATATGCCGGTGATGACGAGCCCAAAGGCAGATGCCAAGTAAGACTGCCCCCGAATGTCCATGAGTCTTCAAGTATGTGATCTTCAAAATCGCCGACAAACCGCTTGCCGGTCAAGAATACTCCTGTATTGTATTGGAGAGGCTCCACATATCTGAGCGACCTGCCTGCATTGACATTGAGGCTCATCGCCTCAAACGGCCTGTACTCTATCTCCAGCTTCGGGGAAAGCCGTAGTCCGTCTCTCAAGTACCACTCTCCTTTCAGGCCTGCGGCTGCCGTCAATTTGTCCCCTGCCCTGAATTCATATTCTCCGAAAATTCCCAAAGACGCAAGATTGTCCACAGAATGGCTATTGTACACGGCAAGCGGAAGACCGGTCTCCGGATCCGGGATTTCAGACCTTACGATACGGTCAAGAATGGTGTCGTCTCTGTCAAAAAAGCCTGAGATTCCGGCCTTCAGCCTATGGGATTCATTGAATTCCCTGTCATAAGCAAGATTGGCATACAGGGAATGCTGTTCTCCGAGCCAGGACGTCTGTCCGTACCATGAGTCAATGTCCGTGTAGATATAATCGGCCGAGAAGGTCATATTCCCGGAATTGTCCCGGGAAAGAGGGACTTTCATTTCAATGTAACCGCCGAGCGAGCGGTCAAGGACTTCCGAGCCCCATGGATCATCGGAATGTGCTCCTTCCCATTCCTGATAGGTCAGGCGGTCATATCCTTCCTGCCCTCCGCGGCTGCCGTCATGCAATGCCCTGACGCCGAAAAGCACCTGTACCCCGTTGTCTCCGGTATATGTCCAGCTGTTGGACAGACCGAACATGAGCACTCTGGGATTGTCCATGAAACCGTCCCCGTTGCAGTCAAAGCTCCGTATATTCCCTGTGGCCTGCCCGGCAATCAGCGTGCTCCATTTCGGGCTGACGCGCAATGAGGATGAGGCATCGAAATCAATGCGCGTGTCACTCATCACCGACGCTTCAAGAGAAAGAGGGGCTTCCGCCCGGCATTCTTCCCGGAGTGTGTCCCCGGCCTCCTGCGCATGGGCGACAGGCGAAGACATCATGAAGCAAAGCCACGCCATTGCGGCAGACAGGAATGCAAATATGTTTTTCAGATATTCCGTCATCTATCCGTCCTGATAAAATCCCGATATTCCGGGTCAAGAAATTCCGACTTGCAAAAATAGGAAAATTCATCCGTTCTCAGTATATTTGTATGATATGATTTCATAAAATACAATCAAGATGAAAGAATTCTTCAAAATGACACTTGCCGCGATGCTGGGTGTTTTCGTTGTCAGCATCATTATGTTTCTTTTCTGCCTCATGCTGTTGGGAAGCCTTGCTTCCGTCGGAAAGTCGGAGCCCGTCATGCCGAGGTCCGCAGTACTGAAGATAGACATGGGTACATTCATTCTGACTGAACAGAATGCACAGGCAGACCCGCTTGCGGCTCTACAGAACGACAATCTTCCTCCTATAGGCATCTGGAACGCAATTACTGCCGTGAATGCAGCCGCAACCGACCCTGATGTAAAGATGATATACCTAAAGCCGGACATGGCATTGGGAGGCCTTGCCGAAATAGAAGAATTCAGGCAGGCCCTGATAAATTTCAGAAACAGCGGGAAGGCAGTGGTGTCATATATGGAGAACCCTTCCAATGCAGGATATTACCTGGCATCAGTCTCCGACAAGATCTACATGACTTCATACGAAGGAGGCATGACCATGATAACAGGCATGTCCTCACAGCTGATTTTCCTCAAGGACATACTGGACAAGCTTGGAATCAATGTCCAGCTCATCCGCCACGGCAAATACAAGTCTGCCGGAGAGATGTTCATCAGAAATGAAATCAGCAAGGAAAACAGGGAGCAGAACCAGGAAATGGTAAGTTCTATCTGGGGTGAATGGAGCGCAGCCATGGCTCAGGCCAGAGGAATTGCCCCGGAAGCATTCAACGCACTTATAGACGGCCTTGAACTGAATTTCCCTTCCGACTATCTTGACAACGGGCTTGTGGATGAGCTCATGAGTCAGGAAGAGCTCAGGGAAAAATTGTGCACTCTCTCCGGCAACGGGAAGTTCACCGACATACCGTTTATCTCATTCCAGGATTATGTCACACTCAGGACTGTACCTAATTTCAAGGCAAACAAAAAAATAGCCGTGATATATGCCTCCGGCGAAATCATCGAGGGGAATGACAGGACCCAGGTAGGCGGAGACAGATTCGCATCCATCATTGCGGACATAAGAAATGACGAGTCCGTGAAAGCCGTCGTATTCAGGGTAAATTCTCCGGGAGGCAGCGTTCTGGCCTCGGAAAAAATCAAGAATGAAATAGACCTTCTCAGGGCAGAGAAACCGGTCATAGCATCATTCGGCAATTATGCCGCATCGGGCGGATACTGGATTTCCAACAGCTGCGACTATATTTTCGCAAATGCAAGCACGCTGACCGGCTCCATCGGGGTATTCAGCATGATACCGGACTTCAGCGGGACACTCAAGGACATTGCCCATGTCAACATCACCACCATCAGTTCAAATATGCATGGAGACATGTATTCCGGGACAAGAGCCCTGGACAAGGCTGAGACAGCATACCTGCAGGCATCAGTGGAAAAAATCTATGAAAAATTCACTGAAACCGTCGCCGACGGAAGAAACATGGATGTACAGGCTGTGGATGACATTGCGCAGGGACGGGTATGGTCAGGAGCCGATGCCATTGAAATAGGTCTGGTGGATGAAATCGGAACACTCAACGACGCCATCCTGTATGCAGCTGATGCAGCGGGATACCCGGACCTTTCGTCATGGCAGATTGCCGAATATCCAAAACCGCTGACTACATTTGAACTTCTGTTTGAATCGCTCACAGGCGGAAACGGAGAATCCGTATTCGCAGGCACACCGCTTGAAAGCGTGGAAAAGGCATTCTCATCATGGAATGCAGAAGAAAGCGGAAAGGTCTACGCAAGAATGCCATACGAAATATCCGTCCGCTGACATATCATCAACTGCCCGCAGAGGCAGGCACCGGAAGCCGATTATGGAAAGAAGCCATTTCAAGATAGAAATATGTTCCGGCTCTGTCCTGAGCTGCATTGCCGCCAGAGACGGCGGGGCCGACAGAGTGGAACTTTGTGCGGGAATGCCGGAAGGAGGGACAACTCCTTCCTCCGGCATGATACGCAGAAGCCGGGAAGTTCTTGGACCATTGGGACTGAATGTAATAATCAGACCGCGCGGAGGAGATTTCCTGTACAGCGACAGCGAAATCAAGCAGATGGAATATGACATCTATGCAGCACAGGAAGCAGGAGCCGACGGCCTTGTCTTCGGGGCACTGACTGAAGATGGGGATGTGGACGAACGCGCAATGACAATCCTGATGACGGCCGCAGGAGATCTTCCCGTCACATTCCACCGAGCCTTTGACCATACGAAGAATCCTTTTGAAGCAATGGAGAAAATCATCAGTTTCGGATGCAGCAGGATATTGACATCCGGCTGCCGTCCGACAGCAGGTGAAGGCACGGAGCTTCTCAAGGATTTGACGGTCAAGTCTGCCGGAAGAATCTCCATAATGCCGGGCAGCGGCATCAATTCCTGCAACATCGCGACTGTTGCCTCCGGAACAGGCGCACACGAGTTTCATCTCTCGGCGCGCAGACCCGTTCAGAGCAAAATGAAATTTCGCCGCCCGGAGGTCGTCATGGGCGGCGAAAAAGATTTCTATTCTCTTATGGAAACTGACAGCAATGAAGTGAGGGCTGCCATTGCGGCTCTTGAAAGCCTCTAGAGGCTTTTCGACACTTTCACAAGCCTTTCTCCAAGACCAATCGAATACCCCTGGGAAAAGAAGACCACTCTGTTGAATGTGTCCGCTACGGTCACAAGCGGAAGCATGCCGTTCCCTCTGAGGTCCATCCCGGCCATCATCATTTCTCTCATTGAGCCGTCACTGTCCAAGCCATAGCTGACTGTTGACGGAAGAGAATATTTGTCAGAGTCAAAGCGTCTCCAGTCATCTTCAGTGGCAAATATCACCAGAAGGGGACGCCCCCACGCCTCAAGTTCGGCAGCGGCTGCAGAAATGTCCCTCATCGCATGGTCGACGGGCTCACGGCCATAATCCGCAAGGACAACGGCAAAGTAGCCGCGACCTGTTTCAGAAAGCACTGATTTCCTTTCTTTTGTGCACACCGCATCTTTTGACGGAGAAGGGACCTTGTCGTAAAGAGCCTCGGAATTGAATGAGCCTATGACGCGGTATTGGGACGGGTCATCGCGGACAACAAGTTCTGATACAGTAGTCCGCCCTGTCTCAATCCGAAAGAAATCCACATCGGCAAGCACATTGCCTCCTGACATCCTTGCGCCTGAAACCAAGGCATATATGCCCTCCGGCAACTCTGCACCTGCGGCAAAGTCAGTCTTCCATGTGGCGGACTCAGGGAAATTCAGCAGGGAGAATGTCCCGTTTTCCAGTCTGGACAATGTGAAATGCCTGTAGTATTGAGGATTCTCAAGAAGAGGTATAGGAGAAAATTCCAGTTTGAGGATACCGGTCCTGGCGGCGGTTTGGGCAGCTGCATCAAAATCCACATCATAGGTCTGTCCGTCATGTCTGTATCTGACGGTCCCTGTCACCGGATCTTTCCATGCAGGCACGCCGGATGTACGACAGAGGGAAACAAAAAATATTTCACGGGAATCCCTGTCGGCGACCCTTGTCCGCCACACCTCCGACGGGCGTATCTGAACATATTTCATCGATATGGAATCCATCAGTTCAAGACTGTCACGGCACCATCCGACCAAAGAAGAAGGGTCCTCAGCAATGGAGGCAAGCATATCTTCGGGAACTGCGGCCCTGAGATATCCCCTGAAAGGCGAAAGCAATTCCGAAGACACTCTCGGACAATAGACCATGATATCCTTCTCCCCAGCAGGAGTATTGAAAAGGTGATCCTCGAATACGGAAGAAGGAGTATCCCTCAAGTCCTTCTCAGACACCGACTTGAGCAAAGCAAGGGCATCGCCCGTACGGCCGAGGGACAAGGCGGATGCCAAAAAGGATGTGATTTCTTCATGATTTCCTCTTGAGGAGACAAGCAATGCGGCAGCCTCCGCAGGAAGGCCATTGTCTGCGCAGTATGCTTCTGCCCGGGCGCGGTCAAAGAATGTGTCGGTGTATGCATTCCTGAGCGAATCCTCCTGTGCCATTCTCATGTCATTCATGGCTCTCTGCTCCGGTGTCACCTCAGGCAGGACGGCATTCTCGACCGGAGGAACAGATTCAAAGGCAAGATGCCCCGGAATGTTCCCGTCATTATACGAAAGAGTAACGGTAAGATTACTGTCCTTGCCGAATGAGACCTTTGAGAAGCCATAATTTTCACCGTCAGTGGCATAGACGACCATATCCCCGAGGCCTGCCGTAAGATATGAACGGCCGGCATCATCAGCAGTCTTTACCGCCACCGGATAAAATTCGGCATAATTATATAGTCTGTACTCGACCCTGGCTCCCGGCACAGGCGCTCCGGAAAGGTCCTGTACAGTGACATCCAGCCTGGCCGATTCCGGGGCATAATTGCGTATTACATTGATTTCCGTATAATTCGGAGAAACGGACACAACCTCTTCAGGCCCGTCGTAGCGTCCGAAAACCTTTGTGTGCATCAGCATGCCGCGGCTTGCAGGAGCATTGAACCAGCCGAGGTCAAGGACCGGCTCCGGCTCGCAGGCACCGAGGAAATGCCATTCTCCGTCGGCCCAGGCCTCAACCCAGGCGTGATTGTCATCAGTATGTGCCCATCTCGGAGTATAGACCTGCCGCGCCGGAATGGCCACCGACCTGAGGGCCGCAACCAGAAAGGTGGACTCCTCCCCGCATCTGCCGTAAGCTGTCCTTACTGTCGCAAGTGGAGAACTCGTCCGGGAATCAGACGGCTGATATACCGCTTTCTCATGGCACCAGTGGTTGACTTCAAGAATGGCATCCTTCATGGAAAGGCCTGCAAGACGCGGGGCAAGCTCCTTGTAGAAAACCGTCCTTGATGTGTCAAGATTCTCATTGTTGACTCTGACAGGAAGCACAAAATGCCTCAATTCCCGTTCCGGAACGGATTTTCCCCACGGCATTGTCCTGACAGCCTGCTGTGTCAGCCGGAAATTGTCAAGATAATATTCCGCCGGATAATTCAGGATATCACCCAGCGGCATATATGAATAAAGAAATTCCATCGCCTCTTTTTCGGCTTTTGTGAGAGACATGGAATCCAGACAGATGCCGGCTTTCTCCATAAGGACGGCCCTGGACTTGAAATCGTCTTCAACGGCACGAAGGTATGCCTTGTCGGAAATGAATCCTCCTGAACATGACACCAGCAGCAGAAGGCATGCGGCAAAAGCAGCCAGGCACGGAATAACAGCAGTAAGTACTTTCTTCATAATATCAATATTGTCAACTAATTGTCAATGGCCGGCATTTCTCGTCAGCATTATGACATTTTCTGTATCTGCATCTATTTTCACAGACTCGTCAATTCTCGTTCCCGCCACGGCAATGACATGATGTTCAGGCTCATCAGCATTTCCTGATTCTGCTGGCTTTTCCCTCGGGGCGTCAAAGGCAGGAGGCTTTACCAGCATCACGGCCTGTTCCTTTTCAATCTGCCCGTATTTAAGGTCCGTGAACAGGTCACTGATTTTCTTCCGGCCCTTCATCCCGAACGGGACAATCCAGTCTCCTGGCATCCATCGTCTGAGCAGCAGGGGGAAGTCAGCCTTGTCCTTGTCGAAAACCAGCACGCCTGCCGGCTGACGCAGAGTATGGATATCACTTCTACGACATACCTTTACAGAAAATGAAGAACCGTTGAAAAAATAATCTCCCGCCCCTCTGATGACCATTATCGGTTCAGATTCCGATATGACCGTTCCGGCCGGACGCCGTTCAGGAAATCCGGGACATGAAGGAGCCATCTCTGTTTTTCTGATGACAATCCGGTCAGAAGATGTGAACAATTCATATTTTTCTGACGAGAATTTCTTTCCTGCAACCGTGTCTGACTCGGAAAGGACCCTTGCCAACGACTGGACGGCGGATGAATTGAAGCCGTAAGGTTCAAGAAGACGATAAAGCATGTATCGCCAGTGCCGGAGGGACATCAGGCTCCGGATGCAGATACGGCATCCGCCGGAGGCATCACAAGTGTCCGCGACTTCTGGGCGATGTGACTCAAAATAGTCGTCGGCGACATCGCAGACTTCCGAAAAATATCCGATTTCCCGGCCGACTGTCTTTACGAAAGATGGATTTATGGACGAGAAGACCGGGAAAACCAGATTCCTTATCTTGTTTCTCCTGTATTCCGTCCCGGAATTGGTACTGTCATCATGATAGGCGATGCCGCGTGACATCACATACCCTTCAATCTGCTGTCGGGTAAAATGAAGCATGGGACGGATAAGCGGGACAGGGGCACAGCCTTCCTCCCGGAACGGGACAAAGCCGGACTCTTCCATACCCGCAATGCCTCTGATGCCTGTCCCTCTCAAAAGATTGAGGAACAAGGTCTCGACATTGTCGTTTGCATTATGGGCGACAGCCACGCAGCAATATCCTTTCTCTCTGGCAAGAGAGGCAAACCACCTGTACCTCAGTTCCCTTGCCGCCATCTCGATGCTGATGGACCCGGATACGGCAAATGCCGCAGTATCAAAACTCCGGGAATGAAACGGCACATTGTTTTTCTCCGCCCAGCTGCGGACAAAAGCCTCGTCCGAGTCGCTTTCCTCTCCCCTGAGACGGAAATTGCAATGGGCTACGGCAAAGTCAGGATATGACAATGCATGGCGGAAAAGCTCTGCCATGCACATGGAATCTATGCCGCCGCTGACAGCAAGCAGTACAGGCTTTTCCCCGGCATCAGGAACACCGGCCAACAGCCGAGACAGGCGGGAATCAAACCTGGACTGCATGATTGTCAATAATTCTTTGATGCGAATGTATATACGAATCCGAATGAGAGGGATTCCTTGAACTGTACCCTCTGCTTCCCTTCACGGCCTGCCTTGATGTCATCCTGGGTCTGGATGATGATGTCATCGTCATAGATGAGGTTGGTCATGATGGTGAACGAGAAGAACTTGGCTATCTTCCAGTCTATCCTGTTGTCCCAGTTGACACGAAGGTTCTGAGGCTTGTCAAGATAGTCCGAGAAGAGAACTACCTGTGACGAAAAGGCGAAATTGTCATTGACATTGACCTTGAAATCCACCTTCAGCTGGGCACCGAACTCGAATTTTGCCGCCTTGTAGACATTGCCGTCAATATTCCCGTCACCATCCTTCGGCAAATCCGCTTCAGCCTTACCTTCATATTCCTTTTTCAGGGGCTGGCCGTAGGATTTTCTCAGGAAAGGATCGTCAACAATTACAAAACCTCCCGTAACTGGGGCGAAATTGACTGAAAGCCACTTGAGGGGCTTGTAATCCATACCGAGCGCAAGATTGGTGTATGCAGGAGACAGAAGTCCGGACTTGAGCACCCTTGCGTCCTTCCAGTCCTCTTTGGTATATTCTTCGCCCGGATCAAGGGTACGGGTAGGAGTAGGAAAGTCGTAAGTATTCGAGAACTGCGACCTGAAATTGAATTCGGCTGAATAATACAGGTTCTTTGTAGCAGTATACCCCCATTTGCTCTCAAGATAAATCCTGTCGTCGGTCTTCTGCAGGATGGGCTTGTCTGCGGAATAGAGGAAGCCATAGTCAAGCTGGAGACGGTTGTTCCAGAACATCTCGCCTTTGGTATAGTTGGCATTGGCGTCAATGAATGTCTTGAGAGACACTGTGTTGTATCCACCGGCCGCCCAATTGGTCAAAGATGTCTGGCCGAGGTCAAGCTTAGTCTGAAGAGATGTCTTCCAATACTTTGCGGCAGGCTCTTTCGGAGCTTCGGCTTCAGGAGCAGACTGGATGGCCTCAGCGGCAGCTGCGGCAGCTTTCTGGGCTTCGGAGATGTCTTCCTGGGCGAACGCGGCAAAAGTCATGGATACCGCAAAGATACTTACGAATAATTTCTTCAGCATAAAATCAGAATTAAACTAAATAATATCAAACTTCACCAAATGGAATCCGCCGTGAATCAATATGAGCGGGCAAAGAGGACTCTCCTGTGCGACGGCTTGCCTGAATAGATGCACTTTCCTTCCTCCTCACATACGGCACTGTCTATAGGGATGCATCTGATGGTCGCCTTTGTCTCCTCCTTGATTCTCTCTTCGGTCTCGGTGGTTCCGTCCCAGTGGCAGAGCAGGAAGCCTCCTTTCTCTATCTTGTCCTTGAAATCATCCCAGGAATCTACCCTGACGATGCTTTCATCCCTGAATTTCAGGGCCTTCGCATATATGTTGTCCTGAATTTCAACAAGAAGGTCCTCAATCCTCCTGCCGAGGCCTTCCTGCGGCACGGACATCTTCTCAAGCGTGTCCCTGCGAGCAAGCTCGACCTGTCCGTTCTGCAGGTCCCGCGGGCCTATGGCAATGCGCACAGGCACTCCTTTCAGTTCCCATTCAGCGAACTTGAATCCCGGACGGAGGGTATCCCTGTCATCAATCTTCACCGTATGTCCATGAGCTTCAAGTTCCTTCTTGAGTTCATCCATCTTCCCGAGGATGGAGTTCCTCTCCTCATCACTCTTGTATATAGGCACCATGACGACCTGTATCGGGGCAAGCTTCGGAGGCAGCACAAGACCGTTGTCATCACCGTGCGCCATGACAAGAGCCCCCATAAGGCGGGTCGATACTCCCCATGAAGTGGCCCATACATATTCCTGCTTCCCTTCCCTGTTGGTATACTGCACATCAAAAGCCTTGGCAAAATTCTGCCCGAGGAAATGCGAAGTGCCGGCCTGCAGGGCCTTCCCGTCCTGCATCAGTGCCTCTATGCAGAGGGTGTCGAGCGCACCAGCAAATCTTTCATTCGGACTCTTGTGCCCCACTACCACAGGAAGGGCAAGGGTATTTCTTGCAAAGTCCGCATACACATTGATCATCTTCATTGCCTCTGCCTCAGCCTCTTCCCTTGTGGCATGGGCAGTATGGCCTTCCTGCCAGAGGAACTCCGCAGTCCGCAGGAAAAGCCTTGTGCGCATCTCCCATCTGACCACATTAGCCCACTGGTTACAGAGAATAGGAAGGTCTCGCCAAGATGTAATCCAGTTCTTGTAGGTATTCCAGATGATTGTCTCGGATGTAGGTCTTACCACCAGTTCTTCCTCAAGCCTTGCCGAGGGGTCGACCACCACTCCGGGACCATCAGGATTGGCCATGAGCCTGTGGTGCGTCACAACCGCACACTCTTTGGCGAAGCCCTCGACATGCTCCGCCTCACGGCTCAGAAAAGACTTCGGTATGAAAAGAGGGAAATATGCATTGACATGTCCCGTATCCTTGAACATCTTGTCCAGAACATCATGCATTTTCTCCCAGATGGCATAGCCGTACGGCTTGATGACCATACATCCGCGCACAGCCGAACGCTCGGCAAGGTCAGCCTTCACTACAAGATCATCGTACCACTGCGAATAATTGTCCGCTCTCTTTGTTACCTCTTTAGCCATTGTATTGCTTGTTTTTGTTTAATTTTATATTTAACATTGCACACGGCCGCGTGTCAAAGGTACGGTTGTTGCGGGAATCCCCCGGCGCACCCGCAGATTTGTGATGCCACAGCCTGCGGGCGCGAAGATACAAATAATATTGCAAATAACAGGAGATTCAGATATGAAAAAGAGACTTGCAGTTCTGTTTTCAGCCGCCGTCGTGCTGGCATCATGCGGAACAGCGGCACAATATGCATCTTCAGGACAGAAATTTCCGGACGGAATCTACTGCCGGCCGGAAAAAATCATCACACAGACTGTTTCGGATGAGGAAGTGGCCAGCCTCGTTGACAGGACAGAGGAGACCAGGCTGTTTCTCTTCGGGGACAAGAAAGACACATTGGTCATTCCAGAGGACAAATCTGCAATAATCAGACTCAATGACGGCGGCGGCACATCCGTCACAATCACAGCCGACCCGTTCACGGAAATATATTACGACACCTGGCCGTGGACCTACTGGAGGCCCGTAACATTCGCAAGCACATGGTGGGATCCGTGGTACTACGGAAGATACTGGGGGTACTATTCCCCATGGTACCAAAGCGCATGGTACTATGACCCATGGTACTGGGGCTATTCAAGCATCTGGTGGGACCCATGGTTCGGCAATCCGTATTTCTGGGGGGCACCTCATCTTCCTTACCACCCGCACTGGCACCATCCGCACCATGGACATGGCCCCGGACTTGTAATAGACAGACAGCCTGACAGATATTTCGGGCACCGCACTTCCTCCGGCTCCAGCGTCCGGAGCACAAATGGACCGAGGGGCGGACAGACGGGCACATTGTCAGGGACTTCATCTGCAAGAAGAGGGGCAGCCACAGCATCCGGAGGGACAAGGGCTGCAGTATCCCGCACAAGACAGCCGGGGACATCTGCAGTCGCCACCAGAGGCAGCACATCCGGAATAACTGCAGTGCGCAGGACTCCGTCGACACCGGCTAACACGGCCATTTCCGGAAATTCATCCGCGGCAGGAGCGACAAGACACAGCGCAGTCGCCTCTTCATACCGGAGAAAGTCATCTGCAGGCTCTTCCGCCGGCATCGTCACGCCCATATCAGAGGGAAGCGCCCGGACTGCCGTAAATTCTGTCAGAAGATCCGCATCACGGGGAACCCCGTCATCTTACAGCAGACCTGTGTACGGTAGAGGAAGCTCTGCCTCGTACAACAGCGGCTCATCATTCAGCAGAAGCTCTTCGTCTGTCAGCAGAAATTCATCTTCATTCAGCAGGAGCTCTTCATCGTTCAGCCGGAGTTCATCCGGACACTCCGGAGGAAGTTCCCGCAGCGGAGGAAGTTACAGAAGATAACATTCACCATTAACAATAAATATCATGAAGAAGACAGCAATTGCACTTTTGCTTGCGGGGATAACGGCAAGTGCGGGAGCGCAGACAATGTATGACGCGCTCAATTTCAGCAAAAGCAGCTATGTGGGGACAGCAAGGACAGTGGCGATGGGAAATGCCTTCACCGCCCTGGGAGGGGATCTTGGTGCTGTCGCAATAAATCCGGCAGGCTCGGCCGTAGCCCGGTATTCACAGATTGCCATTACACCCGGAGTCAACATTTCCGTCAATTCCGCCATGGGCACAGGAATACAGTCTCCCGTGACAGGCGCCCTTGAAGGATTTGAGAAGAACCTGAGGACATCCATGGGAAGATTCGCAATGCCGAACTTCGGATTCAGCATCAACTTCGACACCCACAGGATTTCCGGCCTGAAGAACTGGACATTCGGATTCTCGGCAGAAATGACAGACTGCTATCTGGACGATATGATGGCAAAAGGGACCAACAGCACCACTTCGTTTGCCGGCTCCCTCGCATCATTCGCCAACGGATGGTTCATTGATGACCTTGCCGCAGAAAACGCTTATGACATGGTGCCCGTCAGCGACTGGAAAGCAGTAGCAGGCCTCCAGTCCGGCATCATAGGGCTTGTTCCGCTCTTTGAAGGCCAGCCGGAAGAACAGGGACCGACGGACCAGTATATCGGAGTCACGGAAGATGCCGAAGAAATGTCCGACCTTGACGGCAACAGATGGTGGGAAATAGGTCTTCCGAGCGGAGGCGTCCTTGACCAGACCTTCGCAAGGCGGACAACCGGAAGCAAATATGACTATCTGATAAATTTCGGAGGCAACTTCTCCGACAAGGTGTTCGTAGGTGTGAATCTCGGCATCACATCGCTGAACTACAGCCACCAGTATTATATACGGGAGAGCGCACAGGACCCGTCATTCTTTGAGACGGGATTCAATACCCTGAAATATGAATACGGATACAATGCGACAGGAATCGGAGTATACGGAAAATTCGGGCTCATCGTCACTCCTGTATCCGGGCTGAGGCTTGGAGCCGCTTTCCAGACACCGGCATCGATGTCAATCACTGAAAGCTGGCATCTCGGAGCCGAACAGACGAGTTTTTCCGAAGATTATCGGGGCGGAAGTTCCGAAAGCCCGGAGGGACACTATGAATACCGTCTCATATCCCCTCTCAGGTTCAATGTCGGAGCGGCATACACATTCGGGAACATCGGTCTCGTGAGCATAGACTACGAAGCCTGCAATTACAGGTCCATGAAATTCGTTGAAAAGAGCACGAATGACAACAGTGCTTTCGACGGAGTCAACACTGACATCAGGAGCAATATGGGGATGACGCATGAACTGCGCCTCGGAGCCGAAATAAAGCCGCTGCAAAGTCTGGCTGTCAGAGCCGGCTACAACTTCTCCTCGTCTGCCATACAGGAAGACATAGAATATGAGAACCAGTATATCTGGGAAAAACACGAAGGTGACACACACAGTTTTTCCCTCGGGGTCGGATACAGTTCCGCAGGCTCGTTCTATGCAGACGCCGCAGTCAGAATGACAAAATATGGAGACACTTACATCTATCCATATGACTACTGGTATTTTGACGGGGACCAGCTTTTGGCGGACACAAGCGTGGCCGTACCGGAAATCCTCAGCAGACGGACATTATGGAACGTACTGCTTACCATAGGATTCAGATTCTGACCGGAAGTTTCTTGAGAAATACTATGGAGTCCGGGCCCTCGTTGAACAGAAGGTCCATGACCGACAGATTGGAAGCGAAGCCGTATTTCGGGGAAAATACCTGGAAATACGGCTTTTCCAATCCGAGGCGGGCCAATATGTCATTGGATTTTTTCGGATGCAGAATATTCCTGAAGTCAATGCCGTAGTCAGATGCCAGCGGCAAAGAACACCACGGGGAAGACGGGTCTTCGCAGACACCTGAGGGCGCCGCATACTGACGGGTTATGCGCATCTCGGCAGGCATTCCGATTTTTGACACAAAAAACTCTGTCAATGCCATATTAAGGCCGAAAAGAGTTTCCGGACACGAATCCATGATTGAGAACAATTCATCACAATAATATTCAAAATAGGCCGAAGTCCTGTATGCCGAGACTATTGCCCGCTGATGCTGCCTGACCCACGGCAAGGAATAGTCCACCTTGATTTCCCTTATAGGGAGCTTGTGCGTCCCGCCTTCATGGACAACAGGAACCGTCAGATATTGCGGTCCCGAGGCGGAGAAGAATCTGCATCTGTTCCGCCACGACTGTTTCTGGTAATTCTCGCAACCCTCGATATACGCCACAGACGGATTTACCCCGTCCGAAGACAGGGTAAATCCGGCCGCCATGGCGGCAAAATATTCTATCGGCGGGAAATACGCCGTTGTCAGCAATATCGGCTGCACGGAACTATTCCATTTCTCCCTTGGAGTTGGAAGTCATGCCGCGCACGATGCCTCTCTTGGAGTTTCTTATGAAATCCAGAATGGCATCCCGTTCCTCTGACTGAGGGAAGCCGGCCTCGATTTTGGTGCAGGCATCACTGAAATTGAACCCCGCATTGTATATGATGTCATACATATCCTTGATGCCGCGGATCTGATCCGGAGAAAAGCCTCTGCGACGGAGTCCGACAATATTGACGCCGGCATAGGAAAGAGGATCCCTTCCGCAGAGAATATAAGGAGGGACATCCTTGTTGACCTTTGAACCGCCGCCGACCATAGCATGCTTCCCGATTTTCGAGAACTGGTGGGAAAGTGTACCGCCTCCGAGGATAGCCCAGTCTTCCACCGTGGTCTCGCCGGCTATGCCCGTATAGCTCACCAGTATGCAGTGCTCCCCGACACAGCAGTCGTGCGCTATGTGCACATATGACATTATGAGTGTATTGCTGCCCACCTTTGTCACACCTTTTCCGCTGGCCTTGGTTCCCCTGTTGATAGTGGCACATTCCCGTATATTCACATTGTCGCCTATCTCCACATAGGTCACTTCTCCGTCAAACTTGAGATCCTGCGGGATAGCCCCTATGACCGCTCCGGGAAACACGCTGCAATTCTTTCCCATCTTGACATAATTGAAGATTGTTGCATGCGGAAGAATACGGCAGCCGTCCCCTATTTCCACGAACTCATCGACAAATGCGTATGGACCAATCTCTACATTATCTCCGAGCTTTGCATTCGGATGCACAGAGGCAAGTGGATGTATTTTATTCATGATCAATTTATTGGAAACAAATATTTATAAAATTATCTGATGCTTCGCAGCAAGTCCCGCACAGCGCAGGCCGCCTTGATATTTATTGAATGCCCTGACTTCATTGCCGTCACCCTGGCCTTCAGGAAGCCGCCGGTGAGACGGAGGTCTCCCATGAGATCAAGCAGCTTGTGACGGGCGCATTCATTGGGGAACCTGAGGGTGAGATTGTTGAGATATCCGTCAGCCCTCCTTTCAAGCACGGGGACATTGAAAAGTTCGGAAATATGTTCCAGCTGCTCCTGTGAAACAGGGTTCTCGACTATCACAACGGCATTGTCAACATCTCCGCCCTTGATCAGATTGTTCTTGAAGAGAGCCTCTATTTCATGGAAAAACACAAAAGTCCTGCAGACTCCGATTTCCTCTGCATAAACAACAGACGGATCCCAATGGGCCGTCTGCACACCAAGCACCTTTGAATTGAAATCAATCTGAATATCGTATGAAGGCTCATCGGAAGGTTCGATACGGACGAATGCTCCGGTCTTCTCATCCCTGACCTCGACAGGCTCCGGGAGTTCAATATATTTTCTCGGGGAATCCTGCTCCACAATGCCGTCTTTCCAGATTGCATCCACATACGGCTTTGCGCTCCCGTCAAGAATAGGGACTTCCACATTGTCGATGTCTATCAAGGCATTGTCTATTCCCATGCCGGTCAGGGCCGACATAAGGTGTTCAATCGTTATGACAGATATTTCCCCTGAAGTTATGGTAGTGCTCCTGGCCGTTCCGGAAACATTGTCCGCAAGCGCCTCTATGATGGCGTTCTCACCGATATCCGTTCTTCTGAATCTGATTCCATGGCCGACAGGAGCGGGATTTATCGTGATTTTCGAGACCTTTCCGGTATGAAGACCCTTCCCCTCAAAACTGAAGCTTCTCCCGACTGTCTGTTGCTGTAATTGTATCATCCTATAAATCAATTGCGAACCGCAAAGATAATTAAATTTTCATTTTCTCCTATCATTTTTCTGCAGAGGCCTTTCTGAAAATCGCATAGCTCTTCAGATATTCCCTGTATGGGATGGCAGGAGTCCCGAGGAAAGCCTGCCCCTCCTTCTTGACACTGCCGAGCACTCCTGACTGGGCCCCGAAAGAAGTGTTGTCGGCAATCGTTATATGGCCTGCGACACCGACCTGACCGCCGAGGACACAATGTTTTCCTATCTTTGTGGACCCCGCGATTCCGCTCTGGGCAGCAATGACGGTATTGTCTCCGATTTCAACATTATGCGCTATCTGGCAGAGATTGTCAATCTTGACACCTTTTCCTATAATGGTAGACCCCATCTGCGACTTGTCGACCGTGGTTCCCGCCCCGATTTCAACATCATCGCCTATGACGACATTGCCGGTATGTTCAATTTTCTTGTATGTTCCGTCTTCCAGCGGAGCAAAGCCGAATCCGTCCGCCCCTATCACGGCATTGGAATGGATGATGACATTGTTTCCGATTTCCATTCCCGGATAGATGCGCACACCTGGATATATAATGCATTTTGAACCTATTCTGACATCATCGCCGATATAGACATTCTCATATATTTTCGTATAGTCCCCGATGACAGTCCTGCGGCCGACATGACTGAAATCCCCGAGATAGACTTTCTTGCCGAACCTGGTAGAAAAATAACTTTTCGAGCGGAACCCCCTGTGCCTCCTGTACGACCTTTTCTTGGCAGTGACATAGTCCAGGAGCTGCGCAATCGCCGCATACGCATTCTCCACCCTCACCATTGTAGCCCGCACCGGCTTCTGCGGCTCAAAAGAATTGTTGACTATTATGATGTCCGCCTTGCATTCATAGACATAATGCTCGTATTTCGGATTGGCAAAAAAGCAGATGGTACCGGGCTTCCCGTTCTCAATTCTCGCGAAAGCAGAAATCCTTGCCTCGGGATTACCTTCTACCGTACCGTTGAGAATTTCCGCTATCTCTTTGGCTTTGAACTCCATATTAAAATCAATTCAATGACTTTGCAAGTCAGGTTATTCAAGGTTCACCTCAAAAATTTCACAAAGTAAATACTTTTGGTGCTATTTATGAAATTAATGCCGTTTTTTTTGTTATTGAAAAAATACTTCGTACCTTTGCGCCGTGAGTATGATTTCAGGGGACGGGCAGTCCCCTTATTTTGTATATGTCGGTCCAGTAAAACTGTCGTCATGAACATTACGGAGATTAAAGATGCCCTGGAGGGCGAAATTGTTGCACGGGGATATTTCTTTGTTGAAATAACTGTGAGTCCGGACAACGACGTGGAGCTTACCGTTGAATCTGAAACAGGCACGATGACTCTTGATGACTGCGTGACAATCAACGGAATATTCGAATCCATCTTTGACAGGGAGAAAGAGGATTATTCTCTTACGGTGACTTCAGCGGGGCTGGACAGGCCATTCAAGGTTCTGAAGCAATATCTGAAGGCCGTCGGGACTCAAGTCGAAGTCTCGCTCAAAGGAGGGAAAAAGTTCGTGGCTGAACTGACAGGAGCCGATGCGGAAGGAATCAATGTCCGCTACACCGCAAGGGAGGCTGCCGAAGGAAAGAAGAAAAAGGAAACCGTGGAGCACAACGACAGGATAGGCATGGAGATGGTAAATTCGGTCAGACCTTATATTTCCATGAAATGACAATGTTCCCGGCATGACAGACATAATCAAGAACAGCATGACAGACACTGCTGAATAATTGAAAAAAACAATAAAAACATAATGGAAAAGACAGGATTGAAAGATGCTTTCTCAGAGTTCAAGGACCTGAAGAACATTGACAGGGCTACCATGATGGGAGTCCTTGAGGATGTATTCCGCACCCAGCTGGCCAAGACCTACGGCTCCGCGGACAATTTCGACATCATCATCAACATTGACAAGGGTGACTGTGAAATCTACTGGAACCGTGAAGTAGTGGACAAGGTCGAAGACCCGAACACCCAGATCGCCCTCTCCGAAGTGAACAAGGAGGACGACGAATACGAAATCGGAGAGACTTACGCCACAAAGGTGGACATGAAGAGCTTTGGCCGCAGGGGCATCCTCAACCTCAGACAGAATCTCCAGGGAAGGATAATGGACATCGAGAAGGCGAACCTCTACAACAAGTACAGCGCACGCATCGGCGAGATATTCACCGGTGAAATATACCAGACATGGGCAAAGGAAGTGCTGATTCTCGATGAGGACGGGAACGAGCTCAGGCTGCCGAAGGCCGAGCAGATCCCCGGGGAGCATTTCAAGAAGAACGACACAGTCAGGGCCATCATCAAGAGTGTGGAGATGAAGAACAACACCACTCCATACATAGTATTGTCCAGGACCTCGAATGAATTCCTTGAGAAACTCTTTGAGCAGGAAGTTCCGGAAATCTATGACGGGCTCATCACCATCAAGAAAGTGGTGCGCATCCCGGGAGAGCGGGCAAAGGTGGCAGTTGAATCCTACGATGAGAGGATTGACCCGATAGGAGCCTGCATTGGAGTCAAAGGCTCGAGAATCATCGGCATCGTCAGGGAACTCCGCAACGAGAACATCGATGTGCTGCAGTGGACCAGCAACACGCAGCTTCTCATCCAGAGGGCACTCAACCCGGCGAAGATATCTTCCATCGACCTGGGCGACGGCACAGACAAGATCAAGGTCTACATGCTTCCGGACGAGGTGAAGAAAGGCATCGGCAAGGGTGGCTGCAACATCAAGCTTGCCAGCATGCTCGTAGGCAGGGAAATCGAAGTATGGAGAGAACTTCCGAAGCAGGATGAGGAAGGTGAGGAAGATGTACTCCTGAGCGAATTCAGCAATGAGATTGACCAGTGGATCATAGACAAGCTCCAGTCAATCGGCTGCGACACCGCCAAAAGCGTACTCGCCCTTTCTGAAAGCGACATAGCAAAAAGGGCCGACCTCGAAGACGAGACAGTCGCCGAGGTATTCAGGATTCTGCGTGCCGAATTTGAGGATTAATTTATAATATATGAGTGAAATAAGACTTAGCAAACTTACAAAGCAATTCAACATAGGTCTCCAGACTCTGGTCGATTTTCTGAAAGAGAAAGGGGCGGATGTGGAACTGAATCCGAATGCAAAGATTTCGGATTCGTTTCTGCCTGCCATAGAGGCCAAGTTCGGAGAAGAACAGAAACTTAAGCAAGACTCCGAAAAAGTCGCAATCAAACTCAAGGAAATAATCGAGATGGGCACCAGGAAGAAACCTGAGGAAGAAGAGGAGGATGAAGAGGAAGAAGAGCCTGTCAAGGAAGTCATCATCAAGAGCACCGGCATTGCTCCGGATGTTCCTCAGCAGAACGAACCTGACGCAAGACAGGAAACTGTCCTGCCGGTGCAGGAAAGCATCCGGGCTCAGGAGAAGGATGAGCCGGAGGCTGACATTGCCGTTTCTGCAGAAGAAACGCATCAGGAGGAAACTGCCGTAACTGCTGCCGAGGCCCCGGCCGCCACCCCGGAAGAGAACGATGAATCTATGCCGGGAGGGCTGAAAATCGTTGATAAAATCGACCTTTCACAGTTTGACAAGAAAAAGCATCATGATGAACCGAAGCAGGAAAAGCAGGAGCCGGAGCCGGACAAGACCGGAAGCCGGACAGACATCCCGGCTGAACCTGCCGAAGAAAAGCATGAGCCGAGGGAGATAAAACTTGAAGTGGAAAAACTTCAGGGGCCTAAAATCGTGGACAAAATCGACCTTTCACAGTTTGACCGCAAAAAGAACAAGAAAAGAGAACGGATAACCAAAGGCGGAAGCCAGAAAGTCGATGTGACCAAAGTCAGCGCAGAGCAGGACAACAGCCAGAATTCTTCCAAAAAGGACAAGAACAAGAAGAACCGCGACGAAAGCCGCAAGAATGCCGCAAGGCAGGAACAGGGAGGCGGAAAGAACCGCAAGAGGGACAGATTCAAGCCTGCGATGACTGAGGCCGAAGAGGAGGAGATGCAGAAGGAAATCCAGAAGCAGATCAAGGAGACCTACGCGAGGATGAACGAAGGCAAGTCCAAGAACAACTTCGGAGCAAAGCACAGAAGGGAAAAAAGGGAACTGGCATCCCAGAAGCTGCATGAGGAAATGGAGCAGCAGGAGCTTGAGAAGACAATTCTCAAGGTAACGGAATTCGTCACCGCAAATGACCTTGCTACCATGATGAATATTCCGGTGACGAAGGTCATCGGCGCCTGCATGAGCCTCGGGCTGATGGTATCAATAAACCAGAGGCTTGACGCAGAGACGATTGTACTCGTGGCCGAAGAATTCGGGTATGAAGTGGAATTTGTCACTGCCGAGCTGACCCAGACCATCGAACAGGAGACCGACGATGACGGAGAACTCGTGCCGAGACCTCCGGTAATCACGGTGATGGGACATGTCGACCATGGCAAGACTTCCCTGCTTGACTACATAAGGAAGGCAAATGTGATTGCCGGTGAGGCAGGAGGCATCACCCAGCACATCGGAGCCTACAATGTGGAACTGCCGGACGGCAAGAGGATAACCTTCCTCGATACCCCGGGACATGAGGCATTCACGGCGATGCGTGCCCGAGGAGCCAAGATGACCGACCTTGCAATCATCATCATCGCAGCGGATGACGCCATAATGCCGCAGACAGTCGAGGCCATCAACCACGCACAGGCTGCCGGAGTACCGATGATATTTGCAATCAACAAGATAGACAAGCCGGGAGCCTATCCGGACAAAATCCGCGAACAGCTCGCCAACATGAACATCCTCGTGGAGGACTGGGGAGGCAAATACCAGTGCCAGGAAATATCCGCAAAGAAAGGAATCAATGTGGACAAGCTCCTTGACAAGGTCCTCCTTGAGGCAGAACTCCTTGACCTCAAGGCCAATCCTAAGCGCAGGGCCGTCGGGGCCGTGATAGAGTCGTCCCTTGACAAGGGCCGCGGCTATCTTGCCACTGTGCTCGTGCAGAACGGCACGCTGCATGTCGGGGACATCATGCTGAGCGGATGCTATACAGGCCGCGTCAAGGCAATGTTCAACGAACGCGGACAGAAGGTGGATGAAGCAGGCCCGTCTACTCCTGTGTCAGTGCTCGGACTCAACGGGGCACCGACAGCGGGCGAGACATTCAATGTCATGGCCGATGAAAAAGAGGCCAAGGACATAGCCAACAAGAGGGAACAGCTGCTGCGCATCCAGGGCATCAAGACCCAGAAGCACATGACCCTTGAGGAAATCGGCCGCCGCATTGCAATCGGCAACTTCAAGGAACTCAACATCATCGTGAAAGGAGATGTGGACGGTTCCGTGGAGGCGCTCTCCGACTCGCTGCTCAAGCTCTCCACAGAAGAGGTGCGCGTCAATGTCATCCACAAGGCAGTGGGCGCAGTATCTGAGTCGGATGTCCTCCTTGCAGCCGCATCGGACGCCATCATCATCGGCTTCCAGGTACGCCCGTCCGCCAATGCCCGCAGGCTGGCAGAAAAGGAATCCATCGAAATCAGGCTCTACTCCGTCATCTATGATGCCATCAACGAGGTCAAGAGCGGTATCGAGGGAATGCTTGCGCCTGAGGAGAAAGAAGAAGTCACCGGAACCGCCGAAGTCAAGGAACTCTTCAAGATTTCCAAAGTCGGTACCATCGCCGGATGTATCGTCAAGGAAGGCAAGCTGACAAGGACATCGAAGGTCCGCGTGATACGCGACGGCATTGTGGTCTACACCGGAGAGCTCGGCTCGCTCAAAAGATTCAAGGACGATGTCAAGGAAGTCTCTGTCGGCATGGACTGCGGCCTCAACATCAACGGCTACAATGACATCAAGGTCGGGGATGTGGTCGAGGCATACAATGTGATTGAAGTAAAGAGGACCCTGTAGAGGAGACAGGGCATTTCCCGACTACAGTCAAGTCATTTTCAAAGTGGATGACCCGAAAGGAATTTTTCCTCTTAGAGAATTGAATATTTGGAACCGGACTCCATCAGAAGTATGTATAGTCCTGAATAACTGTAACGGTTATTCAGGACTATACATGTTTTTTCAATTATTTTCAATCCGGTTTGAATATCTGACATTTATATTTAAATTTGTCATTGTTTGTATATTTATGTAACCTAAAAATATTCGCAATGGGAACTACCATCAAAAACATCGGAGGGGGTAAAATCAGGTTTTACATTCTCTCAGTCATTTTAGGGTCATTTCTTGGTTTCTGGGCAGCTCCAGATGCACTTGCGCAGGACAAAATCATCACAAAAAACGCCGAAACCATCGAGGCTACCGTACTTGAAATCGACATCAACGACATACGGTACAAAAAGGCGGACAATCCGGAGGGACCTGTTTTCGTAATCAGCAAGTCCGACATAGCCACAATCATATACGGCAACGGAAGCATCGATGTCTTCAATGAAGAAGAAAAAAAGCCGGAACAGAATTTTTACAACCGCAGCAGATATCCCCAGTCATATGAAGGGATGATTCCTATAGGAGATCCGATGAACGGAGGCTGCTGGTACGATCCGGAGCATCCGCGTCAATTTGACATTGTGCGGGGTGAATGGAACTACAACAATTCTGAAGTAAACTACACCACCATCTACAATATACTCAACAGGGAGGTCCCTGACTTTGCCAACCGCCTGCTCTCGTTCAGGCGTCTCGGGAAAGCGGGAATCGGACTTTTTGGCGCTGGATGCGGTCTTGCGGGGCTTGGCTTCATTTACATGATGTTGGGCACCGATTCGTATAGTCCGGATTATACCCTGACGGCTGTCGGCACAGCAATGTTCGTTTCCGGTACACTGATGGCTCTTCCGGCCGGAGTGACCATGTGGGTAGTCGGCTATAAGATGCGGGACAAGACAATCAGAGACTACAACAGCTACATCAAAAGCAGTAATGACTATTCATATGTGCCCCGCCATGAACTGAAACTCATTCAGGGCAAATACGGGGTCGGACTCGCATTAACATTCTGAATCTGAAATCCAATCACACTTCACTATGAAAACATTCAGCACTGCCTCATGCAGCAGAGGCCGAAGCATGCTGTCAAAAGTCTGCTTCATCATTGTCCTGATGTCAGTGTTCTTCAGTCTTGAAGCATCGGCACAAGACCGGATTATCACAAAGGACGCCAAAGATATCAGCGCATACATTACGGAAGTCAATATTGACGATGTAAAATATCGAAGAGCCGACAATCAGGACGGCCCCGTATACACTCTGCCCAAAAGCGAGATTTCAACCATCATCTATGCCAACGGGGCTGTTGAAGTCTTCAATGATGAACCTGCTCCGGATTCAAGGCAATCCGGCAGCATGCAGAATCAGGGAAACAGCCGGAATCAGATAATCGGAATCTTAGGTGCGGGAGGATGCTACTTTGACCCGGACAATCCAATGCCGATAACCCGCGCCAACAACAACTATTTTTATAATGGGGCCGCCATCAATGCCACTACCGCGGAACTGATTATAAGTTCATACGACCCGTCGCTCAGCGACGGATTCAAGTCCGCAAAAAGCAGGATGACAGCAGGCAATGTACTTGCCGGCATAGGCGGAGGACTCATAGGCGGAGGATTGGGAGCACTTATATGGGCCGACACTGAAACTGAAGTCATCGCAGCGAGCGTACTTATAGGCCTCGGAACCATAATAGGGCTTCCGATAGCCATGCCTATTTTCTACTCCGGCCAAAGAGAATGCAATTCAATTGTCGACAGATACAATTCTCATGTCCAGGGCTATGCAAGAAAACCTTCCTGTGAAATAAACTTCGGAGCAGCTCCGCATGGGATAGGACTTACAATGGCGTTCTGAGATCCAGGAGTGACAAATTATCAATCCCCAAAATTCGGAAAATGAAAAAGACACTGATTAGCGCCATCGCAGTATTCATCTGCTGCATCGGAGCATCGGCACAGGATATAATTGTGACAAATGACGGCAAGAGTATTGAGGCCATTGTCATGGAAATCTCATCTTCATATGTCAAATACAAGAGATTTGACTATCAGAACGGACCTACATTCACGACAAAGGCAGAGACAATCAGCAGAATTGAATTCCAGAACGGCACGACCCAGGAATTCAACACGCAGAAATCCCGCGCGCGGACAGACGCAGCGGGAAAATCAGCAGACAGCCAGAGCACTTCTGCGAGACAGAATCATGTACAATACCAGCCTGCCGCCAAGCCCGCCGAAAAGCGCCTGAGATTCGGGGTTCATGCCGGGGTGTCAATTCCGACCGGACTATACGGCAATTATACGGTAGCTCCCGCAACAATATATAGCGGCGGGAAAGGAGCGGCAGCAGGTGTCGGTGCCACATTCGGATGCAAGATGCTTTATGAAATCAAAAAAGTCAAAGGGCTCAGTATTGTGACCAATCTGGATTTTGTAATCAACCCCACGAAAAAGAAAACAGAAAATTTTATCAATGCCATATTCGCCAATACCGCAGACGAATATTTTGCATTCCGAGTCGACAAAATGCCCGTCTTCGTGTCTGTCCCGATAACCGCAGGAATCAACTACAAGTATAACTTCAACAAGACAATCGGGGTCTGGGGAGAATTTGCAGCCGGAGCGAATCTCAGGTTCATAAGTTCTCTTAAATTAATAAATACGGCAGGCTCCCATTATATGTACACGGAAAACGGGATACAACTATATTCAACTGACGAAGAAAGCTATAACTACAATCCGAACATACAATTTGCATATCAGACAGGATGCGGCATCCTTCTGTGGGACAAGCTGACCCTCGGAATCCTGTTCAACGGCACAAACCGCAGCAAAATCAAAGGAACATCAAGAGGTAAAATTTATGACGACAGTATTGATGATTCCAAGCGAGAACCATTTTACGGCGGTATAGCCGGCTACAGCTGCATCATGATCCGTGCAGGCTATATATTCTGACTTGAGTATATCCTCACGACTTCAGCGCGGGCTGCGTCCGGGTCAGCAAGCAATGATCGCAGCTCAAGGAGACGGACTGCATTGCCGCTCCATGGAATCCAGAGCTTCAGATAGCCTTCCTGACCGTATTTGTCGTAAAGATGGTCAAGGGCACGGTCTATCTGCTCTTGAGGTGACAGTTCCGGGTATCTTGACATGCCGTACTGGAGAGTACGTCGGATGACTGTCCCGGAATCTATCAGACGGTCAGCCTCCGCCACCATCTTCCCGCAGATGCTCCTCGGCTCATAGTCGAGCGATGCCCTGTGGTCTTCTGCAGCCTGTGCGACAGCCTCAATCTGCTCCGGAGAAAACCACCTCAGGAGACTGGCGTCAGCCCTTATCATCTTCCCGGAATCCGTATGATGGTTCTTCTTGCCGTTGATGCGCCCGAGGTCATGGCAGGCGGCAGCCACAAAGAGGATTTCAGGGTCAAGCTTCCCCTTCACCTCCTCCGGCGCCCGTCGGTACAGGTCCATGGTATTTTCAATCACATCACAGGCATGGTCCTCGCGGTGGGCAGGGTCAAAGGCCGCATACCGAGGGACTATCTCGCCAAAGACATATTCCACGATGCCGGGCCTTATCTCCGGAAAGGAGGATATGAAAGATTCTTTGTTTCTGTCTGATTGAGCAATATTCATGATAAAAGAAATTTATCCGGCAAGCCGTACTCTGCAAAAGTATAAAAAATTATATGCCGGCCTGCGCATGATGTAAAGAAACTTTACAATAAAGGAGAGGAATGTGTAAAGATATTTTACATCAGGGACAGGATTGATTTTGACATATCACTACGCATCAATGCATTGCATATTCTGGCATGCGAAATGCCAGTATGATGGGGCTGACAAAAAGGGTACTTTCTGCGTTACGCTTGAAATCCATCCTTTTGGTCAGCCCCATTAAAATTTATCGTGATGAAAGTTTACGGCAGAATCATATTCGCAGGCATGTACGCGGCTCTTGCAGTCCTCTGCCCGGATGCCGCGGCGCAAGACACGGCTCTGTTCACCCTGAGGGACTGCATGGAATACGCGGTATCCAACTCCACCGATGTCAGGATACAGCAGGCCACCAACGGTGACAACCAGGTTGCACGCAGGGATGCAATACTGGGCGCCTTTACACCTTCAGTCAGCGCCGACGCACATGTATATTCCAATTTCGGCAGGACAATCGACCCTGAATCCAACACCTACATTTCAACGACTTCGTTCAACAACGCCTATTCGGTGAGCGCAGGAATCAATCTTTTCAACGGGTTCGAAGCCGTCAACAATCTCCGCATCACAAAGACAGCCAAGGCAATGGGCCTCAGCCAGGAACAACAGATAAAGGACAGGGTGTGCCTGGCGACCATAGAGGCATATTGCAATGTAGTCTATTATTCGCGGCTGAGCCGGATTCTGCAGTCACAGGCGGAGACGGCGGAGAAATCACTTGAACTCATAAAACGGCAGGAACAGCTCGGACAGAAGGGATATGCGGACATAATCCAGGCGGAAGCGGACCTGGCTGACAAGGAATACCAGCTCGTGACTGCCCGCAACAGTCTGAATGACGCCATGATAACCCTCAAGGATGTAATGTTCTGGCCCATCACCGAACCTCTGGAAATAGACGAATCCATCGCTGAGGACGCCCTCTGGCAATACGAGGGAATCCTCCATGACGGCACCGAAAAAGAGGAAACCATTGACAAGGCGATGAATACCCTTCCGGACATATTCATAGCAAAAGGCACAATGGAAAATGCGAAAATGGAGCTTCGCACGGCAAAATGGCAGATTGCCCCGAGCCTTTCCCTGTATGCAGGATGGTCTACAAGCTTCTACACCTATCCGGGGCAGGCAGGATATGCCACAGACCCGTTCTGGCACCAGTTCCGTAACAACGGAGGAGAATATGTGCAGCTGTCCCTGTCGATACCGATATTCAACCGGCTTTCAAGACACTCCAATGTGGCCCGGAAAAAGAACGCCTACACAAGGGCGACCGCAGAATATGAGCAGAAAGTCCGTGAAGTGGAAGCCGAAGTAAGCAGGGCAATCCAGGACAGGGACGGGGCATCGGCGGCATTCATCCAGGCCGACAGAAGGGCCGATGTCCAGCAGGAGGCCTACAGGCTCAACACGAGGAAATTCGAGCAGGGGCTGATTTCAGCGATAGAATTCCGGACCGCTTCCGACACATATCTCAACGCGATGGCCGAAAGGCTGAACGCCCTCCTTCAATATCAGATCAAGAAGCGTGTCGTGTCATACTACAAGGGCATCCATTACCTGGACCAGGAACAGTGATTACAGACAATATAAAATTACAAGATATGGAAAACGAGACAATGGACAGAAGAATCGAGCAGAAGAAAGGCTGGAGACTGGCATTCAGCCGCAAGGCTCTGCCTTATTGGGGAGGTGCCCTGCTGCTTGCATTCATCCTGTGGATAATATTCAGGGACAATTCGTCAACATTGCGCGTCGACAAAGACACAATCACCACCGGAGAAGTCACTGCCGGGGAATTCAATGACTATATCCGCATCAGCGGACAGGTACAGCCGATGACCACCATCCAGATAAGTCCTCTCGAAGGCGGAGTGGTGGAAGAAATAATCATTGAAGAAGGCAATCAGGTAAAAAAGGGGGACGAGATTCTCCGTCTCAGCAATGAGAACCTTGACCTCCAGATACTCAACTCTGAAGCCGAGCTGGCCGAGAAGGAGAACATCCTGCGCAACACCATGATCTCGATGGAACAGCAGAAACTCAGCGTACAGCAGGAAAGGCTTCAGCTGCAGATGGAAGTCCGCAGATACAGGAGGGCATACGAGCAGCAGAAAGCCCTCTATGAAGAGAAACTCATAGCCCGGGAGACATGGCTGCAGGCCGAGGAGGACTACCTGCTCGCCCTCGACAAACTCGCCCTTGTCAAGAACAGGGAACTGCAGGACAGCCTCTACCGGAGCGTAGAAATCGAACAGATGGAAGAAAGCCTCGAGAACATGAGGGTCAACATGCAGATGATCCGCAAGAGAAAGGACAATCTGACCATCAAGGCCCCGATTGACGGGGAACTCGGACTTCTGGACGCCGTCCTCGGCCAGTCAATAGCCTCCGGGACAAAAATAGGCCAGATCAACGACCTTTCGAGCTACAAGATTGAAGCCCAGATAGACGAGCACTATATCGACAGGGTGACATCCGGACTTGAAGCCGCATTCGAGAGACAGGACGAGACCTTCCATGCCGTCATAAGGAAAGTATACCCTGAAGTCAGGGAAGGGAAATTCAAGGCCGACTTCAAGTTCTCCGGGCAGCAGCCGGACAACATCCGCACAGGGCAGACCTACTACATGAATCTCCAGCTCGGACAGCCGGAAGAAGCCGTTCTGATTCCACGCGGGACATTCTACCAGTACACGGGCGGCAAATGGATATATGTGCTCACTCCCGACGGCTCCGGAGCGGTCAAAAGGGGAATCCGGATAGGCCGCCAGAACCCGCAGTATTATGAAGTCGAAGAAGGGCTGCAGCCCGGGGAAGAAGTCATAATCTCCAACTACGAGAGCTACAGGGACAACGACAGGCTGATCTTCAGGTAACTACAAGATAAACGCAAGACAGTCACCGGCACCCGGACCATCATCCCGGGACCTGACATGAACACTTGAATACGACTCTACTATGAACCTACAGAAAAATATCGCAGAATCTTTCCGCAGCATTTTCCGGAAAGGCAGGCACAATGTGATGAAAATACTCTCGCTGGCAATAGGTCTTGCCCTCGGGCTGGTACTGATAGCCAAGGCGGCATTCGAGCAGAACTATGACGGATTCTACGAAGACAGCGGAAGAATCCATCTGATACTGGAGACTTTTCCGTCCCGGACAGAAAGCAGCTTGCCGGAAATATATCCGACCACTCCGGGAGGAATCGCCGTATACCTCAGGATGCTTTCTCCTGAAATCGAGACATCCACAAGATTCACATCTTTGGGAGAAGGCTCCACATTCACGCTGACCGAGTCAAAAGACAAGCTGAAGGCGACATATGCCGCAGCCGACTCATGTTTCTTCGATGTGCTTTCCGTGGATGTGCTGCGGGGAGACCCGAAGGAAATACTTTCAAGGCCTCTCTATGCCATGGTATCAGAATCCGTCGCCGAGAACATCGGGGAAGATGCTCTCGGAAAGACAGTCGTGCTGGACGGGAAAGAAGATGCCGTGCTGACGATAGGAGGGATATTCAGGGATTTTCCTGAAAACTCTGTCTTCAGCCATCTGGACATGCTCGTCTCCATGCCGTCGATATCCTGCTACACCTGGGACGGCTCGATGAACCTCATCGGAAACGACAGATATACAAGCCTGATAAAACTGAAGGAAGGGGCGGACATTGCAGATGTGCAGGCCCAGACGGACAGATACATACAGGACAATTTCTCGCAGATGATGGAAGAGAGCGGAATAGAATTCGGACTGACTTTCAGGAGGCTGGACTCCTGGCACGCGTCCGCCCCTCAGACCAGGAACATGACACTGATGCTCAGCCTCATCGCCGTTGCCCTGCTTCTGACAGGGGTCATGAACTATATCCTTCTCACCGTATCCTCCATAATCGGCAGGTCCAAGGAAGTGGCAGTGTGCAAATGCTACGGTGCCGGACAGCGGGAAATAAGAGGAATGCTTGTCACCGAGGCCTTTGTACATACGGTACTGGCGATGCTTGTCGGAGGGGCTCTGCTGGCAGCGTTCAGCGGCACGGTGGAAAAACTGACCGGAACATCCCTTGCCGGACTTCTCTCAGGAGGCAGGGTCCTGATGCTTCTGGCAGTATGCACGGCCATGGCGCTGACTGCAGGTATTATCCCGGGGAATATCTTTGCCAGGATACCCGTATCCTCCGCACTGCGCTCCTACCGGGAAGCGAAAAAGCACTGGAAGCTCGCCCTGCTGTCCGTACAGTTCGCATCGGCAGCCTTCCTGGCCATCCTCCTTCTGGTCGTCACAGGACAATACCGGCTGGTGACAAATGCCGACACCGGATATGAATACGACAATCTGGCATATTTTGACCTCTCTCCTGTCGCAGACGAAGAGCAGCGCAGCCTGATGCTCCAGGAAATAGAAAAACTCCCGGAAGTCACGGGGGTGACATTCGCCGATGAACTTCCGATGAACGGGGCGAGCGGAGACAATGTCATGCTCCCTGGAGACACAAAGGAACTCTTCAACTGCGCCGACCTGTATTTTGTAGGAGAAGATTATTTCGACCTCATGGAAATCCCTGTGCTGCAGGGCAACGGATTCAACAGGCATGCTGCTGCCGGACAGGAGGTGATGGTCAGCAGGAGATTCACCGAATTCATGGAAAGGACAGCAGGATGGGACCCCGACATAGTGGGGAAGGAAGTGTTCATCACTTCTTACAACAGGCCGATGACCATCTGCGGGGTATATGAGGACATCAGCATAGGTTCCGCCCTGAACCATGACGACAGGCCGTCCGTGATTGCATTCAGCCCTGTCCCGACAGCAGGCTTCGCGCTGGTGAAGTTCGGCAGGATTTCTCCTGAGTCCATTGCCAAGGTAGAACAGGTGATTGACGGGATTGCCCCCGACAAGGAGATGAATGTCTATTCCTACAGGAACGACATGCAGGCAGCCTATGCAGGGACAAGAAATTTCAGGGACGCCGTGACCGTCGGAGGCATAGTGACACTCCTGATAGTATTCATCGGACTTGTCGGCTACACTTCCGATGAAGTCAGCCGCAGGCGCAAGGAACTGGCAATCCGTAAAATCAACGGGGCAATGATGCGCGACATCGCCGGACTCATGAACGCCGATGTCATCAGGATTGCGCTCCCGTCGGTAATCATCGGAGCCGTGGCCGCCTTTTTTGTCAGCGAGGGATGGCTTGAACAGTTCGCGGCAAAGGCTCCGCTCGGCTGGTATCTGTTTGCCGGAGGCGCTCTCGTTGTCCTGGCACTCAGTCTGGCGGTTGCCTCATACAATGTGATCCGCATAGCAGGCGAAGACCCCGTCAAGTCCCTGAAGACAGAATAAAGGAAGACAGGAAAATGACGGGAAAAAGAAGAAAATAGACAGAAAAATGATATCAAGACAATAAAAACACAAAGCCATGATTAAAGTTACCGACCTCTGCAAAGTGTTCCGTACTGAAGAAATCGAGACTACGGCACTCAACAATGTTTCATTTGAAATCAAGGACGGCGAATTCGTCGCCATCATGGGACCTTCGGGATGCGGAAAATCCACGCTCCTGAACATCCTCGGCCTTCTGGACAATCCGACAAGCGGAAGCTACGAGCTTCTCGGACACGAGGTGGCAGGCCTCAAGGAGAAGGACCGGACCAAATTCCGCAAGGGTAACATCGGATTCGTGTTCCAGAGCTTCAACCTCATCGACGAACTGAATGTCTATGAGAACGTCGAGCTTCCCCTGCGTTATCTGAACATCAGCGCATCGGAGAGGAAACAGAAAGTCACTGCCATCCTCAAGAGGATGAACATCAGCCACAGGGCGCAGCATTTCCCCCAGCAGCTCTCAGGAGGACAGCAGCAGAGGGTGGCCATTGCGAGGGCAGTTGTCGCAGGGCCGAAGCTGATTCTGGCCGACGAGCCAACGGGAAACCTTGACTCAAAGAACGGCAAGGAAGTGATGGACCTTCTCTCAGAACTCAACAGGGAAGGCACGACCATCGTGATGGTGACCCACTCGCAGAGGGACGCCTCTGTGGCGCAGAGGACAATCGACCTTTTCGACGGAAGAATCGTCAGCGACGTGGCCAACGAACTGTAACAGGACAAAACGGACTTTTATAAAATGAAACGGCTTTTCAGCAAGAACAGATGGCTGGGCACGATACTGAATGTCATCGGCCTTACGGTGTCGTTCACAGTGTTCATGATCATCATGATCCAGGTGCTCTACGACTGGAGATATGACAGGAATTATCCGGACAGCGAACGGATTTTCAGATTTGAATTTACCGATGACCCGTCAAGCCCGGGGGTCTACAACATAACCATCTGCCGGCCGTTCATCGAATCCGTCAAAGGGAAAATTCCCGAAGTGGAGGCTCTTGGGGCATACGGATATTGGAAAAATTCATCCGCACAATGGTATAAGTCCGACGACAGAGAGCAGATATACAACCTGTTGTCCAGCGATCTTGATACGGATATGCTGAAAGTGTTCCCGTTTGAATTCACCGAAGGGGACCCGGCAGAATTTGCCCGGCCGATGAGTGCGATTATTGCGGAATCTGTCGCTGAACTGCTATGGCCTGACGAAAGTCCTGTCGGGAAAACAATTGTCAACAGATATAACTCCAGTGCAGAGTACCGGATAGTCGCCGTCTACAGGGATTTTCCCCGGAACAGCAGCGTGGAGAACGGTGTCCTGCTCCAGATGGGAGACGATTGCCTTACTCTCTGGAACGAATGGTCATTCCAGTGCTATATGAAGCTGCACAATCCGGACGATGCCGGGAAGGTCGCTGAAATGCTCAGGGACAAGATGCTGGAAGCACTTGAAATCGGGCCTGACTCCGACATGGCGAAGATGCTCGAGAGCGGAGTCCGCATCACAAATCTTCATGAGGCATACTTTTCCAGGGACATCCCGGGAGACAACATGGGCAAGGGCAACCGGACAACCACCGGGTCCTTATTCGCCATAGGACTGATACTCATTGTCATAGCCATAATCAATTTCATCAATATGGCTACCGCCGCAGTACCTATGTCCATAAAGGACATAAATACCCGCAAAGTCCTCGGTTCCGGCAGGGCGGCCCTCATCAGGAGACAGCTTGCGGAAGCACTCTTCATCGCAGCCGCGGCATTTGCCCTGAGTGTCCTTGCGCTGCATCTGATTTCGACCACATCATTCACCTATTACATATCAGGCTCGCTGAAAGTCGGGGACAACATCCCCGTCATCCTGCTCGGGGCGGCTGCGGCGGTCTGCACCTCGCTCATCGCAGGGATTTTCCCTGCAATGTACAGTACATCTTTCCAGCCTGCACTGGTGCTGAAAGGCTCATTCTCCCTGTCTGACAAAGGAAAGATGTTCAGGAGCATACTTGTGGGGTTCCAGTTCACGGCTTCTTTCGTGCTCATGGCGGCAGCCCTTTACATCCAGGTGCAGACTTCATTCATGAAAAGCATGGACATGGGCTTCAACCGTGACCTTGTGGTAGAATTCGGCTGCGGGTCGCGGATAGGACAAAAGTCATAGGCATTCAGGCAGAAGCTCATGGAAAATCCGCACATAAAGGATGTGACATTTGCCGGCAACTGGCTGGTTTCGACAGAAAAGATGGGATGGGGCCGTGAGTTTGACGGGCACAGGGTCCAGCTGGACGTGCTTCCGGTATCCGTCAACTTCATCGACTTCTTCGGAATGTCAATAAAGGAGGGGCGCAATTTCATGCCTTCCGATGACCTCAACCCCGACGGGACATTCATCATGAACGAGCAGACCATGCTCAAATACCCTTTCCTGAAGATCGGGGACAGGCTGAGCGGCCATGCCGAAGCGCCTGCCGAAATTGTGGGCATAGTCCGTGACTTCAATTTCATGCCGCTCCAATATGGAGTCGACCCTATCGCCCTGTATGTATTCGGGGCGAATCCATGGTGGCCGCTGCAGGTTGTATACGCCAAGACAGACGGGGCAGACATCGCCGGGACATTCCGGTATATCCGTGATGCCATAGAAGAATTCGACCCTGCGATAAACGGAGACGACATCTATCTGGAATTCCTTGACGACACCATCGGCAGCATGTATCAGAAAGAAGAGAAACTGAACAGCCTCATCGCCGCCACCGCTGCCCTGTCACTCCTCATATCGCTCATCGGAATCTTCGGCATGATAAGCTTCAAGACACAGTTCCGCCGCAAGGAGATTGCACTGAGAAAGGTACACGGGGCTTCCGTCCGGAGCATATTGCACATGCTGAACAGATACTACCTGATCATGACCTGCATCTGCTTCGCCGTATCGGTGCCTGTGTCAGTGCTGATAATGAAGACATGGGTGAAAGGATTTGCATACCAGGCCCCTGTACCGGTGTGGATATTCGCCGCATCCCTGGCCGCAGTCCTTGCAGTGACACTTCTGACAGTCTCCCTGCAGACATGGAAGACTGCAAATGACAATCCTGTGGATTCATTGAGGGCCGAATGATGAAAAGTTTTCTGAGATTTCTGTGGAGGAACAGGCTGTACACGGCAATAGAAGTGCTGGGCATGGCTGTGGCGATGGCATTCGTGATATTCATCGCATCATTTGTCATCGGTGAACTGTCGTACGACAAAGAGCTTGAAGGCACAGAATACATCTATGCCGGTCATTCCGAGAGGCTTTTCATCGGAAGCGCGACAATAAAGGAACAGGTGGAGGGGAAATTTCCGGAAATCGAGTCCATCTGCAGGATGACAAGCACAAGCATTTTCGGAGGGCTTTCCTGCTATGCAAGGGTCGGGGACGAGGAGTTCAGGCAGAATGCGCTGATTGCGGACGGGAATTTCTTCGGGATGTTCACCTTCCCCCTTGTCTCAGGTACTCCGGAAAGTGCGCTTTCCGCCATGAACTCGGTAGCCGTGTCGGAAAGTTTTGCCCGGAAGTATTTCAAGGAGAAGGACCCGTGCGGACAGACTTTCCTGCTGATGCTCAACGGTAAGGAAGAGCCGGTGACAATAAATGCCGTCTACGGGGATTTCTGCAACACCATCTTCCCCGCCCAGGACATTATTTACCGTTTTGACCTTTTTGAGAAAATGTATCCTGAAGGTACCGGCAACGGCAGCGGAATCGCAGTCAATTTCTATGAGGTGGCTCCCGGCACTGACATCGCCTCCCTGGAAAGCAGGATAGAGGAAGTTGTCAAGGAAAATGACTATATCTATCTGTATGATGTGGTCCATGAGTACCGGCTATCTCCATTCAAGGACATCCATTTCGGGATATTAGACGAGTCCGCCCCCTTTGAAGGAGTGGTAAAGAAAGACTTCATAAGGCTCTTCATTGCCGCAGGCGTGCTGCTTCTGGTATTCGCCCTGCTCAACTACATTTCACTGACAGTGGCACAGACAGGATTCCGGGCCAAGGAAATGGCCACACGCAGGCTGCTCGGTTCGCAGAAAAGCGGAATAATCGCGAGATACCTTTATGAAGCCGCCATACTCACAGCCGCGGCATTTGCCCTTGCCCTGGTCTTTGCAGAACTTTTTACACCGGCCATGAGCAGGCTCATCGGCAAGGAAGTCATGCCGTTTTCTGGCATCGGGGCCGCAGAGATTGTCTTCTACATTCTGCTTGTGGCAGTGATGGCCCTGTGCTCAGGCGCAATACCTGCGGCAATAGTCTCGAAATACAAGCCGATAGATGTTGTCAAGGGAGCAACCGGCGGGACAGGAAAGATGACCCTCGGCCGGATATTCATCGTGGTCCAGAACAGCGTGGCTGTGGTGACGCTTTCCCTTGCTGCAGTGATGTTCCTGCAGATCAGACACATGGTCAGCAAGCCCATGGGCTATGACAAAGACGGGATCATCTCTGTGGCCGGGGCCGGACAGGCTTCCGACTACCATTTGGATGAACTGCGCACTCTCGCCTGCGTGGAGAAGGCCGGATGGCTGCAGTTTGACCCGATGGGAGCATCACATGTGGGAGTAAGTCTGAAAAGGAATGGAGAAGAACTGCATTTCGACATGTTTTACGGCACTCAGGAGGCATTTGAAGTCATCGGGCTGAAAGTGCTCAGACAGAATGCCGAACCCGCAAGCCCGTCAATGTGGATGACGGAAAGCGCGATGCGTTCGCTCGGCCTTGACTATGACTGCACCGCCCTGGAACTTGACAACGGCATGATTCCGGTCTGCGGGATCATAGAGGATTTCACCAAAGGCACCGCAAGCAGCACCAACGAGTTTCTGCTGTGCTGCTGGATAATGGACATGGAATCGGAGAATGATTTCAGGGTGCTGCGCCAGCTTGCAGTAAAGGTCAACGGAGATGAAGACGAGGCCAGGAAGCAGATTCAGGACTTCTATGCTTCGCACGGATTTTCCGAAGATGAAATCCATGTGCAGACCTATAATGAGATGAACAGGAACCTGTACCATACCGAAGACCAGAATCTGCGCCTCATAAGTGTCTTCACAGGGCTGATTCTCCTGCTGTCAGTGCTGGCGATGACAGCCATGAGCACATATTACACCCGCAGCCATGCAAGACAGACGGCCGTCAGGAAAGTGATGGGGTGCAGCCGTAGCAGAATCTTCGCCGGCATGGCCGGAGGCTTCCTGTCTGCGGTATGCATCGCAGCCGTCATAGGCATACCGTGCAGCTTCCTCATCGCCGGGAAATGGCTTGAAGGCTATCCGTACCGCATAGACAATTCTCTCTGGACATACATTGCCGCGACCCTTGTCCTCATGGCGGTTGCCGTCGCTGCCATAAGCTGGCAGACAGTCAGGCTGATGAATACGGACCCGGCGGAGGCCTTGAAAAACGAATAAAAGAAAATTTTCTTATCTTTGGAGATTGTGAATCAGGACTGAAATGAAAAAGACACCGATAGTAGCCCTCATCTATGACTTTGACGGGACACTTTCTCCAGGCAACATGCAGGAGTTCGGATTTATCCAGGCCATCGGGAAAAGCCCGGCGGAATTCTGGGAAATGAGCGACGAGATTGCCATCGGGCAGGACGCGAGCAACATTCTCAGCTATATGAAGCTGATGTTCGACGAGGCCAGGAAAGCAGGCATAAGCCTCCAGAGGGAGAAATTCAGGAGCTTCGGCAAGAGCATCGAACTCTTTGAAGGAGTCAGGGAATGGTTCGGGCTCATCAACGGATACGGCCGCCGGCACGGAGTCATCATCGAGCACTACATCAATTCTTCCGGTCTTGCAGAAATGATCGAGGGCTCCCCCATCGCAGACGAGTTCAAGAGGATATTCGCGTGTTCATTTCTCTACGATGAGGACGGGAATGCGGTATGGCCCGGTGTTGCCGTCGACTATACGGCCAAGACCCAGTTCATTTTCAAAATCAACAAGGGCATCCTCAGCATCAGGGACAACAAGCTGGTCAATGAAAGCCAGCTTGAGGAAAACAAGAGGATACCTTTCCCCCACATGATCTATTTCGGTGACGGAGAGACAGATGTCCCGTGCATGAAGATTGTCAAGATGTTCGGGGGACATTCCATCGCCGTGTACAATCCCCTGACCCCGGGCAAGCACGAGACCGCCAAGAAACTGCTGAAACAGAAGCGGGTGAACTTCATCACTCCCGCCTGCTACACCAAGGACAGCAGAACATACAAGGTCGTCTGCTCCATCATCGACAAGATAAAGGCAGACCACGAACTCCTGAGACTCTCCAATTTCAAATAATAAATAAAACCACAATTGATGAAACACATCTATCTATTCCTTTCCCTGCTGACGGCAGGACTGGCATCAGGGATGATGCCTTGCGGGACTGCGGCACAGACCAGAACCGAAACCCTGCTGGAAAAAGGATGGAAATTCACGAGGGAAGATGCCCCGGAATTCTCCGCATGTGCCTATGACGATGCCCTGTGGCAGGATGTGACTGTCCCGCACGACTGGGCCATCTACGGACCTTTCAGCGTCCATAACGACAAGCAGCATACTGCGATTCTCCAGGACGGGCAGACCGACCCGATGGAGCACGCCGGCCGCACGGGAGGACTCCCGTTCACCGGAGCCGGATGGTACAGGACATACTTTGATGTACCGGAGATGGACGGAGGCCTCAGATGCACCCTCCTTTTCGACGGGGCGATGAGCCATGCCAGGGTATATGTCAACGGGAAAGAAGCCTGCTTCTGGCCATACGGCTACAATTCATTCCATTTTGACGCGACCCCTTATGTGAAGCCCGGGAAAAACACCCTGGCCGTCAGACTGGAGAACGAGACAGAGAGTTCAAGGTGGTATCCGGGCGCCGGACTGTACAGGAATGTACACCTCATATTCACCCGGGACGCACATGTGCCTGTCTGGGGGACCCAGGTGATTACCGAGGAAATCGGGGAAAACTTCGCCAAGGTGTCACAGAGGACCGCACTTGAAGTCCCTGAAGGCAAGTCATTCGGAGACTACAGGATAGTGACTGAAATAAAAGACATGGAAGGCAGGACTGTGGCCGAGTCTTCCTGCAGCGGGACAGAATTCGACGGAGGAGTATTCAGACAGCATTTCACGGTGTCCGACCCGAATCTGTGGACCCCCGAGACTCCTTATCTGTATACATCCGTGTCCAGAATCTATGAAGGAGAGACCCTTAAAGACGAATATTCAACTGTCTTCGGAGTACGAACTGCGGAGATAATCCACGGCAAGGGCTTCTTCCTCAACGGGGAGAAGGTAATCTTCCGCGGAGTCTGCAACCACCATGACCTCGGTCCTTTGGGAGGCATCGCCAACGAAGCCGGCATCAGAAGACAGATACGCATCCTCAAGGACATGGGATGCAACGCCATAAGGACATCCCACAATATGCCGGCTCCGGAACTGGTAAAAGCATGCGATGAAATGGGAATGATGCTCATGGCCGAATCTTTCGACGAATGGGCTACGGCAAAAGTCCAGAACGGATACCACAAGGTGTTCGACGAATGGGTGGAAAAAGACCTTGTCAACCTCCTGCGCCATTTCCGCAACAACCCGAGCATAGTCATGTGGTGCATCGGCAATGAGGTGCCTGACCAGTGGAACGGGGACAGCGGCCCCAAGCTCTCGCTGATGCTCCAGGACATCTGCCACAGGGAAGACCCGACCAGGCCTGTCACACAGGGCATGGATGCACCGGATGCCGTGGTAAACAACAACATGGCCGCCGTGATGGATGTCCCGGGATTCAACTACAGGCCGCACAAATATCAGGAGAACTATGCCAAGCTGCCCCAGAGAATAATTCTCGGCAGCGAGACAGCCTCCACCTTGAGCGCAAGGGGCATCTACAAGTTCCCTGTCGTACGCCGCTCCATGTACAAATATCCGGACCACATGGCATCTTCATACGATGTCGAGCACTGCGGCTGGTCCAATCTTCCTGAAGACGACTTCATCCAGCATGACGACCTTCCGTACTGCATAGGGGAATTCGTCTGGACCGGCTTCGACTACCTCGGGGAACCGACCCCGTATTATTCGGACTGGCCGAGCCACTCGTCCCTCTTCGGCATCATCGACCTTGCAGGCATTCCAAAGGACAGGTACTGGCTCTACAGAAGCCACTGGAACAAGGATGCCGAGACCCTGCATATCCTTCCGCACTGGAACTGGGAAGGGCGCGAAGGAGAAGTGACCCCGATTTTTGTCTACACCAGCTACCCTTCAGCCGAAGTATTCATAAACGGCAAGAGCCAGGGCATCCGCACCAAGGACACCACCGTGACCGTGTTCAACAGCGCGGATTCAGTCTCAATGGCCAATCTCAAGAGGCAGACCCGCTACCGCCTGATGTGGATGGAGACGGTCTATGAGCCGGGGACAGTGCGCGTAGTCGCCTATGACAAGGACGGCAATCCTGCGGCAGAGAAAGAAATCCACACTGCCGGCAAGCCATACAGAATCGAGCTCGAGGCTGACAGGAATGTCATCAGGGCAGACGGCAAGGACCTCTCGTTCGTCACTGTCCGCGTGACTGACAAGGACGGCAACCTCTGCCCTCTTGCCGACAACGAAATCAGCTTCAAGGTCAAGGGCAAAGGCTGGTACAGGGCAGGGGCCAACGGCAACCCGACCTCTCTTGAACCGTTCCAGAAGCCTCAGATGAAGGTATTCTCCGGAATGATGACAGCCATCGTGTCCTCGACTGAAGAGCCCGGCGAAATCATACTTGAAGCGACTTCCCGCGGGCTGAAGAAGGCGACAGTAAGGATTGTCAGCGAGTAGAATTGAACAGTGCTGTGGTGCCGAGCATGATGCGTTCGAGCTCCGCAGCATGTTTCTTCTTGAATCTCAGGCTCCGCAGCATATCAATCTGGGCAAGGGAATGAAGGTCTGTACCGACATACGAGTACAGGCCTTTTTCCAATATGGCCTCGGCCTTGACGAGGGCGCCCTTGCCGTAGTATCCGCCGAGGGAAAGCAGGTTCAGCTGGAGCTCGCAGCCCTTGTCAATGAGATTTCGGATTCTTTTCAAATCGGACGGATAGAAGATATAGCGCTCGGGGTGTGCCAGCACGGGATGAAAGTCCATGCACACCAACTTGAAAATGGCCTCGTCTATGTTGGCGGACTCGTAGGCATATGACATTTCTATCAGGATATGCCTTCCCGGCAACAGCAGCATCGGCGCAGAGAAAGTGTCCTCAAATCCTTCGTAGACCATGTGCTCTCCGGCTATCTTGAAATCAATCAGCCCGGAAGCATCCTGCAGCCCCGGCTCCTCTTCCCTGAAGCGGGCAGTGATGAAATCATGATTATTCTCCGGATACAGTTCCGGATAGATGTGCGGAGTGAGAATCATGTTGCGGACACCGACGGATGCAAGCAGCGCGACTGCCTTGCGGGAATGTTCTGATGTCCGGAAGCCGTCATCAACTCCCGGAAGCACATGAGAATGCATGTCTGTCTCAAAAGGAAGGTCGCAAAGAGACGGTCCCTTTGAGAACAATGAATGCCAAAAACCTCCTGTAGACTTGTTGTCCGCCATAATGCTCTCTTTATGGCTCCTACGGCAGAAGGAGCCCGGTCATGTCAATATACCTTCACCGAGAGTTTTGCATACGCACGCCCGACTTTGGCGAGGGCCTCCTCGACAGAGTCTGCGGTCGCAAGCAGGACTCCGAGACGGCGATGCCCGGCAATTTCCGGCTTGCCGAATATCCTCATCTGCACTCCCGGCTCTTCAAGCACCTTCTCGAGGTTCTGGAATTCGTATTCCCTGGTGTTGCCCTCGACAACAACGGCTTTTGATGCGGAAGGACCGAAGAATCTGACTTCCGGCACAGGGAGACCGAGGATTGCCCTTGCATGCAGGGCGAACTCGGACATGTCCTGGGAAATCATCGTCACCATCCCGGTATCATGAGGCCGCGGAGACACTTCGCTGAAAATCACCTCGTCGCCCTTGACAAAAAGCTCCACGCCGAAGATGCCGTATCCTCCGAGGGCCGCGGTTATTTCCCCTGCGATATGCTCGGCCTTGGCCAATGCCTCCGGGGACATTGCCTGCGGCTGCCACGACTCCCTGTAGTCGCCGTCCACCTGATGATGGCCTATCGGTTTGAGGAATGTAGTCCCGGCACAGTGGCGGACAGTCAGGAGAGTGATTTCATAGTCAAAGTCGACAAAGCCCTCTACTATCACTTTTCCGCTGCCTGCACGGCCTCCTTCCTGTGAGACATGCCATGCCCTGTCGACATCGGCCTCCGACCTGAGGGTGCTCTGTCCGTGGCCCGAGGAACTCATGACAGGCTTTACGACGCACGGAAAACCTATTTCTTCCACGGCTGCATCGAACTCTTCCCTTGTGGAAGCGAAGCGGTACCGTGAAGTAGGAAGTCCGAGAGTCTCTGCCGCAAGACGGCGGATTCCCTCCCTGTTCATCGTGATTCTTGCGGCCTTGGCCGTAGGGATGACATTGAAGCCTTCGCTCTCCAGCTCGACGAGCTTGTCGGTGGCAATCGCCTCTATCTCAGGTATAATATAGTCGGGCTTCTCCTCTTCTATGATTTCTTTCAGGGCAGCCCCGTCAAGCATTGATATTACATGGTGAGAATGCGCCACATGCATTGCAGGAGCATTCTCATATTTGTCTACAGCCACCACCTGAACCCCAAAGCGCTGGAGTTCGATGGCCACTTCCTTTCCGAGCTCACCCGAGCCGCACAGCAGGGCCTTCTTGCCGTACTTAGTGAATGTTGTCCCTATTTTTGTCATGGTCCCTATTGGTTTAATCGTCAATTTCCGCAATGTCTTTCAGCGCCCGAATCTCTTCAGAATATCCTCATAGGCATCAATCCTGCGGTCCCTGAAAAATGGCCAGCCTCTGCGCACATACTCAGTCCTGTCCAGGTCTATGTCAACGACCTTCACTCCTTCTTCCTCTTTGCCGAACTGGGCGAGAATCTCGCCCTGAGGGCCAGTGGCGAACGAGTTGCCCCAGAAATCGAGTCCGACGGTATTTCCGGACGGGTCATCCTCGTGCCCCGTGCGGTTGACCGTGATGACAGGCAGTCCGTTGGCCACGGAATGGCCTCTCTGGACAAGCTTCCACGCATCGCACTGGACCTTCTGCTCCTCGGCAGGATCGGTACCGACGCCGCCTATGGCAGTAGGATAGATGAGAAGCTGTGCCCCGTTCAAGGCCATCAGTCTCGCCGCCTCAGGATACCACTGGTCCCAGCACACAAGGACTCCGAGAGTCCCGACGGAAGTCTCTATCGGCCTGAAGCCCAGGTCGCCCGGAGTGAAATAGAATTTCTCGTAATAGCACGGGTCGTCCGGAATGTGCATTTTGCGGTATTTGCCGGCAATCGTGCCGTCCTTTTCGATTACGACAGCCGTATTGTGATAGATGCCGGCGGTACGGCGCTCAAAGAGAGAAAGCACGAGCACTATGCCGAGCTCTTTCGCCAATGCCCCGAATGTCTCTGTGGACGGTCCCGGTATCGGTTCCGCGAGATCACAGAGTGCCGCATTCTCAGTCTGGCAGAAATACACGGAATTGTGAAGTTCCTGCAGCACGACGAGCTGAGCGCCCTCCGATGCACACTTTCTGATATTGCCCTTGAGCTTTTCAATATTGGCAGCAATGTCTGTCCCGCATGACTGCTGCACCATTCCGACCTTAAGTATATTCATTTTCCGTTTCCTTGTTATTCAAGTTTATAATAATATTTTCGGCCGTTTCCCCGGCTTATGCCCGAGTCTTCCGGCAAAGTCTCTGTCAGTCAAGTCTGAGATACCCTTCCGGGAACTGCATTGTCACGCAATGCAGAGAGCCGTGGCCCGACAGAAGGGCGCGGCAGTCTATCACCCTGACCTCCATGTCCGGGAACACTTCCTGCAGCCTCTTCCGGGCCACTTCATCCTTTGGCGAAGCCGCGCCCGGGACAAGAACCCCTCCGTTGACTATTAGGAAATTGGCATATGAAGCAGGAAGCCTGTAGTCATCCAGCCAGAGCGGGTCGGGAAGCGGAAGCGGGACAAGCCTGTAAGGCTCCCCGTCGGCAGTCCTGAATGTCTCCAGCTGCTTCTCCATGGCGTCGAGCTCCGCGAAATTGTCATCGTCCGGGTCTTCGCACTTAGTATATGCTATCGTGTCCGGTGAGCAGAAACGGGCAAGGATATCCACATGGCTGTCAGTATCGTCCCCGATGATTCCGCCGTGGTCCAGCCACAGTATGCGGGACAGGCCGAAAGCCCCCTCCAGTTCCTCCTCTATTTCTTCCCGGTCCAGATATTCGTTTCTGTTGACCGAGCACAGGCATGAAGATGTGGTGAGCATCGTGCCGCATCCGTCCGTATCGATGCTCCCGCCCTCAAGGACATAGGGGCGCATGTCCACACCCGAGACATCATCGTTGAATGCCCCCTGGCTGAATATTGTCCGGGTCAGCTGATTGTCAAGGTCAGAGGCGAATTTCAGTCCCCACCCGTTGAACACAAAGTCATAGATATACTTTTCCCCGTTATCCCCATGTACGGAGATGCCGCCGTGGTCCCGCGCCCAGGTGTCATTGAGCGGAGCCTCATAAAACAATATCCTGTCCGTGTCAAGCGACATTCCTGTCCTCGCGCAGACTTCAGCGATGTCCTTCTTCGCCTCATCGATGTCCCTTGCCACTATCATCAGCGGCTCAAAATCCAGTATGTTGCGGGCTATGTCGACATAACATTCAAGCACCCTGTCTATCTGATACCATTCGGTATCCCTGTGCGGCCATGTCAGCTGTACTCCGCTCTGCCTTTCCCATTCTGCAGGAAGTCTCATCTCTACAAATTTTTATAAAACGAGGCCAACCTGTTGCGGTCAGCCCCTCCCGAAAAGTTTTACGGCCAAAATCATAGTTAAGCATTGCGCGGCCGCAGTGCAAATATATGTACTTTTGACACCAAAATGAAATTTTATTCCTTAAAAAAGTAGAGTTTGCGCAGGAACGGACTATTGTCAATGTGCAGGAGGAATTTTTACACTCTTGTCTGAATGATGCTCTACCCTCTTGACAGGATGACCTCAGCATGCCGCCTTATCTGTTCCCTGAGATGTGCCGGGGACTTGACCTCCACATTATAGCCGTGTGAAAGGATTTCCTGGATAAAGTCATATGTCGGAGCCAGATAATAGCGGAATACGGAATAGTCTTCGCCGTGGTCAATCTCCTCCTGGGAATGATGGAGAGGCAGAGTCCTGAAATACTCCCGCTGCGTGCCATACACCTTCAGCTCAATGATTTCCGGCGGGCAGGCATCTTCCACTATCACGCCGAACGCATTGTAGAAATATGCATCCGGGCTGAAATCCGCCGGAACTTCGCAGGCATTTTCTGTCTGCGAAAGCCCCTGGATCCTGTCAAGCGCATATATCCTCATGACATCCCTGTTCACATCCCTTGCTATCATGTACCATCTCTGCTTGAAGACCTTGATGAAATAAGGTTCCACTTCCGTATCATACCGGCTCTGCCTCCAGAAGCTCTTGTATGTCATTTCAAGGGACCGGCCATCACGCATCGCTTCAATTATCGGTGTCAGATATTTCTGTCCTGACGGAATCTGCTCAAACATGATGCGGCGTTTCAGATGGTGGCTCTCATTGATCAGATTGTTTACTGCAAAGGTATTGAGAAGCCATGTCCTCACCCCTCCCCTTTTCATGTCATCGGCATTTTCAATATAGTACCGGTAGCCGTTCTTCTTGTCACATACTATGTTGATGTCGAATATGTCCTCTATCGCTTTCCTGTGATTATGGAAAGTCTTGAGCGGCAGATCCTCGCCTCCGCTCATGCTGTTGCGTGTCCATTTCTCATTGATTTCCTCAAATGTAATCCCATCGGCCCGATATATGGTATCCACCAGCCAGATATACCTGTTAAACAAGTCTTTTGCCATAGCATTGTAGTTTTGTTTCCGCAAATATGGAATAAAGTTATGCCAAAACTTGACACATCAGATATTTTTATGGAAATTTACTCTGCAGCCTTGAAATTGAATACAGGACTGATGACATTGACGACATCGACGGTATCGGTGATGTTTGCCATAATTTCCTCTTTCGGCTTGTAAACCATCGGAGACTCATCTATTGTGGATCCGGTCACGGTCTCGCTGTAGATTCCTGACATTGAAGTGCGGAAATCCTCCATGGACAGTTGCCTGAATGCCTCTGAGCGGCTCATGATTCGTCCGGCACCGTGCGGGGCAGAGCAATTCCAGTCGGGATTGCCTTTTCCCAAGCATATCAGCGAACCGTCACGCATATTGAGAGGGATAATGCATTTCTGCCCCTTCTCCGCAGATATAGCCCCTTTGCGGATAAGATTGTCATCACTGATATAGTTGTGGACGCTTTCAAACGCCTCCCCGGTCTCTCCGACAGCGTCGTAACTCCGCAAATGCTCCATTATCATGGCGACAATCATCCTGCGGTTGATGACTGCCCATTCCTGGCACAGGCGCATGTCGTGGAGATAGTTGTCCCTGTGGACACCTTCAAGCCAGCACAGGTCCTGCGGAATGGAAGGTTTCTGCATCCTGAATGAATTGTGCAGTTCCCTTATGGCATCCTGCAGTTCCTCTTTCCTTCCCGCAGCCTTGTATTCCGCTATCATCCTGTTCTGCTCTTCAAGAAGCCTGTCCCAGCCGGACATGTTCTTGAGGGCAAGTTTCTGATAGATGTCCGCCACCTGCTTGCCGAGATTGCGGCTGCCTGTGTGTACAACAAGGTATGACATCCCGTCGGCATCAGTGTCCACCTCAATGAAGTGGTTGCCTCCGCCGAGAGAGCCTATTCCGCTGATCACCCGTTTGGAGTCTTTCAGTTCACGGTAGCACACCAGTTCCTTGACAAGGTACTTCGAGCGGGAATAATCTTCCATATACTGATGCTTCAGCTGGGCGAAATTCTTGTCCCGGACATTTCTTCCCACCGGGATGTTTTCCGTTATAAATTCATTCAGCCAATGGAATTTCAATTCTTTCTTTGCCCTGAACGGCTGCACAAGTATGCCGCAGCCGATGTCCACTCCCACTATGTTAGGGATGACCTTGTCTCCGAGGTCACCAGTAAAGCCTATCACGCATCCTGCTCCATTGCTGCCTCTTCAATGTTGTCGGTGAATATCTTCACGTCGTGGTTCTCTATTGTCTTCATTGTACACGCATTACAAAAATCGTATAATAATTCCCCGTTCCCGCCCTCGTATCATTACAGTCAGCATCCGGTAATGCAGTTTAAATGGAATCTCTGTCCTTGCGTCTTGCATTTATGAATCGCCTCTCGGCAATATGCTGGAAATGCTTCTTGACTCACGACGCTCCCGGTTCCAGCCGGTAGCTCCTTCGTGTCCATATCCTTTGCCCGGTATGAGAAACGGCAAGAATCGTTTTTCTGCCATTTTCGACCAGAATTATGCTCGCCCTGTATGTGATACTACTCCCTTTCAGGTATGCCATACGGGCCGGAAACAACCGCCCCGCACGCACATGCCTGTATTATTATGTCAATCGCCGGTTTCTTCCAGCTCGACTGTCCAGTTGATTTCCTGTATCCTGAGTTCGACTTTCCGCAACTCTGCCGATAAAGTGTCTATCTTCTTCCTCAGCCTTGCGGTATCTATTACCTTGACGTACTTTATCTCGTTATGGCTATACCTGGTTTCCCTACCTGCCGCTGTCTTGAGGACATTGCGCAAAGTATTGATATTTAAAGTCAGGGCATCTTTCCTGGCAATCATCCTTGTGATTGACTCCCCGTCCCTGACAGTGTGCAGGTTGGTCAGATTGATTTTGAATACAAGATTCTCAAGCTCCCCTATCGCCTGCTGCAGTTCGGCAAACAGATCTTCCGGGGTTTCCTCCGGTTCATCTCCTTCCTGCACCTTTGCTACTGCCTGGAGGCGTTCCTCCAGCCGGGCGACCTTCTTCTGCAGGTCCGCCCTTACACTCAATGCTTCTGCTAATTTCATTTTTCTGTTATTCTAAATTTTCACTATATCTGACAAGCTCAGTCTTTATCACAGAGCCTCGTATGATCCCCGTTCCGATCTGAGATGAGCTGGTATACGCCTTTCACTTCGCACCAGAAATAATTCATCCGCAAAAGGTCAGCTACTGAATAGCCGTTGCCGTATACGCAGATTTCATTGACTGCATTGCATATCTTGATGCCTTCGAGTTCCGGTATCCATATCTTTATTTCACCCCAGTCATTGTCATCATACCTGTTGGCAAGCTCCAGTTCACTGTCTGTCATTTCCGGACGGTCTTTCTTTCTGAAACTTTTTGAATATGAGGCGCCGGCATTAGGAAAGTCCTTGCAATAATCATATATCACATTCAGCATATAATTGAAATCCGACCCATAGTATTCTTCATCTCCCAAGACAGCTACCGATTCCGGTCCATTGTACACAAACCTCAGATCAGCATCGACCATAAAGTCATCGTCGAACTCTTCGTCCATACCATAAGTAAGGTACTGCCTGTAAATCCTCGCACCCTTCATATAAAGACGGTCTGACAGATCTTTCAGGCAAGCATTGACCTTCCGGAAACGCTCCACTCCTTCAGGATCCCGTCTGAAAAGCATGTCGAGACTATGACGCCTGGACATCAGAAGCTCCTTCAGGCGCCCACGGTCTGCGCATTCCGGAATATCGACATAATCGACATCACCTCCGGACTGGCCGATCATAGACTTTATCTCAGCTTCGATACCTTTTACTTCTTCCCTGAGTTTTTCAATATCCAAATCCATAATTCCCGGAATTCAATGACTGTTTCCCATAGAAGCGGAACATGTCTCCAGCTCTTGCGTGTGTCGGTTCTCATATTCTCGTACCGTTTTCCTATGATGAACATGAAATCAGCACCGAGGATATGCGCTGTACGCCATAATGTCCCTATGTTCTTGGTCACCTTCGGACAATGGATCCCAATGCCGAAATAGCCTCTTCCGTGCTGAGGCACAACCACATTCGGATAGATTTTCTTCAATGATTCCATAGCTGATGAATTTCTTTTCTGCAAATGTCGGCTCATGCTATGCCAAAACATGGCTCAACCAGAAAAAACATGGAATCAGTATCCTTTTATTTGTTCATTTCTCAAAGAAATTCACACAAATACCTTTCTGAGACATTGGAACTTAAAACCAGTTGATGACCTGCAGTGAAAATGCTGCTGTTTCAGTATAACATCCCGAACATCCACAATGGTATCCTGTTCCTGCTCCCCACTTCTATGTCATCCACGGCGAGATAGCTGTCCGGAAGACCGGCAATCTGACTGAAATTCTTGGAACTCCCTCCTACTTCGAATGTATATTTTCCGTCTACAAGGAAATCGCCCTGTTTAGGCAGCATAAGACTGGCTGCAGCTCTGACCTGGTTTGCAAAGAATGTCTCGCGTGCTGTCCCTTCCGAAATTTTCCCAGACAAGGCATACATCAGGTTGACATTGTCAAGATATATCTTTTTCGGTCCGGTCAGATGCTTGTAATCCTTAATCTTGTCCGTCAGAAGCTGCAGCAGAGCAGCCCGATCCAAAAGATACAGCATTTTCAGCGTCTGGTCACGCGTGGATTCGAGTTGGGAGGCAAGCTTATTTATATTGGGTTCAAAAGGCACATTCTCGGCTATGACCATCAGAAGTTTCTTTATCTTCTGCGTAGTAGCGTATGTAATATCTTCTGCCGAAGGAATGTCGCTTTCTATGACCAGCCGTGCAACTTCCCCGATCCGTATCAGATAGTCCTCTCCGGCTTCCTTGTAATATGGATAGAAACCGTGTCGCAGATACTCATTAAAGTGCTTAAGTATCTTTGTCTTCGATGTTATTTCCATTGCATATCCGGTGTGGTTTGTGAGCAGCTCTTCCAATTCAATTGGCGGCACAGTTATAATACCTTCATATTCAAGATATTCCCTAAATGAAAGTCCATTAAGGGTATGGAGAGACTGCCTTCTGGACAAATCTGCTACAGAATTGTCAATCGCAAGCATAGCCGAACCGGTATAGACGATGTTCAGATCCGGATAATTGTCATAGAAATTCTTGAGCGCCATAGTCCAGTCCTTGAATCTGTGCACTTCATCGAAATATATGTTGCATACACCTCTGGAATACAGGAATTCGACAAGCTCTTCAAGATTGTGGCTGTTGAACCACAGGTTGTCAAGGGAGACATAGAATGCATCGTCTACATTGCTGAATGTTTCCTTGATATGCTGCATAAGCATAGTCGTCTTGCCGACGCCGCGTGCACCTTTTATCCCTATAAGCCTCATATCCCAGTTAATCTTGTCATAAAGATACCGCTTGAACCGCAGGTCTGTAGCAACGAGTTTTCTGTGATAGGCGTTCAATAATGGTTGTATATCAGAGTACTCCATAATGCAACTTGTCTTGTTAACCGTTGAAAGTTTCTGATTCTGTTGCAAATATAACAAAAACACCTTTCAAAAAGTGTTTTTTATCTAATTTTTCACTTTTCAAAAAGTGTCATTAGCTTGACGCAGCTTTTACTGAAATTTTGATATGAATTTTAGAAATGATACACTATGCCTCGCTTTGGCATATCTCCGCTTTTTATTTGCAAAAAATGTCTGAAAATCATGGGAAAGATAAGAATGACAGTACAGGCGGATTCACATCCTGAATACGGAAACATCGCCTGCTTCCGGCTGATGCTCAATGGTGGCTTCTGCATAGTCAACTGGGGTGACGGCACTACTACGACACACCATGCCGAAGGGGAAGAACAGCATATAAGACATACATACCCGGAAGAATGTATAGAAACCGGAAAGACATTCGTCATCACTATTTCTTCCAATGAGGACAATATTGCCGGTATCAGTATAGGAACCCAATTTGCCTATATGAATGTCACGGACATTGACATCAGCAAGTGCCAGTCTTTACGATATTTTGCATCATTGTTTACATCAATGACGCATTTTGACCTTAGGACCAATCCGGGAATAACAAAAGTCAACCTGCAGGGTGATGTTAGTGGAATTGCGAACTTGTCAAACAGCTTGGAATTGAAGGAACTTTCCATTAATTTTTGTTTTGCATGCAGTGACTCTGAGCAATTGTTCGAACTGGATTTGTCCAAATGCAGTAAATTGGAAAAATTAAAATGCACTGCCATTATAGAACCGATTAATGTAAAATTGCCGAAATATTTTCCGTTAAAAGTATTTGTATATGACGATAGTGTAGATTTCTGCATTTCAAAACGGAAATTTAAAAAGATCGTGAATATTGTAGAGCAAAACAATGGTAGAATCATAAAGAGCAAACGAGGTAAGTGTAAGTAAATAAACAAAATAATATGGACAAGAAAGAAATAATGAAACACATTGTCGGAAACGATTCCGATGATGAGATAAAATGGGAATTTTATCACGAGATAATATAGGGACTGTCGTAAAAAGAATAAAACTTTATAATGAATTGATTGTCAATGTAATATAAAATTTGTATCTTAGCTAAAGATAAAAAGAATACCTCCAATTGCCCTAGAAAAGCCAAATTTGGAGGTATCGCAAAAATTAATCTGCATGGCTAAGGTACAAAATTTCTCTGGAATATCACCCGATCTCC